>NZ_JAJNRQ010000002.1 GCF_021083645.1 Schaalia sp. lx-260 | reverse complement strand
GTTCAGGGCCGTGAGGTGAGTGTGACTGGTGCGGGTGAGCTTGTTGACCTAACTGGCACCGCGTTTACAAACACGATGAAGCGCGGGACTGTGAAGGTCAAGAAGTTGGGCGAGCAAGCCGACCCGGGGGCTGAGAGCGTGCCTTTGGCTGGCGTGGTGTTCTCGCTGTTTGCTAAGACCGATGGTGTGGTGTCTGAGACGCCGTTTGCTACCGCGACCACCGGGGCTGATGGTGTGGCCTCCTTTGAGGGCGTGCCGTACGGGTCGTATGTGGTGCGTGAGACTGGTCCGCTGGCTGCGTATAACCCGTCCAGTGAGGCGCAGGGCCGTGAGGTGAGTGTGACTGGTGAGGGCGAGCTTGTTGACCTAACTAATAGCGCGTTTACGAATACGATGAAGCGCGGCACGGTGACCGTTACGAAGGTTGATGCTGACACTAGGGCGGCTTTGGCTGGTGTGACTTTCCAGTTGAAGCAAGAGGGCGTGGTCAAGTATGAGGCTGTGACTGATTCTTCTGGGGTTGCGACTTTCAGCTCGGTGGCGTACGGGGATTACACGCTTGTGGAGTCCGCGAGCCTGGTTTCTCATGTGTTGCGTGCTGATTATTCGGCTGATGTTGCTGTGCGTGAGCATGGCGCTAGGGTTGATGTGGGTACGGTGGATAACCCCATTAAACGCGGCACTGTGAAGGTGAAGAAGTTGGGTGAGCAGGCTGACCGGCAGGCGCAGAGTGTGCCTTTGGTGGGTGTGGTGTTCTCGCTGTTTGCTAAGACCGATGGTGTGGTGTCTGATAGCGCGTTTGCTACCGCGACTACTGGGGCTGATGGTGTGGCTTCGTTTGAGCGTGTGCCGTATGGGTCGTATGTGGTGCGTGAGACTGGTCCGCTTGCTGCGTATAACCCGTCTGTTGAGGCAGCGGGTCGTGAGGTGAGTGTGAGTGGTGAGGGCGAGCTTGTTGATCTGACTGGTAGCGCGTTTACGAATACGATGAAGCGCGGCAGCATCAAGGTCAAGAAGGTTGATGCTGAGGATGCTAGTGTGCCTTTGGCTGGCGTGGTGTTCTCCCTGTTTGCTAAGACTGAGGCGGGCGTGGTGTCTGAGACGCCGTTTGCGACCGCAAAGACCGGGGCTGATGGTGTGGCTTCGTTTGAGGGCGTGCCGTTTGGGGATTATGAGTTGCGTGAGAGCGCGAGTCTGGTTAATTACGTGTTGAATGCTGCGTGGAAGCAGGATGTGTCTGTTCGTGAGGATGGGCAGGACGTTGATTTGCGTTCTGTTCCTGTGACGAATCAGTTGATCCGCGGCACGGTGACAGTTACGAAGGTTGATGCTGACAGTGGGTTGCCTTTGGCTGGTGTGACTTTCCAGTTGAAGCAAGAGGGCGTGGTCAAGTATGAGGCTGTGACTGATTCTTCTGGCATGGCGACTTTCAGCTCGGTGGCGTACGGGGATTACACGCTTGTGGAGTCCGCGAGCCTGGTTTCTCACGTGTTGCGTGCTGATTATTCGGCTGATGTTGCTGTGCGTGAGCATGGCGCTAGGGTTGATGCGGGCATGGTAGAAAACCCGATCAAGCGCGGCAGTATCACGCTGAGTAAGGTGGACGCTGAAACTGGCGCTCCGCTTGCTGGCGCGGTGTTCTCCTTGTTTGCTAAGAGCGGGGATAGGGTTTCGGAGAGTGCTTTTGATACTCGAACGAGCGCCCCTGATGGTTCGGTTGTGTTTGAGCGTGTCCCGTATGGTGAGTACGTGCTGCGTGAAGTGCAAGCTCCTGAGGGCTATTTGCCTGACACGAGTGCGCGTAGTGTGCGTATAGATGATGACGGGCAACGTGTTTCAGTTGGTAAGGTAGCTAATCAGTTGATCCGCGGCAGTATCACGCTGACCAAGGTTGATGCTGAAACGCGTGCTCGGCTTGCTGGCGCGGTCTTTGAGCTTGTGGATGCTCAAGGCGGCGTGGTTGGTGAGCAAACCAGCACGAGTGATGGTGTGGTCTCGTTTGAGGGCGTGCCGTACGGTGAGTATGTGGTGCGTGAAAAGAGCGCGCCTGCATCGTTCTTGCCCAGTAGTGTGACACTGAAGGCGAGTATTACTCGTAATGAGCAGGTTGTTGCTTTGGGCGAGTATGTGAATACCGCGATGCGTGGCAGTATTCGGGTGCATAAGATTGACGCTGAAACAGGCCAGCCTTTACAAGGCGTGAAGTTTGGTGTGTATCAGCAGCCAGAAAACATGAGCCTTCCTGCCCACAGCACAGATAACACGGGCGAGCAGCCACAAAATGGCGCCCACACAACAAACCCCGCCGACACAAACCCCGCGGCCAACACGACTCCTGCAGGTGAGGCAAGCCCTGCGGGGGGCGAGCTTGTTGCTGTGGGTGTGTCTGATGTGAATGGTGATGTGGTTTTTGCTGGTTTGCGTATGGGATCGTATGTGGTGCGTGAGCTGGTTGCTGCGCCCGGGTACAATCGTGCTTCCAGCCTGACGCGTATGGCGGTTCTTCAAAAAGATGGGCAGGTTGTGCAGGTAGAAGACGTGGAAAATACTCCGATACGTGCTGATATTGTCCTGCGTAAACAAGACAAGGCGGGTCATGGTCTTGCTGGCGCTGTTTTTGAAGCTGTCCATCAAGAAAGCGGGCAAAGGCTGAGCGCGACCAGCGGCTCGGATGGTGTTGTGCGTTTTTCTGCTGCCGTGTACGGGCAGTGGGTGGTGCGTGAGGTTCATGCCCCGCATGGCTACCTGTTAAACCAGGAAACACGCACAGTCAACGTGAGCGAGCAGGACGTGAGAGTAGATGCCGGCGTGATAGTTAATGAGCCTGTCCCGGTCAAGATCGGTAAGAGCGCCCTGGCTATGACCGGCGCTATGCCGCTCATCTGGGTACTGGCCGCAAGCACAGCACTAGCCGGCCTGACACTCATAACCACCACCCGCACACGACGCACACGATGCATACACGGTGTGAACGGGGTAGCTACACAATAAACCCCGCATAAACCCCGCGCGCGTGCGGGAAAGGGATGCTCCCCTAAAAAAGGGGAGCATCCCTCTTTTTCTTTTACACACATGTTTCTGGCCGGTAGCATGACTCAGGCTACGCGGTTTCGACTGAAGGGCATACCCTCATACCTTTCTGGCCGGTAGCCTATTTTCTGAATGCACTACATGTTATGGAAACAAGTGAATGGGACTATGGGCTACAAGTGACTCACGTGAGTACTGACCCCTCGGAAGAATATCGGTAATGATGGACAGAGAAATCGTGGTCGATCAGCTTGAATTGGGCCTTATTTTTGAGTTGTAGCACCGCAGATTTTGCATTGAGGATTTCCCATCCCTCAATCCAAGCCGACTCCAACACCGAATTTGCCCCGTAATATCAATAAAAAACCAGGACAAAACCAACACGAAATGACCAACCAAAAACTCGAGCCGAAACGAGTCCAACACCCACTTTCGGGCTTCATAGCAACAAAAAACAAGAACCCCACCAACAAGATCTGTCGTATAGGCCCAAAAAACAAGAACCCCACCAACAAGATCTGTCGTATAGGCCCCAAAAACCAACACGCTTTGGCCAATAGGCCCGCTTTGGCCAATAGGCCCCAAAGAGATCGAAAAAACGAAAGGCTCCGTGAATTCACATTCACAGAGCCTTTTCTCGTGCGCGGAGGGGGACTTGAACCCCCACCCTCTAGTACGAGGACTAGCACCTCAAGCTAGCGCGTCTGCCTATTCCGCCACCCGCGCAGATGACGATGAAACAAAACAATTTGTTCCAAGCGCAGACGAGTCTAGCATGAAAAGAGGGGGTAATACCAAATTGAGCTCACAGCGCATATTTTGTCTGTGAGCTGACATCATAAATAGCTTAAATACGGCAAAATATAAGAAAAAAGCTGAGAACTCACGAAAAGGATGCCTCATGCAGATCGAAATGTGGGGAGATTTCACCTGCCCATGGTCATATCTCACACTTCGACATTTACGTCGGGTGCTTGCAGACTTTCCTCACCGCGACGAAGTTGAAGTCACTATGCGCCCATTTTTTCTTGACCCCGCACAAGAAGAAGTAACCGACATGCCCTGGGTGCAATCCCTCATTGAAAATGAAGATATGCAACCCGCTGAAGCGCTGGCCCTACGCGATCGGATTATGGCATTAGGACGCGCAGAAGGTATCCGTTTCGACCTTGATTCCATGATTCTTGCTCCAGGAACCGCTGCTTTCCGCGTACTCGTTCAATCACATATCGCAGCTTGGGAAGCAGGAGAAAACACAGGTTCAGACACATTAGTTCTGAAATTCGCCGACGCAATCTTTCGTACACGTTTTGAGATGGGATCAAATATTGCTGACCCTGAGGTCATTATCGGATGCGCACAAGATATCGGCATATCCCCACAGGATGCAGTTTTTGCTTTGTCGGACCCAGCAACAGCTGATGATGTCTGGTCGCAATACCAGCTTGCTATGCACATGGGAATAGATTCTGTCCCTACCTTGCTGTTTGATAATACATTCGTACTCCAAGGAATGCAGACAACAACAGCGTTACGTCACGCTTGCGATACAGCGTGGAAACACGCCCGTTCACGGAAGGAACAATGACATGGGTTTTACGCCAGTAAATATTGAGGGGGAAAATATTCGCCTCGTACCTATGAGCATAGGACACGCTGAGGAACTCTATGAAATCCTCCAAGACCCACGATTTGCTGAGACAACAACTATTCCGTGGCCTTACACGAAAGAAATGGCTTACTCTCACCTGAACGAAGTTGCTGATGCTTGGGATAAAGGTGAGCTAGATTGGGCTATTACATGTAGAAAAACGGGTGAACTCCTTGGACGCATTAACCTGTTCAGTCACGCACGTATTCCTCATTGCTTTGAAATAGCTTTCATGACACGTTCCGATCAATGGGGTAGAGGAATTATGACGCAAGCCGTTCGCCTAGCTGTGGCCACTGCTTTTGATCGCTTTCACGCCACACGCATTGAATGGTTTGCGAATGTAGGAAACTGGGGTTCATGGAAACCTGTCTGGCGATGCGGCTTCCAACGGGAAGGAATTACGCGGCGCGATGCAGGTAAATTTTGGGTAGCCTCCCTACTAAAAGAAGACCGTCGAGAACCAGCAAGCCCATGGGACGGGCCTCAAAAAATTGGTTTACCTGCTCTGGAATACGATTCGACACGCCCAGCACAATTGGTTACCCAATTTCATACGACCTACTCAATGCCAAATCGTGTAGCTGAAGGGGAGCGGCCTACCTTAGATTTTGACCGTCTGGATATGAGAATGTCGCTTATCAGTGAGGAATTCGCTGAACTTACAGGCGCAGTTTACGGCCCACAAGCTCGAAAAATCATTGAGGACGCATCTGCAAAAGCAAAAGAAATATCCGATCATACGCATGACGTTGTCGAAGCTGCGGATGCTTTAGCCGACCTGGTCTACGTGATTTACGGGATGGCTTTAGAAAGCGGTATTGACTTAAATGCGGTTCTTGATGAGGTTCAAGCGTCGAACCTGTCGAAACTTATGCCCGATGGTTCTGTTCTTCTGCGGGAAGATGGGAAAGTCCTCAAAGGCCCGAATTTTTTCCCACCGAATGTGCGCAGAGCACTCAAACTGGATGAATGACACGAGGAATACATTCAGAAAGAAGAAACAGCGCCGTGTGAAATTTTTAGACACCCTGAAAATATGATGTAGGTGCTAAAACAGGCATTATTTTCGTTGGAAAAATCGTGTGACACGAAAGTGCGACACTGCACACGGTGTTTTACATGGTGCATATGCGCACTTAATGAGACGATGATACATACGAGTAAGAAATGGAGGCCCACAATGGCTCGCATTGTTGTTGTCGGTGGCGGCTACGGAGGCGTAACAGTAGCTAAAGGTTTGGATCCTTTAGCGGAAGTAATCCTTGTAGAACAAAAAGATCGTTTTGTTCACCATGCGGCTGCTTTACGTGCTGCAGTTGAAGAAACATGGCAACACTCCATTTTCATGCCATACTCCAACCTGCTCACGCACGGAACTTTCATTCAAGGAACTGTGTCACGGGTTGAAGGAACCACTGTTCACGTGTACGGACGTGAACCTATTGAGGCTGACTATGTGGTGCTTGCTTCAGGATCTACCTACCCCTTCCCAGCGAAGTATTCGTCCTCTCGTGCTCAAGTGGCGCAAGCTCGTTTGGAACAATTGCACGAAAATTTACGTGCTGCACGTTCTGTCATGCTTGTCGGTGGTGGTACTGTGGGCATTGAATTCGCCGGTGAACTTGCGGCAACACACCCTGACTTAAACATTACAATCGTGGAAAAAGAACAAGATATTTTATCCACGCCAGGGTATTCACCGAAACTACGCGAAGAAATTAAGACTCAGCTTGCTGAACTTGGTATTCGCCTTATCACAGGATCAAGTTTGGCCTACCTTCCGCCTTTTAATGTGGGTGAGCTAGGGCATTTTACGGTGCAAACGGTGGACGGTGAAGAAATACAAGCGGATCTTTGGTTCCAATGCTACGGTGCTCGCGCAAATTCGGGTTTCTTAGCAGGAACATCCTATGAAGAAGCTCTGCACCCCGATGGGACAATCCGAGTGGAACCAACCCTTCAGGTGAACGGATATGCGAATACTTATGCCGTAGGTGATATTACTGATGTGCGTGAATCAAAACGCGCAGATGCAGCCCGCCAGCAAGCGCGAGTAGTTATTGCGAATATTTCTGCTCAGATTCGTGGAGAGCAACCAGAAAACGTGTATCGTCCGACTAAAGAATGGGTGATCCTCCCATTAGGACCGCGGATGGGTGCTTCACAATTACTGGATGATGAAGGAAATACGCGAATTCTTGGTGCAGATGAGACAGCAGAAATTAAAGGTGCAGACCTCATGGTGTCAGTTATTCGCGCACAACTAAACCTGCCGTAACTCTAGGAACAAGGTAAGATGTGACTATGAGCACAGATCCACGTCATGCGTTAAACCACCTGATCGAAGCCTTTGAACATCACTTTGATGTGGCATGCGCACAGGACAGGCTTGATGAACGTGCTTTGGAACAGGCTGAATCTGCTCTACGTGACGCTTTCTTCTTGTACGACGATGTCCTATTCCGACGTTTTGATGTAGAACTACCTTTCGACATGTATGAAGGCGATGAGGAATACGACGAGGAAGATGAAGAAAACGACGACGAACTAGACGATGAAGACTTTGACGATAGTGAAGACCTCGATATTTACGATATGGACATCGACTAAAGTTTTCCTCTGAAGGAATTTTTTACTCATGAAGCTGACCTCATAACTGGGGTTAGCTTCATTTCATATCTTCAGAGGAGCAAAGTTCACTCCGGAGCCCAATCCCGTGCGTTAGACACTACAAGAGGGTATTTCGACTGGATTGATGAATATTTCCTAACCTGCGCAGGAACCAAGGCTTATACGTATAAGAGCGCTTTTGCTGCTCAGCCCAACAGGTAGCTGCTCCCTTAAAGGCTCATATGCGTGAAGGGTAGGCGAATAAATTTCCTCAATCCGTGCCAACACAATCAGCAATCAGCCACTTCAGTGAGTACACGACGAATAGGGGTAGGTAAAGGCGATAGAGAAGAAGACAATATCTGCTCTAACTGACGTGCCGTACGCGGCCCGATAATCGCTGAAGTCACATGGGGATGATCGCGCACCCACACTAAAGACACATCAGCCATCGAACGCTCAAGCCCCTGTGCAGCACGTGCCAGCGCCTCTACTATCCCCTGTGAACCTGTCACATAATCAGCAACTGTATGGCGAAGGTGCTCTGAAGCTGCTCGTGAATCAGGAGGAGTCGAATGACGATACTTACCTGTCAACACTCCGCCGGCAAGCGGCGAATGAGCAAAGACCCCAAGACCTGCCTCATATGATTGACGAATATACGCTGCCTGCTGATGGGCATTCACTAAAGAAAATTCTTGTTCCACCACGCTGATAGGTGGATAAGTACCGTGCTGTCCCGCCCATACTGCCTGTGCTGTGTCCCACATACTGAGGTGATCGAGGCCTACATAATGCGCACGACCAGAACGATACGCCACCTCCAAAGCCTCAAGACTTTCCTCTAACGGGACTTGCAGATCAGGAGTGAGTAACCACAGGTCAACATGATCTGTCCCTAAACGCTCCAAAGCCTCATCTAAACCCGCCAGCATAGCGCCACGCGAAGATGAAGGATGAGCCACACCCCCTTCACCTCGTCGTAAACCCCCACGCCAAGCCAAAATCAGCCGATGTCGTCCTATCGTGCGCACACAATGCCCCAGAACATCAACAGCCGCACCATCACCATGCCACGGTGCGCACTCCACAAGAGAACCACCGGAGTCCGTGAAAAATTCCAACATCTCAGCTGCTTCATGCAGCTCAGTGTCGCGTCCCCACGTAAGCGTTCCAAGGCCCAGAGCCGAGACAAACAAACCCGACTTCCCGCACTGACGAATTTCCATAAAGCCACCTTACGTTGTACAGCGTATTTCAGCATGGAGGCAGACAGGGAATACAGTAAAGACATGACATGGCTTGATGCACTTATCATGGGTTTAGTTCAAGGACTCACTGAATTTCTGCCCGTTTCATCTTCAGCGCACTTGCGTATAGTAGGCGAACTCACAGGTATTACTGATCCTGGTGCAGGTTTTACCGCAATCATTCAAATAGGGACAGAAGCCGCTGTCCTCATTGTTTTTTGGAAAGATATCGCCCGTATTTTGTCGAAATGGTTCCGAGCCTTACCAATTGGGCCAAAAGAAAACCGCGTCCCCGCTACTGATCCTGACGTACGTATGGGTTGGATGATTATTGTTGGATCACTCCCTATCGGTGTCCTCGGATTACTGCTTGAAGATTGGATTGACACCACTTTCCGTAATCTGTGGGTGAGCGTCTTTACTTTGGCGTTTTTCGCTGCGCTTCTAGGACTTGCAGACCGATGGGCACCGCGCACTCGCACATTGGAACGTATGACATGGAAAGACGCTGTTCTGTACGGTTTCGCACAAGCAATGGCTTTAATTCCAGGTGTTTCACGTTCCGGTGGAACTATCACCATGGGGCGAGCGCTGGGATACACGCGTGAAGCTGCCGCGCGGTATTCATTCCTCTTAGCAATGCCAGCAGTCTTTGCTTCAGGCCTGTATAAGGTTGCAAAAGTGTTCACTGGTGGAGAACATGTTGATGTCGCCCCAACGGTTGGTGCCACACTTGTAGCTTTCCTTGTTGGATGGATTGTGATTGTATGGTTTCTTCGTTTGGTATCCACACAGTCGTATTCCGTATTTGTATGGTACCGATTGGCAATAGCTGCTGTGCTGGCCATCCTTTTGACAAGCGGAATACTTGAAGCCACTTCACATGCAATGGTGAGCTAAAGGGTGCATATGTGAAACATCGTCCACGAGTACTGCGCACAAATTAAAGAAATATTGTGTGCTGATCGGAAGAAAACAGCTTCATATTTTCCCGGTGAAACAGAAAGTGAGGGAGAAAAGCAGGCAGGGAAGGACGCTAAAAATGAGGAGAAGGGCACGGAAAGTCACAATCGCAGTGAAGTGATGAAAAACCTTACTTCACGTACCTCACGTCCTTGTTGAGGTGGATATTCGAGTACTGAGGAGGCGTGTAATTTTTTCTTCAGAAAGCTCAGGAACTACACCACCAAATTCAGGGCATGCAAAACGTACCCCACACCACTGACACAGAGGATTAGGTCGAGGAGTAAATACGCCTTGATGCGCGTCTTTTTCAATGGAAGCCCACGTTGTCTCAACATCTTTCCCAAAACGAATGATGTCCTCACGTTCCGGATCAAGTGTGAGAACACGACCACTACGCAAATACACTAACTGCAAACGCGCGGGAAAACGATCCTTCAACATAAGTAAAAGTGCATAAAAACGCATTTGATACAAGGCATCTTCGACAAAACGAGGGGCAGGAGCTTTCCCTGTTTTGTAATCAACAACACGCAAAAGCCCCTCAGGTGAACGGTCAATGCGATCAATGAAACCGCGCAAACGCACACCGTCAGGAGTCACAGCTTCCGCATGATATTCACGCGCAACAGGTGAAATATGCTGAGGCTTTTCAATATCAAAATACGAGGAAATTAACGAGCGCACCTGAGCAAGAGGATCATCTTGCACGTCTGTCACAGGAAATAAAGACAGTACTTCAGGGGTTTCCTCGCAGGTTTTCTGCCAATGCTCCGACAGTAATTTTTGCGCATATGTAACCGTGCGTTCGTGCGCAGGCAGATCAAAAAGATCCTCAAGAACACTATGAATCAGTGTTCCCATCGCTGTGGCATGAGTTGGTGGATCGGTGAAACCATCAACCACATGCAGCCGATACTGCAGCGGACAACGACGATATTCCTTTGCCCGCGATGCTGACAAGGCTGGTTCCCATGTCTTTGTACGTGCCATACATACCACGGTAGTGGCAACCCTTAACAGTGGCGAACCTGACAAGCAGAGAATGTGGACACAGCGATAAACTTCAATACGATGAGCACACAGATAACTCCTGAAAACCTGCGCCCAACATTCCCGATAGGGCAAGAAACTCGCAGAGGAAACCTTCGTGAGGGCGACAGAGTACAAATTAAAGACCCCAAAGGGCGACTACACACGATCACACTTGTTGCGGGAGGATATTTCCAAACTAATCGTGGAGGAATTAACCACGACGATCTGATCGGTCATCCTGACGGTCAAGTAATTACCACCCCTGAAGGCCGACAATTCCAAGTGCTTCGCCCATTACGTCACGATTACGTGATGGGAATGCCACGCGGAGCCGCCATCATTTACCCAAAAGACGCGGGAACAATCATTCACTATGCTGATATTTTCCCAGGGGCACGCGTCTTTGAAGCAGGAGCCGGTTCGGGAGCCCTCAGCTTAGCTTTGCTTGATGCTGTCGGAACACACGGGCATCTGATATCCGTTGAACGTCGTGAAGATTTTGCGGATATTGCTCGGGCAAATGTTGACCTATGGTTTGGGCGTCCCCATCCGGCATGGGATCTACGTATTGCAGATGCAGCTGATGAACTATGTGCGATGAATGAGGGTAGTATCGACCGCATTATTTTTGACATGCTGGCACCCTGGGAAAACTTAGACGCAGCAGCCCACGCCCTGATCCCAGGCGGAGTTTTACTGTGTTACGTTGCCACAGTCACTCAAATGTCACGCCTTGTTGAAGATATCCGTTCTTACGGTGGTTTCACTGACCCTGAAGCATGGGAAACTATGGCGCGGGGCTGGCACCTTGATGGTCTTGCTGTCAGGCCAGACCATCGTATGGTGGCGCATACAGGTTTCCTAGTAACCACTCGTCGCCTTGCCCCCGGAGTGCGTTCACAAGAGCGGCATACACGCCCCTCACCGGGTGCTGATGGAAAAGAAGGCATGTGGGATGACCAAGAAAACTGGAGCGATGAAGCCGTAGGAGCACGGATAAGCAGCCCAAAGAAAATCCGTAAAGTACGCCGTGACCTTTCAGCTAAAACTCAAGCATGGGTGGAAGGGAAAGACGATGAATGAGGATGTTCTTTCTGCTCGTATCAGTGAACAAGGACGCATGATTACTTCCCTTGAAGAAAAAAATGAACGCCTTTCACGAGCACTGACCACGGCACGTTCACAACTTGTACACATGCAAGAACAATTAACACAAGTGAACCGTCCTCCTCATACAATGGCTATCTTTTTAGCTGCACATGTTGGTGAACAACAAATTGAAGTCATGTCTGCATCACGGCGTATGCGTGTTGCTGCCGCCCCCGATCTGAACATCACAAATCTGAGCGTCGGACAGTGGGTACGTCTCGATGACAAAATGATTGCAATAGCAGCAGACGCAATGGCTCGCACGGGATCAATCGGTGTTGTTCGTGAAATTGTTGAACCCGACCGCTTACTTGTTGCGGCAGAAAACGGGCAAGAAATCCTCCTTGAACTTGCTGGCCCTTTACGACACGGAAATCTACGCTCAGGTGATTGCGTTGTCATTGACATGCGCGCAGGTATCGCTTTAGAACGCATCATTCGTTCAGACGTCGAACAAATGCTGACCCCTGAAATCTCCGACGTCACATACGACGACATCGGTGGTCTTCATGAGCAAATACGTCAGGTACGTGATGCGATTGAACTACCATTTCGTCATCCTGACCTGTATAAGCGTTTCGGGCTTCGACCCCCCAAAGGTATTTTGCTATACGGACCACCCGGATCAGGCAAAACATTGATAGCTAAAGCAGTTGCCCACTCACTTTCAGGCGACCATGCTGAAAAAGCATACTTCCTGTCCATTAAAGGCCCTGAGTTGCTGAATAAATTCGTTGGTGAAACTGAACGCCATATACGTGCGATCTTTTCGAGAGCCCGCACACTCGCCCAAGGTAATGTCCCAGTTGTCATATTCTTTGACGAAATGGAAGCCCTTTTCCGCACACGCGGTTCAGGTATTTCCTCCGACGTTGAAACAATGATTGTTCCTCAGCTCCTTGCAGAAATGGACGGAGTTGAATCCTTAGAAAATGTTGTCATTATTGGCGCTTCTAATCGCGCAGATATGATCGATCCAGCTGTTTTACGACCAGGACGTTTAGATGTCCGTATTCGTGTGAACCGTCCGGATCGTGCAGGCGCTGTTGAAATCTTCAGCAAACACTTACGTTCAACCGTTCCGCTACATCCTGATGAGATAGCTGCCGCTGGCACTCCAGAAGCTGCACGCGAAGCCGTAATCCAAGCAGCAGTTGAACGACTATTTTCACGCACAAACGATATGGCATTGCGTGAAGCTGAGCTAGCCGATGGGCGTACACTCACCATTTACCTTGCAGATGTCCTATCTGGAGCACTTATCGCAGGAATCGTTGAGCGAGCAAAAAAATATGCCATCAAAGATTTCCTTGCCAATTCCCCTTACGGTCTGCACCGTGACCACCTGATACAGGGAATAGAAGAAGAAAAAGGTGAATCAGTAGATGTAGCAGCATCAAGCTCAGCAACTGAATGGGCCAGAACCATAGGACTTGAAGCTGAAATTGTTGCACTACGACCTATAAGGACCACACAATGAGCGTGAATCGTATCATCGCAACAGAAACCGAATTCGGTATCTATCAAGTAGGAAATACGTGGGCTAATCCCGTACTCCTATCAACCCAAACGATACGCGCCCTTGCCAGGCGTTCACGTCAAAAAACACCTGCTGCAGACTCTGCTCCTGTGAGATGGGATTACACTGCAGAAGATCCACTGAATGACCTACGCGGAATGCGTATGACACGCGCAGCAGCAGACCCTTCTTTACTGACAGACGACCCGTACCATTTAGCCCCATCAGGCGGGGAAGAACACGTGCCGCGTCCACGAGCCGAAGAACTGGCGCTCCCAGCTGCTACAGCGGCTGTTTTGACCAATGGTGCGCGAGTATATGTGGACCACGCCCATCCGGAATATTCTGCCCCTGAAACACTTGGCCCACGCGACGCTGTTTTATGGGACCGTGCAGGCGAACTTATTGCATGCGACGCGATGGCTGAACTTACCCAAGAGCCAGAAGGCGCAATTGTCCTCGTAAAAAACAACACAGATGGAAAAGGCGCGGCCTACGGAACACATGAAAACTATCAAGTACGACGTGACGTTGATTTAGAGGACATTATTCGTGGGCTTACGCCTTTCATGGTGACCCGACCGATTTTATGCGGTTCAGGGCGTGTAGGTATCGGTCAGCGTTCACAAAAACCAGGTTTCCAAATATCGCAACGTGCAGATTTCGTTGAAAATGAAGTGGGATTAGAAACCACATTCAACCGTCCTATTATCAACACGCGTGATGAACCACATGCAGACCCATCCCGTTTTCGTCGTCTGCATGTTATCGGTGGAGATGCGAACCTTTTTGACTATTCTTCTTACCTGCGTTTCGCTACAACCTCGTTAGTCTTATGGGCTATCGAGCAGGGAATCGGTCTGGAATGGGAAGCTTTAGCTTTAGATGACCCGGTAGAAGCGACATGGGAAGTCAGCCACCATCCTCATATTGATTACCGTATGACAACGGCAGGTGGCGCTTCGTGGACTGCTGTAGATATGCAACAAACCTATCTGGATTTAGTGCGTGCCACCTATGAACGGCTTGGTATTGAGCCGGATACAGAATCAGCATACGCATTAACATTATGGCAAGACATTATTGACCGTATGAAACGTGATCTATTTTCTGTTGCTCCTGAAGTGGAATGGGTAGCGAAATACCAGTTACTTTCCCGTCAAAAAGAACGTTTAGGCGTGCAATGGGATGATCCACGGTTAGTGGCAATGGATTTGCAGTGGGCTGATATGAGGCCGCAGCGTTCCCTCGTAGCAAAATTAGAAGAAGCTGGCCGTGTACGACGCATGTTCACATTAGAACAAGTACGTGAAGCAGTAACGGAACCACCATCGAATACTCGCGCATATATACGCGGTCGAGCAGTTGCTCACCGTCCTGATTTAGTGAAAGCATCGTGGACATCCCTTGTTTTCGATTCGGGAGGTGCTGACCTGATTCGTGTTCCTTTGCCGCAGGCTGAAGGCGTCGACCGGGCCATCATAGAACGCTACCTACCTGACCTGCCAGCATAAGAGGCCGTAACTATTCGGTAGTTCGTACTTTTATCTTTGCGTTATTTCAGAGGCAAGGTAAAGTCTCTCAAATAAAAACTGACGAAAAGTAGCAGAAAAGAACAAAGAGAAGGAAGATAATTCAGTGGAACAATTACGCGCACATGGTGGTGGCCCCTCGCATGAGGACGAAGGGGAGATCCTCAACGGACAAGTAAATGCAACAGTACAACCCATTGATGCCCTTCTGGACGAAATTGATTTAGTTCTTGAAAGTAATGCCACGCAATTCGTTCAAGGATTCGTTCAGAAAGGTGGCCAGTAAGGTGAAACGCCGCGTCTTTGGTATAGAAACAGAGTACGGGCTTACCGCTGCGACACTGGATGGAACACCTGCCTCATTAAATGCCGATGAGGCTGCGCGTGAACTTTTTACTCCGCTTATCCAACAGTACCGCTCAACGAACCTGTTCTTACGTAATGGCGGCAGACTGTACCTTGACGTGGGTTCTCACCCTGAATACGCAACTGCTGAATGTGATCGCCTTGACGATCTACTTGCACAAGACCGTGCTGGAAGCCGCCTTTTTACTGATCTTGCCGCACAAGCTGACCACAGATTAGAAGAACACGGTCGCCCTGAACGCATGTACCTGTTCCGTAATAACGTTGATTCACAAGGAAATTCCTACGGATGCCATGAAAACTATTTGCTGCACCGCAGGCGAGATTTCCGGCAAGTCGCTGATGCTCTTGTTGCTTTCTTTATTACTCGTCAAGCGTTAGTGGGATCAGGATACATTCGTCGCACCCCGGCAGGCGCAGTATATTGCACATCACAACGAGCTGAGCACATGTGGGATGCTGTTTCTTCTGCGACAACACGTTCACGCCCTATCATTAATACCCGCGATGAGCCTTTGGCAGATTCCACGTCATACCGTCGTATGCATGTCATCGTGGGGGACACGAATGTTTGTGAAGCAACAACTGCGTTAAAAATTGGTGCGACACAGCTCCTCTTAGATGCCATTGAAGAAGGAATCCACCTAGAGGACCTCGCCTTGGCGGATCCTATGGGTGCTATCCGGCAACTCAATACGGGGAATAACACGCAAGTACGTCTTGACCTCGCTGATGGGCGTTCAATGACGGCAGCACAGATTCAACGCGAAATATATGAACGAGTCCTGCGCCGATGCCCAGTAGAAGAAATGACATCGTTACTTGTATATGTTGTGGACCTGTGGGATCGTGCAATCCATGCTTTAGATACAAATGATTGGACTCAGGTAGATACTGAACTGGACCATGTCATAAAGAAAAAGCTGATTGATGCCTATATGTCACGCACAGGATGCCGACTTTCGGATCCACGTATTGCCCGACTAGACCTGTCCTATCATGACATCACTGCGAGCGGCTTGGCTGATCGAATGGAAAAAACAGGGTTAATGAAGCGCCTGAGCACCGATGAAGAAGTCACATCAGCAACCCGTACACCGCCCCTGACGACACGCGCGTATCTGCGTGGAAAAATCATTGGTGCCGCTCAAGATGCGCATGTGGATCTTGCAGCAGATTGGGTACATATACGGCCAGAATACGGTAATGCGCAGCCCTTATCTTTGCAGGACCCATTCGCATGCGAAGACGTGCGCGTGGATGCTTTGATACGTGATATCACTGATTCAACACCGGTTTTACCAGCATGATGAATCAACACAGCCCCAATGTTGGCAGGCATGCGAAAGAACAAAGCACATACCGACGTGTCGTGTGGTATGCCGGTATTATCTGTGTGCTCCTATTAGCAGCCGCAGTTACTTTTGGGATTGTGCGCCTCTTGCCCATATTTACTCATAAAACATATGATGCTGCGCAGAGTACACAAAAATCACCTACCAGCTTTTATGGAATTGAAGTATCAGGGCGCGTGGGGGCTACTCCGGTCCTCACAGTGAATGAAACTATTTCACTCACAGGAGCAAAACGTCAGGTTCTTACTCGCGGCATGGGACGCGTTATCAGGGAAGAATCACCAGTTTTATTGTCGATCACAGCATTTGATGGTCGTGATGGCAGTATTTTGTCACCTCATGGTCGGCCACAAATAACTTTGGGGCGTGCAAGCACTCAAGTTTTCGATCAAGAAATCTTACGTGCGGTAGTAGGGAAAACAGAAGGAACGCGATTGTTATACGTGCGTTACCTCAGTGAAGAAGAACGCGCGGAATCTGCTTCGCCCATTGAAATTGATGTTATTGACATTCTTTATACAGTTGCTCAAGGAAGTAACGTTGACGTATCAACAGGCCCGATGGATGTAACTATTGCACCGGAAGGACCGATTATTCGTCACGGAGAAACCCCTCCAGATAATGTAACCGCACACCCTTTGATTCGTGGTTACGGGCCGCAAGTACAACTTGATGATCGTTTAGTTGTGCAATTTATTGCGACAGGCTGGACAGATGGGATTGTCCGTGATGCTACATGGAGTACCGGCGTGCCGCGTATGCTGCGATTAGGTGAGGCAATGCCGGGGATCCGTCAAGCTTTAGTCGATCAACGTGTAGGTTCCCGTGTGGCAATCACAATTCCTCCGGATTTAGCCTACGGAGACGACACTTTATGCGTGCTTGTCGATATTTTGGCAGCCGAACCAGCAAATGATACTGAGGAATCAGAGTAGGCACGTTCTGATCCTTAGAGACAATCTGAGGACAGGCCATAGGCAGCAGGAAACTCACAGGGAACTTAAATAGGATAAACATAAAAATCTCCGTGCTTTTCTTTCGTGCTGCCGTTACGAAAGAAAGACGCAAACCGGACGCTCTCTTTTTTCTGTGCCAACCCAACTAGACTCACACATATGACAGTTGCTGTACGTGTAATCCCATGTTTAGACGTGGATGCTGGCCGCGTCGTCAAAGGCGTGAATTTTGAGAATCTGACAGACGCAGGCGATCCTGTTGAACGCGCTCGACTGTACAGTGAGCAAGGCGCAGATGAAATAACTTTTCTTGACGTATCCGCATCCGTACAAGGACGCGCCACAATGTATGAGGTCGTGTCTGCAACTGCGGAAAACGTGTTTGTCCCTTTGACCGTAGGTGGGGGAGTACGCAGCGTTGACGACGTGGCACGCCTCCTTGAACGCGGCGCAGATAAAGTAAGCGTGAATACGGCTGCTCTGGCTGACCCTGACCTGATCGCTCGTGTGACTGATCGTTTCGGTAATCAGGTGCTTGTTCTTTCAGTAGATGCTCGTCGTTGTCAGCAGGGTGTGTGCACGCAGTCCGGTTATGAGGTGACAACGCATGGGGGGCGACGTTCAACAGGAATTGATGCTCTTGAATGGACGATACGTGCATGTGAACTCGGTGTTGGTGAAATCCTTTTGAACTCAATGGATGCTGATGGGGTACGTGAAGGTTTTGATGTGGATATGCTGCGTACCATACGTGAACATGTGTCCGTTCCCGTGATTGCTTCAGGAGGCGCGGGGCGGTGTGAAGATTTCGTGCAGGCCGCAGCAGCTGGCGCAGATGCGGTACTTGCAGCCTCTGTTTTCCATTTTGGTCTTTTACATATTCATGAGGTGAAACAAGCCCTAAAAAATGCACATTTCCCCGTTCGCTTATGAACACGAGAAAGCTTTTTGTCTTTCCTGTGCCTACTGATCGGACGCGCCCAGAACACTGCCGACAGATATGAAAAACTGACACCATGCTCAGATGGATGACCGCAGGGGAATCACACGGCCCCGTTTTACTTGCAACAATTGAAGGCATGCCTTCCGGAGTGGAAGTCACCACTGAAACTTTCCGTGACGCGCTGGCTCGTCGTCGTCTTGGCGCGGGACGTGGGCCTCGGCAAAAATGGGAAAAAGACGAGGTCACAATTCTGAGCGGTATCCGTCACGGGCAAACCACAGGTGCCCCAGTTGCAATCCAGATCGCTAACTCAGAGTGGCCTAAATGGGAAGTAGTGATGTCTGCGGATCCTGTCCCACCTGAAGCTCTCCTCATTGACGCGGGAAGTGGAGACGAACGCGAGGTTGCGCGTAATAAGAAACTCACACGTCCCCGTCCAGGACATGCTGATCTGGCTGGATTAATGTCTTATGACCTCACTGATATACGTAATGTGCTTGAACGCGCGTCAGCTCGTGAAACTGCGGCACGTGTCGTTTTAGGTGCTTTAGCTGAAGCCTTATTGGAACAGGTAGCAGGTATTCGTTTAGTTTCCCACGTGGTTTCTGTTGGTGAAGAACTTGCTGCCAGAGAGCGCGTACCTACCCCAGATGATGTTTCAGCTTTAGATGACTCACCTGTGCGTACTTTAGATGCGGAAACAGAAAAACGTTTCCTTGCTCGTATTCAAGCTGCGAAAGATACTGGCGATACTGTTGGAGGTGTCGTTGAAGTAATTGCATGGCATGTGCCTTTGGGATTAGGTTCACATGTCCACGCTGATCGTCGTTTGGATGCGCGTATTGCGGCAGCGCTCATGTCAATCCAATCTGTTAAAGGTGTGGAAATTGGGGATGGTTTTGCTCAAGCAGCTTTACCTGGTTCTGCTGCTCAAGATGAGCTGATCCGTGAAAATGATGGGAGCCTGCGTCGCACAGCAAATCATGCGGGCGGTATTGAAGGAGGCACTTCCAATGGGCAGCCCATTATTGTGCGTGCTGCTTTTAAGCCAATTTCAACGATTCCTCATGCGCTGCGCACAGTTGATGTGGAAAGCGGAGAAGCTACGACAGCGTTGCATCAGCGTTCAGATACATGCCATGTCGTTCCCGCTGCTGTGATTTCGCAGGCTGAAGTAGCTTTGGTTCTTGCCGATGCGTTATTCCAACATGCTGGTGGCCTGTCGGTCAATGAAATGAAACGTAACTTAGACGCTTATGTGCAGCATGTGAATACTCGATTAGGAGGATGGTCATAATGCTCCTGACATTGCCTATTGTTTTTGTGGGTTTACCTGGCGCTGGTAAAACAAAAGTGGGCCGTATTCTGGCGAAAAAACTTGGTGTCGCGCATGTGGATACTGATCTTCTCGTTGAAAGACGTGAGGGGCGCAGTGTGCGTGAAATTTTTGCTGCACAAGGAGAAGCAGCTTTTCGTGATATGGAATGTGCGGCTGTGGAGACTGCTTTACGTTCTCATGCGGTGATTTCGCTGGGAGGAGGAGCCGTTACCAATCCTGCTGTGCGTGATATGTTGCGTGGGCATAGTGTCGTTTTCTTAGACGTAGATCATGATGAACTTGTGCGACGCACTCAAGGGAAAACGCATCGGCCTTTGCTGGCAGATCATCCGGATGAGGCTTTGCGGCGTTTACGTGAAGAACGTGCTGACTTATATGCGCAAGTAGCGACGTATCATGAATATTCTGATTCGTCTCCTGCTGATGAGGTTGCTGAGCGTTTATATGCTCATGTGCAGGTCCCGCATCGCATTGTTCATGTGGGAGGGGAAAAACCGTATCCTGTGATTATTGGGCGTGGAAGTGATGCCAGTGACGTGGCCGCTGGTTTACGTTCAACGTGTACGAAGATTTTACTGATCCATGCGCCTTCAATGCTTCATCAAGCTCATGTTTTAGCTGAGGGTTTACGTGCTTTAGGGTATCAGGTTCATTGTGCGGATCATCCGGATGCTGAAGCAGGTAAAAATATTGAGGTTGTTACCGAGCTATGGGATGTGGCCGGTCGTATCCGTTTAGGTCGACATGATGCAATTGTTGCTGTTGGTGGTGGAGCAACCACGGATATGGCAGGTTTTGTTGCCGCCACCTGGCTGAGGGGAATTGATGTCATTCAGGTGCCTACCACTGTGCTTGCAATGGTGGACGCTGCTGTAGGTGGGAAAACGGGTATTAACACGCAGGCGGGGAAAAACCTTGTCGGCTCTTTCCATACGCCGACACGAGTGATAGTTGATATGGATTTCTTATCAACTTTGCCGTTGGAGGATATGCGTTCTGGTGTAGCTGAGATAGCTAAATGCGGTTTCATACGTGATGGTGTTATTACGGATCTTATTGTCCGACATGGTGCCGATATGCTGTCGCATGACAGTGAGGTTTTGATGGAGCTGGTAGAACGCTCTATACGAGTCAAAGCTGATGTGGTTTCGCAGGATTTACACGAGCTGGGTATGCGTGAAATCCTTAATTATGGTCACACGCTGGCTCATGCAATTGAGCGTTGTGAAAATTACCGGTGGCGCCATGGGTATGCCGTGGCGGTGGGCTGTGTTTTTGCCGCAGAGCTAGCTTGTGCTCGTAGTGTGTTGGACCGTGAAAGTGTAGACCTGCATCGTCACGTATTTTCACTTATCGGACTACCCGTTTGCTATGAGGGCGCTTCTTTATCGGATGTGTTATCAGTGATGCTTAATGATAAAAAAGTACGCTCTGGTCAGCTCCGTTTCGTTCTTTTGGATGGGATAGGTAATCCGCACGTGTACCGCGTCAGCGCTGAAGAACTTACTGAACCTGCCCGTAAAGTGGGACTCATTCATGTATGAGGAAAAAGCCTATGCTCGTCTGATCTTCGTGGGAGTGCCTGGTAGCGGTAAAACTGCTGTTGGTGAATATATTGCGCAGCATACGGGTGTGACTTTTATTGATGTGGATACACGTGTAGGTCAGGTTCTACATATGCCTATACATGATCTCATTATTACCGGCGATGAGCGTTTGCATGAGGTACGTCAAAGTGTTGCTTTGGATGCGATCAGTACACAAGGCGTGATTGTCGCCTTAGGTGCTTCTCAAGTGCATGATCCTGCGATTGTGGAATCTATTGATCGGGCTCAACGCGCAGGTACTGATATTGTGCAATTATCTGTTGATATTTCAACGCTTACGGTGCGTGAGGGAATGAATGTGCCGCGCCCTGTAAGTCTGGGTGCTCCGCGTGCAATGTTAGCTCAGATGATGAGTGCGCATCAGAGTGCGTGTGAACGCATTGGAGCTATCCGTGTAGATACAAATAAGAAGTCCATCACACAGGTGGCTTTTGACGTGATGAATACGTGTAAAATGTTGGACGGTTAATTTTTCCCTAATGAGTGAGGCACTTTCGTGGCAACCACAAACGATCTTAAAAATGGCATGGTCATGGTGATTGATGGTCAACTGTGGCAGGTTGTTGAATTTCAGCACGTGAAGCCGGGTAAGGGGCCCGCTTTCGTTCGCACGAAGATTAAGAATGTCATGTCAGGTAAAACTGTGGACAAGACATTCAATGCGGGTATCAAGATTGAGACGGCAACAGTTGATCGTCGTGATATGACTTACCTGTACCAAGATGGTGCTGACTACGTTTTCATGGACACCTCCACATATGAGCAAATCAATGTGCCTGCTGATGTGGTGGGAAATGCGCGTAACTTTATGGTCGAAAACCAAGATGTTATTGTGTCCCAACACGATGGCACTGTTTTATTTGTGGAGCTTCCCGCAACGGTTGTCCTGACAATTGCGCACACTGAGCCTGGCCTACAAGGTGATCGTTCAAACGCTGGAACTAAGCCAGCGACTTTGGAAACCGGATACGAAATTCAGGTGCCACTTTTCCTTGAGGAAGGCGTGCGCGTGAAAGTTGATACACGTGACGGCTCGTACTCTGGCCGTGTGAACGACTGATGTCACGGGCACATAAGTTCACTTCTCGCACAAAGGCACGTAAACGTGCAGTCGATGTGGTCTTTGAAGCAGACCAACGAGGCATGGGACGTAACTCTGAAGTTTTACGTGACTTATTGCGTGAACGTAAAGTAATTACTGCTGCTTTAACGCCGCTTCCTGAATATTCCATTGAGATTATTCAAGGGGTTGCCGATAATCTGTCACGGATTGATAAGCTCATTGAAAAACATGCAAAAACGCCGGGACTGTATCGTTTAGCTGCTGTTGATTTAGCAACTATGCGAGTGGCAACGTGGGAAATGCTGGCTCAAGCTCAGGATGTATCACCAATTATCGCCATTGACGAGGCTTTGTCGATTGTCACCTCAATTTCAACAGATTCGTCACCAGCTTTCGTTAATGCCGTTTTGGATGCGATACGTAAAGATCTTGAATCTCCGGCATGGCAGCGTAACAGCGTTACCTCCTCTGCTGATTCGCTCTCCTCATATGCAGAGCAAGAATCCAATGACTCTGAACGTGTTGATGAGCTTCACGCTAGCGAAACACAGAAGCGCGAGTCGCAAGAACACAGTGCCGAAAATGAGCAGCGATACCTCACAATGGCTGATATTACTGCCGCTGATCTTGCTCAACTTGATGAGCTCCTTGACGAATACTAAAAACTGATCGTCGTATTCATTTCCCCGTTCTTTTCACAGAACGGGGAATTCTTTTTACTGGAGGAAATTCAGAGGCATAACACCTACTTCCTTCACATATGACGTATTGCATACTAAGAATGACACGCGCATTTTCCGCGAAAAATCAGTAAAAAAACATTGGTTTTATCCACATAACTGTGATGAAGGTAAGAAAGAGTATCGCGTACTGCTATTGTGGGAAGGAAGTTAATCCTTTAAGGATCGTCCAGAGAGGCGGAAAGGAGAGGACTGTGGCTACCGCATACGCTGAGTCGCACTATAAAGAAGTCCTTGGATCACAGGACATTGGACGCTCGTTGAAGCGTATCGCATACGAAATTATTGAAAAGAATCCT
Source organism: Schaalia sp. lx-260 (assembly GCF_021083645.1). Taxonomy (GTDB): domain Bacteria; phylum Actinomycetota; class Actinomycetes; order Actinomycetales; family Actinomycetaceae; genus Pauljensenia. The sequence continues at coordinate 427,365 of NZ_JAJNRQ010000002.1, read as the reverse complement.
ACGGGTAATCTTGTCATCGCCGGTATTCCCACAGGCGGCGCATACTTGGCAGAACGTCTGGTGGACATTTTAGGTCATATCACTGACACAACGATTGACCTCGCAATTATCGACACGACGATGTACCGCGATGATTTGGCACATCAACCACTGCGCGCGCCAAAAAACACTCATGTTCCCTCTGAAGGAATTGAAGGTCGGACAGTCATCCTCGTCGATGATGTCCTATACACGGGACGCACAATTAAAGCTGCACTTGATGCCCTCAGCACAATTGGGCGAGCCAGTAGCGTGCAACTTGCAGTGCTTGTTGACCGCGGACATCGTGAATTACCGATACGTCCAGACTATGTTGGAAAAAACTTACCCACATCACGCCTAGAAACTGTGACGATACTTTTAGAAGAAAAAGACGGACGCGATGCCGTGCTTCTTGGAAAGAAAGGCTAAGCCGTGGGCCTCAAACATCTGATCTCTATTCGTGACCTTGACTACCGTGAAGCAGTACTCATACTGGACACCGCTGAACACATGGCAGCTACACAATCACGCCAAGTCAAGAAACTACCAACACTGCATGGGCGCACAGTAGTTAACCTCTTTTTTGAGGACTCCACACGTACACGTCTATCTTTTGAGGCAGCTGCCAAACGATTAAGCGCTGATGTGATTAACTTTTCCGCTAGAGGATCCTCAGTATCTAAAGGCGAATCCTTAAAAGATACAGCACTCACGCTACAAGCAATGGGAGCAGATGCAGTCATTGTGCGCCACCCATCCTCAGGTGCAGCACACCGCTTAGCACATGCCGGATGGATGAACCTCCCCGTACTGAACGCAGGGGATGGGACACACCAACACCCCACACAAGCTCTATTAGATGCCATGACACTACGGCGGCATTTCATAGGCCGTACCACAGGTGGCACCGGCAAGGAAATAAGCGCCCCTATTCTTGAAGGTAGCGACCTTGCAGGTGCTCGCGTCGTCATCGTAGGCGACGTTTTACACTCGCGCGTTGCACGTTCCAACGTTGACTTACTGAGCCTCCTCGGAGCCGAAGTCACACTGGTCGCGCCACCGACATTACTTCCTGTTGGCAGCGAAAACTGGAACTGCCACATCGATTACGACCTTGACCATGCGATCGCATCCAATCCGGATGCCATCATGATGCTTCGTGTCCAGCGAGAACGTATGAGCGGAGCAGGTGGAGGATTCTTCCCTTCACCTGGCGAATACCACTCAGCCTACGGACTGACACATCAACGGTTCGCAGCCCTTTCAGATCATTGCATTGTCATGCACCCGGGACCTATGAATCGCGGCCTTGAAATCTGCGCAGAAGCAGCAGATTCCCCACGTTCCGTTGTTGTTGAACAAGTATCTAATGGCGTATGCATCCGCATGGCCGCTCTTTACCTGCTGCTTGCCCCCGAAGGAGCCTCCCATGACTAACACCCACACGCGCGATACGTTGATTACTGCCGCAGACCTCACCGGTCACGGCCGCAGCGATCTGCTTATACGTGAAGGCACTATTATCGCCCTCGGTAAAGATGCCCGTGAACAGGCCAATGATCCTCACATAATAGATGCAGATGGTCTGATTGCTTTGCCTGGACTCGTTGATCTGCATACTCACCTGCGTGAGCCAGGACAAGAAGACGCAGAAACAGTATTTACCGGTACGCGTGCTGCCGCTGTCGGCGGATATACAGCAGTCCACGCAATGGCAAATACAACACCGGTTGCTGATACTGCATCAGTTGTTGAACAAGTATGGCAATTGGGACGCAAAGCCGGATGGGTAGATGTACGTCCCGTAGGTGCAGTCACCGTAGGGCTTGAAGGAAAACGTCTTTCCGCAATGGGAGCAATGGCTCGTTCACGAGCAGCCGTTCGAATGTTTTCCGATGACGGCAAATGTGTATCTGATCCGGTGCTCATGCGCCGCGCACTTGAATACGTGAAAGCTTTTGACGGTGTGGTTGCTCAACATGCGCAAGATCCTGAACTCACAGACGGTGCTCAAATGAATGAGTCGCCTCTATCCGGAGAACTCGGGCTTACTGGATGGCCAGCTGTCGCAGAAGAAGCCATTATTGCTCGCGATGTTCTTCTAGCGAAACATGTGGGTTCACGATTGCATGTATGCCATTTATCCACTGCAGGGTCAGTAGACATTGTGCGCTGGGCAAAACGTATGGGGGTTCAGGTGAGCGCGGAAGTAACTCCGCATCATCTTTTTCTCACAGAGGAACGTGCCACCACTTATGACCCCTTGTACAAGGTGAACCCGCCTTTGCGTTCTGCAGAAGATGTGGAAGCAGTGCGTGAAGGCTTAGCTGATGGGACGATTGATGCCATTGGAACAGACCATGCGCCGCATCCTCTGGAATCAAAAGATTGCGAATGGCAAGCAGGTGCCTTCGGTATGACCGGTTTAGAAACAGCGCTCCCTGTTGTTATTGCCACAATGGTAGAGACTGGACGTTTCACTTGGGCTGACGTGGCACGTGTCATGTCCATAACTCCTGCGCGGATTGGCCGTGTGCATACTCAAGGGCAGGGCTTAAATGTTGGGGCACCTGCTCATGTGACATTACTTGATCCTAGTATTCGTCGTGTTGTTGACCCGCATAGTCAATGGACACGCTCATCGAATAGTCCATTCGTGGGAGCAGAATTACCAGGACAAGTCCTCTATACCTTCTACGCTGGTCAACCGACTGTTGCTCTCGGTGTTCCCCTTGAGAAAGAAAGCCGATGAAAACTTTTACTCACTTCATTTCTGACGAAACAGATCCTGCCCTCCTAGTTCTTGAAGACGGAACTATTTACCAGGGGAAAGCATGGGGAAGCCGTGGGCGCACACTCGGTGAACTTGTTTTTTCCACGGGTATGACGGGATATCAAGAAACTTTGACAGACCCTTCATATCACCGACAAATCGTTGTCATGACAGCGCCTCATATTGGAAATACAGGTGTCAATGATGAGGACCCTGAATCACAGCGCGTATGGGTTGCTGGCTTTGTTGTCCGTGATCCTGCTCGACATCCTTCAAATTGGCGAGCACAACGCAGCCTTGAAGAAGAACTTATCGCGCATCATATTGTCGGTATTAGCGGAGTCGATACCCGTGCCATCACACGTCATATCCGCTCTCATGGGGCAATGAAGGCCGGTATTTTTTCCGGTAACGCGCTGCCTGCAGGTGCTGACCATATGAGTGAGCAAGCAAAAGAAGCCCTAGTCCGTATTGTTGTTGAACAACCACATATGGCAGGTGCAGAGCTGGCAAGTGAAGTTTCTACACACGATACCTACATATATGAACCGTCAGGACAATATGAGGGCTGCGAACCTGTCGCCACAATTGTTGCTGTTGACCTTGGAATCAAGTCACGTACACCGGAGCATTTCGCAAATAGGGGAGCGCGTGTCCTTGTTGTCCCACACACTATTACTTTTGCTCAGCTCCTTGCGTTGAATCCTGATGGAGTGTTCTTCTCAAATGGTCCGGGTGACCCATCCTCAGCAGAACATGAAATTGAACTTTTACGTAACGTCCTTGATGAACAAATCCCATTTTTCGGTATCTGCTTTGGACACCAGCTTTTTGGGCGTGCCTTAGGATATGGCACATATAAATTGACTTTTGGGCATCGTGGTGTCAATCAGCCTGTGAAAGAATTGGCTACCGGCCGTGTTGAAATAACTGCGCAAAATCATGGTTTTGCGGTGGATGCGCCAAGTAATGCTCCTTCACGTGCTCCTTTCGATGGGGGACGATATGGAGATGTTGAAGTCACACATGTGTGTCTTAATGATGGTGTCGTTGAGGGGATTCGCACTCTTGAACGCCCTGCTTTTTCTGTGCAATACCATCCAGAAGCGGCCGCAGGCCCACATGATGGTGAGCACCTTTTTGATCGTTTTATCGCTATGATGCGTGACCACAAGAAAGGCTAATCATGCCCCGTCGAACTGACATCCATTCGGTTCTCGTCATTGGCTCAGGTCCTATCGTTATCGGTCAGGCATGTGAATTTGACTATTCAGGAACACAAGCATGTCGTGTCCTTAAGGAAGAAGGCTTGCGTGTCGTCTTGTTAAATTCAAATCCGGCGACAATCATGACTGATCCCAGTATGGCTGATGCAACATATGTTGAACCTATTAATACAGAAGTACTGACAGCGATTATTGAAAAAGAACGGCCTGATGCGCTCTTGCCTACCCTTGGTGGGCAAACCGCTTTGAATGCGGCGATTGCTTTAGCTGAGGCTGGGGTTTTAGAAAAATACAATGTGGAGTTGATCGGTGCTTCTATTGAGGCAATTCGCGCTGGTGAAGATCGTGATATTTTCCGTGACATTGTGGAGCGATGTGGGGCCGAGGTAGCGCGTTCATTTATTGCACATTCGATGGAGGAGTGTCATCAGGCTGCTGCTGAATTAGGCTACCCACTGGTGGTTCGTCCTTCTTTTACTATGGGAGGTCAAGGATCCGGTTTTGCTTATACTCCGCAAGATCTTGAACGTATTGCTGGTCAAGGTTTAGCTGATTCTTTGACCACTGAGGTACTTCTTGAGGAATCTATTCTCGGGTGGAAAGAGTATGAGCTGGAGCTTATGCGTGATACTGCCGATAACGTGGTGGTGGTGTGTTCCATTGAGAATGTGGATCCTGTGGGTGTGCATACGGGTGATTCCATTACTGTGGCTCCGGCTTTGACGTTAACGGACCGTGAACTTCAGCGTCTGCGTGATATTGGTATTGCGGTGATTCGTGAGGTGGGGGTTGACACGGGTGGATGTAATATTCAGTTTGCTGTGCACCCAGAAACCGGTCGCATCATTGTTATTGAAATGAATCCTCGTGTTTCTAGGTCTTCAGCCTTGGCTTCAAAAGCGACAGGTTTCCCTATTGCAAAAATTGCTGCTCGTCTGGCAACGGGCTACACATTGGATGAAATTCCAAATGATATTACGCAATCAACGCCTGCTTCTTTTGAGCCGACGTTGGATTATGTGGTGGTGAAGGTTCCACGCTTCACATTTGAAAAATTCCCTGACGCTGATCCGACCCTGACAACTTCTATGAAAGCTGTGGGTGAGGCAATGGCGATTGGGCGTAACTACACGGAAGCTTTGCAAAAAGCACTGCGTTCCATTGATAAAGGAAGCGTTCAATTCCATTGGAATGGTCCGGTACCGACTCCCGAGCATACTGCTGAATTGGTGCGTTCGTGTGCGATTCCTACCGAGGGACGTCTTGTTCAGATACAGCAAGCTATTCGTGGTGGTGCCTCTATTGAAGAACTCTATGAGGCAACGAAGATTGATCCGTGGTTTCTTGACCAAATGGTTCTTCTTGACGAAGTGGCGACTCGAATACGTCAGGCAAAGGCTCTTTCACCTGATGTGCTTTTTGAGGCCAAAAGGCATGGTTTCTCTGATGTGCAGATTGCTGAGCTTCGAGGTTTGTCGCAGGCAACTGTTCGTGAGATTCGCACAGCTTTTGGTATTCATCCCGTCTACAAGACAGTAGATACGTGCGCCGGTCAATTCCAAGCCCGTACTCCTTATCATTATTCTTCTTATGATGAGGAAAATGAGGTAGTTTCGCGTGAGCGTGAAGCGGTCATTATTTTAGGTGCAGGACCTAATCGTATTGGTCAAGGAATTGAATTTGATTATTCCTGTGTCCATGCGACGATGGCTTTGCGGGAACGTTTTGACACGATTATGGTGAACTGTAATCCAGAGACTGTGTCAACGGATTACGATATTTCAGATCGTTTGTATTTTGAGCCTTTGACTCTTGAAGATGTTCTTGAGGTATATCGAGCTGAGTGTGTGGCAGGCCCGGTACGTGGTGTGATTGTGCAGTTAGGTGGGCAAACACCTTTGTCTTTGGCGGAAGATTTAGAGGCTGCGGGTGTGCCGATTTTAGGGACAAGTCCGGCATCTATTGCTTTAGCTGAAGATCGTGAGGCTTTCGGTCAGGTTTTGGCTGCGACAGATTGTCCTGCTCCTGCTCATGATGTGGCGCATACACCTGAGCAGGTATTAGCTGTAGCTGAGCGTGTGGGGTATCCGGTGCTCGTGCGCCCAAGTTTTGTTTTGGGTGGGCGTGGCATGGAGATCATCAATGACGTTGCTGCGTTGCGAACGTATCTTGATCGTCCTGATATGCCGACTCTTTTGGAACGTGGTCCTTTGTTGATTGACCGTTTCCTTGATGCTGCAATTGAAATTGATGTGGATGCTCTTTTCGATGGGACGGACCTTTTTATGGGGGCCGTTATGGAGCATATTGAAGAGGCCGGGATTCATTCGGGTGATTCATCGTGCGTATTGCCGCCGATGACTCTTTCTGAACGTGAGATTCAACGAATCACACATTCGACGGAGCAGATTGCGCGAGGCGTGGGTGTGCGTGGTTTGTTGAATATTCAGTTTGCCTTGGTATCCGATACTTTGTATGTCATTGAGGCAAATCCGCGTGCCTCACGTACAGTACCGTTTGCTTCTAAGGCGACGGGTGTGCCTTTGGCTCAAGCTGCGGCGCTTATTCAGGTGGGTGAAAGTATCGCGTCTTTGCGTCAGGCCGGTGTGTTGCCGCTCGAGGATGCACGGTATTTACGTGAGGATACGTCAATTTCTGTTAAAGCAGCAGTCATGCCATTTCGTCGTTTCCGTCGTGCTGATGGTTCTGTTGTGGATACTCTTTTGGGACCTGAGATGCGTTCGACGGGTGAGGTGATGGGAATTGATTGGAATTTCCCTGTTGCTTTCGCGAAATCTCAGTCAGCTGCGATTACTGATTTCCCGACGGGTGGGAAAGTGTTTTTGTCGATTGCTGATTCCGATAAACGAGCAATGGTTTTCCCTGCTTTGCGTATGCAGGAATTGGGTTTCACCATTGCAGCTACTCAGGGAACGGCTTCGGTTTTACGTCGTAATGGTATTGCAGCTCAGGTTGTTCGTAAGTCATCGGAGGGAGCTGGACCTGATGGGGAACCGACGGTGGTGGACCTTATTTCACGAGGTGAATTCGACATTATTGTGAATACTCCTCAGACTTCGTCGCATCGTCATGATGGCTACCGAATACGGACGGCTGCAAGTGCTAATAACAAGATAGTTATTACGACGGTTCAGGCTTTCCATGCTGCTGTTCAAGCAATGGAGGCGCGTACTCGGGGTTCGTATCAGGTGCGTTCGCTGCAGGAATGGGATGAGATTCGTAGGAAAGCGTGATGGGTATGGGTATTTCTTTTGGTGATCGGTTATATGAAGCAATGGGCCTGTATGGTCCAGTGTGTGTGGGTATTGACCCGCATCCGGCTTTGCTGCGTGATTGGGGGCTGTCGTGCTCAGCTCAGGGGGTTCGTGATTTTGGACTTCGACTCATTGATGCTTTAGGAGGTCACGTTGCTGCTGTGAAACCGCAGGTCGCTTTTTTTGAGGAGTATGGCAGTGCTGGTGTGGCGGCTTTAGAAGAGGTGATTGCAGCCTGTCGCGCTACAGGTACTTTATGTATCGTGGATGCGAAGCGGGGTGATATCGGCTCAACAATGATGGGCTATGCTCGCGCGTTTTTGTCTGATGATTCTGCGCTGGCCGGTGATGCAGTGACTTTATCGCCCTATGTGGGGGTGGGGGCTTTGATGCCTGCTTTAGAAATGGCTGGTCAAAGTGGTCGAGGTGTTTTTGTTTTGGGTTTGACATCGAATCCTGAGGGTATGTCTATTCAGCATTGTAGGGATGAGGGTGGAGAATCAGTAGCTGCGAAAGTGATGTCAGAAGTTTCACGCAAGAATATGGACTATGAATTTAATCACAGTGGTCCTTTTGGTGTTGTTGTTGGTGCAACCGTGGGCTCAGCTTTACGGCAGTTTTTAGTTAATTCTTCAGATTTTTCTGGGATTTTTCTTGCTCCAGGGGTGGGCGCTCAAGGAGCTGGATCAGCTGAGGTCAGGGCGGTTTTTGGCAAGATGATTGATCGCGTTTTAATTTCAACATCTCGCGCTGTGTTGAGTGCAGGTCCCTCAAAAGAGGCTCTGTGCGAGGCCTATGAAAAAACTCGATCTTCTTTGAGTCTTTAAGTAAAAATCAGCGAATTTTCATCTATTTATTACACAAAACTAGTCTCTTAGTGGCATGCTGTCTGTCATAAGAACCTAGGCAACATTTAGGAGGATCTTATGGCTGCCCTACCAGACTTGACTCCGCAACAGCGGGCTGAAGCGCTCGTAAAGGCAACCGCTGCACGTCGACGTCGAGCAGAGGTAAAAATTGCGCTAAAAAGTCGTCACATGACTTTTTCTGAGGTGCTTGATTTAGCTCAGACTGATGAAGCACTCGCAAAAATGAAAGTGGTAACACTCCTTGAGTCGCTGCCTCGTGTGGGTGTGAATACGGCTGCACAAATCATGACGGAAGTAGGCATCGCCCCTTCGCGTCGTGTCCGTGGATTAGGGTCTGTACAACGAGAAGCTCTTATTGCTCGTTTCGGCTGAAGCCCATAAGTCGTGGGATGATGGGGATATGGCTTCTTCGCAACTTATCGTCCTCGCAGGTCCAACAGCGGTCGGGAAGGGGACAGTGACACGTGCTCTTCTCGACCGTTATCCACAGGTCGTTCTCACCGTTTCTGCGACAACACGCCCTCCTCGCCCCGATGAAATAGATGGTGTTCACTATCATTTCATCTCTGAAGAAGAATTTGATGCCCTCATTGATTCTGGTGGAATGCTGGAATACGCGATTGTTCACGGGCATCATAAATATGGCACCTTACGAGCTCCTGTAGAAGAAGCTTTACGTCAAGGTCGCTGTGTGCTTTTAGAAATAGATCTTGATGGTGCGCGTCAGGTGCGCCGTAGTCAACCGGATGCTTTATGCGTGTTCCTTGCCCCGCCCTCATGGGAAGAATTGGAACGTCGTTTAATTGGACGCGGAACGGAAAATCCCCAAGAACAAGCGCGACGTTTACAAACTGCTCGTGTGGAAATGGCTGCGCAAGATGAATTCGATGTAACTGTGACCAATGACGACATTGACACAGCGGTATTAGAACTGGCTCACTTGATGGGGCTAGAGTAAAATCAACACCCGTGACTTTTATGTTCCCCGCAAGTCGGGAACACTCACACCTAGGAGGGGCTAAATGTCTGGAATTGTTGCGCAACCACAGGGGATTACTTCTCCGCCAATTGACGATTTACTTGAACATGTTGATTCAAAGTATGCGCTCGTGATTTTTGCCGCTCGACGTGCGCGTCAAATCAATTCCTACAATCAACAACTGGAACAGAATATGATCCAGTTCGTTGGACCGGTTGTTGAAAGTGATCCTCACGAAAAGCCTCTGGCAATCGCCCTACGGGAAATTAATGAGGGCTTATTAGCTCTCGACGTGCAATCACATTCCTGACACAAGGTGTTGCCACTATGTCCGCTACCATTATCCTCGGTGTTGGTGCGGGCATAGCTGCGTATAAAGCCGCGTATATTCTGCGTGAATTTACCCGTGCGGGACATACCGTACATGTGGTCCCGACACCGGCTTCGTTGAAATTTGTCGGTGAAGCGACCTGGAGTTCCCTGAGCCAAAATCCTGTACATACGGGTGTATTTGATACCGGCGACGCCGATCATGTGGAACTTGCGCGACGTGCAGATCTTATCGTCATCGCACCTGCAACAGCTGATCTCATTGCCCGTATTCGGCTTGGTCAAGCTGATGATCTGCTGACAACAACAGTTCTTGCATCCTCATCTCCTGTGCTCCTGGCCCCTGCGATGCACACCGCCATGTGGACTCATCCAGCCACTCAAGACAATATAGCGACCCTGCAACAACGTGGTATTCACATATGCGAACCAGAGGAAGGGCCTCTCGGATCAGGTGACTACGGTAAAGGACGACTGGCGGATCCTCATATAATCGCGGAAAAAGCATTCTCCCTCCTGCAAAAAACCGAGAGTGATAGACGCCGATCTGAACAGCCTCTACAGGGGCGACATATTGTGATCACCGCAGGGGGAACACGTGAACCCATTGATCCAGTGCGCTACATCGGCAATATTTCCACAGGACGTCAAGGTTGTGCCTTCGCACAAGCAGCATTAGATATGGGAGCACAAGTCACACTCATTGCCTCTCATGTTGCCCCTGATCTTTTACCGACAGGTAAGGCGCTCACACTGATCGCAACATCAACGGCTGCAGATATGGAACGTGAAGTTTTCGCCCACATCCATACAGCTGATGCCCTCATCATGACTGCTGCTGTTGCGGATTTTCGACCACAAAATACTCAATCTGTAAAAATAAAAAAAGATCCTCACACGGATGAAGCGCCAGTACTCGCATTGGAACGCACGACAGACATATTAGCCACCGTATGCGCACATCCTGATCGTCCTTCACTTGTTATCGGTTTTGCAGCGGAAACAGGGTCAGCGGCTACCGTTCGGCGCTACGGCATTGAAAAAGCACGACGTAAAGGTGCTGACTTTATTGCAGTAAACCGTGTAGGCGAGGGGCATGGATTTGGTGACGTTCCCAATGAGGTATATCTCATGAACGGGGAAGGAAATGAAGTAGCGCATTTTCGCGGAGAAAAGATCTGCGTAGCACGTGACATTCTTACGCATATGATACCCATGCTGGGTACGATAGATCAGTGACTTATCGACGACAGCTTTTTACATCAGAATCTGTGACTGAAGGACATCCAGATAAAGTCTGTGATCGTATTTCTGATGCAATCCTCGACGCTTTACTTACCTCAGATCCGGCTGCCCGTGTTGCGGTTGAAACAATGGCAACAACAGGACTCATACATGTTGCTGGTGAAGTAACCACAGAAAGCTATGTGGAAATACCGCAGATAGTACGAGATGAAATCTGTCGTATCGGATACACCTCATCAAAAGTAGGCTTCGATGGTTCCTCCTGCGGGGTGTCAATATCTATCGGGCAGCAAAGTTTAGATATTGCTGGAGGCGTTAACCATGCCCTTGAAGAACGCGATGAGGGCAGTGAAGAACTCTACGATAAACAAGGGGCTGGCGATCAAGGACTCATGTTCGGCTACGCCTGCCAAGACACGCCGGATCTGATGCCTGCACCCATTTGGTTAGCACATCGTTTAGCGCAACGACTCGCTGATGTGCGCCACAGTGGTGAAGTTGAAGGCTTACGGCCAGATGGTAAAACACAAGTGACGTTGGGATACGAAAATCATCAGCCAGTGAGTGTTGAAACGATTGTTGTATCCACTCAGCATGATGAAAATTTGACACAAAAACATGTGCATGAAGTAGTGAAACGTCATGTTATTGACCCTGTGCTTGAGCAAAGTGGACTGAAGCTTGACACGGCAGATATGAAGATTTTAGTGAATCCATCAGGGCGTTTTGTTATTGGTGGCCCAGCAGGGGATGCCGGATTAACCGGACGGAAAATCATCGTTGACACCTACGGTGGAATGGCCCGTCACGGTGGAGGAGCTTTCTCTGGTAAAGATCCATCGAAAGTTGATCGTTCTGCTGCGTATGCGGCTCGATGGGTAGCAAAAAATATTGTTGCAGCTGGATTGGCTGCGCGTTGCGAAATTCAAGTGGCATATGCAATTGGTCGTGCCCGTCCCGTTGGTTTGTATGTGGATACCTTTGGAACAGGTCTTGTAAGCGATGAGCGGATCACTCAAGCCATTGAACGTGTTTTCGATTTGCGTCCGGCAGCGATGATTGCTGAACTTGACTTGCTACGCCCCATTTATCGGATGACCTCGGCATATGGACATTTTGGACGAGATATCTTCCCATGGGAACAGGTGAATCGTGTGGACGCTTTACAGGCAGAATGTGGCGTGTAAGTATGAACAGCCGTGAGGGAAATTCTCATATGAGTGATACGAATAAGGCATCTTTGACAGATAGCGACCCTCTAGCAGAAGGAAAAACTGATTCAGACCACGCTCCATCGTCGCTAGACCTTGTTCATAGCTTGGAAGGTCGTAGGTGGATTCGTCGTACAGCTACTGAAATGGCTGTCTCTGGCATCGTGGGTTTGTTTGCCTCTTTTGTGCTTTCTATTGAGGCATGGCAGCTTGCGCAAGATTCTTCTACGCGCTTTAGTTGCGATATTTCAGCGGTTTTATCATGTTCTGCGGTTGCGCAGTCTTGGCAAGCTACTTTGCTGGGTTTCCCTAATGCCTTCTTAGGTATTCTTTTTGAAACAGTTGTTCTTGCGGTGTCTGTCGCTCTGATCGCAGGTGTCCGTTTTCCGCGTTGGTACATGCTATGCGTTGAAGCCCTCTACTCAGTGGGTTTGTTCTTTGCTCTGTGGCTTTTTAGTCAGTCATATTTTGTTCTTCATGTCTTATGTCCATGGTGTTTACTTATCACAGTGACAACGACACTCGTATGGGCAGGACTAACACGTATTAACATTCGTCAAGGTATCGTGCCAGTTCCTGACTTTATTCGTCGCATGGTGCATATGGGTATGGATTGGGCTGTAACAGGATTATTCCTTTTCATCTTGGCAGCTATGGTTTTTGCCCGTTATGGGGTTTACCTATTGATGTGAGGTGTCAGCATAGGGCGTGAGTTTTTAGTGTTCACGTATATGGGTCACCCGTATTGGTATGTGCCGTGCTTCTTGCACGTATGTGTTCGTATGAAAGTGGAGAACGAGTATTTTCGTTTGTATGTGACACCTGCGGCCCGTCGCCTTGGGACGCAGATGTAGGTGGTATGTGGTCCAATGGATACCATGATGACATCACAGGTAGCCCTTCCCGGTATGGAGCCTCCACCGGTTGAAGAACAAGAGCTTGCTCACGTCATCGTTGATATTGATGTGCCTCACCTCGATTATCCGCTGGAATACAGCGTGCCACCAGACCTTGTTGAAGATGCGCTCGAAGGTAAGGCTGTGAGGGTATTCCTGGCCGGAAAGAAAAGGGCCGGATGGATTGTTCAGCGTATGCGAGGTATCCCTCAATCATCAACTATTCAAGCACTTGAGGAAGTGACCTCATATCTGCCAATTCTGACAGAATCACTGCACCGATCAGCTCGTGTTATTGCTGATAAACACGTTGCCACTTTGTCGCAAACACTCAGTTTGGCAATACCGAATCGCCATGTAAGGGCCGAAAAAGCAGTACTTCGTCAAAAGCCTCCTGTTTTTTCCACAATAAATACACCTGACGTTGGCATATGGGAAGGCTATGCTGGGGGAGCGGCACTGATACAGCATTTAGCTTCGGGACATTCACCGCGTGCTGTGTGGACGTGCGTGCCAGGGCATCGTGATCGTCAGCTCATATCGTTAATTCAGGCAACCTTGGCTTCGCGGCGATCAATTATTCTCATAGTTCCAACAGGCACGCTGGCTCAAAAACTGCGTGATCGTATATCAGAATACATACCAGAATCAATTGGATTACTGACATCACAAAGCCACGCAGCAGACCGACAGCGTATCTACTGTGAAAGCCTTTTAGGGCATATACGAATTGTTATCGGAACTCGTTCAGCAGTATGGACTCCAATGAAAAATCTTGGAGCAATTATTGTATGGGATGATGGAAATGATCTTTTACGTGAAATCCGTGCTCCGCGAACAGATGCCTTAGAAGTTGCTGTTACTCGCAGCCACATGGAAAACATCGCTTTGATCTGTGCTTCGTGGACGCGCTCTTTACGTGCGCAAGCCCTTGTGCGTTCAGGATGGGCGCGTGACATTGTTGCTGATTTACAGTTACGTCGTCGCACCACTGCGATTATTCGCGTACAAGATGAAAAAGAGATTGAACGTGAAGGACCCGCAGGAAAACATCGTTTACCACCTGCAGCAATGCGTTTAATACATGAGGGACTACAGCAAGGTCCAGTACTTATACACACGCCTTTTAGTGGGTATATTCCGATCACTGCGTGTGCGCATTGTCGTCAGCCAGCCCGTTGCCTGGCCTGTTCAGGGCCCGTGGAATATAACGCCTCAGGTTCACCTGCATGTACGTGGTGTGGGCGAGGCGAAGAAATCTGGCATTGCCGTTACTGTCAGAGCAGGAAGCTGCGTGCTGTGCGTATTGGCTCAGAACGTACCGCTGAGGAACTTGGACGTGCTTTTACAGGTTTTCCGCTCACTGTCTCATCAGCAGAGCGTGAAATCAGTCGGCACATTGACTCCACCCCGCGGATTGTTGTGTCCACACCAGGATGCGAACCAGAAGCAGAAAATGGCTATGCCGCTGTTCTTATACTTGACGCGCCAGCTGTTGCTGGACGTCCAGAACTATGGGCGCCAGAAGAAGCTATCCGCCGGTGGACATCTGCGCTTGTGCTTGCTCGGGCAGGGGCACCTGCGTTGATTACTGGGGGGCTTGAACCTTCATTTGCACAAAATCTTATCCGCTGGGATTTCGTTGATTTTGCCGACAGGTTACTTGATGAACGTGAAGCCCTAGGATACTTCCCGGCTGCCACAGTTGTCGCACTGGATGGGCAGGCCGCAGATGTGTACGCCATGGCAGATGCATGTGGGGGGGAGATTCTTGGAACAGTTTCCCGTCCCCCTCGCAAAGCAGAACAGCATGCAACGGTTCGTACCCTCGTGCGGTGGCCTAAAGAAACAACTTCTGACGGATTACATACATTAAAAACCCTTCAACAAATGCGTTCTTCACGGCACTTGCCTTTAGTGAAAATCACCGTGAATCCACCGGAGTTATTCTAAAAGTATTTTCTTTCCTCAGTTTCGACATGGAAAATACGTATCTGCGGATATGTGTCATTACTTTGCCGCACATGCTTGAATACACTATGAGCACGTCTCGAACGAAAAACCCGCGTAAAAGCGCTAAAGGAAGCGAAAGACGAGCGTTGATCGCCTGTCTAAAATTCAGGTCTGCTTGCCCATAACGGTACACTGTGGGAGTGCGTATTGTTTTCGCGGGAACTCCCGAAGTAGCCCTTCCAACACTTGAAAATCTTATCGCTTCATCACATGAGGTTATTGCAGTCATTACCCGACCGCCCTCACGTGTGGGGCGAGGACGCGGACTTCACCCCTCACCCGTTGCAGAATATGCTGCACGCGCCGGTATTTCCCTGATTGAAACATCCCACATGAAAGCACCGGAATTTGCGCATCATATGCGCGAGCTACACCCTGACTTAGGTGTTGTCGTTGCCTACGGTGGCCTAGTACCTTCAGAGGTTTTACAGATCCCGCGCTTTGGTTGGATTAACCTTCATTTTTCAGACCTCCCCCGGTGGCGAGGAGCCGCTCCTGTTCAATGGGCCATTCGCTCAGGGGACACAATGACTGCAAGCTGCGTATTCCAACTGGAAACAGGGTTAGACACCGGTCCTGTTTTCTCACGACAGTACATGCCGATCAGGGGTGAAAATACAGGTGAATTACTTGAAAAAATGTCTTTTACAGGTGCCCAACAAGTATGTGACGTGGTTGATTCTTTAGAAGCAGGAACGGCCATTGCCACACCGCAAAGTAGTGAAGGAATCACGAAAGCACGAATGCTGACACATGAAGACGGTTACGTGGATTTCGCAGATACTGCCGCACGTATCGACCAATGTATTCGTTCAGTAACACCAAATCCTGGAGCTTGGACTGTGTTGCCTGATGGTCGCAGGATGAAAATTGCCGCAGTCACACTAACTGATATTCCCAGTCCAGGTGTTGGAATTGTACGTGCGACAAAAAATACTCTTGAAGTTGGATGCACAGATACATGCCTGCGAATTGACACAGTAGCACCTGCCGGTAAAGGCTGGATGGACGGAGCAGCGTGGGCACGCGGAGCACGACCTGAAGCAGATTTTCGTCTGGGAGAGGCACGATAAAAATGTCCACACGGCCTTATTCACAGGGTTATCGTCCTCGCCAATTAGTTGATCGGCCGCGTCGCATTGCTTATGAAGTGATACGACAGGTACATGAGCAGGGAGCATACGCAAATATTGTGCTTCCTCAAGCCCTGCGTGAAGCCCAGCATGAGGCTGGCTTTGATGGGCGTGATGCGGCTTTTACCTCGGAACTTGTGTACGGAACACTGCGTACTCGCGGCTACCTTGATTGGGTTCTCGAACAGCATATGAATCGGGCGTTGAGCGCTGTAGACTCCGCTGTTGTTGATCTCTTACGTATGGGCGCGTATCAGTTGCTGTATATGCGTGTGCCAGAACATGCGGCGGTTGCAACAAGCGTGGATCTTGCCCGCGAAGTGAGTACTGATGGGCCAGCAAAATTTTGTAATGCGGTTCTTCGTTCTCTTACACGGCAAAGCCCAGAAGAACGTGCAGTTGTCCTCGAAAATATCATTGATGAAGATGAACGCCTTGCCATTGAGTACTCACATCCGCAATGGATGGTAAAAGAATTTCGTCGAGCACTTGAAATTCATAGTGGTGCGGCGCATGAGCTAAGGGATCTTTTAGCTGCTGACAATGAAGCGCCGATCGTGACCTTGGTTGCACGTCCAGGGCTTATTGAAACAGAAGATCTTGCTGATGAAGCCGAAGATTACTTACGTACTCGTGTGGCATTAGGCGATTTAAGCCCATACGCAGTTTTTATTGAGAACGGGGATCCTGCTCGTTTACCGTCAATTCGTTCTGCACATGCAGGAGCGCAAGATGAGGGTAGCCAATTGGCTGCTATTATTGCAGCTCAAGCACCTGTCATAGGTTCCGATCAGCGTTGGCTGGACTTATGTGCAGGGCCAGGAGGTAAAACAGCGCTTCTGGCTGCTCTGGGTGCAAAGCGTGGCGCACAGGTGGTAGCAAATGAAGTCCATCCTCATCGTGCGCGTTTAGTGGAGCGTGCTACTCGTGCTCTTGATAATGTGAATGTGCTTTGCGCAGATGGGCGTACTTTAGGAGGCCCAGCAACAGCATGGCCCTTCGGTTTCTTTGATCGTGTTCTGGTAGATGCTCCATGTTCTGGTATGGGATCTATGAGGCGACGACCAGAGTCACGGTGGAGGCGGCAAGAAAGCGACGTGGCTGAGCTTGTGGACTTGCAAAGTGCTTTGCTAGGTCGGGCTGTGCAATTATTACGTTCAGGCGGTGTTTTGACATATGTGACTTGTTCACCGCATGTTGCTGAGACTGTGCAGCAGGTGCATGCACTTGTTGCTGAGGGAAAGGTCGAGTTATTGGATACTGCTGCGATTGCTCATCAGTATTCATCTCATCCGATTGCGGGAATTTCTGAGGGAGAATCACGGCCGCAAGGTATCCAATTATGGGTTCATCGTCATGACACAGATTTGATGTACATTGCCGCTTTACGGAAGCTCTGAAACAGGTAAAATTGCTTTATGACTCATAGCACTATTTCTCCGTCAATTTTGAACTGTGATATTGGTGATCTACGTGGATCACTTGAACGAATTGCACATGCTGACCTTGTTCATGTGGATGTGATGGATAATCATTTTGTTCCAAATTTATCGTGGGGATTACCAATCGTTGAAGCAACGATACAGGCAAATATTTTGCCAGTGGATGCGCATTTGATGATTGAGGATCCTGACCGTTGGGCCCCAGGATATGCTGAAGCTGGTTGTGCTTCTGTTACTTTTCACGCTGAAGCGGTAACAGCTCCTGTGCGTTTAGCGCGTGAGTTGCGGCATTTAGGTGCTCGCGCGGGTTTAGCTTTGCGACCGGCAACGGATATTGCGCCTTTCGTTGATATTTTGCATGAATTTGACATGATCCTCATTATGACGGTGGAGCCGGGTTTCGGTGGTCAATCATTTATTGAGTCGATGATGCCGAAAGTACGTCGTACACGAGAAGCTATTCGCAGTGCTGAATTACCTGTGAGTATTCAAGTAGATGGTGGAATTTCACGTAAAACCATTGAAATGGCTGCGCAAGCGGGTGCTGATAATTTCGTTGCAGGTTCAGCGGTATTTAACGCAGAAGACGCGTATGCGGAAATTGAGGTTTTGCGCGAATTGGCTTCTCAGCACTGTCACTGAGCGTTTCAAGTAGGTGTGTGCCTGATTCTTTCGTGCGCATATTCGTACAGAACATGGCACAATAGCAGGGTGCTTCGGGGTCGGTGAAAATCCGAGCCGGCGGTGAAAGTCCGCGACCCGCCTACATGGTGGCTGAGTCGGTGAAATTCCGACACCGACGGTGAAAGTCCGGATGGGAGGAGTACGCAGGGCTACATGTGCCTGTATGTGCGTGTAGTCCGATACGTGCGCCCCGTATGCCGGAAAGGAACCGACGGTGGCGCGTTACCGTACAAGGAACAAGATAACGCTGGTGCTAGCTCCTGTTATTTTTGTGTTTCTTGTGCTTGCTGCATGGTGGTTTTTTACTTATTTTTCCGGTGTGGAAGCGTGGCGTTTACCTTCGCCTCATCAAGTTTTTGTACGTGGAACGGATATGCTCACTCACCTGTGGCTATGGCAGCGTGTAGGAGTCACTGCGTATGAAGCTATACTCGGTGCTGTTTTAGGTGCTGTATGTGCTTTACCGCTGAGCTGGATGATTTATCGTTCTGTCGTATTAGCTGCCGCAGTTGAGCCTTTTTTGGGGGCTACACAGGCTTTACCAGCGATCGCTGTGGCACCACTTCTGGTTCTCTGGTTGGGCTATGGGGTATGGGCTATTTCTGCGCTTTGTGCCTTGATGGTTTTTTTCCCAATTCTTGTATCCACAGTTTTAGGGCTCCGTCATATTGATCCGCAGGTATTAGAAGCTGCTGAACTTGATGGTGCTTCTGGATGGACATTATTGTGGACAATGGAAGCGCCTCTTGCAGCTCCTGCTATTTTGGCGGGTCTACGTAACGGCTTCACCTTATCTGTTACCGGAGCTGTTGTCGGTGAAATGGTGATGGGTGGGACAGGTCTTGGACAGGTTCTTGTTCAAGCGCGTACAAATGTAGATACAGCCTCTCTTTTTGTGACGATTTTCCTGCTCTGCGCAATGGCAACAGTAATTTACGTTACCGTGCATCGCATTGAACATCGCTATAGGCGTGATGCGCTTTCTTATTCGATGGGTTCACAATGAAAAAACACTCTATCCATTACGCTTTATCTGCTTTTCTTGTAGGGGTGATTCTTCTTGCTGTCACAGCGTGCGCAGGGGGGGTGCCTTCTGCGGAATCTGGTACTCAGCATGTGAAGCCCGCTGCCACGCCTTCAGGTAAAGATGTGATTTTAGGGTTGACTTATGTGCCAAATGTGCAGTTTTCGCCAGTGTATGTTGCTGCTGATAGTCAGGCTTATATGAATGCAGGTGCTCATGTGAAGCTTCGGCATCACGGGGCGGAGGAAGGGCTTTTTACGGCTCTTGTGTCGGGTCATGAAGATATGGTTCTGGCTTCAGGAGATGAGGTTTTGCAAGCGCGTGAAGCTGGAATGGATCTTGTGTCGGTGGGGACCTACTACAGGCGTTCACCGGTGGCTTTTATTGTGCCCGAAGAATCACAGCTTCACGATCTGCGTGATATTGCAGGTAAGCGCATAGGTATTCCCGGTGAATATGGTTCAAACTGGTTTGCATTGTTGGCAGTACTTGCAGATGTTGGTTTGACTCGTCAGGATGTGGAAATCATTCCGATTGGTTATACGCAGCAATCTGCCCTTGCTCAAGGTCAGGTGGATCTTGTTGTTGGTTTTTCTAATAATGACAAAGTTTTTATGCAACGTTCCGGTATGAATGTGCGCGAGTTACCTGTGGATTTTGCGCGTATCCCATTAGTTTCAGCTTCTTTGGTGACGACAAGTGCGTGGGCGCGTGCTCATCCTGATCTTGTGCGTGCGGTGCTGAATGGAACGCGACAAGGGATACAGCAGGTGATGACCCATCCTGAAGAAGGTATTGAGGCAACTCAGCGTCAAGATCCGTCTTTAAGTAGTGAAGGCTTGCAGACGGCTCGTGAGGTTTTAGCGGCTACTCTTCCGCTTTTTATGGGTGACGATGGCTCTGTGTCATTGAAGCAAGATATGGAATTATGGCAGCGTATGGGAGATTTTTTCGCCGAGATTCCAGATATTTTGTCAGGGGCTGTTCATGTGGATCTTGCAGTGACAAATATGTATGTGGAATAAAGGGAAACTCAAGGATATGTGAAGCGTCGTGTCAAAATATGGGACGCGTGCACGTCGTTTCGGACCTTGAGTGCTTATGTGTCGTTTGAGTGCTCATATGCTTCATATACGTGCTGTTATATGCGGAGTATCTCGGATGAGATATGTGTGAATTTCGCAGATTTTTTATGTACCTGCCGCTGTGAACTGTGCTACTTAGAGTATTCATTCGTTGAGCAATTGTTGAAATTTTAGTATCTTCATTCATGCTTAGGAAAGCCTAAGCTAATAAATTCTTCTGGTAGTGCAACCTACCTATACCAATTGTGAATAACGGAAAGGATACTGCTGCCCGTGAAAATCACTCGGATCATGGCGACAACAGCTACCGCTGCACTCCTCCTGAGTGGCTGCTCAGGAAACACTGGAAGCTCCGCATCTTCGCAATCACAAAGTGCCGCGGATAGCATGGCTCAAAGCGCAGCACCCACTTCCTTCACCATCGAATCTAACCTTGGAACAGCCACACTCACATTGCCAATTAAACGTGCAGCTTCCCTTGATAATCGCACTTTTGAAGTCTTGGCTGCATGGGGAATCCCACTGGTAGCCGCACCTCAAAATCTCATTCCCTCAACGATTACCGCCTACTCGGGACCCGATGTAGCAAATGTGGGAACCCATCGTGAACCTAATCTTGAAGCCTTAGTCGCAGCTCAGCCTGATCTGATTATCTCCGGACAACGCTTCAGCCAGCACAATAAAGACATTGCTTCTTTAACTGATGCGCCTGTCATTGACTTTGAACCACGCGAAAATCAGCCATTGGATAAAGAAATAATCCGTCAAGTCGAAAACCTCGGAAAAATCTTTAGCAAAGAAGCTGAAGCAAAAGAACTCATTGATAACTTCACTGCCGCAATTGAACGTGCAAAGAAAGCATATGATGGAAAATCCACGGTCATGGCAGTCAATGTTTCTGGCGGTGAAATCGGCTATGTCGCACCTTCAGTTGGTCGCACCTGGGGGCCACTCTTTGACCTACTTGGCCTCAAACCTGCACTTGAAGTTCCTGAAGGAACACACTCACACACAGGCGACGATATTTCAGTGGAAGCCATTGCAGAATCCAATCCTGCATGGATTTTCGTCCTCGACCGTGATGGTGCTATAGCCGCCGACAAAGCTGGATATACACCTGCAGCTGATGTCATTGCACATAATCCAGCACTGTCAGGAATCGACGCGGTTGCTCACAAACGCCTTGTTGTCGCACCTTCTGACACCTACACCAATGAATCAATTATCACCTACACCGAAATCCTCAATAACATAGCTGAGGCATTCGAGGCAGCCCATTCCTAAGGTGCTACTGCGGTGTTGAAAACACACTCTAACGGTACAGGCTCGGAATCGCTAACACAGGGTTTGGAGCCTTGCCCTGCACAATTTTCTGAAGAAACACCTGCCCCTGAAAGAGGTCGCACGCGCAGATTAACAGTGGGACTACTCATAGCAACATTTGCTGTACTTACCCTGCTTTTGATTAGCCTTGCGACAGGTGAATACTCCATACTTACCGGTTCTGAAGGTAGCCGCATGTTCTTTGATGTGCGTATTCCTCGGACAATTGCACTGATTCTTTCCGGTGCAGCCATGTCGATGTCCGGTTTAGTCATGCAACTCATTACACAAAATCGTTTTGCAGAACCGACAACAACAGGGACAACCGAATGGGCAGGCTTAGGTTTGCTGCTTGTTATGGCAATCTTTCCGGGAGCTTCCGTTCTTACACGTATGACAGGTGCGGTATGCGCAGCATTTGTGGGAACAATGGTTTTCTTTCTACTTTTGAACCGCGTATCATTACGTTCTTCGCTGCTTGTACCAATCCTTGGCATTATGCTCGGTTCTGTTGTATCAGCAGTATCAACATTCATTGCCCTACAAGCAAATATGCTGCAATCTTTAGGAATCTGGTTTCAAGGTTCTTTTACATCTGTCTACACCGGTCAATATGAAGTCCTCTGGATTGTGGCGGGAGTTGTCGCCATTGTTTTCCTTCTCGCTGATCGTTTAACCGCTGTTGGTTTAGGGGAAGATGTAGCAACTAGCATAGGTGTGAATTACCGACGAATGGTTCTTATCGCCACAGGACTTGTTGCTATGGCAACGGGCGTTGTCACAGTTGTTGTTGGTTCTTTACCGTTTTTAGGATTGATTGTTCCCAACATTGTGTCCATGGTGCGAGGCGATGACCTGCGTTCCAACCTGCCGTGGGTTGTTGTGATGGGAATTGGTTTGGTGACCGTGTGTGACCTACTAGCGCGAATAATTATTTCTCCCTTTGAAATCCCTGTATCTGTGATTTTAGGGATCCTTGGTGCGAGCGTATTTATCGTACTTGTCATCATGCGCTCACGAAAGAACAGCCTATGAAAACATGTGACGTTAAAAAACATCCAACACATGTGCGCTCACAGGCTTTTCCTACGCGAAAAGCACACAGACGCTGGTGGATTCTTTTTATCGCCATGTGCCTACTCGGATTCATTATGTGCCTAGCTTTGCTGATGTGGGCAAATCCAGTAGAGCCAGGGACGCGTGCGTTTTGGCTTATCGTTCAACGACGGAGCAGTGCTGTTATTGCTATGCTCATTGTTGCTGTATCTCAGGCAATGGCCACCATCGCTTTCCAAACAGTTGCAGCCAATCGGATTATCACCCCCTCAATCCTTGGATTTGAGTCCCTATACCGAGCAATCCACACATCCACTATCTTTTTCCTTGGCGTGAGCGGCCTAGTTGCTGCCCGCACACATGAAACATTCGTGGGAACCCTCATACTGATGGTGGCTATGTGTTTGTTGCTCTATTCGTGGTTACTTACCAGCAAATACGCGACCCTACACGCAATGTTGCTGCTTGGGGTTGTCATAGGCGCAGGTCTAGGTTCTATATCAACCCTTATGCAGCGTTTGCTCACCCCAAGTGAATTTGATGTACTGACGGCTCGTCTTTTCGGTTCAGTCAATAATGCAAGCGACGAATACTATCCCATTGCCATTACGCTGGTTTTAATATGCGCTGGGGGCCTTTTCTTGTTGTCACCTCGCCTCAATATCATGTCTTTAGGACGTGAAATGGCAATTACTCTTGGCGTGAATCATCGTAAGACCAGCATCCTTGTGCTTATTCTCGTATCAGTACTAATGGCTACCTCAACTGCGTTAGTTGGCCCCATGACTTTCTTAGGTTTCATGGTGGCAACTTTGACCTACCAGTTTTCTGGAACTTTTGATCACCGACGGCTTTTTGCTATGGCTATTGCTTTAGGTGTTGTTGTCCTGACAAGCGCCTATTTCATTATGAATCACATCTTTAATGCGCAAGGCGTTGTTTCGCTCATTATTGAATTTATTGGTGGCCTCACGTTTATTATTGTGATTCTCAAGAAAGGACGATTGTGATTACTCTTCGTGATGTAGTAAAGAACTACTCCGATACAGTGCGTATTGGTCCTGTCACTCTTGATATTCCACGAGGTGGTATTACTGCTCTCGTTGGTCCAAATGGTGCAGGTAAATCAACGCTACTCACAATGATTGGGCGCCTTTTAGGTGTCGATGAGGGGGTCATTGAAGTTGCTGGCATGGATGTGACAACAACAAAATCAGCGGATCTTGCACGAATACTTTCTATTTTGCGTCAAGAAAATCATTTCGTATCTAGACTTACTGTGCGTCAGTTGGTTGGTTTTGGGCGTTTTCCGTATTCGCATGGTCGTCTCAGTGAGGCAGATGAAGCGATTATTTCACGCAGCATTGATTTCCTTGGTATGAGCGATCTTGAAGGGCGCTATCTTGATGAATTATCAGGTGGACAGCGTCAGCGCGCATATGTTGCAATGGTTTTATGTCAAGAAACTGAATATGTGCTCTTAGATGAGCCACTGAATAATCTTGATATCGCTCGTTGTGTGGATATGATGCGTCATCTGGCACGAGCCTGTGTTGAATTTGGGAGGACAATTGTGCTTGTCCTTCATGACATTAATTTTGCTGCGAGTTTTGCTGACCAGATTTGCGCAATGAAAAATGGGGAAGTGGCCTATATGGGCACTCCTGCACAGATTATGCGCGACGAAGTTTTGAGCGATATTTTTGAAACACCGATTCGTGTCATTGAGGGGCCGAGCGGTCCGGTTGCGTGTTACTGCTAAATTCTATTCCTCGGGAAAAGTGCCCCCGACAGGATTCGAACCTGCAACCTCGGGATTAGAAGGCCCTTGCTCTATCCATTGAGCTACGGAGGCGATATCACAGGCACTCTATCAGAATGATGTCCCGACCCCAAAGAATGATCATTTTCATGATATTTGTGAGTGCTACCTAGGGGTGGGCGATCCTACATCCTGTGTCTTTTATATATGACCTGCTTGCATATCACATAATTTCAATATGTGGACAGTTTCTGCCTTGAGAGCAGGGCACGTCATACTGGGTACATGACCGCTTTCGAGATGCTGATGATGTGCCGCCCCCAGTGCGGTTCCATGTGCTCTCGAATGTGTATGTGATCGACGTCCCAGTTCCCTTGTCGATCCAGCCGCAGATCAAAGCCTCAAAAATTTCTATCGGAATTAGGCATGCGGCTCCGTAAGAAACGGATACACAAAAATGACTTTGAAATTTTCCCCTGAAACTGTCTCTGCCGCTCATCAAACTTCCTTTGAAGAATTTTTGCAGGTATTAAATAACCTTCATTTAAGCCCAGCCCGCGTTGAAATTGATATTGATAACCGCCATGTCATTATTGATGGTATTCACCTGCTTTTATGCCACAAAGAATTTCAATTGCTAGCACACTTAGTTCTCCACAGTGACCGGGCTGTGTCGCGTGAAGAACTTTTTAACACTGTGTGGCAGGGCAGCGACTTGGATGCACAATCGCGCACAGTTGATGCGCATATTCGTCGTTTGCGTGCCAAGTTAAATGTGCCTGACCTCATTTCTACTGTTCGTGGCGAAGGATACCGTTTTAATTCTTCACCGGAAGTACGTGTGCAGATTTCACGCGCTCATGCTTTGGTGGCCTGAGGTTTTATTCGCTTCCTACGTTACTGATTTGTTGTCAAAAGTCGTATAACCCTAAGAAGACCGGTTCCTTATCATCTGATAATTCACTGATGGAAGTGACCTCGTGAAAACGTGCCGCAGACTTTTCCCATAGGTTTAGATCACTAAACGGTAAAAATCAGAATCAGCTTGCAACTCTTCGACATGCAAAGGGGATTCTTCCATACGTGCACGCAAAGCATGAATATCTGATTTATCGGATAAATCAATGCCTACAAGGGCAGGACCAGAATCACGATTATTCTTCTTGGTATATTCGAAATGCACAATATCGTCATGTGGTCCAAGCACACCTTCAAGGAACATGCGGAGCATACCTGGCTGCTGTGGGAATGTCACAAGGAAATAATGACGCAAACCTTCATGCCGCAATGAGCGTTCCATGATCTCCGCATAGCGCGTTAAGTCATTATTACCCCCGGATACGAGGCAGACGATTGCGCCGTCATGACGACCAAGTATCTTTTCACGTGCTTCAGCTGTTTTCAAAGAATGTAAAGTTGCTGTGGAGGTAAGAGCGCCTGCAGGTTCGGCAATCACACCATCAGATTGGTATAGCTCAAGCATTTCAGTACATACAGCACCTTCAGGGACAACAAGTATGTCATCGACTTGTGCCATAACTGTTGTAAAAGGAACTGTTCCTGCACAGCCAACAGCTGTACCATCAACGAAAGGATCAACGTGATCTAAACGTACAGGATGTCCAGCATTTAACGCAGCATACATACTTGCTGCTCCACTTGGTTCCACACCGATAACACGAACATCAGGACGCAAGTCGTGTAACGCGGTCACAATGCCAGCAAGCAGTCCGCCTCCCCCAACAGGGACGAGGACAGCAGCAGTATTTTCAGGCATTTGTTCAGCTAATTCAACACCGATTGTTCCTTGTCCTGCAACGGTCAATGGATCATCATACGGGTGAATGTAAGTGCGATCAGATACGCGAGCAGCTTCTTGTGCTAGAGCATTCGCTTTATCAAAAGTGCCATCGACTATTACTTGTTCTACCCACTTGCCTCCAATATCGGCTATGCGACGGCGTTTTTGTGTAGGTGTGTTTGAGGGCAGATAAATGGTGCCACGAACTTTCAGATGGGCACACGCGTAGGCAACTCCTTGAGCATGGTTACCCGCAGAGGCGCAGACGACTCCACGTTCACGTTCTGTAGGAGTAAGAACAGCCATACGCGCATAGGCCCCTCGTACTTTGAAAGAACGGCATTTTTGGAGGTCTTCACGTTTAAGATAGACATCAGTGCCAAGGGCGGCTGATAAACGTTCAGAACGTTCCACGGGGGTACGGCGCACAATTCCCTGAAGAATATTTGCGGCAGAGTCAATAAGTTCAGGACTCACGGGCAAAGTGTTCTTCGGGGCAGACATGTTTCCTCCTGACAAAATACGTGCTTTGGGATTGTAAACCTCGCAATATGGGCTGTGACGTGATGCCCGCAGCGTGGAAAGAAAAATCTGTTCCGCTGCGCATATGTGAGGCAAAAGAAAGTACTCGTATGAAGATGAAAAAGCGGATGAGTCTTAAAATAGGAGGGTGAATGCGAAACTAAAAGATCCTTTGGTGTGGATTGACTGTGAAATGACAGGGTTAGATGTCGAAAAGGATGCACTGATCGAAGTCGCAGTTGTTATCACGGATTCAGAGCTTAATATCCTTGATCCGGGGATTGATGTTCTTATTGCTCCGCCGTCTGAAGCTTTAGAACATATGAATGATTTTGTGCGTCACATGCACACGTCCTCAGGTTTGTTGAAAGATTTGGAGCGTGGTGTTTCTTTAGAAGAAGCATCTGCTCAAGTGCTTGAGTATGTGAAACGTTTTGTTCCCTTGGCGCGTAAAGCTTTACTTGCAGGTAATTCAGTGGGGACCGATAAGAAATTCCTTGAAGCCTATATGCCTGAACTTGTTGACTACCTGCACTATCGCATTATTGATGTGTCCTCTGTAAAGGAATTAGCGAAACGTTGGGCGCGGGTCGCATTTGATGAAGCGCCAACGAAACATGGAGGCCATCGCGCTCTTGCGGATATTTTAGAATCCATTCAGGAACTGAAATATTATCGTCGAATTTTGTTTCCTTCTCATGGAATATCGCGTGAGGATGCGCGGGAGGCATCTCGTGCAGTCGTTGCGGAAGGAATAGTTAGGTAGCTGGAAATGAACTGAATACGCTTGAACGTATTTACGGATTTTCTTTACTTAAAGACTCATAAGTGTGAGCACTATCAGCGTCTGTACTTCTCTTTATCCACAAGGTGCAGCTTTTTCTTTTCTTTATCCACAGTTTGCATGGAAAAACTAGGCATCAAGAGATTTTTTCGGCACTGTGGAGATATCGCTTCATAGGTGAGATTCATAGGAATCAATGAGGCGTGTATGCCACTGAAAGGAGAAAACAATGGCTGAGCACATGATGACATTACGTGGACGTGTGGGGACAGAACTGATATTGCATAAAGGAACACAAGGGCACAGGTTTATACGTTTCCGTTTAGCAGTCCCGCAATGGCGCATGAAAGATTCAGGTGAGTTTCAAGAAATAGGGACACGTTGGTATTCAGTGAAAGCATGGGACCAATTAGGGGACAATGCTTTACTTTCTTTACATAAAGGGCAAAAAATCATTGTTGTTGGTCGTCCTACGGCACAAGCTTGGCAAGATAAAGAGGGGAATATACATTCAGCTTTATCGGTGACAGCAATAACAATTGGGCATGATTTAACTGTAGGGACTAGTCGCTTTACCTCGCTGCATAGCAATGAAGTAAAGGAAGTAAACGCTCAGACGAAGGATTCTGCTTCACAGAATATTTCTAGAGAAAACAACACAAAAGAATCAGATATGGCATGTGAGTCGATACTTTCACATATGTGGGTTCCAGGCCCACTTGATTCTGAAAGTTCTATGGATCTGTCCTCACACAGTAATGAATATCCACAGCAACACGTGAATGACGATGAATGTTTTGAAGATTCTCAACAAAATATCCTCGTATAAAGGCTCCTAACAGACGCTGAAAGTGATTGATAGAAAGAAATGATGCGGCCTATTCCTTGGAAAATACCTGTGGTTTGTATTTAGGGGGAGGAAAAGTTTTTATGCGGTGGGATAGGCCACTTGATGAGCTTTGCTTGATCGTTCATTTGTCACCATGCTTTAGCATGGAAGTGTATATATAGACAATCTATTTCAACCCTGGATGGAGCACAGTGGCTGAGTATATCTACCAGATGATTAAGGCACGTAAAGCGCACGGCGATAAGGTCATTCTTGACGACGTGAGTATGTCGTTTTTCCCCGGTGCAAAAATCGGTATGGTCGGACCGAATGGTGCTGGTAAATCATCAATTTTGAAAATTATGGCGGGCCTTGATGAGCCTTCCAACGGTGAAGCACGCCTGACCCCTGGTTATACAGTTGGCATACTCATGCAAGAACCAGAACTCGACGACACCAAAACTGTTGTCGAAAATGTGCGCATGGGAGCTGCGGATACTTTCGCAAAACTTGAGCGTTTTAATGAAATATCCGCAGAAATGGCTAATCCAGATGCGGATTTTGATGCACTCATGGAAGAAATGGGCACGCTGCAAACAGAAATTGATGCCCTCAATGCATGGGATATTGATTCACAGCTGGAACAAGCGATGGACGCGCTCCGTTGCCCACCAGCAGATCAGCCGGTAAATGTTCTGTCAGGTGGTGAGCGACGTCGTGTGGCTTTATGTCGCTTGCTTATTGAGGCTCCGGATCTGCTCCTTCTTGACGAACCAACGAACCACCTAGATGCAGAATCTGTCTTATGGTTAGAAAAACACCTTGCAGATTATCCTGGTGCTGTTATAGCAGTCACTCACGACCGCTATTTCTTAGATCACGTGGCAGGATGGATCGCTGAAGTTGATCGAGGTCACCTGTATCCCTATGAAGGAAACTATTCCACCTATTTGGAGACAAAAGAAAAGCGTCTACAAGTTCAAGGACAAAAAGATGCGAAACTGCAAAAACGTCTGAAAGAAGAACTTGAGTGGGTTCGTTCTAACCCGAAGGGTCGCCAAGCCAAATCGAAAGCACGTTTGGAACGCTATGAAGAAATGGCAGCGGAAGCCGAACGTACTCGTAAACTGGACTTCGAAGAAATCCAGATTCCGCCAGGCCCCCGTTTAGGGAGTGTTGTCATTGAAGCAGAAAACCTGATGAAAGGTTTTGGTGAACGTACCCTCATTGACGGTTTATCTTTCTCTTTGCCACGTAACGGAATCGTTGGGGTGATTGGTCCAAATGGTGTCGGTAAAACCACCCTTTTCAAAACAATCGTTGGCTTAGAACCTTTAGATGGTGGCGACCTCACAGTTGGTGAGACAGTCAAAATCTCCTACGTAGACCAGAGCCGTGCAGGTATCGACCCTGAAAAAACCCTGTGGGAAGTTGTATCTGACGGTCTTGACTACATACAGGTTGGCAACGTGGAAATGCCTTCACGCGCATATGTGTCCGCATTTGGTTTCAAAGGTGCCGATCAGCAAAAGCCAGCTGGCGTACTTTCTGGCGGTGAGCGTAACCGTTTGAACCTTGCGCTTACACTCAAACAAGGTGGTAACTTGTTGCTTCTTGACGAACCAACAAACGACCTTGATGTGGAAACTCTTAGCTCCTTGGAAAATGCGCTTCTCCAATTCCCAGGCTGCGCCGTAGTTGTTACCCACGATCGCTGGTTCCTTGATCGCGTAGCGACACATATCCTTGCGTGGGAAGGAACAGAAGAAAATCCAGCTAACTGGTACTGGTTCGAAGGGAACTTTGAAGCATACGAGGCAAATAAGGTGGCGCGTTTAGGTGAAGCTGCTGCTAAACCTCATCGCGTAACACACCGCAAACTCACTCGTGGCTGAAATAAATCAATAGCGGCAGGAAACACAGCCGCACGTGAAACAGAATCCTCCGAGCAGGTAATGTGAATGAGTCATCACAGTTACCCGCTCGGAGGGTTTGTGCGTACAAGGGTGTATGTCCTCAATAGTTTTTCTGATAGCTGCATGTACGCACCGTATAGCTCCCATATAATGCGTACACCTAAGCTGATGTGCGTAAATAGTGGCAGTAATGATACGTGCAGGAATAAAAACTTACCGGCAACAAGCGAAAACTCGATGTCAGCTGCCTACACCTAAGCCATACCTACCGAGACCTGACCACGAGAATCCACACCAAAACCCCAACGATCAGATCCTTGATGTTCTTCTGTTGGAATACGCAACATACCTTGCTGCTCGGCCTCAGCGACTAAAATCCCCTCTCGAGTGAAAATACGTGTACGTGTCAAAGTCCGACCACTGTTCACGTTAAAACACGTTCCCTCATATAAAAGCCACTGATTCATATCCACATCACGATGAAACCACATGGAATGGTCAAGTGAAGCCGCAGACATTCCTGGAGTCATCCACGACAAGCCTAAAACACGCATTGCCGGCTCAAACATGACCTGATCGACAACGTAGGCTAAAAGCGCACGGTGAATATGCTGAGACAATGCAGGAGGCATTGAAGCCCGTGGACGCATCCACAAATGCTGAATATGGGCGCGGGCAGGATCCGACCCCGTGTACAGATTATTCTCCACATGGCGAACATCAAAAGAAGCTGTTTTCCCAAGGAAACGTCCGACAGGATGATCCATTGCGCGGAAAATTTCAATCGCAGAACGTAAACCTTCAGGCTCAGGCACCTTCGGGGCAGGTACAACAAACTCAAGACCATTTTCAGGAGGAGCAAAAGAAGCAGACATCGTCAATATCTCCCGCTCATCTTGGAAAGCACGCACAAAACGTGACGTAAAAGAACGCCCTTCACGTATCCGTTGCACCGCTAAAGTAAAAGCATTTTCAGGATTGCCACCACGCAAAAAAGACGCATGAAGTGAGTGTGCCACACGTGAAGGATGCTCCAAAGTTGCAGCGGCAGCAAGTAAAGCCTGAGCAACAACTTGCCCACCATAAACTCTGCGAACTTGAGGAAGCGAATATGCGGTAAAAGTATCATTTTCTACTTCACGCAAAGACAAAATCCGAAGAACAGAAGCAACAGGTTCTTCACTTGTCAAAGGCACAGGAATAGGTCGAGTCATACATATATTCTTCATGAGGCATCGTGGTTTTTCCTGAGAGCACGCACCAAATCACAAAGAACAACACAATGAATATGCAGATCACACACATAAAATAATGTGAACAGGTACACGTTGCTACATCTGAGATAACAGATCAAAGTTTTCGTTCTCACCTGCAAAAAGTCCTAGGATGAAAGCGGAAAATACCGAATACGCAAACTGCTATACAGCAGATAATTCGCTACGCTTTACCATGTAAACGCCCAGTGATAGTGTCTTGATCTGCGCGATGCAATAAACACAAAAAAGGGGAATCAGTGGACGCTCAGACTCCAGCAGCTCACGACATGGATTTACTGCGCCACCTAGCTGACCTCAATGGTATTGCAACACATTTTTGGGACTGGTACGGACAACGCAAAGACGTATCTGCAGATTCTCTGTTACGTGTCCTTCAATCTTTAGATTTACCTGTCACACCACAAGCTACCCGTGCTGATATCCACAATGCCCTCAAAGAAACAGAGGACCGTCACTGGCGTCGCTTGCTCCCAACAACTGTTGTCGCCCGTCAAGGTGAAAGCCGTGAATTCAATGTTCATGTTCCCGATGGATACTGGGTATATGTGGAATGGGTGAGCGAAGAAGGTGCTCGCGGCCACTGTCAGCAGCAAGACCGTTGGGTTCCTCCCCGTGAAGTAGACGGACAAGTGATAGGTCGAGCCACTTTTACTGTGCCCTCAGATATGCCGTTAGGGTGGCATCGCTTGGTCGCAACTGCTCAAGATAATCAGACCTGTGAAGCTACACTGATTGTGGTTCCTCAACGTCTGAATGTTCCTTTAGCTGATGGGCCACGTCGCTGGGGGGTAGCAGCTCAGTTGTATTCGATCCGTTCCCGTACCTCATGGGGGATGGGCGATACGGCAGATTTGGCTGATATTTTAGCTTTGTGCGGACAGCAGGGTGCAGATTTTTTGCTCATGAACCCTGTCCATGCGTGTGCGCCTATTACACCGATTGAGAATTCCCCCTACTTACCGGTGAGCCGCCGCTGGGTGAATCCTTTATATATTCATCCAGAATCTATTGAAGAATACGCGTTCCTTTCTGAATCGGACCGCGAGTATGTGCAGCAACTGCATGAGGAAACGAATAAGGCAACAGGAACGGCAGCCTATATTGATCGTGATGTAAGTTGGACAGGTAAATGCAAGGCGTTGGAGCGTATTTTTTATCAGCCACGCAGCATACATCGTGAGATTCAATTCCGTACTTTCGTTGAAAAATGCGGTGTGGATTTAGAAAACTTTGCACTGTGGTGCGCTCTGGTTGAAGACAAAGGCAGCCTAGAACTACCAGAAAATATGAGCAACGTTCATGCTCCTGCTGTAAAGGAAGCACGTCATTACTTCGCTGAGCGCGTCTTATTTTGGCAATGGTGTCAGTGGGTAGCTTCTGAGCAATTGTCCCATGCTCAGGCTCTGGCTCGTTCGCTAGGAATGAACGTGGGAGTCATGGCTGATTTAGCTGTGGGTGTACATCCGACAGGTTCAGATGTGTGGTCAATGCCGACGGTATTTGCACGTGGAATGAGTGTGGGTGCTCCGCCGGATATGTACTCCCAGCAAGGTCAAAATTGGTCGCAGCCACCGTGGTCTCCGCGTGGTTTAGCTGAGGCTGGTTATGCGCCGCTACGTGACATGTTACGTGCGGTTTTGGCACATGCTGGCGCGGTTCGTATTGATCATATTTTAGGTATGTTCCGTTTATGGTGGATTCCTGCTGGCCAAGAAGCAAGTGCCGGAACGTATGTTTATTACGATCATGAGGCCATGGTGGGTGTGCTTTTATTGGAAGCTCAGCGTGCAGGGGCACAGGTAATCGGTGAAGATTTAGGCACGGTAGAGCCATGGGTGCGTGATTATCTACGTGAGCGTGGTGTGCAGGGAACTTCCGTATTATGGTTTGAAAAAGACCAAGCGGGAGATCCTTTACATGCGCAGGAATATCGTACGGAATGTCTTGCTGCTGTAACCACTCATGATTTACCGCCCACTGCTGGTTATATTAATGGAATTCAAACGAGCTTACGTCATGAGCTTGGCTTGCTGGTTGATGATATTCAGACAGTGCGTCAAGCTGATAGGGACGAACAAGAACGTATGCGCCTACGCCTATATGAGTATGGCCTTTTAGATTCTGATTCAGCCCCAACTAACAATCACACGGATACCTGTGAGGTGGATACGCAGACTTTCGTTGAAGCTTTACATCGTTATGCGGCGCGTACTCCTGCACGTTTAGTGGTGGCTTCTTTAGTGGATGCGGTAGGGGATATGCGCCCACAGAATTTACCAGGAACATATCGGGAATATCCGAACTGGTGTGTCCCATTGTGTAACGAACAAGGTGAAGAAATAACAGTTGAATTGTTAGCACATAATGATCGTTTTCATTCGCTGTCTCGCGTGATGCGTCATGAACTCAATGATTGTTCTTGTGAAGCATCATCTGTGGGATGAGCTTTCCCTCTGAGGAAATACTCGTTTTCCTACTCGGTGATCCTCCAACAAAATATGCCCTGTAGCTTGTACAGGGCATAAATTTTAGTGCGCAGCGTATTTACTCTGGCACGGTAAAAAGTGGTGCACCAACCTCTATATTTGAATGAAAATTCTGTGCGGGCACAATATGAGGTGGCCCATGCAAAATGATAACGGGAACAGAAAGATCAAAACCCGCCTCATGGGCAACAGAAGTATCCCAGCGAATAAGTGGTTCACCTGCGGCTACACTATCTTTTTCTTCACGTAATGTCGTAAAGCCGTGGCCGTGGAGTTTGATCGTATCAATTCCTAAGTGAATGAGGATATCGGTTCCCTTCAGTGTTCTAAGAACAAAGGCATGCGGGAACACTTTGATAAGTGTGCCAGTTGCTGGCGCGCACAATTCATGTATGTGACCTGCACTCGGGCGGATAGCAACACCGGGACCAATGATTTCTCGCGCAAATACAGGATCAGGAACTTCCGATAAGGGCGCAAGAAGACCTGCGATAGGTGAATGCAAGCTAATGGTCACCTGAGTGCCTCAATTTCTGCTGTGATTTCTTCAGCTTCAGGGCCCATGACTACTTGAAGTGATTGACCAAGGCCAACGACACCGAAGGCTCCAGCTTTTTCGAGGGCGGATTCGTCCACACAATCGGTGTCTTTCACATCAACGCGGATACGCGTAATACATGCTTCAATGGTAGTGATGTTGTCCCATCCTCCAAGTGCTGAGAGGATTGATTCTGCCTGCGTCATAGGTGCCTCCTCGTCGTAGCGTGCTGATATTTCGCGCAACTTATGTGTTAACGATAGTCCTTTGAAGTATTCTATGTGTGGCTTTGGGCCTGTGAATATGCGGTTTTTATTACCGGTGACTATTCGGCAAGTCCAAGTAGAGTTAATGCTTGTGCCAAACCGTCCTCAGTGACCGGTGCGGTGACGTAATCAGCAGCTTCACGGACCTGCGTGGGAGCTTGACCCATTGCAACGCCGCAGCCTGCGACCTGCAAAGCCTCAATGTCATTATGCGAATCACCAATAGCCACACTGTGCTGGCGAGCAATACCTAAGTAATCGCATACCAGTCCCATTGATGCGCCTTTAGAAATATGAGAAGGCATAAATTCGGCAACTGTTGTATTACCTGCAGCTATCGACCCTGGGATATAACGGATTCCGTCAGGTAAATGATGAGTCAGAATATCCAGCAGGTTATCGCACGCTGGAATATAAGCGGTGCATTTCGTTATGGTATCGGGTGTGCCTTGGCGAATAAAAGGTGTAATCACCTCATTGTATTCGCGCCATCCGGCTGCTTCAGGTTTATCCATTGCATGTGTGAAAAAGTCGATGAAACCAGGGCTGGGATGCATAGCGTCAACACCTTGCCATAAGTACACGGCATTCAAGTTACTCAAAAGAGAATCAAGAGCTGTGATTTGTTGTGAGCTGAGGCGTTCATCTTGTAGGACTTGATCTGCGACACGTACATATGCGCCGCCTCCACCGATGAATCCTGAAAAACCTAAATCCCATAGACGAGGGTAAATCTCAGGCAGGGAACGCCCAGAGGACAAAAACAGGTGATGCCCTTTTTCTTGAGCTGAACGACAAGCATGAAGCGCTGAGGTAGGAATGCGCTGCTCATGCGTGATAAGTGTGCCATCAATGTCAACGAAAAGTGCAACGGGCCCTTCGGAAAGAAAAGAACGAAATGAGTGCAGAGCTGAGTTCATAACTTTTATCCTGCCATAGCTTACGGGGGACGTGTACCTATTTTTGAAGTAAGTGAAAGGAAAAGGCGCAGTATGTTGTAGGGGGGTATAGATAAGCAGTGGAAGCAAAATAGGCTTTGGTAACGAAGTGGTTACAGCGTGACAGATTGTGTGCGGCCTTTGACAGATCATGCATAACGAAAGGCGCTCTTTACCTGCCTGTCAATACCATCGTAGGTGGACATCACATGTGGGGGACAGCCCCCGACGGCAATGGAGCCACAACCTATTGGGTGGGTAAGGCTCTGGAGCTTCGGTGTATGCCCAGGCAACACATGACAGCCCGAAAACGGGATACAGTTTGAGGAGACTCACGAATGCGGAAAGTACGAGGCACAGGCGCAGTCGCTGCAGTCGGCGCAGTAGCTTTCGTTTTAGCAGGATGCTCATCTGCTAATAACACGCAGGCTTCCGGTGAGAGTAATGCCGCTAAGACATTTACAACACAGGAACTAACTGACGGAAAAACAGAATTCACTCGCGTAGTGAACCCTAACGGTGGTGCAACTTTAAGTTTCGCAACCGGTGGAAGCATGAAAGTGATTGAAGTTGTTGATGGCGACTACACTTACGCTTTCAAAGATATGAATGCAAATGGCACATTGGACCCCTTTGAGGACTGGCGCCTAGATGACAGCGCGCGCGCAGCTGATTTGGCTCCACAGTTGTCAAAAGAACAGCAAGCTGGTTTGATGCTGTTCTCATCTCATGAACGTGCTCCGGGCGATGGCTTGACCGATAAGCAGAAAGAATACTTATCAGGTTCGCATTTGCGTGCAGTTTTGAATGCAGGCACTTCTGATGCGAAGCAGAATGTTCAGTGGGTCAATGAAATGCAAGCTTATGTGGAAACACTGACCAGCGCACAAACCCCGTATGTTCCTGTGAACTACTCATCCGATCCTCGTTCTGATGCTTCCAAAGACAAGTCTTTCAGTGAGGTTGGTGAAATCTCGAAGTGGCCTTCCTCATTAGGTTTAGCGGCGACATTCTCACCTTCCACTGTGCTGGAATTCGCTAAGGCTGCCTCCGCTGAATACAAAGCATTAGGTATCGGCACTGCGCTTTCGCCTCAGATTGACTTGGCAACGGAACCTCGTTGGCTTCGTGTCTCTGGCACTTTCGGTGAAGACTCAACAATGGCTGGCGACATGGCTAAAGCATATGTTGAAGGCTTCCAGGGCACATTTAGTGCCGATGGTGCCAACCAAGGGTGGGGTAGTGAATCAGTCAATGCCATGATTAAGCACTGGCCAGGTGATGGTGTTGGTGAAAGCGGTCGTGAATCGCATACCAATGCTGGTAAATATGCTGTTTATCCAGGTGATAACGCACAAGAGCACCTCTCCGTCTTTAAGAAGGCTCTGGAATCTGCTGCGGTCATGACTTCCTACTCTGCTGCTGTGGCAGCTGATGGCAGCCCTGAATTTGCTGAGCTGAAAGGGACATCCTATGACTCAGGAAAACTCGATGCTCTCCGTAAAGATGCGAACTACCAAGGTGTTGTTGTCACCGACTGGGGTGTAACTAAGGCTTCCACGGATGCTGACCAGCCGCGTATCGCTACCGGTTGGGGCGTTGCAGATATGACTGTTGACGAACGTCACTTTGAAATCATTAAGAATGGCACCGACATGTTTGGTGGCAATAATGATGTGGCTCCGGTTCTTGCCGCTTACGACATGTGGCAGGAAAAGTTCGAGAAGGGCGAACTTGAGGTTGATGCAGCTACCCGTTGGGCACAGTCTGCGCAGCGCATTTTGACCATGGGATTTGCAAATGACGGATTCGACAATCCTTTCCTTGTCCTTGAGGATTCACAAGCCGTTGTTGGCTCACAGGATAAAGTCGAGGCCGGTCGTGAGGCACAGCTTAACTCCATCGTTATGCTGAAGAATGCTGATAACACCGTGAAATTTGATGCCCAGGCGGATTATTCCGATAAGGTCGTTTACATTCCTCAAACCGCTGACCTTGGCAGCCCAAGCCTCTTTGGTGAAGCTGAATACACTTACGGTCCTAGTGTTGATGTTGATGTGGCAAAGAAGTTCTTCAAAGATGTTGTCACTGATGAGGTGACCTTGGACGCTGATGGCAAGATCAGTGAATACAAGGTTCCGGACCTGTCCAATGTAGATATGGTTCTGGTTGGTATGCACTCTCCAACTTCAGGGAATAACTTCAGCAAGGCTGGCTGGGATCAAGAAAACAACACATGGTACCCATTGTCCTTGCAATACCGTCCCTACACCGCTGATGGGGAGCATGTTCGTACCCAGTCAATTTCTGGTGACACACTTGCTGACGGCTCAAAGGAAAACCGTTCCTACTTTGGTCACACTTCTCGTATTACTAATGCCGCTGATTTGGATGCGCTACTGCGTGCGCGTGAAGCCATCACAGCTTCAGGTAAGAACATTCCTCTGATCGCCGTTATCAAAGCAAATAACCCTGTGATCCCCGCAGAATTTGAAGAACAATCTGATGCGATCTTTGTAGGCTTTGGTACTGCTGATGAAGCACTCTTACGCGTCGCTCTTGGCTTGCACAAGCCTGCTGGCCGTCTGCCTATCCAGTTCCCCAAGGATATGGATACAGTAGAGGCAAATAAGGAAGACGTTCCTAAAGACGTGACTCCTTACACTGACTCTCAGGGCAACACATATGATTACGGTTTCGGTTTAGGCGCTGACAATAAGCCACTGAAGTAAAACCATCACACTGGGTAGGTGGCTGTATGAGTCACCTACCCAGGTTCCCACACAGGAACCCGGAAGGAAAAACATGAAAAACTCACTTCTTCGTATCACGCTGGCAGCCTCACTTGTTGTCACCATGGGCATTGGTCTTGCTGCATGTTCTAGCAGCTCCTCCACACAGTCAGGCGCCTCTGCATCAGCTGCAAGCGGTGAAGATTCAGCAACGAAAGCTGACCTGGAAAAGGCGCTGCAGACTGTGAAAGATACCTTGGCTTCTAAGCCTGAACTCACACAGATTTACTTGGCGAATGACGTGGATAAGCCCACCGAAAAATACGGAATGCTTGTTGTTCCTTACGCCTACTCAGATGCCACAGAAAAACTCACAACCTCTATTGTGGAAATTAATGGTGGCAAGTATGTGATTGGCGCAGTTGCTAAAGAATCACAAAAGACTTGGCAGATTGACCAAGATGGCAAAATCTCGGAGAAAACCAAGTAATAATCACAAAGACGTCTGCTCCTATCCGGGGGCAGATCTGTGGGGGACAGCTCAGAGCCGCCGATCGGTGGCTCTGAGCCACTACCATATTTTAACTTATACGAATTTTTAATCGAGGAGTTGGGCCGGTGGGCGCAGCAAGGATAAAAAAGCCGATGACAAATAAAAAGTTCTTGGCAATCTGGGTGCCGATTCTCGCAGTCTTTACTGTCTTTGTCATCATTGCTAATATAGCTATTGGTATTTTTGATAAGTGGATTGAAGGTGTCCTTGGTGCAGGAACCTATACAGTGAACAATAGTGAGCAAGGGAAAACATGGGATACTTCCTACTACACTGCTGACTATGCGAGCACTGAAGAACACGAAAAAGCTGCCGCTCAACTCATCGAAGATATAGCAGGTGAGGGTATTGTCCTGGCGAAGAACGTATCTTCAGCGTTACCGTTAAAAGCTGGAGCGCACGTAACCATGCTGGGTCGTGCAGCAGTAGACCCCATCTATGGCGGCTCCGGTTCTGGATCAGTGGACACAACCTCAGCTGTTAATGCGCGAGCAGGGCTTGAAAACTCTGGTTTCAGCGTGAATGAAGTGGCTTACCAAACCATTGCCGAATATGCGAAAGCCAACCGTCGCGCGGTAATCGAAATGGATAAACCAGAAATCTCCTCCTACAACATTGGGGAGCTTCCTGTTACGCAGTATGAAGCCATTCAATCCACTTTTGCTGACTATAAAGATGCGGCACTGGTGTACATCGGCCGTGGCGGTGGTGAAGGTGGTGACCTCACACGCGACATGAATGGCTGGGATGACAACTACACTCCAGGTCAGCACCAACTTGAGCTGAATAAAGACGAACTGGACCTACTTAACCTGGCAAAAGAACACTTTGACACGGTTGTTGTTGTCGTGAATGCTTCAACACCTATTGAAATGGCTCCTATACAAAATGACCCTGCAATTGACGCAGTTTTACTGATCGGTTCACCTGGCCTGTCAGGTTTTAACGCAGTGGGCAAAGTTTTGAGTGGTGAAATTAACCCATCTGGTCGTACAACTGATATCTGGGCAGCAGACTTTACGCAAGATCCGACATACGTGAACTTCGGTCACTTTGCTTATGATGATCTGAAAGTTTCCTATCCGTCCAATGTGCTGAGCTCTGTGGCTTCAAATGCGAAAGTATCTGATACTGCGCCTTTTGTGAATTATCAAGAAGGTATCTATGTTGGCTACCGCTACTGGGAAACTGCTGCCGCGGAACAATTCATCAACTACGATCAAGCGGTTGTTTACCCATTTGGTTACGGTCTGAGCTACACCAACTTTGACTGGAAAATTGTTGGCACTCACACAGAAAATACCGATGGCACTCTTTCAGTTGATGTGGAAGTAACGAATACAGGAAATATTCCTGGTAAAGAGGTCGTAGAACTGTACTACACCGCCCCATACACTCGTGGCGGAATTGAAAAACCTGAGGTCGTTCTTGGTGCTTTCGCTAAAACAGATCTGATCGCTGCCGGTTCCTCACAAACCGTTACACTGACTATGCGTGCAGAGGACATGGCCTCCTATGACTACAAGAACGCTCACGCATATGTTCTTGAAGCAGGAGAGTACACCCTGAGTGTACGCACCAATTCACATACTGTTGCTCCCGGTACTGAACCTGTGACCTACACGGTCAAGGACACTATCATTTACGATGACAAGAACCCTCGTTCACATGATAAAACTGCTGCAACAAATCGTTTTGATGATGTTTCTTCACAATTTACTGATGAGGCTTCACACAGCGGAAAGATCGTGAATATGTCACGTGCTGATTTCGCTGGTACTTTCCCTCAAGCACCTGAAGGCGACCTCCTGCACGCAAGCGAAGCTGCACGTCAAGGTTTTGCCGTGTGGGACCATAAAGCTGTTGCTGATTCCTCCAAAGCATCTATGCCGAAAACTGGAGCAAAAACCGATTTGACGTTAGTGGATTTGCGCGGTTTGTCCTATGAGGACCCAAAGTGGGATGAACTCCTTGATTCGCTGCATGTGTCAGATATGACAAGTATGTTGCTTAATGGGGCCTATACTTCAGCGGCTTTACCTTCGATTGCAAAACCAAAGGCGGTGGATCTTGACGGGCCAGCAGGCTTCTCGTCATTCATTAATTCCTCTGTTAATGGCCCTGCGTACCCTTCAGAATTCACGATTGCACAAACATGGAATGTGAAACTTGCACAGGATATGGGTGTGATGATGGGGAATGAATCCTTGTTGAAGAAGGTGTCCGGTTGGTATGCGCCTGCTATGAACCTGCACCGCAGTCCTTTTGCCGGCCGTAACTTTGAGTATTACTCAGAAGACCCATACTTGTCTGGTGCGATGGCTGCTGCAACCTCACAAGGCGCAGCAACGAAAGGTCTGTACACAACACTCAAACACTTTGCGTTAAATGACCAGGAAACTAACCGCAGTAATAACGGTGTCGCAGTTTGGGCGAATGAGCAAGCGATCCGCGAACTCTACCTCAAACCATTTGAAATGGCTATTAAAGAAGTCAAAATGCCCGTCACATACATTTCTGATAAGCAAGGGACACGCTCAGAAATGACCGTCGGTGCTACTGCTGTTATGAGCTCATATAACCGTATTGGTGCGACGTGGGCAGGCGGTAATAAGGCTTTAATGACTGATGTTTTACGTGGAGAATGGGGTTTTGAAGGCTTTGCGATCTCGGACTTTAACTTAAATAGCTATATGAGTCCGGACCAAAGTATTGAAGCTGGTACAGATTTGACTCTGGCTTTTGCTCCCTCCAAGAGTTTTGCAGATACTACCTCAGCTCATGCTGTCTCGAATATCCGTCACGCAACAAAGAACATCCTCTTTGCTGTAGTAAATTCAAATGCTATGGACGGACAAGCGCCGGGAGCAACCGTGTCATACACGCCCCCAACGTGGAAGTACATTCAGTGGGGTGTAACAGGTCTATGCGCAGTCATTATTGTGCTAGGTGCCTATGGCCTGTTGCGTCGCTGTCGTAAGCACAGCGCGGCGACAGTGAGCGTGGAAACAGCAGTACAGAACTAGTCTGACTGGCGCTCGGCATATCGCACTGTGAGGGTGAGGATCTATTAGGTCCTTGCCCTCACAGTTTTTGTTGGATGCACAAGAGGATCTTTGTGCATATACCTCGCATATATACCTTTGTGTCGTGCATATACACGTGATTACATCCGTAACGATGTAAAACATGGATGAAAAGTGACAAATTATGTCGTTGCAATGGCATAAGCGTGAATGTGCGGCTTGGATAGAAGTTGAAAGATCGCTGTTTTTATCAGCAGTGTCGGCAAAGGAGCCCTAGGAGGTAATCGTGAAGGCCACAGCTGAGACGCTCACACTTATTGAAGCTGCCGCTTTACTTTCCGGTACTTCAGAGTGGGATTCCCGAGCGCTTCCCAAACGAGGTATTCCTTCATTCGTTATGTCAGATGGGCCTCACGGGGTCAGGCGACAGCTAGGGTCAGGCGATCACTTAGGGATCGCTGCTGCTGAAC
This sequence comes from Schaalia sp. lx-260, assembly GCF_021083645.1. Classification (GTDB taxonomy): domain Bacteria; phylum Actinomycetota; class Actinomycetes; order Actinomycetales; family Actinomycetaceae; genus Pauljensenia. The sequence goes on along the minus strand of NZ_JAJNRQ010000002.1, from coordinate 384,880 downwards.
CTGCCACATGTTTTCCTACAGCTGCAACAGTGGCCCATTCATGGGACCCGGAGCTTGCTGAGTCTATGGGTGAAGCATTAGGAGCAGAAGCGCGATCATTGGGAGTGGATGTTCTTTTAGGGCCAGGTCTTAATATTGCTCGTTCTCCTTTATGCGGGCGAAATTTTGAGTATTACTCTGAAGATCCCTATTTATCAGGGAAAATGGCTGCTGGTATGGTGAGGGGTATTCAATCGCAAGGAGTTGCCGCCACGCCGAAACATTTTGCGGTGAATTCACAGGAATTACGTCGTCAAGCTTCTGATTCTGTTCTTGATGAACGTACTATGCGTGAAATTTATTTAACCGCTTTTGAAATTATTGTCCGTGAATCGCATCCTCGTGCCCTCATGTCTTCCTACAATAAAATTAATGGGACATATGCGCATGAAAACGCTCATTTACTTACTGATATCCTCAGGAATGAATGGGGTTTTGATGGGATGGTTGTTTCCGACTGGGGTGGTTCTAATTCAGCTTCTGCAGCGGTAAGGGCTGGTGGGTCTTTAGAAATGCCGGCTCCGGGCCTTCATTCTGTGCGTGAAATCCTTGCAGCAGTTGAAGCCGGTGAGATAAGTGAAGCCGATGTGCGTGCTCGTGTTGCTGAAGTAATTGCTATTGCACGTTCGGCTCATTCGCATGAAGAACGTCCCACATATAATCGTGAGGCTCACCATGAGCTTGCCCGTCAAGTGGCACGCGAATCTATTGTTCTGATGCGAAATAACGGTATTTTGCCTCTGGCTTCCGGTACTCGTGTTGCGATTATTGGTGATATGGCACAAAATCCGCGTTATCAGGGTTCGGGTTCCTCGCAGATCAATCCGACTCAGCTGGAAAGCCTGTGTGATACAGCGACAAATGCTGATGTGCATGTTGTGGGTTATGCACAAGGATACGATCGTTTAGGCAAACCGCGGCCAGATCTTATAAGTGAAGCATGCGAATTAGCTGCTCGTGCTGATGTGGTTGTGCTGGCTTTAGGTTTAGATGAGCTTTCTGAGTCTGAAGGGCTTGATCGTCAACATCTGCAGATCCCGCAAGTTCAACGCACTTTGCTTGAATCTTTAGCGAGTATCAATGATCGTATTGTTGTTGTGCTTTCAGCAGGATCAGTTGTTGAAACCTCATGGCTGACATTTACTCAGGCATTGGTTCATACATGTTTATCAGGGCAAGCCGGCGCAAGTGCTGCATGGGATATTCTGATGGGGCATGCTGAGCCGTCAGGACGTCTATCGCAAACATGGCCATTGCGTTTAGAGGATCATCCGACTTGTGGTTTTGTCCCTTCACATGAACCTTTTTCTGTGTACCGTGAAGGTCCGTATGTGGGCTACCGTTATTTTGATACCGCTGAAGTTCCTGTTGCTTTCCCTTTTGGTTATGGCCTGTCGTATGCAACGTGGGAATACTCAGATATTGTTCTGGCATCTGAGGGCGTTCGTTTCACAGTGACGAATACATCTGATCGTGCAGGTGTGTGTGTTCCACAAATGTATGTTGCTCGTCCGGGGAAAGTATGGGGACCAAGGCGTGAACTGAAAGGCTTTGCGAAAGTCAGACTTGAAGCTGGCGAAAGCACAGAGGTTTTTATTCCTTTTGACCAGTACACATTCCGTCATTTTGATCGCGCTCACCACAAATGGCAGGTTGAAAGTGGCCGATGGACTGTGAGCATTGGGAATAATATTGCAGATTTGGTTTTGAACGCTACGTGGGATGTCGCATCACAAGATGACAATAGTGCTGAAGGGTATGAAGCGATTCCTGTGCCGTATCAAACAGGCCATGTACGTGACCTAAGCGATGCAGATGTGGCAAAGCTCCTAGGATATCCTGTGCCTCAGCATCAAAAAGCAACAGTGTTGACTGTAAATGATCCGCTGTCGAATATGGTTTATTCCCGTAGCTGGGTTGCGCGTTGTGCAGGCCGTATGCTTGAAAAGAAAAAAGCACAAGCGGATGCCACAGGAAAACCTGATCTGAATATTTTATTCCTGACAAATATGCCTTTTCGGGCAATGGGGAAAATGAGTAAGGGCCTGATTTCCACGCAAGCAGTTGATGCAATTGTGGAATGTGTTAATGGACGTACTTTCCGAGGACTTGGGCATTTAATTCGTGAAATCGTGAGAACACGCAGGCAAAATCGTCAGACTCAACGGGCCATTGATGAAGCTGTGACACGTAGCGAAGCTGGTCACGCATCTGCAGCCTCATGAATAAAATCCTGTGGCGCATTCGATGAATCAACGAATAATTTCATTGCTGTCAAAATTGTGTCACTTATTCTCTCAATGTCAGAACTTAAAAGTGAAAGAGATAAAAATGTTTCGCGGACTTGCTGAAAAATGGAATTCTTTTGCAGAAAAACACGTGACAAGTTCTCAATTTATCGTGTTTTTTATCCTTTCAAATGGGGTAACGCTTCTTCAGCTTATACTTATGCCCGTTTTTAAGTGGGTTTTCGGTAAAACGGCACTTGTAGATACAGCTTTCCAATTTTTACCTATCGGTATGAGTAATGGGGTTGTCGTTTACATGTTTGATTATGCGGCAGGTCCGGTAACTCCAGAAGGATTTGGCGGTGGCTTAGCCTATTTTCTTGCCGTGCAGATTACTTTACTTATTGCACAGGTTATTAACTTCTTTGCTCAACGAAATATTACTTTTAAGTCAAATTCATCCGTGTGGAAAGCAGCCATGTGGTACGCGATTGCATATGTGGCGATCACAATTTTAGCTGCAGCTTTACAAGTGGTGTATAAAGCCCCTATTTATTCTTTCTTCCAGAGCTCTTTCGGGATGGGAATGGGGCAGGTTATTGCTGACGTTCTCACGATGATTATTAACTCGGCGATTTCTTTCTGGGTATTCTTCCCGATTTTTAAGGTGATTTTTCGTCAGGTGCCAGAAGAATCTGCTGAAAAAATCAAAACACCTGTTGTGACAGCAGATTCTATGAGCTCCTGAATAAATCCTCTAACCTGCCCTCCTTCATATCATTAAATTTTAATGGTAGGGGAGGGCGCGCGTATTTCTTGAGGCCGTATCCTGTGTTTCTTATGAAAAAGAACGAATAGAGGTAAAGATATGCTGCAGAATAATGGAAAAATCCTGTATTTTAATACTTTCATCAGAAAAGTATCAGATGCTTGTGAGATCTTTTGATCGGCTCAATTCATATGAGGGTTATACGTAAACGAATGTTTCTATTGTCATTGTTGTCTAAGTCAGGCAGTATAAAGAGGTGACTATGCAAAAGAACGCTCAAATATCCGAGTACGATGATCGTCCTCTTTTAAGTGTGATTGTTCCTTCTTACAATTCTCAGGACTACTTAGGTCGTGCCATGCAGTCCTTAGTGGGGTATGGGGATGAAGTAGAGGTACTGATAGTCAATGACGGTTCAACTGATGAAACAGCACGTATCGCGGACCAATGGGCAGCGCAACACCCTGGCCGTGTTCGAGCAATTCATCAGAAAAATGCTGGACACGGTGGCGCCTTAAATGCTGGTATCGCTCATGCCCGTGGAACACATCTGAAAGTGGTTGATTCAGATGACTGGGTGGATCGTGCCGCTATGCAGGAAGTTTTACGTACACTTCGTACAGACAGGGAAAATGGTCAAATCCTTGATCTGCTGGTCACCAATTACGTCTATGAGAAGCAAGGACGTGCGCATAAAGCTGTTATTAAATTCCGTAATGTGCTTCCTCAGGGGCGTGTAATCACGTGGGATGATATGCGTCCATGTCGCTATGACCAATATTTGATGATGCATTCGTTGATATTACGAACAGATTTGGTTCGTGAGTCTGGTCTAATTTTGCCAGAACATACTTTCTATGTGGACTACCTGTATAGTCACACTCCTTTACCTCTGGTTCGTACAATTCGATACCTTGATGTGGATTTGTACCGTTATTTCATTGGACGCGATGATCAGTCAGTCAATGAATCTGTCATGATTACACGTATTGACCAGCTACTCCGTGTAAATCTCGCAATGGTTGAGGCAATGCCAAATCCTGCGGATGTACCTGCGAATCTCTACCGGTATATGGTGCATTATCTGAGGATTAACTGTGCGGCATGTACTGTGATGTTGCTGCTTTCTGGAACCCCAGAACATCTAGAAACGAAAGAACGTTTGTGGCGTGAATTAGCTGAGCGTAATCCGCAAGCATCTCGTGCCGTGCGGGCTGATTTACTGGGATGTCTTATTACCTTGCCAGGTCGGGCAGGGCAGCGAGTCATTACAGCTGGTTATAAGGTTGCCCGTTCTTTCATTGGTTTTAACTAGATTTTCGTTGGCTATGCGTCTGCGTGCTTTTATGTCCTTATTCTTGAATTGTTGATGGTAAGAGGACTGTCAAGGTAAACCAGTGGTTCTTGATATGAGTGGTGACTTCACCACCGTATTTATGTGCTGTCCATCGGATAGAACGAATACCGTATCCGTGTAGTGAGTTATCGTTTTTGACGGTGCGGAGGTCACCGGCTTCGTCAACTTCCACATGACCGTCGAACCAGTTATCGACTCGTAAAACAACCATCGTTCCCTGGGAATGTAAAGCGACATTAATCAGTCGTTGTTCGGGTGCTTCAACTCGCATTGATGCTTCAATAGCGTTATCCAGGGCATTACCGAAAAGGGTAGCAATATCCATAGCTGTCATATTTGATACTAAAGTGCCGTCAACAACTGCTGTAAAAGTAATATCGGAAGCAGCGCATGAATCTGCTTTCGATGTGAGGATCACATCAAGTACAGGGTTACCGCAATGGTATTGCTGTCGTAAAGCACCGACTGTACGTTCTAATTCACTGAGGTATACGTGAGTGCGGTCTGAATCTACTTCATCTCGAATTAAAGCAATTTGATGCTTCATATCATGGCGTACACGTGCAGCTGCCTCAATATTTGCTTTTGCCTGTAAGTACTGAGTGTGCTGAGCATGAAGAACAGCATTCATGGTAGCTAATTCGCTGGTAACTGTGATCTGACGTAAGCGTTCTTGTTGTGCGTATAGCAAAATAAAACCACAGAGATCAACAAGGGTGCGAATATAAAAGATTTCACTTCCTGCACGTCCAGAAAAAGGTGTTGTCACAGTTATAAAAGATAGATTTGACATTGCAAATGTTATTGCGGTGATAGCAATTGCTGACCATAGATCGACACCGAGCAATCGAGTGGGTTCTTCGCGGGGGAAATGGCGTTTTTCGCTGAACCATACGATAGTGATAACAACTGCGTGAATGAGAATACTGAGAAAAATAACAGAGGGGTGTGTGGGGGAGTCATCCCTTAGGGACCAGACCACTAGGTGCCAAGAAAAAGAAGCAACAAGTTCTGCGAAAACGAAAGCGCGGGTTGTAAGGTGCCCGATAAAAACCCAGTTTTCTCCAGTAGCCATCCAAATGATACATGCCATTGTGATAATGGCAGCCAACATGCCCGGTATCCATAGTTCAATAGGTGCTTTTCCGGCGATAAATTGTATGAATATTAATAAGGGAAGTCCAAGGAGTAATGCCGTGACAGTGTGGCGCCGAGGAATTCGGGTATCCCAGAAAAGTAATGCATACAATGCGCAGGCACTCCATTCAGCGCACGCTGTATAGAGACGCGGAATATCAGGCAGTTGTTGAAATATCATCGGATTCCTCCCGCGTACTGTGTAAGGGCTGTGAGGAAAGCTTTTTTCCGTGGACGTGAAATACGTAGTTCAATTCCGCCAGTCATAAAACAACTTTGGTCTTTTACTCCTTGAACGCGAGCCAAATTTACTAAATAGCATGAATTTGAGCGGAAAAAATCATGAGGGGTAAGCTGTGTTTCCATATCTTTGAGTGCGCCTACCATTGAAAGTTTTCCGTCAATTGTGTAAATGTCGAGACGATGTTTAATTGATTCAATGTAAATAATGTCTTTAATAGCGATACGTTGAATATTTGTTCCTGATTGGACGAGTAGTGAACTGGAAGCACGTTTACGGACTGTGGCAATACAGCGGGTAAGTTCTTGCTCAAAAGCAAACCAGGGCAGAGGTTTTAATAGGTAGGACAAAGCATTTACTTCATAGCCTCGAATAGCATATTGCGGTGCTGAGGTAATGAATACGAGGACAACTTGTTGATCCAGTGAACGAATGTGACGTGCTGCTGTAAGGCCATCCATATGTTCCATTTGAATGTCAAGGAAAATAATGTCGTATATCGGTTTGTATCCTGCGCTGATAGCGGCACCATCGTGGAAAGTCGAGACTTCACAGGCGATGTCGTACTCTTTTTGATAGCGGGCTACATAGTCACACAACAGGCGGCGTGATACTGCCTCATCTTCGACGATTCCAATACGAATCACGGAATTGCTGTCCTTTTCTTCTGCTATTCGATATGAGGAATTATCCCGCGAAATATATGCGAATGCCCACTGCTAGATGGGGTGAAGCAGGTCGCAGAAGAAGCATATTTTCCTGTGCTAGTAAGGGGAATAATATTTGAATCTTTTCAAGGACTTTCCAGGTTTATACCTTCATCTGTCATGTACTTGTGAGGCTGCTGCATAGTGCCTGTTGACGAGTGTGTGGGAAAGGGATGTGGTGAGTATGAAATGTTACTGAATAGGGGATGTCGCTGTGGGTGAATAATCCTTATTTCTGCTTGATATTTTGCGGTTTTCCTCGATCTTGTTCATTATATGGTCATTTTTTATTCATAATGTGGTATATGGATACTGTTTTCCTCAGCTTAAAAGGAGGTATCTTCATGACAGATTCGGCTATGCCGGTATCACCAGCGAAAAAACGTGAGACCTGGACAGGACAAACAGGTTTTCTTCTTGCTGCTATTGGTTCCGCAATTGGTCTGGGTAATATTTGGCGATTTCCTGGGGTTGCCTACGAAAACGGTGGCGGCGCTTTCCTTGTGCCCTACCTCGTAGCACTTTTACTGGTCGGTATTCCATTTCTTTGTTTGGACTACGCAATAGGCCATAAATTCCGTGGAACACCACCGTGGGCACTGCGCCGCATTGGAGCAGCCGGAGAATTTATCGGTTGGTTCCAAGTAATGATTTGTTTTGTCATTTTCACCTACTATGCTGCCGTTATCGCGTGGGCAGCTCAGTACGCTATTTACTCAGTGAATGAAGCGTGGGGAGATGACGCCAAATCTTTCTTTGTCAGTGACTACCTACAGGTTTCTTCCGCAGATAGCCTTTCTTTTTCTCCGGTGGCAGCGGTTGCTATCCCTCTTGCTCTCGTATGGATACTCGTATTGCTGATTGTGGGAATGGGTATCTCACGAGGTGTTGAGATGGCGAACCGTATTTTCTTGCCTTTGTTGGTCATCCTTTTCCTTGTTTTAGTGATACGCGCATTATTCCTGCCGGGAGCGTTAGAAGGACTCAACGCTTTCTTCACACCAAAATGGAGCGCATTATCTGACCCGCACGTGTGGCTAGCAGCATTCGCTCAGATTTTCTATTCACTGTCGATTGCTTTCGGCATCATGCTTACTTACGCTTCCTACCTGAAGCCGCGTTCTAACCTGACAGGTACGGGTTTGGTTGCAGGTTTCGCTAACTCCTCATTTGAAATCTTGGCAGGTATCGGTGTATTCAGTGCACTGGGTTTCATGGCCTACAAACAAGGTGTTGGAGTTTCTGAACTACAAGGTTTAAGTGGTCCTATTTTGTCTTTCGTGACATTCCCACAAATCATCTCCATGATGCCGGGCGGCCCATTATTTGGTGTTCTTTTCTTCACTTCCTTAGTTTTGGCGGGAGTCACATCTTTACTATCCTTACTGCAAGTGGTCAGTGGTGCTTTACAAGACAAATTTGGTTTTGCGCCAAAGACGGCCGCAATGATTATGGGTATTCCCGCAATGGTTGTTTCACTGGTCCTCTTTGGTACAACATCAGGTCTGAATACCTTGGATGTTGTTGATGCTTTTATTAACAATATCGGTGTAGTAGGTTCAGCAATTGTCATGACTCTTTTTGCAGCGCTCCTTGGAGGCCGTATGCGCGCACTACGCGAGCATTTGAATAAGGTTTCCTCTGTGAAAGTGCCAGCGATCTGGGATTTCCTCGTAGGTGTTCTTTGTCCCGTTGTTTTAGCTGTCATGATGTTTATGGCAATCGTGGATTACATTAGTCGTGGTTACGGTGAATACCCATCGTGGTATGTCCTCACATTTGGTTGGGGATGCGTGGCGCTCTGCGTTATTGCCTCGATCCTTTTCACTTTGGCACCGTGGAAACATCAGAAGCCAAAACATGCAGTAAATGACGGAGAAATGATGACTGAGGGGGTTTCACAATGACTGCTCCTGCTATTGTAATGATGGTAGTGACAATGCTTTTAGTATGGGGAGGTCTTGTTGCTTCTATCGTACTTTTGCGCGTCATTCCTTTACCTGAAGAAGATCATGATCTTTCTTGGGACTTCGAAGAATCTCAGGTTCCACGTGAGGTTACGTGCTAGGTTCTTGCCGCAAGACACCTTCTGCTCACTGATGGTGAAACTGCTGTGATTAACACTGTGCCTGCATCAGAATGACATGTAAATTCTGGTGCAGGCACAGGTCTATATTTATTCCTTATTTTTAGTACGAAAGGGACAATAAGTCAGTAAGGCCTTGAGACCACAGGTTTTATAATCCCCTTCGTTGGGGAAATAAAAAGAGGTTCCACGCCTTCCCTCATTCCCGCGGATGGGAAGAAGGCTAGCGTGGAGCCTCAAAAGGCTAGGCATTGCTAGGGTTAGTATCCGAGTTTGGCGTTGACGCCTGCCTGGACTTGGTCATATAGATTGGCCAGGTGGTGTTGGTGTTCATCCCCGTTGCCGAAACTTATATGTGTCATGGCACTTTCTTTAGACGCTTATTATGGCTTCAAGCGCAGTTTACATGTCTAATAACAGAAGTCTGGTTAGCACAAGTATTTGGGATAGGTGTTTAGATTTTCGTGAGTGTATAGGTCTGATCGCAGGCGGCGGCTAGTGTTAAGTCATGTGTTGCGATAATAACTGTGGCTCCTTTTGCTACCTGTTCTAAAAGTAGGTCTTGCACTAGTTGTCGGTTGGTGTCGTCTAGTGAGGCGGTCGGTTCGTCAGCGAATAGATAGTCTGCTTGTTTATAGATCGCGCGGGCAATAGCTACGCGGCGTTGCTCGCCACCGCTTAGTTCCACGATTTGTGATTCTAAACGGTCTGCAAGCCCCACTTGCTGGGCTGCTGCGTATGCTTCCTGCTGTGTATGACGCCATGGGAGTCCGTGTTTAAGCGTGATGTTGTAGGCAACGGTTTCACTGTCATCTAGTCCAGCGTCTTGCAGAATAAACGAAACTTTTTCCTTCCAGAATTTTCGGATTTTTCGTTCGTTCCATGCTTGCGCTTCAACTCCGTCAAATGAGATGGTTCCCGAATGCGTGGGAAGTATTAGAGCGAGAATATTAAGTAAAGTGGTTTTACCGACTCCTGATTCACCGACTATTGCCAAGCTGTTTCCTTTAGGGCATTGCAGGGAAACACCTTGAAATAGGGTGCGCGCCCCAATTTTCATTGATAGGTCATTAGCTTCTAACCCCATTATTAGTCCACCTTTCTAATGGCTAAGGAAAGCATGGCTTTACGTATAGTACGGCGATAAATGAAAAAAGAAATAAGAGCGAAAACTATCACAGTTGCTATAAGAAACGCAGGTTGGTTAACGCTTAGGGCATATGCAATTACTAGCGATAACGTGAGTGCGAGTACTAAACCAAGGAAGTCAGTTACCAGTGGAACTCGGAAGAGTATCGTCCAGCTGGCTCCGTTGAGATAACGGGGAAACAGAGCACGCCTGCGTCTGTTTGCATATATCAGGGCGGAAATAAAGATTGACGCGAGAAATGAAACAATTAGCGTACCCAACGTAAAGAGTGACACTTGATAGGCTAAGCGTTGATCTGAAGCATAAACGGCATTCTTATCGCGAATATTATCAAAGGTTAGATTCAACCCAATCTGCGAAGTAGACTTCAAAAGATTATCTGAATCAGTAAAAATTACCGCGCCGGTAGTCGCGTGACTCATCAACAAATCTCCGTTATGTACCTTACTTACCTGTGGTAACACGATGATAACGGGGTTTTCAGCGACCTGGAACAGTCCGGTGCCACGCACGCCGATAACCGCTTGGGATTCTTCTGGCAGGAAAACACGCAAATCCCCTGCCGATAATCCGAGGGAAGATAGCGTTTGTGCAGAAAGAGACGACGCGGGTACTTCACGTAAATCAGCGGTTTGATCAGCATAGAAAAGGTTGAAGGCATCTTCGTTATACACCACCACTGAATCAACGCCGATTCCGCTAATTGCGTTAGATTCTTCGGGATAGAGCTTCGCGTAGAAAATTTTATGCTCATTTTCTAACTGGGTAACGAGTTTAGCAAAGTCTTCTACATGAGCATTCCAATCCCGGTTCTCGTCTACAATACCTCCAAAGTTCGCAGTATATAGGTCAGAGTACTCACTAGCTTTTTGTGCAGCAACATAGTTTGACTGAGCAACCTGCGCAGCATAAAAAGTAAGCGGAATAGTTGTAAATACCAGTAGCAACACAGCCATACGTAGCAGGAAACTAACAATACTGAAGGAGAGAGGTAGTGGCTTACGCTGTGCGAACTCACTAATCTTCACTCTAGACAACACAGCAACAATAAGACTGAAAACCGCAATCAGTGCAGCAATAACGATCAGAATTATACCTGCAGTTACAAGCACAGGTAGAATGCGGCCACTAAAGAACGATATGACTATCGCTGTGCATATACTACTTAATGCGCAAGTGCTGAAAAGCGGGAAAATAAGATCCCACAAATCTCGCATAACAATCTGACGGTTGCTATAACCGTTAAGCATCCGCACTACTTGAGAGCGTCGTTTAGAAATAAACCAGCCGATAATAATGATTGAAGTAAGTAGTGCAGTGACCAACACTACTGCTATCACCCCTTGGTAAGCCAAAGGAAGTAGCAGTAATTCTAAACTCGAGTACTGTTCCCAAGTATGCACGGCACCATGAGAAGTTAACCATTGCTTAAAGCCAGCGATATTTTCTTTAGTTCCTTTCAGTGCATATACGCCTGAAGGTGGAATATCCGTAGCATTAGCAGAGGGTAGGAGGACTCCAGTTTTACTGGGATTCACCCAAGTGATAGAGCTTAGCTGAGTGGGCTGCGGAAACCCTCGAGCAATAATTTTTACAGTTTTAATGCCTGTAGTGCCAGATAGCTGAAAGATTTCCACCCACTGCCGTGAAGAAACCTCTTGGAGTTGCTCATCTACGGCAGCAGGTGGAATATCAGAAAGCTGGAAGTTAATGAAACCAACGTCTGAAGTGTTCAAGGGCAATACGCTTTCTTCCTGAATGGCTTGCAAAAAACCAATACAAGTAGCTAAGGCTCCCAGTACTACACCGCAGAAAACCACCAAACGTCGCATCATCGCATCACTTCCTCATCCATACTCACTTAACGAGTAGCCGACTGAGATGAAGTTCCAGCTTTAAAGGTCACGGAAGAACCAGGAGTGCGCCACAGCCAAGTTGAAGCAGTGTTACCTGCAGAGGCGTTGGAACGCTCATATTTCCCAGAACTCGTTCCAATGGATGTCCAGTGCCACCGTGAGCCATGATAGTAAGACGAGCTCGCGTTACCAGTTGCGTAATTTGTGCCGTAGTACCAATCGCCACCGAACAGATCTTCAGCGAATGCAGCCCCAGCGCTCATCCCAAGTAACATTGTTGCAGACGCAACAACTCCGATAGCTTTCTTTGGAAGCTTCATGATATTCTCCTGAGACTCCAATGCGTAAAGCCCCAATGCTTTACATATTTTCAATATATCGAATAGCTAAAGCGCATGCAACAGAAAATGTCAAATCGATGTAAGTTTTACTGAACGACGAATGAGTATCCGAGTTTGGCGTTGACTCGGGTTTGCACCATGTCGTAGTTGTATCCGGTGGCGTTTAGGTGAGCATGGTGTTCTTCACCGTTACTCCACGCACCGTTAATGACTTCACGGGCAAGGTCGTCCAGGTTCTTACCCACAAGCTTTAGAGTAGGAGCGGGCGTGGGGGTGGCTTGGCCGTTCATGTGGTCATACCAGCAGTGGTCTTACCCCATTTTTGTGTTACTGCACCGCAGATCTTGCATCGAGGATTCCCCATCTCTCAATTCAAGCCGACTCCAACACCGACTTAACCGCAAGAACAGCGGTCAAACAGCACAAAAACCAACACGAAATGTCCAAGCAAAAACTCGACACAAACTGAGTCCGACCCCCCCCCCCTTGGCCAATGAGCCAAAATACTCTATACGTGTCGATGAGAAAAGGAAAGCGATCCTAACTCATGTGCCTACATGTCGTGTCGCCCAGAAAGCAACAGCGGAGGCTGAAGCGACATTTAAGGAATCAACTCCGCCAGCCATCGGTATTTTCACGACCTCATCACATGCGGCAATGGTAGATTGTGCTAAACCATCACCTTCAGTTCCCATAACTAGAGCTAATCTCGCATGAGGATCACAGCACGCCGGAGAGGTAATAAAATCATCCAGAGATAAAGATTTTTCCGACAAAGCAAGTGCGGCAACAGTAAACCCAAGGGAATGTAATTCAGTGATAGTGGGATGGGGCCAATGTGTCAGCCGAGTCCATGGGACTTGGAACACCGTTCCCATAGACACGCGAACAGAACGACGGTACAGCGGATCTGCACATGAAGGTGTGACAAGAACAGCATCCATATTTAAGGCTGCAGCACTGCGGAAAATCGCTCCCACATTCGTATGATCGACAAGGTTTTCGAGGATCACAATACGTTGAGCAGGTTTTGTTGCAGTACGAAGGCCAGATGAGAGGAGTTCACTGACTGAGGGCAGTTCAGGTCGATGCATGGCAGCAAGCGCACCGCGATGCAGATGAAAACCTGTGAGCATTTCAAGTACGTTTTCTTCTGCAACAAAAACAGGAATATCGCCACCGTCTTTACTGCCAGTTGCTTTATATATGACTGGGGTGAGCGTCTCAATCCATCTATGTGCCATCAGGAATGAGCGAGGATGATGTCCTGCAGCGATAGCACGAGTAATGACATTTGTTGACTCAGCCATGTAAAGGCCGCGTTCTGGTTCAAGACGTGAACGTAATTTCACATCTGTCAGCGACGTGTAATCTGCCAGAAAATCTTGTATTTCCTGTGCGGAATTATGCAAAGAATCAGCATGAAGCGTAATAAACATGGCTTAGTAATGTGCAAGTGCGCGGTTCATCATGCCAGGCCATGATGGGCCTTGGAAAACAAAAGCAGTAAAGGCCTCCACGAGATCTGCGCCGCAGGCCAGCATGTCGAGAGCATCATCAGGGGTAAAAATGCCACCTGTACCAATGAGGATTTGGTCATCACTTAGATGCAAAGCAAGTAAGCGTACTACTTCAAGTGCTCGTTCTTTCAGTGGTTTTCCAGAAACACCGCCATCGCCTAAATCATGAGCAATTGTTGTATTTGTTGCAACAACACCTGCTAGGTGCATTTGCCGTGTGAGTTGGGCGATTGCGATGATGTCCTCGTCATCTAAGTCAGGCGCAATTTTGACGAATATTGGAATATCTCTTGTCGTTCCTTCAGTGCATCCATGCTGAGTTGCTTCCACAATGGGGCGTAAATGCTCAACAGCTTGGAGGTTACGTAGGCCGGGGGTATTGGGGGAGGAAACATTAACGACAATGAAATCAACCCATGGAGAAAGAATACGAGCACAGGTCTGGTAATCCTGAGCGGCATCTTCTTCAGGTGTTATTTTATTCTTGCCGATGTTCGCGCCAACAATTGCCTGACGTCCTTCGCGTGTGGAACGCAGTTCACGTAATCGTTGAGCAGCGGCATGTGCCCCTTCGTTATTAAAACCCATACGATTACGTAGGCCGTGATGGTCCATGAGGCGCCATAAACGTGGTGCTTCATTACCGGGTTGAGGCTGGGGAGTAATTGTTCCTATTTCAACGAAAGCAAATCCGAGAGCTGTCATACCAAGGACGGCTTGAGCATTCTTATCCATACCTGCTGCCAATCCCAAACGGCCAGAAACAATACGATTACCGATGGTAATAACACGGCCTGCTTGTCGTTTGTGTGTGGGCATATACCCTAATGTGGCACGCATAAGACGGCGGGTTGGTAATAATTTACCAGCATAACCAATTGCTCCAAGCCCATGATGATGAGCGTATTCAGGATCTGTTTTATGAATAAAAGTACGGAACAACCACGAATATGCAGCACTCAACATGTATATAAGAGTACCTGTCAAAAAGACATGTGACTATTTCGCCTCAAAGAACATATAGGTGTTGATATTTTAATCCCACCATATATTCCATATGCGCACCTCCTTGTGGTGAGAATGTGTATGGGTAGTGATTTCATCGGGAATATGCGAATACATGAAAACAGGAAAACCACTGTAAGCGCATATGTGAAACCATACATCGTCATATTTTTCTTGTTGTTTGTGGGTAAGTGAGGATAAAAATGACTGGGGTAAACACAGCGTCATAGAAGTGACATGCACACTTTCATCCGGCATGGGGGAATGAATAACGTAACCTCCAAGGAAAATATTGGTGTATTGCGCCGATACATTCAGTATTTTCCCAAGTGGGGGTGCCCGATGATGTTGCGTCGCCATATACCTTTGAGGGAGGCGCTGTGAAAGCTCTGCCGCTTGCTTCCCTGGCAAAAGACGAAATTGCTGCCACGGTAGTAAAGAATCTGCGCAGATAAGCCAAGGGGCTAACACTGTTAAAATATCGTTTTTTTCTAACCAGTTTTCAGGACCGAAAATTCCCATATTTACCCTCCTGTTATGAAAATACGGTAGGAAAACCAAGAAAGCTCCGAAAAGAAAAAAGATTGTGGATACGACAGCGCGTCACTTATCTGCTTGTGGATAACAAAAGTGAAGGACAGAAAAACAAACAAAATATAGGCGAATACCTAAAAGGGACATGCAGCTGTGTATTACAGATCGTAAACAGGCAGAGATAGGGGGAGGCAAAATGGGAGTAAGGAATCGGCTAAGGAATATAAGAGGATCTAGGATCAAAAGTGTGTCTACACGCTCGTATCGTTCATATAAGGGAAGTACCGCTCACAACTGAACGGTACTTCCTGTGAAAATCTGTGATTACATCACGTTAATATGACGACTCCGCACTATCAGCGACGTGACCCTTTCTTTACTTGAGGGTATTCGCCACGCTTGACCTGCGGGCGAGGAGAACGCCACCTGCGCGCCATAATCATGCGTGAATAAGCATAAAACCAGGTTCCACGAGGAATTTCTTCATCAGGGAAAGCCTGAATAAGTCGCTTCTTCAAGCGCTGCCACACAAATACGCCCTCAATAATAGACACGGCGAAAAGTCCATACGTGACAGCTGTGGCAATCGTAATAGCGAGTTGAGTATTCGTTGTGTACTGCGGGAAAAAAGAAACAGCAAGCATCGTTGCCATAAACAATAAAATCACAGGCAAAATGAACTCAGATAATGACCAACGTGCATCTACCCAATCGCGTACCCAGCGACGTACACGCCCTTTATCCCGCCACGGCAGATAGCGTTCATCACCAGTAATGAGCGCTTCTTGCTCACGTTGATACGCTTCATTACGCTTTTCGCGTGCAATACGCTTAGCCGCCTTACGATCGGCAGGAACAAGCGGACGTAAACGCTTGGACTCGGCCTGTTTACGTGAAGGGGTCGGACGTCCTTTTTTCCCTGAAACAGGGGGGACTAAAGCAGTATTTTCAGTTTCTCTGTGTGAATCTTTACGGCTGAACACTCTTGTATTCTAAGGGATAGAATATGTCCTGAAGACAACAATCAAAGAAACGGGCATATAAGGAACTGTCAAGAACATGACACACACCGACCTGACCACACATACTCTGCGCGCGCGCTTAGAAGAAACTTTCCCGACTTTTGTTCAGACACTGATTGATCTCATCGCCATCCCCTCAGTGTCCTCACTACCTCAACACAGTCAAGACCTTGATCGTTCGGCCCAGTACGTACAGCAGCTTTTCAGTGATATTGGTTTAGAGGCACGTATTGAATCCGTTACCACACCAGAAGGCGTCGTAGGAAAACCTGCCGTCCTTGCCCGTAGCCCACATATTGAGGGTGCCCCCACTGTTTTACTTTATGCCCATCATGACGTTCAA
Source organism: Schaalia sp. lx-260 (assembly GCF_021083645.1). Lineage (GTDB taxonomy): Bacteria > Actinomycetota > Actinomycetes > Actinomycetales > Actinomycetaceae > Pauljensenia. Next base: position 368,545 of record NZ_JAJNRQ010000002.1, on the reverse strand, counting down.
CCTACAGGTGATCCGCAGCGATGGAGTCTTGAACCTTTTACTGCTGAGGTGCGTGGGGATCGGCTATACGGTCGCGGAAGTTCTGATGACGGAGCAGGAATCGTTGTTCACCTTGGAGCTTTAAATCTGCTTGCCCGTGACCTTCCCGTGAATGTCATCGTCTTTATTGAAGGGGAAGAAGAACTTGGCTCACCCACATTTGACACATTTTTACATACCTATGCCGACGAACTTCGTGCAGATGTCATCATCGTGACAGACTCAGATAACTGGAAAGTAGGCGAACCAGCTCTGACAACAACCCTGCGCGGAAACTGCTGCTGCACACTTGAAGTGACCGTATCTGAACATGCTGTCCACTCCGGCATGTTTGGTGGACCTATGGTGGATGCAACCACCTGCGCTTCTTTACTGATTTCTTCTTTCTATGATGAAGCAGGAAATGTGCGCATTAAAGGATTAGGTGGATCTGACAAAGCAGATGTTGATTGGCCGGAGGAAGAATTCAGAGCAGCAGCCGGCATACTTGAAGGCGTACAACTTGCAGGCACCGGTGATTTAGCAGCACGCGTATGGACAAAACCATCAATCACAGTCATTGGATGGGATACGACCAGTGTCGCTGAGGCTTCCAATACGATTGCGCCAAAGACACGCCTACGCTTATCAATGCGCACAGTTCCAGGAATTGAACCTGAAAAGGCAATGGAAGCTCTGCGCGCACATATTGAAACGCATATGCCATTTGGTGCGCATGTGACAATCAGTGACGTGGAATGCGGCCCCGGCTATCAAGCTGATCTTGAAGCTCCCGCTGTTGAATTAGCCCATCGCGCCCTAACGGAAGCCTGGTCAGTTCCTTCTGTCAATATTGGTGTGGGAGGTTCCATACCTTTCATTTCCCAATTCCAATCAGAATTTCCAGAAGCTCAAGTACTGGTTATGGGAGTGGAGGACCCCCTCACAAATGCGCATTCTGAGGACGAATCACAGTCCCTATCTGATCTTAAACACGCGATTCTTGCGGAAGCTCTTATTCTGCGCGATTTGGCACACAAGCCGTAAAAACCGCAGAAAAATAAACAGAAAGAGGCCACACGCATGAAAGTGATCGTTGCAGGCCACTGGGAATATCACGATAAGCCTATAACTACGGATGCTTTAGCTGCCGTAGGGCGAGCGCTGCGTGCACGTCACCTCGATGTGCAGGTGGAACTCCTTCCTTTCGGGTCTGGTCCTCATGTGTCACTCTTATGCGCCGATCATTTACCTGAAAATTGGGTACTGATACGTCACAATCACGACACATGTGAAAGCACATATGAGGCCGGAAAAAGCGTCCGAGAGGCTCTGCTTCGTGGAGAAAATGTTCTGATTGAATCAGAACAACAATGGGTACCTCACAGTTTGTCTGCCCTCAACCATGCTGATAAACGTCTGCGACCAGATGGGGGAGCTTCTTTTCTGAGTGGGCTTACCGGCATTACCCTGCCAAGCGATCATATAGATGAGGAGCTTTTCCTCACAGCATTAGAACACGCGCGGCACCTAATCCGGTCACGTCATGTCATCATGGCAGCTTCAACGCAGCGTCCTTTACTTGGCCTATCCTCAGTATGCGCAGTCGGTCCAGAAGGCGAGCCGATCACGGACATGGATCCTTCTTTTCTCCGTGATCTTGGGCGAGTGTATCGACACAGCTTCCAGACACGTAGTGAGGACCTATTAAGGACTAGCCGCAGTACAACATCAATACGTGAATCAGATTCTCAGATTATGCGCTCACCTGCGGAATTACCTGGTTCAGGTGCAGGAGGTGGGATTGGGGCGGTAGTGGCTGCTACCGGCGGGACTTTACGAGGTACAGGGGAAGCGCTCATACGTGTCCTTGGGATTGACACACATGTGAATGGTGCTGATCTTGTTGTCATGATGACTCCACAGCTACATTCACCGATTTTGTCTCACTCGCCGCTTCCTGCTTTTACTGCTGAGTGTGCGCGTGCAGCTTTACCTGTGGTTGCAATTGCTGAGGAATCCTCACTTGCCCCTTACGAGCGTGCCCAGTGGGATATTCATGGTGTGATACTTACCCGTCCACATACGAGCTTTACTTGGGATAGTGATTCTTCGCAGCTTTTACCGGAGCATCAGAGCACTACAAAACTTCCTGATAGTGGTGATTTTGATGAGGACAATGCGCCTTTTCACCTGAAATCCCAGGCCCTTGCTTCTCTTTATGATGCTGGCTTACGTCTTGCCCATACATGGCTGTCAAGATGAGGGAATACTCACTGTTAGACCAGAAAAGCATGGGATCATTGGCGGCCTTTCCATCACAGTCTTAGGCTGGATGTGTTTCATTGTGATGGGATTGTATCCATGTGCGTATAAGGAGCGACATGTCCAATACAGATACACAAGCCCCAAGTCATGAAGTTCTCTTGACTGATGTGGCCGCGGCGAAAGTTAAAAGCCTGCTTGAACAAGAAGGCCGCGATGACCTTCGTTTACGTGTTGCTGTTCAGCCCGGTGGCTGTTCAGGCCTGATTTACCAGCTTTATTTCGATGATCGCGTCCTTGATGGTGATGCAATACGTGATTTTGATGGTGTGGAAGTGATCGTTGATCGTATGAGCGTGCCTTATCTGAGTGGATCTACCATTGACTTCGCCGATACCATCGAACGTCAAGGTTTCACAATTGACAATCCAAATGCTGCGAATACCTGCGCATGCGGCGACTCATTTCACTAATCACTAGGACATATACACATGAAGAAACCAACTCAGCGCTGGTTCGCACTTACACTGACTCTATCTGTAGTACTGACGATGGGACTGGCAGGATGCTCTAGTACGAGCGAAACAGCAGCATCAGGTTCTCAGTCAGTTGCGGCAAATATGCCGGAGGTTGACCGTAGTGGTACAGGTAATTTCCCTGATGTCACAGGCGATTTTGGTCAAAATCCTCAGATTGCTGCAGGAAACGGTGATGCTCCTACAGATAAAATCTGGGTGAAAACCCTGCATCAGGGAAATGGTCCCGAGGTAGGAGCCGATGACACGATACGTGTGAATTACACAGGCACCCTGTGGGATGGTAAGGTCTTTGACTCTTCTTTCATGCGGAATACTCCCATTTCATTCAGTTTGAATGGTGTGATTGCTGGTTGGAAATACGGCCTTGCTTCGCAACATGTGGGGGATCGTGTGGAATTGGTGATTCCAGCTCAATGGGCTTATGGTGACCAAGCACAAAATTCCATTCCTGCAGGTTCCACTTTGGTTTTTGTTGTCGATATCCTTGATACGGTGAATGGCAGTGATTTGTCTGCTCTCAAAGGGGCAAGTCTCACCGGTGAAACCATTGAGGGTATTGAAGTAAGCGGGGAACTTGGTCAAGAACCAAAAATTACCTTTACCGGCGCGCCGGCACCTGCTGAAGCAAAAATTATCACCTTAGCTAAAGGCGCTGGCCATGAAATCGTCGCAGGCGATTCGGTGATTATTCACGGAATGGGTGGAACATATGGTGACGAAAACTCCATTAATGGAACATGGCAACCACCTCATCCTGTCACGGTTGATGCCGCGGCTTATGGTTTAGTGGGCTACACGGTAGGGTCGCGTTTGTTGATGACTCAGCCAATTTCCGCTCAACAAGGCCAATCGGGAGACGATTCTCAATCAGCTTCTCCGTCTACACAAATACTTGTTGTTGATGTGGTGGCTTCTCTTTCTGCCGCGTCCTGATAGCTGCATATGAAGCTGTTAAAAGCTGACATGGGCATATGAGGCTATTTCGACATTGGGAAGTAATTCCTAAATAGTCGGTAAATATGTCCACAGGTGGGTACATTCTTATGGGAATGTGCCCGCCTACGTTTAGAATGGGTATGTATGAGTCGGAGCTTAGCTCCCTGTTTTGCCCCTCTAGGTCAAGGAGTTCCCGTGAGTGAAGCAACAGTTGAGGCACTCGTTTTTAGCGATGATGCTGATGTGCGAGAAGCTGTTATTACAGGTGTTGGTATTCGAGCCTCAAAGGATACTCCTCGTATTACATGGCACCAGGCGGCAACAACTTTCGGAGTGCTTGAGAGTGTGAAAGAACATGATTTCAGTATCATTGTTCTTGATGCGGAGGCTCATAAACATGGTGGTATGGGTATCGCGAAAGAACTTCACAATACGTTGGCAGATGTTCCTCCGGTTCTGTTTATTACGGCACGTCAACAAGATTCATGGTTAGCATCATGGGCTGGGGCTGCAGCTATTGTCTGCGCACCTATTGACCCCCTTGAGTTGCAAGAAAAAGTTGCTGATTTGCTGAGGAAAAATTAATGCTTTCGTGGGATAGCATTGCGACGAATCTTATTTCAGGACACGATTTAACAGAAGAACAGTCCTACTGGTTCATGAATCAGGTGATGACCGGTGAACTGGGAGATATTCGCTTAGCATCTGCCCTGACAGCTTTACGTATAAAGGGATTGAGCGTAGATGAGGTGCGTGGATGTGCTGATGCTATGCGTGACCATGCGCGAACCTATGATTTGCCTTCAGATGTTTTAGATATCGTTGGCACAGGAGGCGACGGGCATCGCAGCGTCAACATTTCTACGATGTCAGCTGTTGTTTTAGCGGCATCAGGTGTTCCTGTGGTAAAACACGGTAATCGTGCTTCCACATCGGCTTCAGGTGCAGCTGATGTTCTTGAAGCATTAGGGGTATGCGTCGATCGTGAAGCGGAAGATATATGCCGTATTTTCCGTGAACACAATATTGCTTTCCTTTTTGCCAATAAAGTGCATCCTTCTATGCGTTTCGCCGCTCCGGTGCGTCGAACATTGGCTTTCCCAACGATTTTCAATCTTTTAGGTCCGTTAACAAATCCTGTACGACCACAAAGCATGGCCATTGGTTGCTCTGATCCGCGTAATGCGCAACTGATGGCAGGCGTGTGCGCAGGACGGGGAATTTCTGCTGTCATTTTCCGAGGGCGTAATACAGGACTTGATGAGCTATCTACTGCAGATATCAATGAAATCTGGATGATATCGGAAGGGCGTATTACTCACCACGAAATTGATGTGTGTGCTACTTATGGTCTTAGCCCCTCAACCATCGACGATTTACGTGGCGGAAGTGCAGAGCATAATGCGGCTGTGGCGCGTGAAGTCTTTGCTGGCTCAGGACATCCCGCGATTGTTGATAGTGTGGCTTTGAATGTTGCTGCAGGTTTGCTTGCTTATGGGCGAACTGAAGCAGTGGGCACTGATAACGGTGACATTATTCAACGATTAGGCGCGGGCCTCGAATATGCGAAAGCTATTTTAGCTTCAGGGAAAGCTGCTGAGCTTATCACCCAGTGGAGTCAAGCAACTCAGAGCTAAGGTGTTTTAGTCCTTATCAGAGCACATTTCAATAAATTTTTCGAGGACATGCCACGTCATATGCGCATCTTGTAATGCGCGATGGTGCTGTCCCTCGCCAATGCGTAGATATGAGGCTACAGTGCCTAAACGATGATGAGCGACACGTGGTTTTGGCAACAAAGCACGCGAGAGTTCCAAAGTGTCAATAGTGCGTAGTTCAGGCCATGTCATTTCGTATTTTTGTGCAGCGCGCTGAATAAAACCCAGATCAAAAGGCACGTTATGCGCAACAAAAACTGGATCAGGGTGATTTGTCGTGCCCTGCTGGGTTAGCCACTGAATAAAATCTCTTATTGCAATTTTTACAGGAGGGGCATCTGCAACCATTGCCTCATGAATACCAGTAATACGAGTGACAACCTCAGGGATTGCCTGTTGAGGATTGATGAGAGTGTGGAAAGTACCCGTAATGTGCCCATGTGATACGCGCAGCGCAGCAATTTCAGTTAATGCATCCTCATGTGTCAGTCCCGTTGTTTCGACATCGACAATGAGCCAGTGAGCGTTTTCCTGAAGAAGCTTGGCCACATGTGCATCACATCTCGCACGAGTGTGCGTAAACAGTGCTGTATGCGTGCGGCTATTAGGTAGGCGAGGACCAGAGGACATACAGTAGATAGTAATGCGTTCCTTGCGCTAAGCCTGATACATCCGAGGAGGAAGCGTGGGTTTCTACCAAGCGCTGAAAGCCACAGGCAGTCCGTTGCTGAAAGCAGCCTATAAACCGTGGATTCGTGGAAAAGAAAATATTCCCCAAGAAGGGCCTGCAATTCTGGCATCAAATCATAATGCCGTGTGGGATTCTATTTTTCTTCCGATGATGCTTGATCGGGAAGTTGTTTTCATGGGTAAGGCCGATTATTTCACCGGAACAGGTGTCAAAGGCTGGGCAACAAAAACATTCATGAAAGCTGTTGGCACAATCCCTGTAGATCGCAGCGGGGGACGCGCTTCGGAAGCCGCATTGAACGCGGGTCTTGCGCGCTTATCTCAAGGTGAACTTTTCGGTATTTATCCTGAAGGAACACGCAGTCCAGATGGGCGTTTGTATCGTGGGAAAACAGGTGTTGCTCGTCTGGCTCTTTTATCAGGTGCCCCCGTTATTCCTGTGGCAATGATCGGTATGCATGATGCTCAACCTATTGGTCAGCGTATCCCCAGCCGAAAAAATATTGGAATACTCGTTGGGGAACCCTTGGATTTCAGCCGATATAAAGGGTTAGATCAAGATCGTTTCGTTTTACGTGCGATTACCGATGAGATCATGTACAACCTCATGCTTTTATCAGGTCAGACATACGTGGATATGTATGCAGCCGATATGAAAGCTCAGATGGCACAGGATGGAACTTTTGAAGGTCCACTTCCTGGGGGCACTACTGTTGTATCGCCTGAAAGCGACAATTAGGAAACGAAAATACTACGAATTTCGTTGAAAATGCGGATCCTGCTGAAGAAGCATAAAAGTATGACAGATACCCGATGAAATTTATGAAATATAGATAAAATCAACGGGTTTTTGCGCTGTATGCGAGTGCGTGTACTCAAAAGAAGATGAATACAATGCGTGGTGAGTAGCATCATATTTATTTGTCTAGGACTTGAGCGCCTCTGTAGCCCCGCACTCCACAGACTACAATCACATATGATAAGCGCGGACAGCCGGTCCGTGCCTTTGGTGAAAGGTGTCCATTCCATGACGGTTCGTCGTGTTGCACTACTTACTGCAGGTGGTTTCGCTCCCTGTCTTTCATCCGCTGTCGGCGGGCTCATTGAACGTTACAATGAGATTGATCCTTCTATTGAAATCATTGCCTACCAGAATGGGTATCACGGTCTACTCACTGGTAATTTCGTCGTCGTTGACGAACAAGCTCGCGCCCATGCCGCGATTTTGCATCGCTTCGGTGGATCACCTATTGGTAATTCCCGAGTTAAACTGACCAATGCGAAGAACCTCGTTGAACGTGGACTTGTTGCCGAGGGCGAAAATCCGCTGGAAAAAGCAGCTGAACAGCTTCGTAAGGACGGGGTGGATGTTCTGCACACAATTGGTGGAGACGATACAAACACCACAGCTGCAGACCTTGCTGCATACTTACATGACAATAACTACGAACTGACCGTTGTCGGTTTGCCTAAGACCATTGATAATGACGTGGTGCCTATTCGCCAGTCTTTAGGAGCCTGGACTGCTGCCGAAGAAGCCTCAGAATTTGCTCAAAATATCATCGGTGAACATCGTTCCAACCCGCGTATGCTCATCATTCATGAGGTCATGGGACGTCACTGTGGTTGGTTAACTGCCGCCGCCGCTCAGCGTTACACACAGTGGACTGACACTCAAGAATGGGTACCTTCTATTGGACTGTCACAAGAACGCTGGTCCGTCCATGCTGTGTTCCTACCGGAAATGTCATTTGACATTGATAAGGAAGCTGAACGTTTGCGCGCCATCATGGATGAGCAGGGCAACGTCAATATCTTCCTATCTGAAGGTGCAGGTGTTCCTGAAATCATTGCTGAAATGGAAGAAGCAGGTATTGAAGTGCAGCGTGACCCCTTCGGTCACGTCAAACTCGACACCATTAACCCAGGTCAATGGTTTGCTAAGCAATTTGCTGACCGTATTGGTGCTGAAAAAGTCATGGTGCAAAAGTCTGGTTACTTCTCACGTTCCTCACGTGCAAATGCAGATGACTTGCGCCTCATCAAATCAATGACTGATCTTGCTGTCGAATGTGCTTTACGTGGCGAAGCTGGTGTTATCGGTCATGATGAAGAAAACGGTGACCGTTTATGCGCTATCCCGTTCCCACGTATTGCTGGTGGTAAACCATTCGATATTACTCAGCAATGGTTTGTGGACTTGATGGCTCGCATCGGTCAAGATCTCGTTCCTGCATCAAAGTGACGGTTCCACCGATTCCACGAAGCGCGCGTAGCAGGGAAAACCTAGCCCTGCTACGCACAGTCGTGCCTGAACAACTTTCTGCTCCAGACGCGGGGAGTACCCCTCCTTGGGATACGTGGCGTGACCGTGAAGCCTTACAACAGCCGACATATCCCGATGCGGATGCTGTCACAGATGTGACAAGCACATTACGCCGTCAACCGCCTCTTGTTTTTGCAGGTGAGGTGGATGATTTGCGTGCATGGATGGGAGCCGCAGGCCGAGGGGAAGCTTTTGTCCTCACAGGCGGTGATTGTGCGGAAACATTTGCGGAGGCAACGGCAGATCATTTGCGCCTTAAAATCCAGACTCTCTTGCAGATGGCGGTCGTATTAACCTACGGAGCCTCTTTACCTGTGGTGAAGATCGGACGAATCGCTGGGCAATATGCGAAGCCGCGTTCGCAGGATATGGAAACTCGTGATGGCGTGACTTTACCTTCCTATAGGGGAGATGCGGTAAATTCTTTTGAATTTACTGCAGACGCGCGCACACCGGACCCGAAACGTCTGTTAGATCTGTACCATCACGCTTCCTCAACCCTAAATTTGATTCGCGCCTTTACAAAAGGTGGCTATGCAGATTTACGTCTCGTTCACCATTGGAATAGGGGATTTACCCAAAATCCTGCATATTCAAAGTACGAGTCTTTAGCAGCAGAAATCCACCGCGCTGTGAAATTTATGGAAGCAGCAGGCGCAGATTTCGAAGCAATGCGTGAGGTGGATTTATTCTCCTCACATGAGGCACTGCTCCTCGAATATGAATCAGCCATGACACGCATTGATTCGCGTACAGGTGAACCTTACGATACATCTGGCCATTTTTTGTGGGTAGGGGAACGTACACGTGACCTCGAAAGCGCTCATATTGAGCTTCTTGCTCGTGTGCGTAATCCTATCGGTGTGAAACTTGGCCCAACGACCAGCGTTTCACAAATGCTGGGCTTGATGGAAAAACTCAATCCTGACGGCGAGGAAGGTCGTTTAACTTTTATCACCCGTATGGGTGCTGATAAGATCCGTGATGCCTTACCACCGCTTTTACAAGCTGCAGCATCAGATGGTCGCCCAGTTACGTGGACAACGGATCCTATGCATGGAAACACAATTACTTCATCTACAGGATACAAGACTCGTCGTTTTGAAACGATTATGAATGAGGTACGTGGATTCTTTGAAGCTCACGAGCAGGTGGGAACAGTCCCGGGTGGTATTCATGTTGAACTGACCGGTGATGATGTTACGGAAGTAATTGGGGGGTCGGAAAAACTTGATGATGAATCATTGGCAGATCGCTATGAAACATTGGTTGATCCACGTCTCAATCACCAACAATCATTAGAGATGGCTTTCCAAGTGGCTGAGCTTTTAAGGTGAGAACTCATTTTTAATACCGGTGTGCTGCATTGAGCAGCGCACCGGTTACTTTTGTAATAGGTGCACATTCGATCTGAAAATAAAGGCTATAGGTCAAAATTAAAGAAATAGTCAGTAACGGGTTTGACCTACGCGCACGACCGGTACGTGACAATGTGAGCAGGCGGTGAGTATGCACCTACGTTCCTAAACAACAGACATGGTGATAACGGAACCTCGGCGTACCATTGTTCCAGCTGCAGGATCGGTTGATCGAACTGTTCCAAAGACCCCACCAAGGAAACGATTGACCTCAACAGTGAAACCTGCAGATTCTAATAATGCTTTTGCGTCTTTTTCCTGTTTACCGAATACATTAGGAACAGCAATAAGTTCAGGGCCTTTTGAAATGGTGTAGGTGACAGTATCACCACGATACTGTGTGGTGCCGCTTTCAGTATCTTGGGAAATGACTTTTCCTTCTTCAACTGTGTCAGAAAAAGCTTCATTTACCTGCGGGAGTAGTCCGAGTGCTGTTAAAGATCCTTTTGCCTCATCCGCACTCAAACCGGTGAGCGTTGGGACAGTGATAGGTTCACGACCTTTGGAAATAACAAAATGAACGGTACTATCATGCGCAAGGGAAGTTCCTGCTGTAGCAGATTGAGAAACAACCAAGTCTTTTTTCACTGTTTCAGACCATTCTTCGCTGACGGTACCAGCTTTGAGTCCTGCATCAATCAAGGCATTGATTGCTTCTTTATGCGACAAACCTTCTAAAGGCGGAACAACTTTCATATCAATGCCTTTAGAAATACGTAAACGTACCTCACCGTTTTTATGGACATGACCGCCAGCCGAGGGGTCCGTATCAATCACGTACCCTGACATCACATCATCAGAGAATTCGTCCTCACGTAGAATACCGATTCCCATGTTTTCTAAAACAGATTGAGCATTGTCAGCGGTGGACCCAGCTAAAGTAGGAACTTCCACATAAGCACCCGGACCGTATTCATTCCACCACCATAAGCCGCCTGCAATACCTACTCCAAGAACAGACAGGATAACAGTGAGGATGAGGGCGATACGACGACCACGATGAGGCGTATGAGCCGCTGAAAGATCAACGGAAACTGATGAGGAAGTGCGAATCGTTGTATGAGTATTCTCCAAAAGACCAGATGGTAAAGCGGCAGTCATTGTCACAGGTTCAACGATGGAAGTATTTGCTTCAAAATCACTGTTTTGTGTACCGGCTTCACGGAAACGTTGACCTGCGATTTCCGGTGGAAGCACAGCAAGAACCTGATTAATTGCTTCAATAGCTTCACGGGCATGAGGTGGCCGATAATCGGGATCACGAGCGGTCAAATATGCGACAAGTTCATCCACATCAGTTGGAAGCCACGGGACTATCTGCGACGGAGCGGGAACATCATCTTGAGCGTGGTGCATAGCCATCTGAATAGGTGTCTTACCACACCACGGGACTGAGCCAGTGAGTAATTCGTATAGCAAAATCCCCACTGCGTAAAAATCAGTACGCGCATCTGTATGGCCCTGGGTCACAACTTCAGGAGCAACATATGCGACAGTTCCAAGCATAGAACCGGTGGTGGAATGTGAAGATTCAAAAACAGCTCGCGCTAAACCAAAATCGGTGAGTCGCACAGGACCTTGTGCGCAGATGAGGACATTTTCAGGTTTGATGTCACGATGGATCACACCGACTGTGTGCGCGGCCTCCAATGCCTCCAATATTTCACGAGCCATTGTCAGCGCACGTTCAACAGTGACAGGCCCATGTGACTGTAAAAGGACACGCAGATTAGGGCCATCAATGAGGTCCATAGCAAGGTAGCCTTGTGAGCCAATGACACCTTGGTCGAAAACAGAGACAACACCCGGGTGAACGATACGTGCTGCGGCGCGCGCTTCTCGCCGGAATCGGGCGACAAAGTCTTCACGATCAGCAAGGTGTGGATGCATGATTTTTAGAGCAACAGGACGATCAAGACGCTCGTCATCAGCTACATAGACTGTTGCCATTCCACCGCGGGCAAGTTGCGCAGTAATACGATACCGATTATCAACAAGTACACCAAGAAGCGGATCAGAGATCTGCCTATCATCGCGTGGTGGTTGAGTGTCGTCGGTAGTGCTCACGGTCGGATTCTACGGGAGTTTTGTGTCAGTGTGCTGAATAAAAGACGGTGTGGTCACAGGCAGGAATATCTTTGAGCTATTAGGCTGTGTCCTATGTGCGAAACTATTGAGTTTTTATCTGTAGATGAGGCTGCTCGTCGTCTGGGCGTAGAAGCGCGAAAAATTAAGCAGTTCGTTCGCGATCACTTGGTGTTGTGTGTGAAGGATACTTCAGGAAAACAAGCGATTCCGGCAGATATGCTTGTACTCGGTGAATACGGGTGGGAGCTTTTATATAATTTGCCGGGTACTTTAACTTTGCTTGCAGATGGCGGTTTTAGTCCTCAAGAGTCTTTGGAATGGTTGTATCGCGTGGATGATGAATTAGGGCAAACACCCATGAGTGCTTTGCGTGAAGGGCGGCATCACCGTGTGAATGCGATTGCGAGTGCCTTGGCTCTGTGAGTAGCCCTGAAGCAAGAGGATGAGCGTGCTGTGTGTATTAGGCACTGCGTGTATTAGGCACTGCGTTCGGTGAGTATCTGTGCGATACCGCTGAGGATATCCTCATTTCTTTCGTGTGGTAGGGAAGCCATATGTGCATGACCTTCATCGACAAGCTGAGTGATGAGTGCTTCATGTGGTTTTCGTCCGTGAATGTCGATGATGTGCGCGGCTTGGGCAAGCGCGTCATCATCTGCATCCGCATTTCCTAGTACGGTGCACAAAAGTTCACGTTCACTATAGCTGGCCTTGTGCCATGTGAGGGCAAGGAGAGCTGTGCGTTTTCCTTCGCGCAGGTCGTCTCCTGAGGGTTTTCCTGTGCGGCAGGGATCACCGAAAACTCCGAGGTCGTCGTCACGTAGTTGGAAAGCTAAACCCCAGGGTAGCAAAATGTGTTCTAGCTGAGTTATCAGTTCTTCTGTGGCCTCGGCGGATATCGCACCCAAGATAAAGGGATGAACAACCGAATAAAGAGCAGATTTGTAACGTGCAACCTGAAGAATATCCGATAAAACAATGGCATCACTCACCTGTGAATCCAAAGGGAGATGTTCTGCGCGTATATCTAAATATTGTCCGATAGCTACTTGTGCGTGCATCATGGCGTAGCGCTGCATGAGACGTTGTGCTGTCTGTTCAGTGAGGAGAGCACATTGATCGGAAAGTGCGATTTCTGCGGCAGAAAAAAGGAAATCGCCAAGGAGGATAGCTGCGGCGGCACCGAAGTCTGCGGCATTTCCTGACCAGGTGTTCTGGATATGTATATCGCGGAATCGTATATGTGGGGTAGGGTTTGCGCGACGAGTTGCTGCATGGTCAATTAAATCGTCATGTGCTAAAGCACTAGCTTGGTAAAGTTCAAGTCCTGCTGCCAGGCTTACCGTAGCTGTGCTGTGAGGACGTATGTATTCTGCGCCTAGCATGGCAAGGATTCCGCGGAATCGTTTACCAGATGTCACTTGAGCGTAAGCGGCATCTTGTAGGTCCTGCGTGTGGTTGCTGACCTGTGATAGTTGGAATGCGCGTGTGAGCGCTTCGTGCGTTGACGTATCGATCAGTGTGCGCAGTCGGGGAATGCGTTCGCCCAGAGGTGTCATAGGTGCAGTTTAGTTGCGTAAAGTCATATACCGCGACTGATCCCACATCGCAAGGAAGGATTATCAAAAGGCAGAATGAGTCAGGTTGATTATAATGGTATGCGTCGCGCCGTCGGAAGTGTTTTTTCGGCTGGCTTTTCCTATCTGCCGTGAAAGGGTTCCGTGTGAGCACAACCAAGGCCGCTGCTGCTGCTTCGAGTACGTCTGATAAGGCTGGATCTGCTCCCGTTCGTAAGGCTTCTGCTGCAAAGTCGACAAAAAAAGCTACGACTCAGGCGACTTCTGCAAAGAAAAAGGCTACGAAGAAAGTAAAGGCTGAAACTGCCAGTACTGATGAGCTTGCTGAACAAGATTCTCAAACCACAGTGACTTCACGAAAAAAGTCGTCTTCGGCGCGTAAGAAGTCTTCTGAAGTAAAGACTTCTGCAGCTCAAGAAGCTACTACTCCTGATGAAACACAAGAAGTTGATGTTCAGGATGATATTACCCTTGATGCTGACGAAATTGATGTGCACGTTGAGGATGTCGATATTGATATCACTGATGAAGATATTGACGTTGATGATTCAGACCTCGACACTGACGACGAAGATGATGAAGACTCTGATTCAGATGCTGATAACGCAACGCGTGAGGGTGCTCAGCTACGTGAACGTACATCCGAAGGTATCCAAGTAAAGGGCGGTTTTGTCGTCTCGGATTCGGATGATACGGATGAACCCGTTCAACAGGTAACGGTTGCTGGGGCCACAGCTGACCCTGTTAAGGACTACCTCAAACAGATTGGTAAAGTTTCGCTGCTCAACGCGGAACAGGAAGTTGATCTTGCTCGTCGCATTGAGGCGGGGCTTTATGCTGAGTACCGTTTGAAGAATTTCTCTGATGAAATGTCCTCGAAAGAACGACGAGAATTGCACTTCCTTGCTCAAGATGGTCAGCAGGCAAAGAATCATTTGCTCGAAGCTAACTTACGTCTGGTGGTTTCGTTAGCTAAACGCTATACCGGTCGCGGTATGCAATTTCTTGATTTGATTCAGGAAGGAAATTTAGGCCTTATTCGTGCGGTTGAAAAATTCGATTACACGAAGGGCTATAAATTCTCCACCTATGCAACATGGTGGATTCGTCAAGCGATTACACGCGCAATGGCGGATCAGGCACGAACCATTCGTATTCCTGTGCATATGGTTGAAGTCATTAACAAACTGGCTCGTGTGCAACGTCAGATGCTACAAGATCTTGGGCGTGAACCTACCCCCGAAGAACTCGCAAAAGAATTAGATATGACAGCAGAAAAGGTTGTCGAAGTCCAAAAATATGGGCGTGAACCTATTTCTTTGCATACTCCACTTGGTGAAGATGGCGATTCAGAATTCGGTGACCTCATTGAAGATTCAGAGGCAATCGTTCCTGCTGATGCTGTTTCTTTCACGTTGCTTCAAGAACAGCTTCATCGTGTTTTGGATACGTTATCTGAACGTGAAGCCGGCGTTGTGTCTATGCGTTTTGGTTTAGGTGATGGCCAACCAAAGACATTAGATGAGATCGGTAAAGTCTATGGCGTTACTCGTGAACGTATTCGTCAAATTGAATCAAAGACAATGTCGAAGCTACGTCACCCGTCACGTTCCCAAGTGTTACGTGATTACCTTGACTGACACGTGATGGCTCTTTTGGGAGCTTTCATGTGATGACTGGCTCGGTGAAATTCTTTTCACCGAGCCACTTTCGTATCGATAAGCCTTTGACGCTGTGATAAATAAATGGATGAGCCTTGAAGGTGTGAATATATGAAAATAGGTAGGCTCCCAAAGAGCCTACCTATTGTGAAAGGACTGTCGTGATTTAGCTACTTGTCGTTTTCCTCTGCATCCAAAGATGGGATGTTAAAGCGTTCCATAGTTGCTGAATACAAGCTCAATGTAGTTCCAAGGGCACAATGAATATGCTGCATGATCTGAGAATCACTTGCACCCTGCTCATAATCGACATTTACTTCAGCGTGGAGATGCAATTGGCCGCCGTCAGTGTAGACGTAATAAGCTTTTGGCCAGATTTTGTCACGATTCCAGTCTTCAATAAAGACCTTGAAATCATCTGCACATTCTTCAGGGATTTCTTCACGCATACGGGAACTGATGTGGAGAATTTCTTTTTCGTTGCCGGCGAAAAGAAAATAGAAAATACCGTTATCCCAACGGCCTCCTAAATCACCATCAGCATCAATCTCATAGTGCCATTCTTCTTTGTCAAAAAGTGTGATAAGGCGTTCTTGAGAGATTGGCTCAAGTGTGGGCGTTGGCAGGAGTTCACTGGTAGGAGCCTGAGTAGCAGGAACAGTAGCATCGTGAGCGCTTGAAAGATCAGGATCATCCTCATGATCGTGACCCAGTAAGCGGGAAAAGAAACCCATCGTCAGTCCTTTCTTCGTGGGCAAAGGCTTAAGGTACTTCAGGAAACCAATTCTTCATCGAGCATTGAGAAAAATTGACCGGAAGTTCCCAGAGCGCAGTCAATATGCTGCTCTAGTTGCTTATCGGTGAGTCCGTGCTCATAATCAACAGAAACTTCAGTGTATAAGCGAATACGGCCTTCGTCATCAATACGGTGATAGCATTTGGGCCACAGTTTCCCGCGATGCCAATTAATAATGAGCTCACGGATTTGTTCCAGTTTTTCAAAAGGGCAGTTGTTATGCCAGCGACCTGAAACCACAAGAATTTCTTTTTTTTCGCCACGTAACATGAAATGGAAAGTATTGTCCTCCCACATGCCGCCGAGGTCGCCTTCATTATCGATGTAGTAACGCCAATTCTTTTGCTTAAAAAGTTGAATAATGCGTTCTTGTGAAAGCGCAGGAAATTGAGTGGATTCCAATGCCGTCGGAGGCATACTCATTGGGGACTCCTTTTATGTACCGTATGCGTATACAACACTACTCTAATAGAGATAATGCGCCGATGGCCACCGAAAACCAAATTTACATAAGCGGAGTGACAGAGCCTTCTTCGCTGAAAAGAATATACCGTTCATCAATGAGTTCTATAGCTTTTTCCCGCAAAGCATCCACATGACCACGTACATGGTGTGCGCAGAATAAAAGAGAACCATTTTTCATAGTGGCACGCACCCACGCCCGCGCACCACACAAGTCACAACGGTCTGCCGCAGTAAGGACAGGTGTTGTGCGTGTGTTGTGGTCAAGAGTAGATGTTGTTTCCATGACTCCATCCCACCATGACTCGACTAAAAATGCGCGTTTGTCCACTGAAGTTCGCCACAAGCGAAGTTAAGTATAGAAATATAGGGAAAAATACCTTCACTTTCGTGAAGACGAGGGCAAGCGGCGGGGCAGACAGCAAATGAAGTGCTTCTTCTTTAAGATGACCTAGTGACTTCTTCAGCTTCATCTGACTATAGTGCGCGGCATCTTTCTGTCCTTGAAGGGTTGGAAGCCGTCCGCAAACGTCCCGGCATGTACATTGGATCAACAGATCATCGTGGCCTTATGCACTGCTTGTGGGAAATTATTGATAATTCTGTTGATGAGGCACTCGAAGGTCATTGCACCGAAATTGATATCCGTTTGCATCCGGATCATTCGGCCTCCGTGTCAGATAATGGCCGTGGTATTCCTGTTGACGATGTGCCAGGAATAGGGCTTTCAGGTGTAGAAGTCGTGTACACAAAACTCCATGCTGGTGGAAAATTTGGTAATGGCTCATATGCTGCATCCGGCGGTTTACATGGTGTAGGCGCATCAGTAGTAAACGCCTTATCAGCGCGCGTTGATGTTGAAGTTGATCGATCAGGCAAAACCCATCGTATGTGCTTTCGTCGAGGCGAACCAGGTGAATTTGATGATTCTCGTAGTCGTACGCCGAATTCTCCTTTTACGCCTTTTACAGACTCATCTGCATTAAAAACTGTAGGAAAAGTAAAGAAAAACGTCACCGGAACGCGTGTCCGCTTTTGGGCAGATTTTCAAATATTTCCTTCGACTGAGGGATTTTCGTGGGAAAACCTACTGTCACGGGCACGTCAAACAGCTTTCCTTGTCCCCGGACTAACCATTAACTGTTGGGATGAGCGAGGATCTGAAATCCTCCATGAAACTTTCCGTTTCGATGGAGGAGTTGTTGATTTCGTGGATTGGTTAGCTTCTGATGGGCCTGTAACTGATACGTGGCACATTACCGGTCAAGGTACTTTTACAGAAACAGTGCAGGTACTTGATTCTGATACTGGACACCTCAAAGCTAAGGAAATTGAGCGTGTATGTGAAGTGGACTGCGCTGTACGTTGGGGAATTGGGTATGACACGCATATTCAATCTTTCGTCAATATCATTGCTACTCCGAAAGGCGGTACACACGTTGCAGGTTTTGAACAAGCAATTTTGAAAGTTTTGCGTTCTTATGTTGATAAATCTGCACGCAAACTCAAAGTGAATGCGAAAGATGGTCGTCCAGAAAAAGAGGATGTTCAAGCCGGTATGACAGCAGTGGTCACTGTGCGTTTCCCTGAACCTCAGTTTGAAGGACAAACAAAGGAAGTTCTCGGGACACCTCAGATACGTACACTTCTTTCACGAATTGTCACCGAATGGCTTGACAAAAAATTTGCTTCCACTAAACGCGACGACAAACAACAAACACAACTGCTTCTTGAAAAAATTGTCGGTGAAATGAAAGCGCGTGTATCTGCACGTATTCATAAAGAAATTTCTCGACGAAAAAATGCATTAGAAACTTCCTCTTTACCGGCAAAACTTGCTGATTGCCGTATGGAAGATGTAGAACACACAGAACTTTTTATTGTAGAAGGTGACTCTGCACTTGGAACAGCAAAAGCAGCTCGAAATAGCCAATTTCAGGCTCTTTTCCCCATACGAGGAAAAATACTGAATGTGCAAAAAGCTTCAACTGCGGACATGCTTGCCAATGCTGAATGCGCCAATATCATTCAAGTGATTGGTGCAGGCTCCGGACGCACATTTGACCTGATGCAAGCACGTTACGGCAAAGTTATTCTTATGACGGATGCAGATGTGGACGGTGCGCATATTCGCACATTGCTTCTCACATTATTTTTCCGCTATATGAGGCCCATGGTGGAAGCTGGTCGTGTATATGCTGCGGTACCTCCTTTGCATCGGATTGAGGTCATGGCTAAAGGGCGTAAAGCTCGTGAACTTATCTACACCTACTCAGAAGATGAATTGCATCGACAGCTCGCTGCATTACGTAAATCTGGGCGCACATGGAAAGAACCTATCCAACGTTACAAAGGCTTAGGCGAAATGGACGCAGATCAGCTTGCTGAAACCACAATGGATCGTACCCATCGTTCGTTGCGTCGCATCACGCTGGCAGATGAAGAAGCCCTCAGACAGGCTGAGGACACATTTGAATTACTTATGGGTTCAGTTGTGGGGCCGCGTAAAGATTTCATCGTAGATGAAGCTGCGCATCTTGATCGTACACGCATTGATGCTTAGGATCTTTCTTTTCGACAATGCGCTGTGAGTGCCATATATTGGGAGCGTTTCCCTGATATTTCATTAAAGTGTCATTTTTCGTAAAGTAGACATAGGACTTGAGTCGTATATACATGCTAGGAAAGAATTTATGAAAGGGCTTGCTGACCGGATTAATGCACCGGTTTCTGTACCTTATCCCGGTGCCCATCTTGGTCTACGCTGGAGGCCCCTGATTGCCTCAGATGCGCCGGGAATTTACGACTTATGCGTGCGTACAGAAGCAATAGATCAAGCTATTTATCGTACCTCTGCAATGGAAATTGCAGATATGCTTGAAGGTCCCCGTGGGCGTGATGTGATCGACACGATTGTTGGACTTGACCCCGATAGAAAAATAGCTGCTTTTGCCAGCGTTCGTGTTATGCGCGATGTTCAAGAAAGCGCCATGGCCAATATCGAAGCAGTAGTTGATCCGCAGTGGCGAGGACGGGGAATAGGCCGTTCCTTACTGTACTGGCAGGACGGTCGTGCCCGCCAAATGCTCGTTGATACCTTTGGGGCAGACTGCACTCGGCCCGCCTCAATTGTGAACTTTGTTGATTCACATATGACCGATCGTCGTCGCCTGTGTATTGCAGCAGGTTTTTCAGCAAAACGTAGTTTCCAAGTCATGTACCGTGAACTTGAAGGATCAGAGGAAGCTCCTCATATCAGTTCTGAATACACGCTACGTAAATGGGATCAGGTTGATCGTCGTATTGTGCGTGGCGCGCATATGGAAGTATTCCTCGATCACTATGGCACACCGCTTCGCGGACGATGGTGGAATGAAGCAATGTCCACAGTAGATGATCGTTGGTCAAGTGTCCTCACAGATAAATCGGGAGAAATCGTTGCCTACTGTTTAGTGGGACGACCTGCCGAAAGCTGGGTAGCTACAGGCCGCCCAGAAGCATATGTTGAATTGCTTGGAGTACGCAGAGAACACAGAGGCCACCATTTAGCAACGCAACTATTGAATGTAGCAATTGCTTCAGCCGCCCGTACAGGGGTATCACGTATTGGTTTAGACGTTGATACAAAATCAGCAAATCACGCGCACGAAATGTATGAACGCTTAGGATTCGTAGATGATCGTGCGGAAGTTCTTTACTCCATTGACTGCTAGTATCAGTGTCATTATTAAAATGATTCACGCTATCTAAGCTATGAGAAAGGAACATATGTCAGAAGCGTCATCGACGGGCCTACCTCCGCTGTCTGTGCGAGCAGGAGCACCGGAAACAGTGCCATTCCCACCTTCACATCACGGGGTTGAATGGCATGAATTGACAGCTTCACATGTGTACTTATTAGCTAACTTATTTGCTCGTATTGAAGCGCGTGACAATCCTCCTTTCCGTACATCCACGGAAGAAGTCGCTGAGATGCTGAATTCAACTGTACTGTGGCGTGGAGTTGCTGGATTTGCGACAAAAGGCATGGCAAAAGGACGTATGGTTGCTTTTGCTCAGGTGACCCTACGTAATCCGGGTCATCTTGAATGTGTATGCCAAGGTGGTGTGGACCCTTCTTTCCGCTCTATCGGTTTAGGAGGATCCCTTGTGGAATGGCAGGAACTGACTGCGCGAACTTTACTTGCTGAAAATGATGGGGTGGGTTCTGCTCAAATTGTGGCTGTGGTGGAAGCCGGACAAGAAGACCACGAACAACACTTACAACAACGAGGATTCCACTGGGCACGCACCTACTATGAACTACGTGCGAACTTGAATAGTATTCCACATACATCTGATCTTGGCCCGTGGCTCAGTATCGAACCGTGGGCTGAACAGTGGGAAGAACCCGCTCGTATAACAGCTAATCGTATTTCTGAACAAGAGTGGGGCCGTCCACCCTTGACCTCAAAACAATGGCTGATGGGGCGTACAGGTTTTGTTCCTGAATGGTCATTTGTTGCTTTAGATCGTCGGGGTGACCGTCCGCGTATGGCAGGTTTCCTCATGGCCTCACGTTATGTGCAGGACTGGATCGCATTGGGATGGCGTGAAGGATATATTGATCAGATGTGCGTAGATCAAGAATATCGTCATTCACATGTGCTGGAGGGATTAGTTGTCGCTTCTATGCGGGCTCAGGCTGCAAATGGTATGGAACGTATAGGCGTGGGTATCGGATCAGCAAATCATTCAGGTGCTCTGGCTGTATATGACTACCTGGGTTTTCGCACAGTCGGGCAATCGCGTCTATACGCCATTGAAATATAAAAACATAAATATCCTGTACGTGGCTTGTATTCTTATACGCACAACAATAAAGAGAAAGCCTGGTCAGTATCCCTCCGAGAAATGAGCTTATACGCTTATCTTTTTTTATGCGTCAATTAACAGGACAGTAGGCGGAGCTATCCGATAGTGGAAATTGCAAAAGTTAAGGGAGTCCCCGAGCCATCACGTCGTTCATCCTGTGCAGGAAGCTCAACAGGGGAGCCATCTGCGCTGGCTGCACGCGCATAATGCGATCCTGCCCAAGCGATATCTAAACGGTCTTCGCCGCGCAAAAAACGATGCGCACGTACGCCTTGGGAACCTCGACCTTTCGCAGGGAAAACAGAAAAAGGTGTAACTTTCACAGTAGTTTGTCCCGTACCAGGTAAAGCACCTTCAGCTGCCGCAACTGTTACAACTACAGCTTCATCAGGAGCAGAAACCACCCAAAAACCAAGAGCAAGCGCTGAGTCTGATATTTTCATGCCAGCCATTCCAGATGCAGTGCGTCCCTGAGGGCGCACTTTCGCAGCGGGAGTGCGTAATAATTGCGCGTCAGAGGTAATAAAAACAAGGTCATCAGTATCAGTACAGATATCAAAACCTACAAGATAGTCACCCTCATCTAAAGAAATAACTTCCCATTCGTCGCGTTGTAAAACATCAGGTTTCAAACGTTTAACTGTGCCGCGGGCTGTTCCCATGGCAATAATTGCGTTACTTTCAGGATCAAATAAACCAACGGCAGGATGGTCACTGTGAACAAGCAGTGAAGCAGGAGTTGCTGCCGCTAAAGACAAACCTGTGTCAAAACGGGGCAGAGCAGGTAAATCAACAACATCAATACGGTGTGCAATACCATCAGCGGTTACAACTGCGACCTGTGATCGAACCGAAGATGGAATCTGAGAGCGCCAACCATCATGACTGGCTCGCGGACCCACTTCAATAGGGTCATTGCCTTCAATGCGGGCAAGGCCCCCCGAAGCCGATAAAACAACAGTGCAGGGCTCATCGGCAATTTCTAAAGCTAAACCGCGTGCACCTCGTCCGGTAGCAGGTAAAGCAGCTGCCAATGTTGCATCTGTTGCCGCAGAAATACCCTCACCGCCTGCACTCGTTAAAAGCAAAGTACGACGTGGAGTACCTAAACGTGCGGCGACCTCGCGTAATTCAGTACTCACACACTCATTGAGTAAGTCTTGCGAGCCTAAGATTTCTTCCAGCTCAGCGATACGAGCATTGAGTTCATCACGTTCACTTTCAAGTTCTAAACGAGAAAACTTTGTGAGGCGGCGTAAACGCAGTTCAAGAATATGATGTGCTTGAGTTTCTGAAAGATCAAATGCCGTCATTAAACGGGTACGAGCAAGTTCTGCGTTATCTGAGGAACGAATAATTGCAATAACGTCATCAATATCAAGGACAGCGACAAGGAGCCCCTCAACAAGGTGCAGACGGTCACGATTCTTTGATAAACGAAATTCACAGCGTCTGCGGGTCACAGTGAGACGGTGATCCAGAAAAACGCTGAGCATTTCTTTCAGACTTAACGTGCGTGGCTGTCCTTGAACTAAGGCAACCGCATTCACTGCGAAAGAATCCTCCAAAGGTGTGCGCTGATAGAGCTGTTGTAGGACAGCTTCAGGATTAAAGCCGTTTTTAATTTCAATGACAAGTCGCAGCCCGTGGATACGATCTGTCAGATTACGGACAGCTGAAATACCTTTTAATCGTCCTGAAGACACATTTTCTTTAATTTTTTCAATGACTTTTTCGGGTCCAACCATGTAGGGTAGTTCTGTTACCACAAGACCAGTGCGTCGTGCGCTGACACGTTCAATGGTGACTTTTGCTCGTGTACGGAAAGTACCGCGCCCTGTTTCATAGGCCTCTTTTATCCCTTCAAGGCCGACGATGACTCCTCCTTCAGGTAAATCAGGGCCCGGAATGAAGCGCATAAGGTCCTCAGTTGTGGCTTCAGGATGCGCGAGCAGATGACATACAGCAGCGATTGTTTCTGCGAGGTTATGGGGGGCAATATTTGTTGCCATGCCGACAGCAATACCGGAAGCACCATTGACTAAAAGCTGAGGAAAAGCAGCGGGAAGAACCTCTGGCTGCATGAATTGATTATCATAATTTGGGACAAAATCAACGGTATCTTCATCTAGATCTGTTACTAAATCCATCGCTGCTCCGGCAAGGCGTGCCTCTGTGTAACGTGCAGCAGCGGGACCATCGTCAAGAGAACCAAAATTCCCATGACCATCGACAAGGGGAACACGCAGGTTGAAAGGCTGTGCTAAACGTACAAGGGCATCGTAAATAGCTGAGTCACCATGCGGATGGAGTTTACCCATGACTTCACCAACGACACGTTGTGATTTCACATGTCCTTTGTCGGGACGCAGACCCATTTGGTCCATTTGGAAAAGGATGCGCCGTTGGACAGGTTTCAGTCCGTCACGGGCATCAGGTAAAGCGCGGGCATGAATAACAGATACGGCGTACTCAAGGAAGCTTGTGCGCATCTCGTCAGAGACATCAATCTCGCGGATATTCGCGTCGTTCTCAAGCGGTAAAGGCTGTTCTTGTGTACGCATAAATTAATTGTCCACATGTTGAGGTATTCTGCTTCGATTCCCACGCCGGTTACGGACACAATGTGAGGGATGAATACACGAAAACATATTGAGAGTTGGGGATTCTTTCCTGAAATTGTGAGCCGTGCTTTAGAGCGGGCATTAGGCGGAGCAAAGGCGCGAGCACTGATCCACCAGCTTGATACTGATTTTCATGAAGGTAAGTTTTTCCGTCACTTGAGCGTCATGGCATTGAGCGACACGGTTTTTGTTCACTTACATGTTCATGAATATGATGAAGGTATAGCACGTGTTTCTACAGTTGTGTATGCGTTGGATTCTTTAACACATATGAAAATAAGTGAAGTCATCGAACGTCCTTACCATGGTGAAGGCGCAACAGAGATCATTCTTTCTTTTGAGGGAGGGCAAAGCCAATACATTGACATAGCGCCTACTCGGTGTGCAGATTCACCCTGCTTAGGTGAACATGGTTTTTCTGGAGCTTTAACAAAAGAAGAACTCAGGATTCGTGTATCTGAGGCCGCTGATGGCCCGCAAGCCCTTGAAAATGCTCAAACTTTTGCTGACCAGATAGCTTTAGTTCTCGCACGGAAGCAAAATAACAGGTAACGTGTCATTTCGCGTTGTGCGGCGACAAAGCAGGAGGAGACGAATACAGTGACTCATATGGCAAATAGGTCATTGGCAAAGGAAAACTCGCAAAAACAAAGTGCTACGTTCGATACGGTTGAATCCGCCAAAATAGGGGAAGTACCTGCCTTGAACTTGCCTTCACAGTATGAGGATGCCTGTATTCCGTGTGAAAAAGACCTGCAACTGACAGAGATTTTTGGAGCTGCAATTGCTGCGCTCGACCCGAACTTACCGGGTGCTTTACCGGATATTACGGCCCGTATTGGATGCGATAAGGCGCAACGTATTTTGCTGATTATGGTGGATGGTTTAGGTTATGAGGCCCTGAGCACTCACTATGGTCATGCGCCGACGTTACGTTCGCTACGTTCATCAACATATAAGGCACACACTGTCATTCCCTCGACCACTGCTGCGGCTATCACAGCTTTCACGACAGGGGAAAAGCCGGGGCGTACTCGCATGACCGGATATTCTGTGGCTGTTGATGATGAAGTAATGAATCTGCTTGCTTTCCGTGAAGGAATCGACCCTTCCATTTGGCAGCCCGTCACACCATATTTTTCTCGTCTCGCTGAGTACGAATGTCACAGCGTCGTTATCACTCCGGCTACTTTTTCCGGTTCAGGTCTTTCACGGGCTGCTTTACGCGGAGCACGTCATGTGCCGGCTTCTACGTGGGCACAGCGTTGTAGTGAAGCAGTCCGAGAACTGCGTGCGGGTACTCCTGTCGTTTATTTGTATTGGTCAGACATCGACCATGTGGGACATAAAAAAGGGATTCACTCATATGAGTGGGCACATGCTTTAGAAGATTTTGATGCGGGTCTGTCGGATCTTTTGCGTCAGATTCCTTCAGATACGTGCGCGTTGCTCACAGCCGATCATGGCATGGTTAATGTCGATCAAAAGAATCTGATTGATTGCTCAATGATTGCGGCTTTGAGTGAATCTGTACGGATTGTTGCTGGGGAAACACGAGCTGTTCATGTGCATTGCCAATCAGGGACGCAGCGGGAAACATACGAGCGTTGGTCTGAATTCTTGGGAGAGCGCGCATGGATTGTTCCTGCCGAAAATATCACTGATCTTATAGGGGAAGGCCCCGGTAAAGACCAGGTAGGTGATTTTGTTGTTTTTTCACGAGGCAGAGGCGGCATCGTGGATTCGCGTACACAAAATGAGCAAGCAAGAAATCTGACGGGAGTGCATGGGTCCTTAACATCTGCGGAGATGCATATTCCAGTCATTCGTTTAGCATGAAAGAGCCTAGAAAAAAGATTTTTAGTATTCACGTTCCTGCTATGCGCACAAATACTTCACACAGAAAAACTGAATGAGCCAATCAAGACACTGAGCGTGAAAAGTGGCTGTGTTTATGAGTTTTTAGACCCGAAAACGATTTCATCCCATGAGGGAACTGAACGGCGTTTTGATTTTTTCTTTGGAGTTTCCGCGGAAGGCATATTTGCGCTTAAAGTTTCCATTCCGGGCAAAAGATCATCTATTGGTGCATCGATAGGAGGCTCAGCTTCAGTATGTGTCAGCGTTACAGGTGAATCCACCTGTTCAGGTTGCGTGGAGGAGTCCTCAGGCTTGTGCTCTGGCGGTGCTGAACGAGCATTTGTTAAAGAGTAAATTTGCGCAGAAATGGATGATTCCTGTGAGTGAGGAACAGGTGTCGGCTCATCAAAAGTATCGGTTTGAATCAACTCGTCGTCATCTGATTCAAATTCGATAGGTTGGCGTTTTCCGCGTACTGCATTTAGTTGATCGATGAGGTTATCACGTGCGCGTAGATCTTCAGTACGCAAGTCCTCAGTGCTACGTGATGTATCCGGTGTCAGCGGTGTAAAAATTGATGATGAAGGTGTTTGGGTGACAGTTTCTGTGAGCCACTGTGCTTCTTGGTCTATTGCTTCAACAGTGCCAGATGAGGTAAGTGTCCAGTGCGCACCATGTTCGCTGGCACCTTGTATGAATGTGAGACAAATCTGCCAGGGAGCTTGATTTTCGCGGCGGGCACTCCATACCAGTGAATGTGCATCCACGCCTCGGGCAGCTAGCCTGTCAACAACAAGTTCTCCCATGATGGGGGAGTCCGCTTCATTACCGATACGGGATTGCCGCGCACGTGTGAGCGCGTACTCTTGCTCGGCTCGCACAGGTCCCTCATAGCGCAGGACTTGCTGAATTTCAAGCCCGTGTTCGTGGGCGATATCTTGAGCTGTCGCCCCTGCTCGTAAAAGGGCCTGAATGTCTTTAGGACGTAACGGGGATGAACTGGGGGAGGGAATTGCTTCCAGATGCGGACGATCTCGACGTACGGATCCACGCAGCTCATCAGTGATCGGAACGCTGTAGCGTTCTCCTTGGGCGTCGGTAAAGACAAGTGTCTGACCATCTGCTCCCACGCCGAGTAGGTCCAGCTCAATCAATTGGATACCTCCCACAGACTATTCCCACAGATTCTTTCAGAAAAAGACAGATAGTAGGGTATTTGAGCTGAGCGTGTCGATGATCGCCTGCGCTGAGACTAAAAAATGGCGTAAATGAGTGTTACTTTTTATCAAAATAAGGTACGGATTTTCTGTTCGCTTAAAAATATGGTATCTTTCCTGCGCTACACGACCCACGAGCATATGCTGTTTCGTGCTGACGGGAAGGACTACAGGTATGGCTACCGATTACGATGCTCCACGAAAAAATGAGGACGAGGTCGCTGAGGATTCCATTGAGGAACTGAAGTCGCGTCGCAATGATGTGGGTTCGGCAAATGTGGATGAAGATGAGAATGAAGCGGCGGAAAATTTTGAATTGCCTGGTGCTGATCTCTCGAAAGAAGAACTGACAGTCCATGTGGTGCCGCGCCAAGAAAATGAATTTACGTGCTCTCAGTGTTTCCTTGTACACCACACTTCTCAGCTTGCATACACCGATGATTCAGGTCAGCCGGTATGCACCGAATGTGCTATCTGAGGCATTGTGATGTTTTTTTCGCGCAAGAAAAAAGCGCAAGAATCAGAATTCCACAATGATGCTGCTGATGAATTTCGTCGGCCCACTGTACTAGACGAGGATCCTATCTGGAACCAACCAGGACCACGCAGTAAGAATGAAGTGGATTTTTCTGTGGGTTATGTTGATATGGGATCTTTACAGCTTCCCGTTGTCCCAGGTATGCAAATTCAGTCTCAAGCTATTGAAGGTACAGACACTATCCTGAGGGTTTTGGTGTTCTTGGGAAATTCAGGGCTTCAGATCAGTGTTGCGGCGGCTCCTCGATCAGGGGGCGTGTGGCAGGAAATACGCCAACAGATCATTGAGGCATTTCAGGCCGAAGGAGCACAAGCTACTGAGTCTGAAGGCCGTTATGGTACGGAGTTACGGACAGTAGTTCCCTCGCAGATGCCCGATGGCGGTAGTGCGCAATCACATATGCGTATCATTGGATGTGAAGGGCCTCGATGGTTTGCGCGTATTGACATACTTGGTCCTGCTGTGAATGTTCCCGCGCAAATGGCAGAGATTGAAAAGTTTATTGACCGCATAGTTGTTGTCCGCGATGACAAACCACGTGCGCGTTTAGAGTCATTGCCTGTACATATGCCGCGCGAAGTAGCAGAGTAAATTCGTGTTCAACGTGTTTAAACGCAGAGTTTTGGCTCGGCGTACTCAGCAGGTTCGTAAAGGAAATCAGCTGCCTCTTGCGTCGCGTAAGCCTCGTTTCGGACATGTGTGTGACTTTCCTGAGGAAGCGCAAAGGATTGCTCATATACGTCCTCGTCAAAAAGTATTACTTTATGGCACAGTAGTTTCAATAACTTATTCCCCTGCAGGCAGCCCCACTGTTTTACGCGCCGCCTTGTGTGACTCAACGGGGACAATTGAATTAGCCTGGACTGGTCGTCAAAATATTCCTGGGATACGTGTAGGCATTCGTCTACGTGTTGAAGGTGTCGTAGGAATAAGTAATAGTCACCATGTGATTATTAATCCTGTATATCGTCTTATTGCTGCGGAGAAACTATGAATACCACCCCACAGAGATTAGCTCAGCGAGGGAAGTCCGGAATTTTTGGGCAACTCGGTTCCGATTCTTTTTCATGGTATGAAGCTGTAGGTGGATGGCGGGCAATGCTGGAATCTTCACTACCAGCAGCAGTTTTTATCGCTATTTTTTCTTTTACCCGTCACGTCAAATACGCATTGATCGCAGCTGCGGCTTTGGCTGTGGTTTTCTGTGTGATCCGTTTGGTGCAAAAACAATCCATGCTGAAATCGTTGCCGGGAACAGTAGGTGGGGTTGCTGTTGGCGTATTTTGGGCTTCTTGGACAGGACGTGGTGAAGATTTTTTCGCGGCAGGTCTGGTAACGGCAGCCTTTTTTGCGGCCATTCTTCTTCTGTCGATGCCTATGAGACGTCCGTTTATTGGTATTTTTATCGGCTACATGTATTCTCTGCCGCGCACATGGTGGTCAGATGAAAATTACGCGTCTTTACGCCGTCGTGTATGGGTAGCCACCTGGATGTGGGCAGCAGTATTCTTAGTGAGGTTCTGGGTCCAATTTCCCTTGTGGTTCTGGGGCAAAGTACCTGAGCTTGGTATAGTAAAAATTATTCTAGGATTTCCTCTTTTTGCTGTTGCCGCTTGGGGAACGTGGCTCCTTTTAGCGCCGGTTATTCCTCATTCGGATTCAGAAGAATCTTCAGAGTCTGAAAGTGAAGGAACAGTCAATAGCGACATGACATGTTCACGTACTTCCTGACCTGTTTCAGGTAAAAGCAAAAGGAGCTCGTCGCCAGCTTCTAATACGTCATCTGAGCCCAGTGACAACGGGTAATCGTTGCGTAGTATTGCAGAGAGAACAACATGCTGTGGGAAGTCAATATCGCCTACACGTTTTCCGATAGTCGGTGAATTTTCTGGTAGCACGAGGGCATACATAGCAACATTGGCCGCTGTGAAAGTGAATAAGCGGACAAGGCTTCCCACGCTGATTGCTTCTTCGACTAGTGCAGTCATGATTTTTGGAGTGGATACTAGGACATCTACACCCCAAGCACCATCAAAAAGCCATTCATTTTTTGGATTATTTAGGCGGGCTACGACACGCGGGACTGCGAATTCTGTTTTTGCAAGTAACGAAATCACAAGATTTGCTTTATCGTCACCTGTCGCAGCAACTAAAACATCGGCTTGTTCTAAACCAGATTCACGCAGAACATCAGGAGAACACGCATCTGCTAAAACCCAGTCTGCGTCAGCAACAGAAGCCACCCGGATCTGATCGGGCGCGTTATCAATGAGTGTGACCTCATGGCCACGATCAATAAGTTCTAAAGCAACGGTACGTCCCACAGAACCAGCACCAGCTATAACGATACGCATGAGTTAAACCTCCAGCTGCGGTGCGCGAGTAAGTATTGAGCGTAAAGGCGAGGCATCTTGGCCTTCAACAGCGAAATATAATTGATCGAATTCTTGAATAACCATGTCAGGACGAGCAGGCATCACAGAGCCTAGACGCGAAACAAAAGCAATACGTTCCCCTGTGAGGTCCTCAACGACAGAAAAAGGCACACCGCACCACAAGGTGATGGGAGTAGCTGTTACCAGTGAAACCATGCCAGTGGGATGAGTCCATGTGACAGCTGCTGAGGGGGGGAGTAAACGCCGCAGAACAGACTCGGTGGTACGTTGCACCGTAGCAACTGTTGGAATACCTAAACGCTCATACACGAGGGCGCGTGTAGGATCGTAGATACGCGCGACCACACGTTCCACATGGAAAGTTTCACGTGCGACACGTGCGGCGATGATATTTGAATTATCACCGTTTGAGACGGCAGCGAAAGCGTACGCGTCTTTAATACCTGCTTGTCGTAGTGCTCCACGGTCCATTCCAAGGCCCGTGACCCTACGGCCAGAGAAATCTTGAGGCAAGCGAGCAAAGGCTTTTGGCTCAGAATCAATAACAGCGACGGAATGTCCTTGAGCGTCAAGAGTGGTCGCAAGTAGGGCGCCAACACGCCCACATCCCATGATTACAAAGTGCACAGATTAAACCTACTCCTTTTTTCGCGTTAGGCTGGACTCCGTGTTGCATTTTGTTGCCAATATGAAACGTGCCGTAGCCTTATGGCCTTTTACTTCTCATAGGCATTTCACAGAGGAGGAAAGTAAGAGGCACATACCTTTTCAGCGTGTTGCTGCTGCGGCATGTGGTGCGGGAATTTTGTCCTCATTGGCCTATGCTCCCGATCAAATTTTAATGACCCTCACAGGTGGTGGCGTATTTTCTCTCTCACATTCTGTGGGAGTAGCGGTATGCGTGGCCCTAGTTTTCACACTTGTAGTGATGTCATATCGCCATAGTATGTACGCCTACCCGCGAGGTGGTGAATATGAGGTCACCTACACGAATATTGGTCCTTCGTGGGGGATATTGGTGGCAGCGGCTGTCATTATTGACTGTGTTTTAACAGTGTCTGTTTCGGTTGCGTCGGCTGCGCAATATTTTGTTTCACTTTTCCCATTTCTTGCGGGTAAACATGTTTATGTTGCGTGTGCGATGCTATGCGTATTGGCCGCGATACACGCACGTCAAAGGCACCGAATGCGTGCTTTATGGGCAATCCCCACATATTTTTTTGTGACGATTATCGTGATTTTGCTGATTACAGGGTGTATTCAACTGTTGACAGCTTCTGGGGAAGGGGTCTTTGTTGCTGTTCCTCCTCAAATTCATGAGGCTCCTGTTAGTGTGGGACTTGCCGGTTATATCCTGCTTTTACGTGCCTTTTCTTTAGGGTGTACGGTGATGACAGGCGCGGAGACTTTCTCCTATGACGTGTATAGGTTCCCTCGTCCTCAATCTGTTCGAGCGGCACGTTCATTAAGTAAGATCGCGGCATGTGCGGGGCTTTTACTTATCGCTCTTGTGTGTGTATCACAATATGGTGATCGCCTTATTTCACCTCTTACTGTCGAATCGTCTGGAACCTATCCGCTGAGTGAAGCAGTGAGCCAAAAGGCACGTATTCCTGTGATTATGCAGGTTGCTCATAGAGTTTTTGGCCCGCAAACACTGGGGACTTTCATTGTGGTGATTGCTACGATATCGATTCTTTTTTTAGCGGCACGTATGGTGTTTCACACGGTGACATCTCAAGTGTCTGTATTAGCACTTCAAGGGTGTATGCCTATTTACTGGCACCATCGCTATAGTCGTTTTTCTGGTGCCTATGCGTGGATGCTTCTGATCTGCGTGGCAGGTGTTGTTGTCGTTATGACACAGGCAAATCTTGCGACGCTTATTCATCTGTACGCGGTTGCGGCTTTTATTATTCTCACGGTCTCACAACTGGCAATGATTCGTTACTGGAATACGCAGCTACGTGAACGTCAAACAGGCGGAGCTCGGAAGCAGACATTGCGTTCACGATCCCTCAATATTGTGGGTTTTATACTGACATCGATTGTTTTTGTTGTCATCCTTGCGACAGAATTTATACAAGGCGCGTGGGTAACTTTAGCAATGGTGGTTTTCCTTTACGCGATATACGCAGCCTATCGTCATTACCACACGAAATTGGAGTATGAAGTGAATGTTAATCAATGGGATGAGGCTTGTCGTGTTCCTAACCGTGTGCGTGCTGTTGTTTTGATTTCGAAGTGGGATAAGCCGCATATGCGTGCTCTTGCGGTGGCCCGAGCTTCTGGAGCGGTCACGGTGGAAGCTGTTGCCCTTGCTGTTTCTGCTACAGCGGAGGATCTTGTGCGTGAACAGTGGCGTGAGCTTGGTTTACCGGTTCCTTTGACGATTTTATACACCTCTAAGCGTGATATGGTTGCACTTCTGAGCGACCACATTCGTTTAGTACGTGAGCAGTATCCGCACGAAGTGCTGTCAGTGTATTTTCCTCAAGTGATTGGAAAATATTGGTGGGAAAGTATTCTTCATCGTCGTATTACTCGTGCGCTTCGCTTAGCAGTGATGGATATACCCGATACTGTATTAACGCTTGTGCCGTGGAAACGCGCAAACTAAAAGATCAAGATGCTGCTGTAGCAGCATATGAGTAAAGGCAAAGTAATGGCACAACATCAAGGGGTACCTCGCCCTCATACACGTAAGAAACCCGTGAGAAATCATGCAAAAGCTGAGCTTTCCGGCCCTCAATATGTGACTTTACGTGTCGCAGAGCCAGCTCATGGTGGAGCCTGTGTTGCACGTGATACGGATGGCAGAGTTATTTTTGTACGTCATGCTTTACCTGGTGAATATGTGCGGGCTGTTATTACACGTACCCGCTCTCGTTTAGCGTGGGCTGATACGGTTGAGGTAATTGAAGCAAGTCCGGATCGTGTTTCTTCGGTGTGGCCTGAAGCTAGCCGTGGAGGTGTTGGCGGCGGTGAACTTGCTCATGTGCGTGTACCTGCTCAACGACAATGGAAAGAACAGGTGATCCGCGGCCAGATTCGACGTATAGCGGGGATTGCTCTTGCTGAAGCTGTAGAAGCGGTTGGTGGTTATACGGTTTACGCGGCTCCCGGTGACTGGGGTGAAGATGATCCGTTACTTGGCCGTCGTACACGCATTGAATTAGTTGCGGATTCTTCGGGTGCGCTTGGTATGACAGAACATCGCGGTCGCGCGGTGTATCCGTTGTCGAATATGCCTTTAGCTGTGGAAGCTATTTCCGATCTTGGGCTTTTTGCATCTCCAGCTAAGCGTTGGGCTGGGGCGTGGCAGCCAGGGGATCGTATTCGTGTTGTGGCCTCAACCGGTGGCGATATTGCTGTGGTTACTCCACGTGGAGTTTATGACTGTGAGGGGAATAAAGCACATTTTTCTTCATTAAGATGGAACGTGCATTTGCGCAGTCCAGAAGTTCTGCGTGGTTCAGGTTTTTCTGCTGGAATGAGCCAGCCGGTGGCTTTTAGCGATGACATTCCTCATGTTTTGAATTATCGAGTGCGACCTGAAGGTTTTTGGCAAACTCACCGTGAAGGGGCTGATGTTTTAGCTTCTGCTGTGTGTCAGGGCGCAGCTTTAAATGGCGGTGAAAGTGTTCTTGAACTTTATTCAGGGGCGGGTTTATTTTCTTACGCTTTGGCGAGTTGTGAGCGTCCTCCTGCTCGAATTTTGAGCGTTGAAGGTGACGAATATGCGGTTGCTGATGCGGAAAGGAATTGTGCGCCTACTGGTCGTGTGCAGACGTGGGTGGGTAGTGTCGATGTTTTTGCAGTTCAGGAGCTTTGTGGGAAGCTCCCGCAGAAACGTCCAGATGTCATTGTTTTAGATCCGCCACGCGCAGGTGCGGGACGCGATATTTGCCATGCGATTGGTGCTTCAGGTGCTCACCGGGTGGTGTTGGTTTCGTGCGATCCGGCTGCGGGGGCACGTGACATGGCTGCTTTAGCTGAATGCGGGTATTCGGTGACTTCTTTTGGCGCATGGGATCTATTCCCTCATACGCATCATGTTGAGACGGTGTGT
Organism: Schaalia sp. lx-260; assembly: GCF_021083645.1. GTDB lineage: Bacteria > Actinomycetota > Actinomycetes > Actinomycetales > Actinomycetaceae > Pauljensenia. Next base: position 334,550 of record NZ_JAJNRQ010000002.1, on the reverse strand, counting down.
GTGATGAAAAAGGCCTAAATGATTGCGGTGTATAAAAATTACTGCGTCAAAGTATCTCTTTTCTTGAGTATTACGCCCTCTTTGAATGGCCCTGTAGGGAAGCGGTTGCATATAGAAAGATGGGTGTAGATGCTATGGATTTTTACCATGCTCTTTTCTGTAGTGTGCGGCATTATTTTCTGTGCCGGGTTTGTACGCAGTTTTGTCTATCTGTTATGTCGTGGGGCATGTGCGAAGATAGCTGAGGGATAGGTAATCCGTATCATGAGTATTACGTAATTAATAGTTGCCTGTTATCCTCAAGTGTAGGTGTAGGGATTTCAAATATGCTCTGATCTGTATTTTTGATGATTTTTTATCTGATGTTGCATATTGCTTTCCCTCCGGTTATCTTGATATCAAGATATATGTGGTAGGAAAACCACGATGCCGCATAGAGGAGGCCACCATGCCAGCTACGAACACATTCAATGCACGTTCAACACTAACCGTCAATGAGCGTGACTATGTAATCTACCGCCTCGACGCTGTGCCCGGTGCAGATACGCTCCCATACTGTCTAAAAATCCTCACAGAAAATCTCTTACGCACAGAAGACGGCGCAAATGTGACAGCGGAACACATACGTGCCCTAGCATCATGGTCACCAGAAGCAACGCCCAACACAGAAATCCAATTCACCCCCGCACGTGTCGTCATGCAAGACTTCACAGGAGTACCCTGCGTCGTTGACCTTGCAACTATGCGAGAAGCCGTTGCCGACCTTGGAGGCGATCCCACTCGCATCAACCCACTCGCCCCAGCAGAAATGGTGATCGACCACTCTGTACAAATCGACGTATACGGATGCTCAAACGCATACGAACGCAACGTAGAACGCGAATACGAACGTAACGCGGAACGCTACCAATTCCTCCGTTGGGGACAAGGAGCCTTCGATAACTTCCGAGTCGTACCACCAGGAACAGGCATCGTTCACCAAGTCAATATTGAGCACCTCGCACGCACAGTTTTCACACGCGAAGAATCCGATGGAACAATCGTGGCATATCCGGATACATGCGTTGGCACAGACTCACACACCACAATGGTTAACGGCCTAGGCATCCTTGGGTGGGGAGTCGGCGGCATTGAAGCAGAAGCTGCAATGCTTGGACAACCAGTATCAATGCTCATCCCTCGTGTTGTTGGCTTCAAACTCACTGGAACCATACCCGCAGGTGCCACCGCAACCGATGTTGTCCTCACAATTACACATATGCTGCGTCAACACGGAGTTGTTGGAAAATTCGTTGAATTCTACGGAGAAGGTGTGAGCGCTGTTCCACTAGCCAACCGCGCAACAATCGGAAATATGAGCCCAGAATTTGGCTCAACCGCAGCTATCTTCCCCATTGATGAAAAAACGCTTGAATACCTGCGACTTACAGGACGAAGTGAAGAATCTATTGCCTTAGTGAAAGCCTACACGCAAGCACAAGGCCTATGGCATGACCCTTCCCGTGAAGCAAAATACTCCGAATATCTTGAACTTGACCTCTCGCAAGTTGTTCCCTCAATCGCTGGTCCCAAACGTCCACAAGACCGGATCGAACTTTCTTTGGCAAAAGAATCATTCAATCGTACCCTGCCAACATACGTACCCGGGGGATCGTGTGATGACGTACCTGTGATCCTTGAAGACGGCACACGCACACGAATCAACCACGGAGATGTCGCCATCGCTTCCATTACCTCATGTACAAATACATCAAATCCTTCCGTCATGCTGGCAGCAGGCTTACTTGCCCGTAAAGCCGTCGAACGAGGTTTAACATCGAAACCTTGGGTGAAAACATCCATGGCCCCTGGTTCAAAAGTAGTCACGGATTACTACACGAAAGCAGACCTATGGAAATACCTCAATGCCTTAGGTTTTAACCTCGTCGGATACGGATGCGCCACCTGCATTGGAAACTCGGGACCGTTACCCCCTGCAATATCACAAGCAGTGAACGAAAACGACCTCGCAGTAGTATCTGTTCTCTCAGGTAACCGAAACTTTGAGGGCCGCATTAACCCTGACATTAAAATGAATTACTTGGCTTCGCCTCCTCTGGTTATCGCTTACGCCCTAGCCGGAACGATGAACTTTGACTTTGAAACACAAGCTCTGGGAAAAGACCCCAAAGGCGTTGATGTGTACCTACGAGATATTTGGCCAACCCCTGAAGAAGTACAAGAAACCATTGATTACGCAATCGACAGGGAAATGTTCACCGCATCATATGCTGATGTTTTTCACGGAGACGAACGCTGGACCAGCCTAGAAACACCCGAGGGCAACACTTTTGACTGGCAAGAATCTTCAACATATATTCGTAAACCCCCTTATTTTGCTGGTATGGGATTAACTCCTGAACCAGTCAATGACATACACGGTGCACGCGTACTCCTGAAACTCGGGGACTCCGTGACAACAGATCACATTTCACCAGCGGGATCTTTTGCCCCAGAAACCCCAGCAGGCCAATACTTGCTGGCTCAAGGTGTGCAGCGAAGCGACTTTAACTCATATGGTTCTCGACGTGGTAACCACGAAGTCATGATACGCGGCACCTTTGCGAATATTCGTATCCGAAATGAAGTAGCCCCCGGGACAGAAGGTGGTTTTACACGTGATTTTACTGATCCGAAGGCCCCTGTCGTATCCGTATATGAAGCAGCTCAACGATATAAAAAAGCAGATATTCCACTTGTTGTCCTTGGTGGAAAAGAATATGGTTCAGGCTCATCACGTGACTGGGCAGCTAAAGGCACATCCCTTTTAGGAGTACGAGCAGTCATTACTGAGAGTTTTGAACGTATCCACCGTTCAAACCTTATCGGTATGGGTGTATTGCCCTTACAATTCCCCGAAGGAGAAACACGTGATTCGCTAGGGCTTATCGGTGATGAAGTCTTTGACATCACAGGTATTGAAACACTCAACGAAGGAATAACACCACGAACCGTTCACGTTCTAGCACAAGCCAAGGGGCGTGAACCCATCGAATTTGAAGCGCTTGTCCGTATCGATACACCCGGTGAAGCCGACTACTACCGTAATGGCGGTATCTTGCAGTATGTCTTGCGTCAACTAGTGCAGGACAAGTAGGACACGAAATAAAAGTGGGGGTGGGAATCAATAAGCGAATGAGCTGTCCTACCCCCACTGATACCGGGTGCTGAGGTTGAGTCTCGCCCGTGTCAGTTCCTGTCTAGTTTCTCCCACGGGTATCAGATGCTAGCCGGTATCAGTGCTGACGAATGGTGTAACAACGATGAGGGAAGTAACAACCCTTTCCCTCATCGGTTTTTGCTTACATGCCCCATCTTATGACAGATAAGGAACCTCAACGTCAGCAGTACCCTGCGGTTGCAATCCCCACACTCTACCGTAGAAACCTAATTCGGTTTCCCAAGCGTCTTTAATATTTTCCCCGCGACGGAAACCATGTCCTTCACCTGCGAAAATTTTGAGAACCGAAGGATGATGTGCAGTATTGAGAGCCTCATGCATCTGTGTAGCTTGGCTTGGGGGAACCACTTTGTCATCCTCACCTTGCAAAAGCAAGAGGGGAGCGCTCATACGATCTGTATGGAATAAGGGAGATCGTTCCTCCCATATCGGTGAAGACATATCATCAGTCCCCAGCAAGAGGAAAGCATAACGGGACTCAAATTTATGAGTTTCATCAGCTAAAGCCCGTAAGTCACCCACTCCATAGAATGAACACCCTGCCGAAAAAACATCAGTAGTTGTCAGGGCAGCAAGCGTTGTGAAACCACCGGCAGAACCCCCGCGAATAGCCATACGTTTACGATCAATAAGGCCGCGTTCAGCCAAGTAAAGTGCGCCGTCCACACAGTCATGAACATCCATCACACCCCAGTTCCCGTTCAAGCGTTCACGGTAGTTACGGCCAAAGCCTGTGGAGCCTCGATAATTCACATCCAAAACAGCGAAACCACGACTTGTCCAGAACTGGAAAGGCACTTTCAAGCCAGGACGACATGATGTGGTAGGCCCACCATGAACATTAACGACCAAAGGAGGAAGCTCGCCCTCTGGCGCAGCAAAATTCGGATTTGCAGGCGGGTAAAAGAAACCATGTGCCCGTTCGCCATCACGCGTTGACCAAGAGATTGCTTGGGCTAAAGAAACATACTCTGCTTCCACTTCCGCATCAGATGAGGGGCGAAGAACCTGTGTTTTTCCATCCTTCACTTCGATAATAGCCGGTGCGTGTGTTGCTGAATCAGCAAGGAAAACAACGCGCCCATCAGCGGAAGCCACATTGCCGATAGGCCACCACCCGGTTGACCATTCTTCAAGCAAACCATTATCCAAACGAACAGTTCCAATATGCCATGTGACGTCTTCCGCCCACGAGCAAATGAGCAGGTCATTATCGAAATTATCGAATGTATGAAGCCCTAACTGCCAGTGCGGATGTGAGAATGCTTGAGGGCCTGGGTGCAAAGGGCGCGTACGTAAACGAGTTGTCCATGCATGTACGTCCTCGTCCTCAAACCAAGTGAATCCTTCAGTTCGATACAGATTTGCCCATCCTGTTGAATCATCAACATGGATAAGATCACCATTTAAAGTCCAACGAGGCTCATATACGCACACATCAGGTTGATCAACAAGGATAACTGAGGTAGTAATTCGGCCTTCAAAATCTAAAGATGCTACGTGGAGCACGCTATGTGTCCACGGCATATCTGGGTGATTCCATGTCAGCCAAGCAAGTTTTGAATTATCAGGCGATAAAGTCGGAGCCATCACGAAATCAGCATCACAGTACACAGGAATAATATGCGATCCATCGCGTGCTGCAGAACCATCTAAAGGAATAGCAACCAACGAGTTTGATGGTTCACCTTCTAAGCGGTGATCTTCACGCACGGCATAAAGTAAGCCGCGATCAACAGCTAATTCAATATCGCCATAACGGACATCTTCAAGGGGCGTCAAAGGAATAACACGTGCACGAGCATCAGAACGGTCAAAACGATATAAACGACCATCATATCCATCTGAAAACACAATGAGGCCTTCATGAACTGCATAGGCTCGTCCACCATACTCATGGACACGAGTACGCACATCAGGTAAGCGCACCCCATCAATCAAAGGTAAGACTTCACTGGTATGCCCCAAACGATTACGACGGAGCAAAGTATTGCGACCATCCGCCAGCGGGTGTCCTTCCACCCAGTATGTGTCAGGGCCATCAACACGCACTTGCGACAATGAAACGCTGCGCGCGACAAAAGAATCGCCAGTAATGGGTGAAGACCATTCGCCATAGTGTGCGGTTACCTGGGACATGTAAACCCCTTGTGTGGACAATCGATTATTAGTTACATACGCCACCTCTAGTTTAACTGTTAGCTGAATTGAATGCGTTGCATGGGGATAGCGCTGTGAATTCTGTCGATGAAATACGCAGCGACCCAAGAAAAGTATGTGCAAAGAAGGGGAAAAGCAGAAAAATAACAAGAAGGTATAGGCAATTCATCATATGAAAAATACGGAGGAGGCAGTGGCAGTTATCACCCGCAGGAAAAAGAAGGATACATTCTGCCCTTTGTGGCATTAGAATCCCAGCATGGCCGGAAAAAAAGAGAAAAAAGATGTGCTTGGTGCCATCAAGCATCCAGCAGATTTACGCACCCTTACTCCGGCTGATTTATTTATACTCGCGGCGCAAATCCGCAGCCGAATGATCAAAACAGTTGCCCGTACCGGCGGGCACCTAGGGCCGAACCTTGGCGTTGTTGAACTCACTATCGCATTACACCGCGTATTTCATTCCCCTCATGACACATTAATTTTTGATACAGGGCATCAAGCCTATGTTCATAAAATGCTGACAGGGCGATCGGATTTATCAGATTTACGTCAAAAAGGTGGTATTTCAGGATATCCGAGCCGCGAAGAATCAGTCCACGACGTTGTAGAAAATTCACATGCCTCGGCTTCCCTTTCGTGGGCTGACGGTATATCGCGTGAAAAACAACGCCAAGGTGATCAGTCATGGACCATCGCAGTAATCGGTGATGGTGCTTTAACCGGTGGAATGGCTTGGGAAGCTCTCAATAACATTGCAGCGAATGAACATCGTCGTGTCATGGTGATCGTCAATGACAACGGACGTTCCTATGCGCCCACAATCGGTGGGGTTGCTCATCATCTCGATGTCCTACGAAGTTCAAAAAGCTACGAACGCGCTTTAGCGTGGGGTAAAGAACGCCTCATGAGAATGGGAGATCCTGGGCGTTTCGCCTACGATGCCCTCCATGGAATTAAATCTGGATTAAAAGATGCGTTAATTCCACAAGCTATGTTTGAAGGCTTAGGTTTGAAGTATTTAGGTCCAGTTGATGGCCATGACATTCTTGCTCTTGAGGATTTATTGACACGTGCCCGCGCATTAGAAGGTCCTGTACTTGTTCATGTGATTACTGAAAAAGGCCGAGGCTATATTCCCGCAGAAAAAGACATTGCTGATCGTTTCCATGCGGTTGGTCAGATTCATCCTGAAACCGGTTTACCGGTAGCTCCTGCTCGTTTTGGTTGGACCAGTGTTTTTGCTGAAGAAATTCGTGATATTGCACGTGAAAATTCGCATATTGTTGCAATTACTGCTGCCATGCTTTTACCTGTGGGTTTAGGCCCAATGAATGATGAATTTCCTGATCGTGTTATTGATGTTGGAATAGCGGAACAACACGCGGTGACTTCAGCTGCGGGAATGGCGTATATGGGTGCGCATCCTGTCGTCGCCTTATATGCAACTTTCCTGAATCGTGCTTTCGATCAAGTACTGATGGATGTGGCTTTACATCACGCGGGGGTCACATTTGTTTTGGATCGCGCGGGAGTAACAGGCGATGATGGGGCTTCTCATAATGGAATGTGGGATATCGCTATGCTTCAGGTCGTACCGTCTTTACGCTTAGCAGCACCACGTGATGAGGTCACTTTACGTGAGGAATTACGTGAAGCTGTGGCTGTTACTGACGCGCCAACAGTGCTTCGCTACGGGAAAGGGCCGTTGCCTGCGCCTATTCCTGCTGTACGTCGTCACGCAATGATTGATATATTGCGCGAAAATTCAAATCAGGCGGCTCTGCCTGATAAAGATAAGGCGGGAGATTTTCAAAAGAAACGTATTCTGTGTGTTGCTACAGGCTCAACAGTGCCGAGCGTCCTTGCTGCAGCAGATATTTTAGAAACTCACGGTCATGATGTCACAGTGGTTGATCCACGCTGGTTACTCCCTGTTCCTGAAGAATTACGTGACTGTGCCAAGAATGTAGATCTTGTAGTGACTGTAGAAGATGGCATTGTTGATGGTGGTTTCGGCTGGGCAGTACGCGATCTGTTGTCCGGAGAAAACTGCGATGTCATGGCTTTAGGAATCCCACGTACATTTTTAGCCCATGCGACACGCTCAGATATTCTTCATGAAGTTGGTCTTGACCATGAGGGAATTGTTTCTGCTGTACTCTCACATGTGAAAACCCGGTGATTCACGTCCTGAAACGTGTCAGTTCCATAACGGGCTCGAAGATCAACCCGATAACTTGTTATTAGTTGAGAAGGTTTTACTTGCACACGGTATTTTGTAGCTCCTGTGTACGCATAGGGGAGGCAACGCGACTTTGAGTGTGTTGAAGCCCTGAAAGCACGTGATCTTCGTAAGCACAACAAACCACGAGTAATGGTAATGATGAACGCCTATGCGCAAAGAGCTGTAATGATTGCTGACATGGTGAGTTCTTTTTGCCACGGGCGAGCATCCGACTCATGAAAACGAGCGGTAATCGCTTCAGATAGTGGTCGCTTTCCCTCATAAGGAGCCCATGCAAGCCAGCGTTGCACTTTCGGAGCCAAGACGATTTCTGCGGCAATTCCTTGTGGCTCAGCTACTGACTGAACCGCTGCGCGTACTGCAATAAGGCGAGCATATGCTGCCGGATCAATACGCTTCCAATTGCGGGCTTCTGGTATAGACGCAGGATCTCGTGTTGGGTGCAAAAGAGGAAGTTCGCAATCTTTTAGTGTTTTCACGGAGGTAATCGCTCGCATCCATTCATCGCTGTATTCACGAGCTTTCGGTGAACGAAATTCTGCTATGGCATGCAATGCCCGTTTATTACGTGGTGGGTATTGGGCTGCGCGAATAAGAGCAGAATTTCTGACGAGGAGTGTGGGCGCTATATCGATGCTTTTTGCTAAGCGTTCACGTGTTTCCCATAGGGCACGTAGAAGTGCGAGCCCCCTACGATCACGTATTTTCCCTGCCCCTGGTAGCGTGCGCCAGCGATCTTTTTTGGGTGTGTGGGGTGGCTGATGACGAATGTATGTGAATTCTTGTTGAGCCCATTCCCAACGGTGCATATCGTGGAGCTGATGACTGAGCTGTATGTAAAGTTCTGTTAATAATTCAACGTCGAGAGATGCGTAACGCAGCCAATCCGGCGGCAGAGGCCGTACTGACCAGTTTGCAGCCTGATGGTCTTTGAGCATGGTCAAACCGAGAGTACGTTCACATACCGCAGCAAGTCCAAAACGTTCATATCCTAGGAGGCGGGCGGCTATCTCCGTATCAAAGATATCGGTTGGCTCAAGATTGACGTGCCGTAGGTTAGGTAAGTCTTGATCGGCTGCGTGCAAGATCCATAGGGTATGCAGGGCGGGCGCTAAAGAGGATAAGTCGGGCAGGGCATGAGAATCTATGAGGAAAAGCCCTGCGTCTTCACGGCGTATTTGTATGAGGTACGGGTCGGTACCGTAGCGAAACCCTTGAGCACGTTCAACATCCAAAGCGATGGGTTGCCGGCCTTGAGCAAGTGTCTGCGCAGCTTGTGCGAGAGCCTCTGGAGTGTCGATAACTTGTGGGATACCTCCACGCGGTTCAGTAATGAGTACAGGATCGGCAAAATTACCTGGAGGTAAGGATGAAACTGTAGGGGGAGTCATGACAAAGGAACTCCGATGATATGCTGTGCGGCAGTAATACCTGCGGTTCGACACATGAGTTCACTCCACGCGCTCAGATGTTCACCAAGGTAGGCCGTGTAGGGAGTCCATGATGCGCGTAATTCGACATGCAGGGTTGCTCCACGTAAGTCGAGGCCTCCGAAAGATTCTGAGATTTCACGGGTAACGGTGCCTGTGATGTCATGATATCCAGCACCGGCTTCTTCGAGGCAATCGTGAGCCCAATGCCATATGGCTTCAGAAAGTAAGGGATCATTACACATTTCTGCGTCAATTTGTGAGCGCATATGTGCAACGACGCGGAAGGTTCCATTCCAACCGGGTTGGGTGTGGGGGTCGTGGAGTATAACGAAACGTCCTGTGCTGCGTGGCTGAGCATAGTTTTCCTCACGTGTGCGCAGAGTTAAAGCAGCATTCCAAGGGGCCAGGCGCGTGGGGGCAGGGATTTCTTCGTATTCCATCAGTGGATGTTGAGCGGCGTCACGTACAGATAAAAGAGCGGTGACAAAATCCGCTGGTACTGCCGTTTCACTCACTTGTTTACTGTAAGTCGTTGAAGCGCTCTTGCTGGGTAGGCGCGCCGATTACGTGTGGGCATTAGTCAGTGAAGTGAAAATATTTGTGCTGTTGGGTGCGGAAAATTTTGTGCGGTACTGAAGGGTGCGTGGAGTTGAAATTGAGGTGCTCCTGCGATGGATACTGACGTGATGGACAGATGCCGGATAAAAATGAGAAGCAAATTTTGGCAGAAAATCAACGTTTTACTTTAATATGTGATCCGACTCGCATCTCTCAATTTCTTATCTGGGGTCAAATACTGTTAAGCTTCCATCCGTTCCCACTGAGGAACGCGCATCAAACGGTGTGTGTTATCGTGGGTGACAGCGAGTGCGGATGTGGCTCAGTTGGTAGAGCATCACCTTGCCAAGGTGAGGGTCGCGGGTTCGAGTCCCGTCATCCGCTCGGGCGATTGGCGCAGTGGTAGCGCGCTTCCCTGACACGGAAGAGGTCACTGGTTCGAACCCAGTATCGCCCACGATTATGTTGGACACAGCATGATCGGAGCCTTAGCTCCAAGCAATGTGGTTTTGCGGATGTGGCTCAGTTGGTAGAGCATCACCTTGCCAAGGTGAGGGTCGCGGGTTCGAGTCCCGTCATCCGCTCGGTCTACATGCAGAGTCCTGCCGGGCTTTGATTGGATACCTTGGTGGGTTGGCCGAGAGGCGAGGCAGCGGCCTGCAAAGCCGTATACACGGGTTCAAATCCCGTACCCACCTCGGGCGATTGGCGCAGCGGTAGCGCGCTTCCTTCACACGGAAGAGGTCACTGGTTCGATCCCAGTATCGCCCACCATTTCTTCTTACTTTTCCGGAATTATTTCTGACAGCTTTCATTCGCTACCTTTTGTGCGTGTCTGGTTTAGAAAAGCTGAGAATCCGAAGAGCCGTTATGCTGCTGATGAGGTGCCAGCATGTCACACTAGAGGAGCGTATATAGGCGTTCATGATACTGCGTATAGAAAGACAGCCATGGCTTCAGGGAAAAAACGAGTAGCAGCACCACAGGTAGATATACATAATATTTCCCTTGCCCCTATCGTCCTCATCAAAGGAAGTGAAGGACTACTTGCTGATCGTGCAATGGCACGCCTCAGGGTCCTTGCACGCGAAGCTGATCCGCAGGTTGAACGCACGGACTTATCGGCTGCTTCCTACCAATCGGGCCAGCTGGATATGGTGACTTCACCCTCGCTTTTTGGTGAAGCGCGTATGGTGATTATTTCTGATCTGGAAACATTGGGGGAGTCGCTGAGTACTGATCTTTTGGCTTATATTAAGCATCCTGCGTCGGATGTATGGCTTTTCCTGCGACATCCTGGCGGGAATGCGAAAGGTAAAAAAGTTATTGATGCTATCGGGCAGGCGGGTTTTCCTGTTATATCAGCGGAACCTTTGAAAAAAGATAAAGATAAATACGCTTTACTCATGGCGGATGCGAAAGCTGCGCGACGAGCCCTTGATGCTGAGGCTGCCCATATACTTGTTGATGCACTGGGAGCAGATGTGCGTTCAATGGCTGCTGCTTTAGCTCAGCTTATTGCTGATGTGGAGGGGCGTATTACTGTTGAGGATGTGCGCCGCTATTATTCGGGACGTGTAGAAGCAACAGGCTTTGAAGTAGCGGATGCAACAATTTCGGGGAATACGGCCCAAGCGCTTACTCTGCTCAGACATGCTTTAGCAACAGGAACAGATCCTGTTCCTTTGGTGGCTGCTTTAGCAATGAAAATTCGTCAAATGGCAAAGGTGTCACTTCCTGGTCAGGGACATAACTTGGGTATGGCACCGTGGCAAGTCGATCAAGCACGACGGCAATTACGCGGATGGAGTGAAAACTCTTTAGCAACTGCTTTTAGTGTGCTGGCCTGTGCAGATGAAGAAGTGAAAGGTGCTTCAAAGGACCCTCACCGCGCCATTGAAAAAGCTGTTGTGGCTTTGTGTCGTCTGCGTGGGGAGCACTGAAAAGCTCGTTATACAAAGAAACGGGTGTAGGCCATATCATCGGTACACCTACACCCGCATATACATGTAAAGGATTCGACTTTATGGCTGAGCCAACATATCCTTCATGGCGGAAAATTCCTCGGTAATTTCAGGATGTTCTTTGTACGTCACTTTGCTGACAATCACTGCGATGAGTGTCGCAATAAGAAATGCAGGCAGTAACTCGTAAATATCAGAGTTAATAGCATCCCAAACAAATACGCTGATTGCGCCGCTAAGCATACCGGCTAATGCTCCCCAATTTGTGAGTTTTTTCCAGTACAAACTCAAAAGGGTGATTGGCCCAAAGGATGCGCCAAAACCTGCCCAAGCAAAACTCACAAGCTGAAGAATAGTGCCTGAAGGATTCAATGCAAGGAGTAACGCAACTAAAGCGACAAGAAGCACCGCCAAACGTCCAAGGAGGACCAATTGTTTTTGAGTGGCTTCTTTCTTACGTACTACCCGGTATAGGTCTTCAACAAGGGCTGATGAACATACCACAAGTTGGCTGGCAAATGTGCTCATAATTGCTGCTAAAACAGCGGCGAGAATCAGGCCCGCAATGAAAGGATGCAGCAATAGCTGTGACATACGTAGGATAACGGTTTCTGGATTTGGAAGTTCTTGGTGTACGTGGGAGAAATACGCGATACCAACAAGGCCAGAAAGGATTGCGCAGCCTAAAGAAACTATCATCCAGCTCATACCGATACGGCGCGCGCTCTTGGCTTCAGCTGGGGTACGTAAGGCCATGAAGCGTACGACGATATGTGGTTGTCCGAAATAACCAAGGCCCCACGCTATACCTGAAACGATTGAAAAAGCTACGGCCATGCTAAAACCGTTATATCCGATAAATGAGAGGTTATCGGAAGCAACCGTCCGGATTGTTTCCGTGGCGGCGCCGATTCCGCCGATTGAAATAACTCCCACCACAGGAACAACGCCCAAGGCCACCATCATCATGAGGCCTTGAGCGACATCGGTGAGTGAAGCTCCGAGGAATCCTCCAAAGAATGTGTAGAGCAAGGTAATTGAAACGACAATAAGCATGCCGACGATGTAGTTTCCATTGAAGGAGCTTTCAAAGAAAACACCGGAAGCTACCATGCCAGATGAAATATAGAGCGTGAAGAATACTAAGATAATAATGCTGGAAACAATACGCAGGATATGCGAGGAATCTTTTAGGCGATTTTCAAAGAAGCTAGGAACGGTGATGGAATTTTTGGCTACTTGCGAGTAGGCCCGTAAACGTGGAGCAACAAATTTCCAGTTAAGAAAGGCGCCGATTGTCAGGCCAATGGCGATCCAGGATTCAATAAGTCCCGTGGTATAAATAGCACCTGGCAGTCCCATGATAAGCCACCCTGACATATCTGAGGCACCGGCGGAAAGGGCTGCAACTAGTGGAGGAAGTTGGCGCCCTCCGACCATGTAATCTTCGTGTGTTGATGTTTTCTTGTATGCGACATACCCTAAAAAGAGCATGGCAAGGAGGTAAACTCCTAGGGCTGTATACATCCAGTAGGTATCCATGAGTTCGCCTTTCCTTCCAAACATCGTTGTTTGTTTACATTCATCCTTTTATAGGACTAAAGGCCACTGTAGACGAAAAAACTGTATGTCATACCGAAATGATAGTTTTTCCTGTTCTCATACGTATGTGTGAACATATCTTGACAATATGGGGATTCTTCATGTAAAGAAAGGCGGTGTGATTGTGGATCACACCGCCTTTAATCAGTTGGAATAACTGAAAGTTTTACTCACCAAGGGAAGCAACGCGACGAGCAAGTTTTGACTTGCGGTTCGCTGCTTGGTTCTTATGAATAACACCCTTGGAAACAGCCTTATCGAGCTTACGTGAAGCGACACGAAGCGCTTCAATAGCTGCTTCTTTATCGCCAGCATCGACAGCTTCGCGAGCTTTGCGAACTAAAGTCTTGAGTTCAGACTTTACAGCCTGGTTGCGTTGACGACGCTTTTCATTCGTGCGAATGCGCTTCATCTGAGACTTAATGTTTGCCACAGTTGAATGACTCCTTGTGTTTGTACGTACAGGTCGGTGAGGGCTGTGTCAGAACCGGGACTGGGACGTGGGGACATCCACGAACGGTTCAGACCAGACCCCCTGCCCGACCAGGCCGGGAGTCCAATCGGTAATTCTAACAGTAAGAAGCAATACTTCCAATCTTTACATGAGTAAATAGGGGTGAATGAGGTCACCTCTGAATATCCCTGCTTTTTACGAATGCGATCACATATATGTACAGCTATTCACATGTGATATCGCCCCTATCGGTTTTATCCACAGATTTCCTTTATTGAGAGCGAAAGAATAATGATTTTGAGAAGGTGTAGGCAAGAAACACATAGTGCGTATCACTCATGCATGGAGGAAGAAAAAGATGCCAGTTTTATATCGCACGCTTGACACACATGAATGTGCTTATACCTATGAAAATGAAGGGAAAAATGTCAGACAGGGTATTGACATACACGATCCCGCTTTGGAGCAAGCTTATGCGTATGCTGAGGCGCATCAATATGATGATGCCATAGCAGAAGTTGAAAATTATGTGGCGCGCCATCAAGAAATAGATCCACGAATTCATGTACGCCTGATGAAATTATTAGTTGACTGGTACGCGCAAGATCAACATTTTGCACAGGCTCGTCGCTATGCTGCACAAGCGGCACGTATTGCGCATGAACGTCTGGAACCGCATGATGAACTTGCCTTGATTGCGCGCAATAGTGACCTGTACTGGAAATGTGTATGCGGATATGACGATATTGCGCGTCGTGATTACCCAACCCTGATACGGGACGCAGAAAAATACTTAGGAAACCATCATCCATTGACCTATGCCATACGTAATAACTCGGCTATGCCTTTCAAAATTTGCGGAGACTACGAACAAGCAGCACAAAAATACGCAGAGCTGAAAGAAGAAATGAATGAGGACGCAGAATGTGACGGAAGCCTAAAAACTATGGTCGCCTTTAATGAAGCCGAAGCATATGCATTAAGCGGCCACCCAGAAAAATCCACTGAAATATATCAAGAACTCATCGAAAACATTGATATGAGTAAAGAAAGTAACCGTATATACGCTTTGAGAATCCGTCATGAAATAGCAGCGAATATCTACGACAGTGGGGAAGTTGAAAAAGCAACGCAGATGTGGAACGCGCTACTACATGAGTGTCGTGAAACTTTGGGGGAATATCACCCGTTGACTATGAAACAAAAAATGCTACATATCAGCCTTTTTATAGCGCAAAAAGACTGGGTAGCAGTGAAAAAACTATGTGCAGAAATCTTAGAATCTCCAGAAAATACCTTACCGAGCGGATGGCGTGAAGAAATAGAAATTATTATGAAAACTCCACCTCCAATGGATCTACCACATTAAATGTGCGCGATATGGCATCGTGTCAGTTGGCGCATTACGTATACAAAGTGGGACGATAGAAGTACTGTTCATGTTTTCACGGAGGTCCTCGTTGTCCCCCAAAGCGACATCCACGCAAGCCGCGTCCATTCGTCCTGCGCATACACCGCAGGAGCGTATCCGTAATTTTTGCATCATTGCGCATATCGATCACGGTAAATCAACACTGGCGGATCGAATGCTTCAACTAACGGGTATCGTAGAATCCCGCGATATGCGCGACCAATATCTTGACCGAATGGATATTGAGCGTGAACGAGGAATCACCATTAAATCCCAAGCTGTTCGTATGCCGTGGGCAGTAGGGGAGGACGCATACGCGCTGAACATGATCGATACGCCTGGACATGTGGACTTCACCTATGAAGTTTCGCGTTCACTTGCCGCATGTGAGGGAGCTGTTCTTTTAGTTGACGCAGCACAAGGGATCGAAGCGCAAACACTGGCTAATCTTTACCTCGCAATGGAAAATGACCTTGTTATTATTCCGGTTCTGAACAAAATTGATTTGCCGGGCGCTCAACCTGAAAAATATGCTCACGAAATCGCTCAGCTCATTGGATGCGATGAATCGGAAGTTCTCCAAGTCTCAGGGAAAACAGGACAAGGAGTTGCAGATCTCCTCGATGCGATTGTTGAGTTAGTGCCACCACCATCAGGTGATCCTGAGGCCGCGACACGTGCAATGATCTTCGATTCCGTCTACGACACATATCGTGGAGTCGTTACCTATGTGCGTGTAGTTGATGGGAAACTCACAACTCGTGCTCGTGTACGTATGATGTCAACAGGCGCCACGCACGAACTCCTCGAAATAGGTGTGATTTCGCCGGAACCGCAACCATCAGACGGTATCGGTGCGGGTGAGGTTGGCTATCTCATTACCGGTGTTAAAGATGTGCGCCAATCAAAAGTTGGCGACACTGTCACCAATAATGTGCGTGGTGCTGACACGCCTTTATCAGGATATCAAGATCCTAAACCTATGGTTTTTTCCGGTATTTACCCTGTTGATGGTTCAGATTTCCCAGATCTACGTGACGCACTTGAACGACTCCAACTCAACGATGCTGCGCTCACGTACGAACCTGAATCCTCAGCAGCACTCGGATTCGGCTTCCGATGTGGATTCCTTGGGCTTTTACACCTAGAAATCGTGCGCGAACGACTGGAACGTGAATTCGGCCTTGACCTCATTGCTACGGCCCCGAATGTCGTGTACCACGTCCGAAGCGAAGACGGAACCGAAAGACGTGTTGATAACCCGTCCGAATATCCGGAAGGCAAAATAGCTGAAGTTCGTGAACCCATGGTGAATGCGACTATTTTGACACCAACGGAGTTTACGGGGACCGTAATGGAATTATGTCAAGATCGGCGCGGCATGATGAAAGGGATGGACTACTTAAGTGAAGAACGAGTAGAAATCCACTACGCGCTGCCACTGGCCGAGATAGTTTTTGATTTCTTTGACCAACTCAAATCACGGACACGTGGATACGCTTCCCTGGACTACCAAGAATCAGGAGAACAAGCTGCTGACCTTGTAAAAGTGGATATTTTACTTAATGGTGAAAGAGTCGATGCTTTTAGCGCAATCGTTCACAAAGACGCGGCTTACGCATACGGTCTACGTATGACGAAACGCCTGAAAGAACTCATTCCACGGCAACAATTTGAAATACCTGTTCAAGCTGCAGTGGGTGCTCGCATTATTGCACGTGAAACAATTAAGGCACTGCGTAAAGATATGCTGGCAAAATGCTACGGCGGTGACATCACTCGTAAACGTAAGTTGCTTGAAAAACAAAAAGAAGGCAAGAAACGCATGAAGTCAATTGGGCGTGTAGACGTTCCACAAGAGGCTTTCATTGCTGCCCTCACATCCGATGTACCGACAGGTAAAAAGTGACCGACGAATACCAGCACGCGACACCTCCACAGCTTCCACGCCCGAAAACTCCCCGCACCTCACACGGTGGCGAGGGCGTATTCATGGCACGAACAAAGTCATTCACCAGACGTTCACGAGAGCTACCGGTCACTTTGCAACGCATATGGGAAAGTCATGCTGACCGCTACATTGTGAAAGTTCGTCGCGGCGTAGGTGACACCACTGTTGCTGAAGATTTCCGCATCGACACATCCGATCTTTTTGATCGAAGCGCGCCAATAACATTAGAAATTGGATCCGGTGGTGGCGAACAAGTCATATACGCGGCACAATCCCACCCAGAACGTGATTTCTTATGCTACGAAGTATGGATTCCCGGTATAGCTAAACTAATTGCGGGAGCAGTGCGTGAAGGCCTCACAAATATCCGAATCATTGAAGCTGATGCTCAACAAGCAATACCTGTGATGATAAAAGAAGCCAGCATTGATGAAGTATGGACTTTCTTCCCTGACCCCTGGCGTAAAACTCGTCACCACAAGCGTCGCTTGGTTTCTGCTCAATTCGCTCCGCAGATCGCTCGTATCCTTAAAGATCACGGTGTCTGGAGGCTAGCTACAGACTGGGATGATTACGCGTGGAACATGCGTGATGTCATCGAAAATGACGCGTATTTTCATAATCCTTACGCAGGGTGTCACCCTGATCCTCAAGACCCAGCAGGACCACGCGGTGGCTTTAGCCCACGATGGGAAGGGCGCTTACTTACACATTTTGAACAGAGGGGACAAGTCGCAGGACGTACAGTTCATGACCTCACAGCCGTGCGACTCCCACGTACACAGGAATAGCCAGTGTCTTTGCATCAGCCTGATGGTTCTGTATGGCCAGCAGATGGGCATATACCTCATCATTTAGCTGAAGTACATGCTCAACGACCCCTGAGCATGTACGTACATGTGCCTTTTTGTCAGGTGCGTTGCGGTTACTGTGATTTTAATACGTACACCACGGGTTTTGGGCAAGGCGCAGATATTGCAACATATTCTTCAAGCGTCGTGGCAGAAACTCATTATGCTGCGCAGGTGTTGCAAGAAGCAGGCTTTCCCATCCGCCCAATTCGTACACTTTTTTATGGTGGAGGTACGCCTACCCTCTTATCTTGCGAATCAATAGAGCATATTCTTACAGGAATACGCGATTCTTTCACTTTAGCGATAGATGCAGAAATTACCGTTGAAGCAAATCCAGAAACAGTTGACGAACAATCAATACGCGCTTTAGCCGAAGCGGGAATCACCCGTATTTCTTTCGGTATGCAATCAGCTGTACCGCATGTGTTAAAAACACTGGATCGTACCCACAGGCCTGAACGAGTACCACAGGTTGTGGCATGGGCACGTGACTTTGGCTTAGATGTGTCACTTGACCTGATTTATGGGACTCCCGGTGAAAGCCTTAAAGACTGGGAAGTGAGCCTACAAGCAGTCCTTGAGATGCAGCCCGACCACATAAGCGCCTACGCTCTCGGCATCGAAGAAGGCACAAAAATGGGAGCAGATCTTGCTCGCGGACGTATTTTGCCACCTGATCCCGATAATGAAGCCACAAAGTACGAAATGGCAGATGAAATACTCACCGAGGCTGGATACCGATGGTACGAAATCTCTAATTTTGCTCGAATAAAGTCAGGGGAAGAAAATACAGCTGCTACAGATGCCACACTTTTACGCTATGCCTGTCGCCATAATCTTGCGTACTGGAAAGACTGGGATTGGTGGGGGTTAGGCCCGGGATCTCATTCACATATTGGTCGCTGTCGCTGGTGGAATAGGAAACACCCACGCGCCTACGCACAAATGGTGACGCAGGGAGTCTCACCAGCTGCTGCAGGCGAAATTTTAGATGCTCACACGCGTGAACTTGAGCGTGTCATGCTGGCTGTACGTACAGCACACGGCTTACCAATTCCACCATCAGTATCTGAGCAACGTGTTAAAGAACTTATTGATGAAGGACTAATTGATGAGGACACAGCACATAATGGACGCATACTCCTCACTTTGAGAGGTCGTTTGCTTGCTGACTATGTGACGCATATGCTCGTGTGATTTTCCTTTAGACTTTGCCATATTCATGTGAAAAACCCACTATTTTCCTCATAAATAACGAAAAATCATAAATCCGTGAGCAACACATCGGTACCGTGTAATTTTTCTTTCTCTAAGAGGCTGTAGGCTAAATCCTCGTGATGCCTCCTGCGACATATGATGATCCTTACGGCCCTGACGTATTGGCCTATAACCCGCATCCCCAGCGCCCTCGCTCACGTGAAGTACCTGTAGAACTCGGCATGGTATTAGAAGATGTGTCAACAGGATGGGTGGGTGCAGTTGTTCATGTAGAAAAATCTGGTGGTATGCAGGTTATCGTCTTAGAAGACCGACGAGGTCGCAGGCGGACATTTCCTCTAGGTGGAGGATTTTGGCTGGAAGGTGAACCAATCATTGCCCTCCCGCCCCTCAAAACTTCCAGTATGAAAGCTCCTCAAGCCCGCGCAATGACAACGCCTCTTGGACGTCGACTCACCAATTCAGGTTCCATTGCAGCAGAACGTAACGTGCCGCGTGTAGCACGCGCCTCACGTTTATGGGTCGAAGGTAAACATGACGCGGAGCTTATTCAACATGTGTGGGGTGACGATCTCGCAGATGTTGGGGTGGCCGTGCAGATGTTAGAAGGTGTGGATCATCTTGGAGAAATACTTGATGACTTTGCTCCTGATGAATACCGTCGCGCGGGGGTTTTGGTGGACCATATGGTTCACGGGTCAAAAGAATGGCGCATAGCACAAGAAGCGAACAAACGTTGGGGATCATCAATTCTTATTGTCGGTCATCCTTTTATTGACATTTGGCAGGCAGTAAAACCTGCTCGCCTGGGTTTAACGCATTGGCCTGATATTCCACGCGGTGAAGATATTAAAACGGGCACACTGCGATATCTTGGGTGGCCGCATGACACTCAAGCAGATATTGCTCGCGCTTGGCGAAAAATATTAGGAACTGTGAATTCCTATAAGGATCTTGAACCAGAATTACTGGGACGTGTGGAAGAACTCATTGACTTTGTGACTGCTCCTGGCACGCACTAATCGTCCGGCAAGAGTAGGCTTAGCACTCAGAAGGAATGAGTGCCAAGACCGCTATCGTCGGGGAGGTGACCAATGAATGAAGAACGTCGTCTAGATGTCCTACGAGCAATCGTTTCAGAGTACGTTCATACTCGTGAACCTGTGGGATCTAAAGTTATTGCCGCCGCACACGATTTAGGTGTGTCCTCAGCAACGATACGTAATGATATGGCTGCCCTTGAAGAAGCAGGTTTGATTTACCAGCCTCACACAAGTGCAGGGCGAGTTCCTACAGATAAGGGATACCGTCTTTTTGTTGATCGCTTAACAACAATTAAACCTATGAGCACACCAGAACGTCGTGCTGTTGAAGCTTTCCTTGCTCAAAGTGTTGATTTGGATGATGTGGTGAGCCGGACTGTGCGTTTACTGGCCCAAGTGACGCAGCAAGTTGCTGTTATCCAGTATCCGCGTATGCGTATTCATACGGTGCGACGTATAGAAATTGTTGACTTGACTCCGCACAGGCTTCTTGTTGTAGTCATTACCTCTGAGGGACGCGTAGAAGAACGAATCATTGAAACTTCTCAGCAAGTTAGTGTTGATGAGATTGCTCGCCTACGCATATGGATAAATGAAGTATGCGAAGGATTATCACGAGAAGATGTACGTGAACATATGCATATACTTCCTGAAAGTAATGATTATGCTGACACTTCATTGATATCTGATGTGATGAAAGCTGTTGCTGAAATGCTGCATCCGGGAGCTGATTCACGGATTGTCATGGCAGGAATGGCAAATCTGACACGTTCAGGAGTAGATTTTCGGGATATTTCTCCAGTCCTTGATGCTCTTGAAGAACAGGTTGCTTTATTACGCCTCTTTGATGAACTTACTCCGGAAGACGAGGTACATGTCACGATCGGCTCAGAAAATCAGCATGATGGGCTAACAGAAGCCTCTATCGTGACAGGAACATACGGTGGAGCTGATGGGCCGATGGCGCACCTAGGTGTTGTCGGTCCGACACGCATGGATTACGCCAGAACAATGTCCTCTGTCCGAGCAGTTGCAGCGTATTTATCGCGTTACTTGACCCACTGAACATGACGGGTAAGCGACCTTCAAACGTAATCTTGTGAAGAAACGAAATATAAGGAAATAAGCAAGTGAACGACTACTACCAGATTCTCGGTGTATCGCGTGATGCTACAGAAACAGAAATCAAAAAAGCCTATCGTAAAAAGGCGCGTGAATTACACCCTGACTACGGAGGCGACGAAGAAGCATTCAAGGAATTATCTGTAGCTTATGAAACGCTTTCAGATGCCAATAAGCGCCAAATGTATGACTTAGGTGGGCCTGAAGCTGTGCGTGGTGGCGGAACTGGTCCAATGGGACCGGATATGTTTGGTGGCTTTGGTGACATCCTTGGCGCTATGTTTTCAGGAGGCTTTGGGGCCGGTAGCGCCGCTCCAGCGCCGCGCGCTCGGCGAGGGCAAGATCAGCTTGTTGGCGTAGAAGTTACCCTTGAGGAAGCCACTTTTGGGGTTTCGCAGCAAATTCGTGTGAATACGTACGTATTGTGTGAAACCTGTCAAGGGAGTATGTGTGCGGTAGGTACGCATCCGGTGACGTGTTCTCAATGCCACGGCACAGGCATGCAGGTGCGTATGCAACAAATGTTTGGTGCAACTATGCGCACACAGGTTCCATGCGGTATGTGCCGAGGACATGGCGACATTATTTCTTCCCCTTGTTCGGAATGTTCAGGTACTGGTCGTATGCGTTCGGCTCGAACGCTGTCTGTTGAAATTCCAGCAGGTATCGAAGAAGGGACACGTATTCGCCTATCAGGTGAAGGTGAAGTAGGTGTAGGTGGTGGACCTGCAGGTGATATTTACTTGGAGATTCACGAAAAGAAGCATCCAGTATTTACTCGTCACGGTAATGACTTACATATGTATGTCACTATTCCTATGACAACAGCGGCCTTGGGTTCCACCATCACTGTAGAAACACTTGATGGTCCACGTGAGCTGGAACTTGCGCCAGGAACACAACCTGGGTACGAAGTACGGTTGGATGGTTTAGGTGTTGGCCGTTTGCAACGCCCGGGGCGAGGACATCTGTATGCCCATATTGGTGTGGAAATCCCTCGTGAATTGGATGAGCGTTCACGTGAATTACTTGAACAGCTTGCAGAGCATCGTGGTGAGGAACGTGTGCATACTCAGCGTCAAGAACCGGGGGTTTTTGAGCGTCTACGTGAAAAATTCATGGGGAACAATTAAAGAAAGCAGTGTGATCGCACTATGACACGACAGGTTTTCTTTGCTGATGACCTGCACCCACATGCACAGGAGCCTCGTGCAGGTGATCGCGCTATTTTAACGGGAGATGAAGCTCACCATGCTTCGGTGAAACGTATTGAAAATGGTGAGCTGATTGATCTCGTGGATGGGTATGGTAAACGCCTGATCTGTGAAGTTCACTCGGTGACAAAAAAAGCTCTTGAAGTAACTGTGCGTGACGTGATTGATGAGGAAGCCGCAATGCCACGACTTACTTTAGTGCAGGCTTTAGCTAAAGGTGGGCGTGATGAACAAGCAGTTGAAACAGCGACAGAAGTAGGCGTGGATTGTATCCTACCGTGGCAAGCAAACCGTTCTATTGTTCGTTGGACAGGGCCAAAAAGCACGAAAGGCCAAGCGAAATGGTGCTCGGTAGCACGCACTGCCGCTAAGCAGTCACGTCGAGCATGGGTTCCTTCTGTGACGCATGTGTATGATTCACGTGCCCTTGTCGAATGGGTGCGCTTGCTTGCAGAAGGTGGGGGAGTGGTATTGCTATGTCATGAAGAAGCGAGTGATACCGCGGTGGCTTTGTTGAATGACAAAGGAAAAGAGTGGGCCTCGTGTCCTGAAATTGCTGTGATTGTAGGTCCTGAAGGAGGGATCGATTCTGACGAAGTAGCTTCCCTATGCGCGGCAGGGGCTTTTCCCGTACTGCTTGGCCCTCATGTGTTACGTGCATCCACGGCGGGTCCGGTAGCTCTGGCATTGGTGAGTGCTGCTATTGGGCGGTGGTCATAAAATTGCTTGACGTTAAGAAAGAAAAATAACAATCCTACATATACTCTTTCAATTTGATCTGAGCATATATTCGCTACACCGCTATCTGTATAGGACAATGTAAAAAGGTATTACACACGTGATTCCTTGATACCTCACTTATTAGGAGAATGACATACAGCATATGAGCGACCCACTCATACCCCAGCCTCATACGGACAATACCGTTACTCGTCGTGCCGTCATACCTCCTGATATTGACCCACTCAGCATCCTTGGTACATCTGACCAAGTGCTTCGTGCGTTAGAAAAAGGGTACCCGCGAATCAGATTTCTTGTTATCGGACATGAAATCACCTTGACAGGACCCACCAGTGATGTTGAATCGGCAGCTCAACTGGTTATTGAACTTATCCAAGCAGCCCGCCGCGGCGATCCTTTAGATGCGCATACTGTAGGGCAAGCGCTGCGTATGCTTTCTGCTGCAACACTTGCCGCCACACCTACAGATGAAATTCTGTCAGTTAAAGGACGCTCCATACGCCCCAAATCAGAAGGACAAAAAGCCTACGTTGACGCAATAGAGCGCGCCACCGTCGTATTTGGAATAGGTCCCGCAGGCACCGGTAAAACATACCTTGCTATGGCTCAAGCTGTCCGGCGGCTCTTATCAGGGCAAGTCCGTCGAATCGTCCTTACGCGCCCAGCAGTGGAAGCGGGAGAAAATCTTGGATTTTTACCGGGGACACTGACAGAAAAAATCGACCCCTACCTGCGTCCTTTGTACGATGCGTTAAAAGACATGCTGGACTCGGACACATTGCCTAAACTCATGGCTGCAGGAACCATTGAAGTTGCGCCACTAGCATATATGCGTGGCCGAACCCTCAACGATTCCTTCATTATTTTAGATGAAGCGCAAAATACGACAGCTTCGCAAATGAAAATGTTTCTTACACGTTTAGGTTTCAACTCTCAAGTAGTTGTCACCGGCGACGTATCACAAATCGACCTTCCAGGAAGCAGCCAGTCAGGACTCCTGATGGTCGAGAAAATCCTCGATCATATTGAGGGCGTAGAGTTTTGCCACCTCACCAGCGCGGATGTTGTTCGCCATGAACTTGTCGGACATATTATCGACGCATATGAACGTTGGGACCAGCGTCAAGACCTCCTGCGGCGTACGCGCACACTCGATGCGCCCACTCGTCAACGCTTCAGGTCTTATCAAAAGAAAGGACACTGAAGATGACTGAAGTCATTAACGAAACAACCTACGACATTGATTGTCATGAATTTGTGCTCCTTGCTGACCATGTCTTAACAGCAATGCACGTATCCACTGCGGTTGAACTCAATATTGTTTTCATTGAACCTCAACCAATGGAAGAACTACATGTCCGCTGGCTTGACTTGCCTGGTCCTACAGATGTGATGAGTTTCCCTATGGACGAATTACAGCCGGGTACACCTGAAAAATTAACCCCTGCAGGAACCCTTGGTGATATTTGCATCTGTCCGCATGTGGCCGAAAAGCAAGCAGCAGAAGCAGGGCATAGTATCGCAGAGGAAATGCTCATGCTGGCCACACATGGGATGCTTCACCTGCTGGGATACGATCATGCTGAAGAAGCAGAACGTGAAGAAATGTTTACGCTTCAACGTAAACTTCTGCTGACATTCCTTGCCACACGATAAGAGCGTCCGGTGTCATATTCTTCTTCGCTGCCCGTAGCGGCCCTCCTCTGTGTAGCTTTCGTTGCTTTAGTGATGGCGCTCTTTCTTTCTGCCATGGAAACGGGTCTTGCGCACCTGTCACGAGCAAGCGTTGATGATTTAATCCACGACGAACGTCGACATGCCTCCATATTGAAAAAACTTGTCGAACAACGTAGCCGTACGGACCTTACTTTGCGAGGTTTACGCACGTTCTGGCAGGTTGTCCTCGCTGTTTCGTTGACTGTGGTTTTCGCTCATACGCAACTGCCTTGGTGGGCCAGTGCCTGCATTGCTTTGATCGTGTGTTCAATCCTCCAATTTATGGCTGTAACGTTGATCGCAACCCGTATAGCAGGACGGCAACCCGATAGTATCGCCCTCATCGGAGCGCGCTGGACATACCGTATGCTTCAGATATCGCATATTTTTGACCCCATTATTCACGTAATGCGCGGATACTTCCCGCAATCTAGCCGTACAGAAGCTGAAGTCCGTGCAGAAATGGCTGAAGACTTACGTGAAATGGTCGATCAAGTAGGCGAAACAGAAATGCTTGAAGACAAGGATCGCCAAATGCTGCGGTCCATATTTGAACTGGGACACACTCTTGTGCGTGAAGTTATGGTTCCACGTACAGATATGGTGACAATTGATGCTCAGGAAAGTGCTCGTAAGGCACTTCATCTTTTCGTGCGTTCAGGATTTTCTCGGATCCCCGTTATTGGACATGATGTTGATGATGTGCGTGGAATCCTGTACTTCAAAGACCTTGTGATGCGTATGGAAGCTCACGGTGGTGAAACAAATCTTGTTGCGGAACAGATGATGCGTCCAGCCGAATTCACCATTGAAACTAAACCTGCCGATGATCTCCTGCGTCATATGCAGACAGAACACTGTCACCTCGCTCTTGTCGTCGATGAATACGGAGGAATTTCAGGTCTGGTCACTCTTGAAGACCTCATCGAAGAAGTAGTGGGTGAATTGACTGATGAACACGACCGAAAAGTGCGTGAACCGGAACAACTACCGGATGGCTCATGGCGTGTATCCTCACGATACGGAATCTGGGAAGTTGGAGAACTTCTCGGAATTGAAGTAGAAGATGAAGATGTTGATTCCATCGGGGGGCTTCTTGCAAAAGCAATCGGTAAAGTACCCTTACCAGGAGCAGTGGGAGATCTTGCAGGAGTTCACATGCTTGCAGAAGAAGCACGTGGACGTCGCCGACAAGTAGATACTATTGTGTGTTCCTTATCTGCCCTCAATACCAGTACACATGCCCCTCAGGAGGATTGATTACATGTATTTCCCAAGTGATGATGAACTCATGGCGGGTCCAAATGCTTTCGACGAAATAGAAAGCGAGGGCATAGACAGTAGTGACTACGATGGCGAATCTGAAAATGTATCCAATAACGAAAGAGCCTATGTCACAGGATTTGAGGCGGATACTCATAGTGGCGATGGAAATGAGTGGGTCTTAGACGAAGAACACGAACGTATCCGAGCGGAAGAACACCTTGCTGGTCTGCGTGAACTTAAAAAAGAAACCCAAACATCTGGGCTGCTCAACGGTGATTTTCCTGAGGATTTCCGTGCAGGTTTCGTATCCATCGTTGGACGTCCTAATGTAGGGAAATCAACGTTAACGAATGCTCTTGTGGGGCAAAAAGTCGCTATCACATCGGGGCGACCTGAAACTACTCGACATAACATTCGAGGCATTGTTCACCGGCCGCATGCGCAACTAGTCCTTGTGGATACACCGGGATATCATCGGCCACGTACCCTGTTAGGTAAACGACTCAACGACATGGTACGTGAAGCATTAGCTGAAGTTGATTGCGTTGTATTCTGCATGCCTGCAAATCAAAAAATTGGGCCAGGCGACCAGTTTATTGCTCGTGAGCTTCGTGATATTCACCGTCCTGTGATCGCAGTAGCAACCAAATGTGACACAGTGCCACGTCAGCGTGTGATGAAACATCTGATGAGTATTGAAAGGCTTGGTGATTGGGCAGCCATTGTCCCTGTTTCTTCACATGAAGGCCGAGGCATTGACATCCTCATGGATGTTTTAACGAAGCACGTGCCACAATCTCCTCCGCTGTATCCACTGGACGGTGTAACTGATGAATCTCGTGACACCTTGATAGCGGAATTTATTCGTGAAGCTGCTCTTGAAGGTGTTCACGATGAACTTCCGCATTCCCTTGCTGTTCAAGTGGAAGAAATTATTGAACGCCCTGCACGTCCAGGCGATACGCGTCCACCTCTGCTTGATATACATGTGAATGTGTATGTCGAACGCGACTCGCAAAAAGCCATCATCATTGGTCGTAAAGGGGCCAGGCTGAAACATATAGGTACGCAAGCGCGAACTCATATTGAAGAGCTGCTGGGGCGACGTGTTTATTTAGATTTACACGTGCGCACAGCAAAAGACTGGCAATCTGACCCAAAGATGTTAGGACGTTTAGGTTTCTGAAAGGATTCTCCCCGACATCTGAACGTGTTGAAAAGTACATATCGTCGCAGAAAGCATGCTTATCTTAATGTGACTTGTCCTTTATGGAGTGGCGATCCCGTATTCCCTTGGGAGTAGCGAGTCCGGCCCCCATAACATGGTTCCCGTAGTTAGGCGACCCCGTGTTCCCTTGGGAGTGGTGACTATCACCGTGAATCTCAGTGGCACGGATGGTGTTCTTCCCGTCTCATCCCAGGAACAGCGTCCACAATGTGTGCGAAAAAATACGCAAAATAGACTCCTCAGTTAGGGTGTTTACTATGCGTCAGATGCTGCTGCTTCTATGCCGCGCCGGGGCCTGAAAGGGTCGGAACCCCGTCGCGGCTATATGCCTATCCGGCTCACGCCATAAATCTCACCACATATGACGTATGAGGAAAATTTCTTGGAGAAACCCATGAAAACTACCGCTTCTGTTCCCACACCATCAACATCAGGTATGCCTGTGAGTAAATACAGGGCTTTTTTAGACACAAATCCCATTGATCTGCCAGATCGCATGTGGCCTTCACAACGCATTAATGCCGCACCACGGTGGATGTCAACAGATCTACGTGATGGCAACCAAGCCCTCATTGAGCCAATGGATCCTGCGCGTAAACGACGTATGTTCGAGTTGCTCATACGCCTCGGTTACAAAGAAATCGAAATAGGATTCCCAGCGGCTTCACAAACAGATTTTGATTTTGTGCGTTCTCTTGTTGATGACAATATTGTTCCTGAAGACGTTACCCTTTCTGTTCTGACCCAGTCACGACCTGAAATTATTGAACGTACTATTGACGCGCTTGTGGGTTTGCCGCGCGCAACCGTGCATTTGTATAACGCGACTTCGCCTCTTTTCCGTGAACTTGTATTTAGAAATAACAAAGAACAAACTGTTGAATTAGCAGTGAATGGAACACGTGAAGTTATTGCTCGTGCAGAAAAAGTTCTGGGCGATGAAACGATATGCGGTTTCGAATATTCACCTGAAATTTTTGTTGATACTGAACCGGATTTTGCTTTAGAGATTTGCGAAGCAGTAATGGATGTATGGCAACCGGATTCTGACCGTGAAATCATCCTGAATTTACCTTCCACGGTTGAACGAGCTACACCTAATGTGTATGCAGACCAAATTGAATTTATGAGTCGAAATCTGTCGCGTCGTGAATACATTGCGCTTTCTGTGCACCCACATAATGATCGGGGTACGGGAGTAGCAGCCGCTGAGCTTGCCTTGCTTGCGGGAGCTGACAGGATTGAAGGTTGCCTGTTAGGACAAGGCGAGCGCACAGGAAATGTAGACCTTGTAACGTTGGGATTGAATCTATTTAGTCAAGGAATCGACCCTGGTATTGATTTTTCTGATGTGGATGAAATTCGACGCACAGTTGAATATTGCACTTCGATGACTACGCCGATGCGTGCCCCTTATGTTGGTGATCTGGTGTACACAAGTTTCTCAGGCTCACATCAAGATGCTATTAAGAAAGGCTTCCAAGCGCGTAAAGCTCAAGTCGCTGCGGCCGGAGGTAAAGAAGAAGCGGTTGTGTGGGAGCTCCCGTACTTACCGATTGACCCTCATGACGTGGGTCGCAGTTATGAAGCTGTGGTTCGTGTAAATTCGCAGTCAGGCAAGGGAGGGGTTTCCTACCTGATGTCCACATCACACAATTTAGAGTTGCCTCGCCGCTTGCAAGTTGAATTTTCACGGATCGTACAGCGTCATACTGACACCTATGGCGGAGAAATCGACGCGGCAACCTTGTGGGATATTTTTGCTGATGAGTATTTACCGACCTCCTCAGCCCACGGATTGACACCTTGGGGTCGTTTTGAATTAGGGTCGTCACGGGTTTCTTCTTCTGATGATGACAGGGTAGAGCTTCATACGGTTGTGCGTGATAACGGGAATGAGATTCAACTGGAAGCGGTTGGAAATGGTCCTATTGACGCATTTGTTCAAGCGATGCATAGTTTTGATATTGATGTGCGTATTTTGGATTATGCCGAACACGCAATGAGTCAGGGACGTGACGCGAAAGCAGCTTCTTATGTCGAAGCAGCGATTGATGGGCGAATTGTATGGGGGGTAGGTATTGATCCTTCCATCACGCGAGCCACATATCAGGCTGTGATCTCGGCTGTGAACCGTGCTTTGCGTTAGGCAGTGAACTAGTGAACTGACGGGAGCGATGAACTGTTGCCAAAGTGAGCGGGTGGCGTGGATTCAGCAAGAATTGCGCCACCCGTATCGCATATTCATGGTCTGGGTCTTTTGTGACCTATAGCCTCTGGTTCGACAATATTGGGACCGTTGTCCTGAAAATTGTATTTTCTGCAACAGTTATGAAAAGTAGTGGTAACTACAGTGTGTAAAAGCCCCGTTATTTTTGCGGCATACCAGTAGAATTTTTGGCTAAAACACAGGGCAAATCATGTGGCCGGCATGTTCGTTAGGGAGTAAAAATATGTTTCTGTATGCGCCTATTCCTTGGTATTCGTGGTTGGCTTGGGTGGAGTCATTACAGCGCTCGTTATATTGAATGAAATCAGTAGGCGCTCACGTATTGCAGCGTGGCTTTGTTTTATTGTTTTACCAGTTGCTCTGACAATCTTTGTGTGGCCAACTACTGCGGGCCCTGGATCTTCTACCGGTACGTGGTTTCACTGGGTCAAAGTGTATTCAGCATTAGCAGGTTGTCTTGGCTTTATGGCTTTACGATATTGGCCTCGTTTGTCAAAAAATAAATGGGCACTCCTATTCCCACCGGCAATCTTAGCTATTAATATTTTTGAGGCATGTTTACGTGACTTCCAAGTTGGTGCAATGAATGCCGATGGTATGGTTGATGGTGTGTACATGCTTTCAGGCGCATGGAACTGGATGAATGGTGTGGCTGGTTTACTGAATCTGCTGACAATTTGCGGATGGGCAGGCATCATTATTTCGCGTGATAAATCAAAAGACATGGTCTGGCCAGATATGCTGTGGTTCTGGATTATCGCCTATGATCTATGGAATTTCGCATACGTTTACAACTGTGTGGGGGATCATTCTTTCTACGCTGGCGCGGCATTACTGATTTCTTGCACAATTCCTGCTTTCTTTGTGAAAAAGGGTGTGTGGTTGCAACATCGTGCTCACACTCTTGCCTTCTGGATGATGTTCACTATGGCTGTCCCTACTTTCGTCACCTCCTCACAATTCGCAGTTGATTCTTCTCATAATCCAGCAGCTTTATTCACTGTATCTGCTGTTGCTTTAGCAGCGAATATTGCTGTTGTTATCTACCAGATTTACACGGTAGTGAAACGCCGTAAGAATCCGTTGCACGATGAGTTGTACGCGCATTTAGCCCAGTACCGTGAAGTACGTGAAGCAAATATGCCGTTAGTCTGATTCTGATGGTGATAGCAGAAGGCGTGTGCCACTATCCCCACAGTCGTTTTGAGTGAAAGTATTCCTTATTTCAAGAATAAAAGAGGCGTAAAAACGACTCTGGGGTAAAAAGGGGAGGATACTTATACAGAACCATTGCCAACAAAATGGGACAATAAGAAAGTGATGAGGACTTACCGTGATGAAGCTATTGTGCTACGCACTCATAAATTAGGTGAGGCAGATCGGATCATCACGTTACTTACTCGTGATAACGCCCAGATTCGAGCTGTGGCTAAAGGGATACGGCGAACCTCTAGTCGCTTTGGTGCTCGATTAGAACCCTTCAGCGTTGTTGATGTGCAACTCCACAAAGGCCGTACACTTGATACGGTCATTCAAGTAGAAACAATTGCTTCCTACGGTGAACTTTTAGCAGCTGATTATGAACTGTATGCTTCAGCTCATGTACTTGTTGAAACTGCTGAGCGCCTCACAAGTGACGGTGAAGAACGCACTCATAATCAGTATTTATTACTTTTAGGAGCGCTTCATTCTTTAGCTTACCGCCGTCACCATCCCAGATTAATTGTGACATCCTATATGTTACGTGCTTTAGCGATTGCAGGATGGGCACCATCATGCTTTGACTGCGCAATGTGTGGCGCTGCAGGTCCTCATAAGTCTTTTTCGATTCCTGAGGGCGGAGCTGTATGTGATGATTGTCGTCCCGCAGGGGCTTTAGCACCATCAGTAGATGCCATGCTTCTTTTAGGGGATTTACTGTCAGGTGACTGGGAATCCGTGAAAAAAGCTAAAAAATATGCCTATACGGAAGCTTCTGCTCTGGTGTCTGCTTATATGCAATGGCATGTGGAACGTCGCCTGCAATCATTGAAATTCTTGGAAAGCAGCCGTATGACTCCATGAAATTCTAAAAATATAATGAATAGGTGAAAGAAAAGATTTACTGTTGTAAAGAATACATGTAGGGATCAGCAGTAAAAAGAGAATATGCTCTGTTTTAGTCTCTGCGCGTATGGGAGAAAAGATGAAACTTACACCTTATGAACGTGCTCCGAAAGATCCTTATGCCTCTTTATGCGGGCCTGGGCAATGGTCCAAAAATCCTCCTGTCTTGCCAAGTAGCGAAATCCCACAGCATATTGCCATAGTGATGGATGGTAATGGACGTTGGGCAAATGAGCGAGGTCTTGTGCGCACAGAAGGGCATAAAGCTGGCGAATACGCCTTGATGGATACGATTGCAGGGGCCATTGACATAGGAGTGCGTTATCTGTCGGTTTACACATTTTCCACCGAGAACTGGAAACGATCCCCGGCAGAGATTCGTTTTATCATGAGCTATGCAAGCGATGTATTGGAGCGACGTACTCCGCAATTAAATGAGTGGGGAGTACGGGTTCGCTGGTCGGGTCGCCATCCGCGTTTGTGGAAATCTGTGGTGAAGGCACTACAGAAAGCTGAAAGAGAAACACAGCAGAATACAACCCTTGATCTAGTTATGTGTGTGAATTATGGAGGTCGGGCAGAGATCGCTGATACGGCTCGTCGTATCGCGCAGGGTGTAGCAGAAGGTAGGCTTCGTCCAGAAGGGGTTAATGAGCGTACTTTTGCGCGTCATTTGTACTTGCCAGATATTCCTGATGTGGATTTAATGATTCGTAGTTCCGGCGAGCAGCGAGTATCAAATTATTTGCTCTGGCAGTTAGCTTATGCGGAATTAATGTTCGTACCAACTCCGTGGCCGGCTTTTGATCGTGAAGAATTATGGGATTGCGTCCTTGAATATGCGGGCCGTGATCGACGTTTTGGTGCAGCAGTCGATCAGGTAACACTCAGGTAACTAATTGCTTGGTGGAAATTTTTCATGTGTTCTCCCAGTGTTTCACGTATGCGAAACTAGCCGAAAGAAAGAGTATTAACGAGCTGCGTTAAGGTGTATTTTCTTTTGCGCAAGGTCAGATGTCCTCGTTTTAGTGTGAGCGAGAAAGCTCAGCACTTTCACTGTCGCTAGGTGTGATTGGACAGACTGATTCCTTATTTCTACGCAGGCGCGTGTGCCAAATGAGGCCTCCAAAAACTAGAAGCACTGTGGTGATACCTGCCCATCCCCAAGGTGAACCAGCGATTGCTTGAAGAGTGGAAGTCCACAGGGTCAGCAATCCCAGCGAATAAAGGATTGCCCATGCTATGCAACCGGGAATCATAGCTAATGTGTATGTGCGCCAATGTAAACGAACGAGTCCAGCTCCGGCATTAACAGCCGTTTGTACACCTACCGTAAGAAAACATAAAGGAATAACGACAAGTCCCCATTTGTCGAGTATGTGAGCGCCTTTACGTGGAGTAGGTCCATTGAACCAACGAGCGATTGCACCTAAGAAACCAGTACGTTTTTCGGCGGAGATGAAACCGTGTGCAGCCGCCCGTCCAAGCCAATACGTCAATTGGGCGCGGAAAAAAACAACGAAAAAAAGGAAAATAAAAAGAGGGAATCCGGATGAAATCCATGAAAACATCATGTGCCTCCGTTACCTGTCAATGTTATCGAGGGCTGCAATTTGCGCATATCCCAAAGAGATCCATTGAATGTTCAACTTCACTGAATCCATGCGATGCAGCTATTTTTGCTACCCATGTTTCAATGGTGCTTTGGGATATTTCTTCTGCATATCCGCATTTTCGGCAAACTAAGTGATGATGGTGTTCTGAGGTTGCGCAGCGGCGGTAAAGAGCTTCCCCATCAGATGAACGCAGAACATCAACATAATCATCCTCAGCGAGGGCCTGTAAATTACGGTAAACGGTTGCAAGGCCTACACGATAACCTTGAGAATTCAATTGCTCAAAAATTTGCTGCGCACTACGAAATTCTCGTACGCGTTCGAGTTCATCGAGGACTGCTTGGCGTTGTTTCGTCATGCGTTGCATAAGGTGTCCTCACAGTTGAGAAGGAAAAACATATGTCCCTCTGCTTGATTGTATTTGTATAGGAGTATATTTCGTTTACGTGTATTCTCACGAGCATTTTATCGTAAATAAAAACTTTTTTGGATAATCAATCCTCAAAGAAATAGCATGGTAAGTGTAGTCATTTCTTATCAGATTATTTTTCTTTCACAACAGAAAATAGCGAGTATTCTAAATGAAATCTTATAAGAGGTTACTCATGTGTTGATGCTTCACGGCTTCGTGTCAGTGATGTTAAATGTTGACGACGGAAAGAAGTAACAATCCCATGAATAATAAAGCCCACTGCATAAAGCACAATTGCCGCGACAACAATAGTTGCGCCAGGAGATAAATCGACAAAGTAGGTAAAGGTAAGTCCTCCTACCGTCAGACATGTTCCAATAATCATTGCCCATGTCATTGTTGAACGAAATGAAGCTGCCCACAGTTGAGCAATGGCTACTGGAATGACCATAAGAGCCGAAACAAGTAAAGATCCTACTATGCGCATAGCAATAGCAACTGTAAGAGCAGAAAGTATTGCCAAAATCATTGATAAAAATCGGACAGGTAGGCCCGTTGAACGTGCGAATTCTTCATCATTTGTGACTGAATAAAGTGCGGGGGTAATACCAATTCCAATTAAAAGCACAATTCCTGCAAGGAGCGAAACAGAAAAAATATCGTTCCATGAAACCGTGGAAATTGAGCCGAAAAGATATGAATTTAATTGTGCGCTTGTGCCGCCAGCAATACCGATAAGAAGCACGCCGCCAGCAATGCCTCCATAAAAAATCATGGCAAGGGCAACGTCAGCAGAGGCGTGACCTGAATAACGAATAAGTTCAATGGCTACGGCTCCGATAATGGAAATAATGAGGGCGCCAGGTATTGCCCATCTATCAGGGGAAGCTACATGAGCTGTTGCTGCTGCAAGCCAGCCTAATGCGACACCGGTCAGTGATAAGTGGCTGATACCGTCACCGAGCATTGCAAGTCGGCGATGGACAAGGTAAGTGCCGACTACAGGTGCGCACATGCCGATAAGTAATGCAGCAAGCAGTGAACGTTGCATAAGCGGTGAGGACAACATATCAAGAAGTTCAGTGAGCATGGGGATGCGCGTCTCTTTCAACGTAGTACCCGCAGTCGCGGTGTGCAGGATCTGGAAGTTCACTGAGGTGAGGAGGCCCATCGTAGGAGATGCGTCCTGTGGTTATATGAATTTCACGGTCAAGGTGGGGACCGAGTTCTCCCAGCTCATGTAGTACCACTAAAACACTGTGCCCTTTTTCTTTTTCTGAGGCGACAACGTGGGCAAGTTGATTTCGTGATTCTTGGTCGATACCTGCCATTGGTTCATCCATGATGAGGAGGTCAGGTTTTCGTACTAGCGCGCGTGCGATAAGTACACGCTGTTTTTGCCCGCCGGATAGATGAGCGAAAGGTAGATGAGCATACTCAGTGAGGCCCACATGTGTGAGTGCTTCACGAGCGCGTGTCATGTCTTTATGTGTAAGCCACCATTTTGTTCGTGAAAGTAAACCGGAGGCCACTACTTCCAAGCAGGTTGAGGAAATTGCTCCGTGTGCGGAAGAACGTTGTGGGACATAGCCGATACGTTTCCACGGGAAAGTTTTGCTGTGGGTTGCATGTCCAAAGAATAGGATGTCTCCGGTTACAAGAGGTGTGTTTGCCAGTAAAGATCGTATGAGGGTTGATTTTCCTGATCCGTTAGGACCAGTGATTGCGAGGACTTGGCCTTGTGGTAAGTCAAAACTTATATTGTTGATGATGAGGTGTGAATCCCACGCTGCGTGGAGATTGTGTACGGCAAGGGCGGGTGTTTCGCTTGTGGAAACACCCGCCGGAGTATGTGAAGCTGCTGTTACTTGCAACTTAATGCCGTCCTTAAAGCAGCAATATTGTCTTTCATCACTGCTGCGTAATCTTTGTCTGGACTGCTTTGTGATTCGATAGGGTCAAGTACTGCTGTTGTGATTCCAAGGTCTTGAGCTAGAGTTTCCGCTACTTTCGGGTCGATTAGTGCTTCAGTGAAAATTGTGGTGATGCCTTGTTCTTTCACGAGTTCAGCGATTTCTTTAAGCCGTGCAGGTGAGGGAGAAGCATCGGGATCAAGTCCAGATATTCCAACCTGTGTGAGTTTTGTACGTTCAGCGAGGTAGCCAAATGCTGTGTGAGCAGTGACGAAGGTTGTATGTTCACATTGAGCTGTGCCTTGCACGAGTGAAGTAGAAAGATCCTCAAGGTTCTTTTTTAAGGAAGCGGCATTTGAAGTGTAGGTTTGTGCATGTTCAGGGTCTGCTGATGCGAGTGCTTGTCCGATAGCTGTGGCAGCTTGTGCCATACGTGTGGGGTCAAGCCAGAAATGAGGATCAAAATCCATATCGTGATGATGGTGATGATCTGCGTGTTCAGCTTCGTGATCGTGCCCGGATTCATGATCGGCGTCATGGTCATGGTCGGCATCGTGATCGGCTTCTTCAGTTTGAGATGAGAGAAGCTGAACTGCTGAGGACACATCAATCACTGTTTTTGGCGCCTGCATTTCAATGGCTTCATCTACAGCAGGCTGAAAACCTTTCAGATACACAATGGCTTCCGATGAAGCTAATTCATTGGCTTTTGAGGGTGTGATTTCTAAATCATGAGGTTCTGCACCCTCTGGTGTTAATGAAGAAACGATAATGTGGTCGCCACCGATTTTTTCAGTGAGATATTGCAGAGGATAAAAGGAGGTCATCACATGAAGTTTGTTAAGTGATGAACTGCTTTGCTCGGTGGTGGTAGATGGAGCAGTTGAACATGCGGATAGAAGGAAAGCGGCGCATGTAATACCAGAGAGGATGAGTGAAGTTTGTGAAAATGAACGACGCATATTCTCATTTATAAGTTAAATGAGAATCATTGTCAAAAGAGCGGAAGGCGTTTTTTCCGTGTTTTTCTTCATAATTCGCAAAGAAAACATGGCCTATTGACTCGGATAATAGGGGCTCATCTTCAAATTATTCCATTGCAGTTCCCCAGAATATGAACCCGTGCAGGTATTCGTATGCAATTGCAATGTGTGCGCCAGTAAAAATGTCGATATACGTATGCGCATGGACTTTGCCATAGGCTTCACAGTTTTCAGAAGTGTGAGTACATGCTACGAAAGGTAAACTCATCTTGACGTGTGTCGCACCAGCCAGATGCGACACCCCGCATTATAAGGAGTGCATAGTGGCAAAAGGACCTTCCCGCCTCGAATCAGTCATCAGCTTGGCTAAACGTCGTGGTTTCGTTTTTCCCTGTGGGGAAATTTACGGCGGAACCCGATCTGCATGGGATTACGGGCCGCTCGGCGTAGAGCTGAAAGAAAATATTAAAAAACAATGGTGGCAGTATATGGTCCGTTCACGTGAAGACGTTGTAGGGCTGGATTCATCAGTTATTTTGCCCCGCGAAACATGGGTAGCCTCCGGACATGTGAAAGCCTTCACCGATCCACTTGTTGAATCGCTCCACACACACAAGCGCTACCGCGCTGATGAACTCATCGAAAACTACGCTGCGCGTAAAGGATTAGATCCTGACACTGTTGAGCTTTCAGATGTTCCAGACCCTGTTACTGGACAGCCTGGTGCTTGGACAGAGCCTCGCGCATTCTCAGGTTTACTGAAGACATACCTAGGTCCCGTAGATGACGAAGCTGGTTTGCATTACTTGCGTCCAGAAACTGCTCAAGGCATCTTCATTAACTACGCGAATGTCATGACCGCCGCACGTAAGAAACCACCTTTTGGTATCGGACAAATCGGCAAATCATTCCGTAATGAAATCACCCCTGGCAACTTCATTTTCCGGACACGTGAATTTGAACAAATGGAACTGGAATTTTTCTGTGCCCCGGGAACCGATGAAGAATGGCATCAATATTGGATTGACTATCGAAAAGCATGGTACGTTGGTTTAGGAATCGCTGAAGAAAATCTTCGTTTTTACGAGCATCCACAAGAAAAACTTTCCCACTACTCCAAGCGAACCGTTGATATCGAATACAAATTCGGTTTCCAAGGCAGTGAATGGGGTGAACTTGAAGGAATCGCTAACCGTACAGATTACGATTTAGGCGTTCACTCCGAAGCTTCAGGTGCAAAGCTTGATTACTATGACCAGCCTACCGGCGAACGGTGGACACCTTATGTTATCGAACCTTCTGCTGGCCTTACTCGTTCACTGATGGCATTCCTTATTGAGGCATATCATGAGGATCAAGCTCCGAACACAAAGGGTGGTGTTGATACTCGTACAGTGCTGCGCCTTGATCCGCGTTTGTCACCTGTGAAAGCAGCCGTATTCCCACTCTCACGTAAAGACGAACTCACCGGTCCTGCTCGTGAACTCGCCGCTGAACTACGTACATTGTGGAATATTGAATACGATGACGCGGGAGCGGTTGGACGTCGTTATCGTCGTCAAGATGAAATTGGTACCCCTTACTGCATCACCTACGACTTTGACTCAGTAAATGATGGAGCTGTTACTATTCGTGACCGTGACACAATGACTCAAGAACGCGTAGCACTTGCTGAAGTAAAAACCTGGCTGATCGAACGACTCGGAGCTTGCTGAGTGCCTGAAAATCCAGTACATGTCAGCGGCCCAACCCCAGCATTCGAGGTTGGGCCACTGCGCGTCTGGTCACCTGTCGTTCTTGCGCCAATGGCTGGGGTTACTGACGCGCCTTTTCGTCGCCTTTGCCGCGAATACGGAGAAAGCGGATTACCTGATCGTTGGTTTGAAAATCATGTGCCGACACCTCGTATAGATGCTCCCTCGGGTCTATATGTGATGGAAATGGTCACGTCACGAGCTTTTGTTGAAGGATCTGCGCGTACTTTTGACATGTTGCGCCCTGATCCTGCTGAGCGTGTTCGTTCTGTACAACTTTACGGCGTGAATCCAACAGTAATGGCACAGGCTGCGCGGCTTTTAGTTGACCAAGATCTTGCAGATCATATTGATCTGAATTTTGGTTGCCCTGTCC
Source organism: Schaalia sp. lx-260 (assembly GCF_021083645.1). Taxonomy (GTDB): domain Bacteria; phylum Actinomycetota; class Actinomycetes; order Actinomycetales; family Actinomycetaceae; genus Pauljensenia. Next base: position 295,757 of record NZ_JAJNRQ010000002.1, on the reverse strand, counting down.
CTAAAGTTACCCGTAAAGGCGGGGGAGCGGCACTACCCTGGAAAAAAGATTTATTCACTGATCTTGTGACCAGCGTTGTACATGCAACAGAATCAGCGAGTGTGCACCGTGATGTCACTGTGCCGGTCACAATTAAAATGCGTATTGGTATTGATGAGGAACACCATACCTACATGGATGCTGCTCGCATCGCGGAAAAAGCGGGAGTAGCTGCTGTTGCTTTACATGCTCGAACGCAAACGCAACACTATTCAGGTAAAGCACGATGGGAACATATTGCCCGTCTGAAAGACAGACTTAAAATCCCAGTACTTGGCAATGGTGATGTTTTTTCTGGTGCTGATGCTCTTGCCATGATGAATGATACTGGTTGTGACGCTGTTGTTGTTGGGCGTGGCTGCCAAGGGCGCCCTTGGATTTTCCGTGATCTTGTACGGGCACTGCATGGTTTGCCGGAATTACAAGGACCAACGTTACGACAAGTAGCTGCAATCATTGAAAAACATGCACAGTGGGTTGTTGAAAAAGAAAATGATGAGTTCCGTGCTTTGCGTGAAATGCGTAAACATGTGGGATGGTATTTACGAGGCTTTGCAATAGGTGGGCCAATCCGTGGAGCCTTAAATAAAGTGTCCTCATTGGGGGAACTTCATGAACGTTTACATGCTTTAGACTTAGATCAGCCTTTTCCTAAAGCCGCGCAAGGGCCACGAGGACGCGCGGGGGGAGAAAAAACCCCGCATTTGCCGGATGGGTGGCTAGACTCACCATACTTAACTCCTGCGCAAAAAGAGCAACTACATTTAGCTGAGGACGGTGCTGATGGTGGATAACATCATCACAGTGGGACGTGACGGACAATCTGCACGAGGGACTATCACTTTTGGTTCACGTACACGCATTATCATTCCCTTGACCGCGCAGACATGTGATGAACTGGCCTGCCAGATACGCCGCGCCTCAAAATATCCTCATGACATGTATGAATGGCGCTTTGATTTTTTCAAGGAAAATACGCAAACAGCATATGATACTTTGATAAGTGAGGTGGACAGTCCAATTCTAGCAACTTATCGCACCCAATATGAGGGAGGCGAAGGTCAAGCTTCGCATGCGCAATATCATGAGATTATACGAAACCTTGCTTCCCGATATGACGCCGTTGATATCGAGATACAACGTGAGGGTTCAGCAGAACTTATTCACGAAGCTCACCAATTAGGGGCTACTGTCATTGCTTCTTTTCATAATTTCACGGCTACACCATCTTCCTCGTATTTACGTGACATTGTGACTCGTCAGGTGCAATCTGGTGCGGATATTGTGAAATTTGCTTGCTATGCGCGAGATTCACATGATCTTCTCACGATTTTAGAAACACAAATATGGGCCCATGACACTTTTTCGCGCCCCATTATCGGCATAGGTATGGGACCTGCGGGGGCACTGACACGTATATGCGGTATCACGGCTGGTAGCTCAGCAACTTTTGCAACGGCGGAACATGCTTCAGCACCTGGGCAGATGAATGCCACGCAGGTACGACATGCTTTGGATTTACTTGAAAAATCTGTGTAATAGATGCCGTCCCCTCGCACACCCTGACAACCCCAGGAAAGAAACCTCAGAAAGGTGAGGGGATAGGTTTTACTCGCGCTACTTTGAACCAAGCGCATGCATTTGGGGCAACAGCAACAGAATTTTCAGATAAGGAAGCTGTGCCTACTGAAGAAATTAAAAACTCATGGCAATCAGGCACATGTACAGTTTCATTTGAAGTATTTAACACCACCATGACATCAGAGACCACATGGACTGAGACTCCAGAATGTGCCCACGGCAATCCCGATACCAAAGCGAAAGATGCTGTGCCTAAGGAATAACGGGAACGGATTTTAAGTGCCTCACGTATACGAGAAAGGAAAGAAGGATCATCAGAGGCAGTGTGTGGAACTGTTTTTGCTGCATGTGTCGCATATGAAAAAATACTTTCCACATCGTTCCAGGGAATATACACTGCACCCGGTAAAGATAAGCTGAAAAAAATCATGGCTGAACGCCTCTCAGATGAGGCATCGTATTCCCATGCTTTGGGTGTCTCAGCGGGATAGTGGGGCCTATGCGATAAAGCCGAATATGACCATGCATTGACTTGACCGACAGAATCATGCACATCGAAAGATTTTGACAGAACCTCATGTAAAACTGAGCTGTCCCAAGGAATGTTCTCTAATGCGGTATCACGTAAATGGTGGAACCAGTCATCTTCTAATTGACGTCGCAGAATATCAGGATTATTTATAGGTGAAGCCGCTGTTAAAACCGGTGAATTATCATCACCGCCTATTTCAGCTAAAAGTATTTGCACAAGATCAGAAAAACGAGAACGTAAAATATCAGCATCAGCATCAGGAATATCGCCGCGTACATCAGCAGGCATATCTAACATTCCTAAATCAATACCATCGATTCCAAGTGTCAAAGCAGCACGCACACGCGTTAATAAAGTGGTAATTCCTTCGGTGATATTAAAAGTGCGATCAATCGTAGGCAAAGAAGCTCCAGGAAGTACCAACAAGGCTTTGAGGTTATGCTGATGAAAGGCACTCACACACCCAGCAAGGCTGGAATCTATATCCCACACGATGTCGGGTTTCGCTGGCGTAAATGAGATCGCATGAAAACCTAACTCACTGAGTGGCTGCGCATATGCGCTTACAGCATTGAGGCAATCCTCATTCATACGAGCGGGAAAAGCGCAAATAACCGCGTCATGCCACCAAGGGGTAGGGCCAGTATGTTTGCGATGTATCCGCATTGTCCGAACAGAGGAAGCAGGAACTTCAGGAGTCACAATATACATCGTGGCATGTTCCTCTTTCACATAGGGGTTGATGAGCCGTTAGGCTGGTCACGTGAATCTTTTTTCCTACAGTGACCGTGACAAAGAACGTTGCGTACCAGAAGCAGGTAAAACGAGTTTTCGGACAGATTTTGAGCGTGACCGCGCAAGGATTTTGCACTCTGCGGCACTGCGTCGTTTAGGTGAAAAAACGCAGGTTCTTGGCCCGATGAGCAATGATTTTATTCGTACTCGTCTGACTCATTCATTAGAAGTCGCGCAGGTTGGGCGCGAGCTTGCCAAAATGTTGGGGGCTGATCCTGATGTGGTGGATGCAGCGTGTCTATCACATGATCTAGGACATCCGCCTTTTGGACATAATGGTGAAAAAATACTGGATGAATTAAGCCAACATGTCGGTGGGTACGAAGGTAATGCACAGACTCTGCGGATACTGACACGTTTAGAACCAAAAGTACGTGATCGTAGTGGAGGTGTCGCAGGCCTGAATCTGACACGTTCAACATTGGATGCTGTCTGCAAATATCCGTGGAGGCGCGCACAAGGTCCTGATCGTTCCTATTCAATGAAGAAATACTCGGTATATTCTGATGAGCAGGTGGTATTTGACTGGTTGCGTCAAGAAGCTCCTGTGGGACGTCGCTGTATTGAAGCGCAAATAATGGATTTATCCGATGACATTGCTTACTCAGTTCACGATGTAGAAGATGGTATTGCCACGGGAAAAATTAATCTGGGGCTTCTTGCAGATGAGCGTCATATTTGTGACGTGCTGGAGACAACGATGAAATGGTACAAGCCACGTTGCGGGGAAAATGATCTGGCACAGGCTTTGGAGCGTATCATTTCTTTGCGGTGCTGGCTGACCTCTTTTAACGGAGGCTGGTCAGGTCTTGCTGCTTTGAAGGATCTGACATCTGAATTGATTGGACGTTTTTGTGTGGCAACGGTGAAGGCGACACGTGAGCGTTTTGGATCGGGTTCTTTTGGACGTTACAGTGCAGATCTTATTGTTCCTGAGGGTACACGGGCAGAAATCCTTGTGTTGAAAGGATTGGCTGCACATTATGTGATGGAGCCTCGTGAAACTGAACCTGTGTACTATCAGCAGCGTACGTTACTTGCTGACCTTGTTGATGCTGTGTGGCAATCAGGTCCTGAGCATTTAGAACCGGTATTTGTTGACGCATGGCGTGAAGCTGAGGATGAGAACGCGCGATTTAGGGTAGTTATCGATCAGGTGGCTTCTTTAACAGATGTGTCAGCTTATGCGTGGCATGCTCGTCTGTGTGGTTTACTTTCCTCACAGTTGTAGAGCTTGTCGGAATCTTTGGTGCATTCCGCTGGCAGGGGAGCCAGAGACGGGCGTGTTTATGAAGGGACTTTATTTCTCAAGGTCCACTCGACTGTATGTGTGTCTTGCTCGTGCTTGCGTGTATGAATTTGCTTTTATATACGTGTACCACTATTGGCAAATAAATGTTTCACGAATCACAATGACTTTAAATCACTTTAATTGCTCATCTCATCTTAAGGAAAGACAGTTGAATGCTGTCCGTGAGGGGGCATCTATAGGTAAAGATCGCTAAAATCATTCCTATGGCAGGCTTGATCCGTAGGGAGGATATTGACGCAGTGCGTGAAGCCTCACGGATCGAAGATATCGTGAGTGAACATGTGACTTTGCGTCCAGCCGGTGTTGATTCTTTGAAAGGGCTTTGCCCGTTCCATGATGAGCGAACACCGAGTTTTCATGTGCGACCACAACTGGGACGTTGGCATTGTTTTGGTTGTGGCGAAGGCGGCGATGTTTTCTATTTCATTGAAAAGATTTCACATATCACTTTTGTTGAAGCCGTTGAATTTCTTGCATCAAAAACATCAATTACATTGCATTATGAAGAAGGCGGTCGAGCGACTCGGCAAGAAGAACCCGGACGCAGACAGCGACTTCTTGACGCACATCAAATAGCACAAGAATTTTATCAACAACAACTCGCTACTGCTCAAGCCCACGTTGGCCGTGAATTTTTAACTCAACGTGGTTTTACAGAGGCAATGTGTCGACATTTTGGTGTGGGATATGCTCCTGCTGGTTGGGATCATCTCACACGCTATTTGCGCTCTCGTGGTTTTACTGACCACGAACTACAGATCGCAGGTTTGGCTACTTCAGGTAAACGCGGGTTATATGATCGTTTTCGGGATCGTTTGGTGTGGCCGATTCGTGACATTACAGGTGCCACTGTAGGTTTTGGTGCTCGTCGTTTGGATGATTCTGACAAAGAATCACCAAAGTATCTCAACACCCCTGAGACACCTATTTATAAGAAATCGCAAGTGTTGTACGGCCTTGATTTAGCGAAAAAATCTATTATTCACAAACGCCGCATAGTCATCGTTGAAGGGTACACGGATGTGATGGCTGCTCACGTTGCAGGTGAACAGTGTGCGGTTGCTACGTGTGGTACAGCTTTTGGTTCTGAGCACGTCAAAATAGTGAGGCGGCTTTTAGGGGATGTTGCTGATCCTGCAGCAGGGGTTGTCTTATCTGATGGGCGCGCTCACGGTGGGAAAGTTATTTTTACTTTTGATGGTGATGCTGCAGGTCAAAAAGCCGCGATGCGTGCTTTCCATGAGGACCAAAACTTTGCTGCTCAGACTTTTGTTGCTGTTGAACATTCTGGAATGGATCCATGCGATTTACGTATGGCACGCGGAAATGAAGCGCTGATAGCACTGATCGAATCTCATACGCCCCTTTTTGAATTCGTGATTCGTTCAGCTTTGTCGCAAATGGACTTGAGTACTGCAGAAGGCAGAGTACAGGCCTTGCGTTTATCAGCCCCTATCCTTGCAGATATTAAAGATTATGCTTTACGTGGCGAATATATTCGTACTGTTGCTGGTTGGCTGGGAATAGGAATAAATGAAGTTGGACGTGAAGTTCAACGTGCGGGACGCGGAAATGCACGTGAAAAACGGGTACGTCCTCAGGCCTATCAAAATACTCGTAATTCTCAATCCTTGGTAGCAGCAGAACCTGTTGCACATTCGTATATGATGGGGACTTTTGATCGTGCTGTTCAGGTAGAGCGTTTAGCCTTAGCTTCCTTATTACAACATCCGATGGATGTGGTTGGCTCAGGTTTTGAGTATCTTGAGGGAGATTCTTTTCAGGTTCCGCAATTTCGCGCAGTTCATGATGCTATTCGTGCAATCGGTGGCTTAGATGCGTTTTTACAGATTTTGCGTGAACAAGAAGCTCTACACGGCAAAGGGCACGACAGCGTAATGAATGCAACGAAAGGTTTTATCGATGCGATCTGTCGTGAAATGGGGCCAGGAATAGCGGAAGTTGTTTCTGAGCTTGTTGTTACTCCTCTTCCTATTGATCGTGAAGACTACGTGCGATCTTATTGTCGTGGTGCGGTGGTGGCAATGGTTCGTATGGATTTCACACGTCGCACGGCTGACGCGCGCACTTTGGTACAGCGCTTGTCACCTCAAGATCCTCAATATAATGAAGCTTTTACTGTGCTTATGCGTTTAGAGGAGAAAAAACGTTCTTTCACTGAGCGCGATCAGTGAGTGTTTCCTTATTCGAGGCCAACACTTTCTCGGACTTCATATTCAAGACGATGAGCGAGCTTTTGACCTTCATCATTTAGAGTGCCAAAGGCTGAGAGTACTGAGAAAAGTTCACCAGTAGGCGCGCGACGTACTTGAGCCACAATACGTGTGCCATTTTCAGATATGACGTGACGCATCATGATGATGGTGTATTCGACACGTTCACGCATCATTGTCATAAATTCAGTGACATTATCATTGCGGGTGATTGCGTGAAAAGGTTCGCGTTGAGGATCAGTCCACAGAATTGATAAAGAGCGTGAAGATGCAGTCCACTGTGCGGATTGGATTTCATGCCATGCGCATCGGTCAATTATTGCGTCTGTGGCTAGATATAAAAGTTCATGTGTGCCAGCAATGAGCCAGTGACCATCTGATAGTTCAATCGACGGATATTTGCGCTCTGCGGAGGATAAGGCAGCATGAAAAGATGAGGGTATAGGCACAATTTTCCCTTTCGCTGACATGTGTGGATCTTATTAACATACAACAGGTTGCTTTACCATGATGAAAGGTGATGTATGTGTGTTGATGTATTTGAGAGTCTTTCCCATGCTATGAATCTGTGACAAGAGTAGGACTTTTACAGGTGAAGCAATACAATCTTCAAAATCACGTGTGAGCGCGAAAGAAAAAGTAAAGCAAAGAAGGAAAAGCGCTTGCACTTGTTATCAAATGTCACAACAAGCCACCCACTCGGGTGAAAAATCAGTCAAATGATGGTGCTTGCTGAAGGATCTCACGTGCAGTGGACGTATCACTGTATGCGTGTTTAATTCCTTCGATTTCTTGATACCACTCAGGTCCTTTGCCTGTAATCATAACAATGTCATCTACATGCGACTGTAAAATCGCGCGTCGCACAGCATCACGACGACAAGTACTCACTTCCGTAACATTCACACGATCAGGCCGTACGCGATCAATTCCACGTAACAAAAAATTACGAATAGACTGAGGATCCTCATAACGAGGATTTTCGTCAGTTACCCACAAAACATCAGCTTCACGTGCGGCAACAGCGCCTAAATCCTCTCGCTTTGATGGGTCACGCTCACCATCAGTTCCAAAAACAACGCTCACACGACCTGTAGTAAGATCACGTGCTGTTCGTAGTGTCCACTCAAGCCCTTCAGGTGTATGAGCAAAATCAACAATAACAAGCGGCTGATCGGTGCGAGCAGGATTAACTATTTCCATACGACCAGGAATCTGATCTGCATGTGCAAGGGATGCAATAACCTCATCAATATCTAACCCTAAAGTGAGCGCCGATATGAAGGCTGCAACAGCATTTTGCACATTCACGCTACCTAATATTGGAAGCGAAAGACGATAGGAATCACCCTGCGGGGACTGAAGGGTAAAAATAGTGCTGTGGGTATCTCTGTCACAATGTATCTCGCGCGCGCACCAATCAGCAGGCGTATCAGTCATAGCGGCATAGGTGACGTGGGGAATTGAGGTTTCACGAGCCAAACGTTGACCCCATACATCATCGACACATATCACTCCAAAACGGGCATGTTGTGGGGTGAAAAGTTCTTTTTTCGCCTCGAAATAATTCTCCATATCACCGTAATAATCAAGGTGATCGTGCTGAAGATTCGTAAATACAGCGACGTCGAAAATAATGTCATGCACACGTCCCAGGCTGAGTGCATGTGAAGATGTTTCCACAATTGCAGCACCGAGATTCTTTTGCGCAGCAAGATCTAAAAATCTGTAGACGACAGGTGATTCTGCAGTGGTTTTTTGAGAAAGAAACTCAACGTCCCCTACATGGGTTTGCACAGTTCCACACAACGCTGCATCTGGATAAGTGCCACGTAAAGCTGAACGCATTAAATACGTGGTCGTTGTTTTACCATTTGTTCCGGTGACAGCGAGTGTGCGAATACGTGTTGCTGGATCATGATGTATTACTGAGGCGATAGTGGCAGCAGCAAAACGTGGATCTTGAACGACTACTACAGGAATATTTGTTGATATTTCTTTGATAATTTGTGCTCCCGCAGAATCAGTGACAACAGCAACTGCTCCGCCAGCAACAGCCTGGGGAAAAAAACATGCTCCATGTTGAACAAGACCTGCAACAGCAACGAAAATCCACCCCTGTTCAATATCGGATGAATTAACGGTGACTCCACTGACAGGCGTATCCCACCCTTGATGACCATGTATGACCAAAGTGGCATCTTCTATACGAGATACTGCCTCGGAAAAAGAAAGAGGACGAACATCTGGACGAATATCACGAACGGTCATAGTCATACGCCCTATCTTAGGCTCGGATTGTGGCTTAACGGAGGGTCATCCGACGACGTGCCGCATAAGGACGATAGCATTCGGAAATATGAGACCTTTGACGTACCGTGAGGCACAGCATCGTAGTCAGATACTTGATCTGAAATACATGGATGTTTTTGTTGATTTAAGCTCAGCGGGCCTTATGCAGGAAAATACGTATCCTGTATCGTCAACTTTAACCGTGCAAGCCACAGAACCAACGGTAGTCATAGATTTCACAGGCATAGTTGACATTGTTTGCCTTAATGGGCAACCGCATCCTTTTACATATGCAGATGACCGGATCACTGTATGCGGTATTCCTCCACATGAAAATTGTGACATCACAGTGAGAGGACATGCTTTTTTCTCTCGTACAGGGGAAGGCCTTCACCGCTATAAAGACCCTGAAGATGAACGTATCTACTTATACACTCAGTTCGAACCGCAAGACGCGCATAGGGCGTGGCCGTGTTTTGACCAGCCGGATATGAAAGCTCCGTGGCATTTTACGGTCAAAGCACCTGCCCACTGGGTGGTGACTTCAAATGGCGTGGATAAAGCAGTTCTGAACGCGACTTTCTTAGGAAAGTTCCAAGAATCAGCAACTATCGAACATGATTTCACCGTAACAGAACCGCTTCCGGCCTACATCACAGCTCTTGTCGCGGGAGAGTACGCAGTAATTGATGGAGGCACGTGGTCAGGAGGAGCGAGTGGCCAGGGCGCGGATGGAAAATATGTGACTATTCCTTTACGTCTTATGTGTCGTACAGCTTTAGCGCCCTATGTGGATAGTGATGATATTTTCGAGGTTACTCGTTCTGGCCTTGATTTTTTCCATGAGCGTTACGGATTAACATATCCGTGGGGGTCATACGATCAGGTTTTTGTTCCAGAGTACAACTTGGGCGCTATGGAAAACCCTGGGTGCGTTACTTTCACGGAAAGCTTTCTTTCACGCGATACGCTCACATGGGCGCAACGTCAAAGACGTGCAAATACTATCCTTCACGAAATGAGCCACATGTGGTTCGGGGATCTTGTCACCCCACGCTGGTGGAATGATTTATGGCTGAAAGAATCATTTGCTGACCACCAAGGAACCCTCGCTGCTGCAACGGCGACACAGTACACAGGGGAGTGGGCTTCTTTTGCGATTGCCCGTAAAGCATGGGCTTATCAGCAGGATCAGTTACCGACAACTCATCCTATTCTTGCTGATATTCCTGACGTGACAGCAGCAAAAAATAACTTCGACGGCATCACATACGCCAAAGGTGCCTCTGTTCTTAAACAATTGGTGGCATGGGTCGGCGATGAGGCTTTCTATGCTGCGGCACGGGCGTATTTTACGAAATTCGCTTTTGCTTCAGCCCAGATGTCGGATCTTCTGGAGTGTCTTTCTAAAGCATGTGGACAAGATTTATCACAATGGGCTCACACGTGGCTTGATACGACGGGCCCCACATTTTTGCGTACAGATATGGAAACTGATGAGGATGGGCGTATCCTTACATTTGACCTTATCCATATGAATAATGCCGATGATCTGGCTGAAGAATATGCTGACGCTTATCCGCTGCCGCCCACTGTTATACGTCCTCATCGTCTTATCATTTCAACCTGGGCTATACGAGATGACATTTTGGTTCGCACACACCGTTTTGATGTGCGTACAGATACGCAGCGCACAGCTATTGACACAGATGGCGTCCTTGCATACTCGGGGGCGATTGAGGACGTGCAGCTTATTGTCATCAATGATGAGGACCTGACATACGCAGTTTCGTTTTTTGATGAAAATTCTGCGGCAATTGCTTTGAAATATGTCAGTAGCTGTCCTACGCCTATTACCCGTGCAGTGATGTGGTCTACCGTGTGGAATATGGTCAGGGAAGCTCTTATATCACCTGCGGAATATATGAAATCAGTATTGCAACATGCTCCTGATGAAAGTGAAGAACCTGTTGTTCGTCGACTCATTGATACCTGCGTGACAGTATTTGACTCCTATCTGCCATACGAGGAACGTCGGAGCCAAGCCCTCACCTGTATGCAACGTATTGAGGATTTATACGACTCTGGTCGCATACGTGCAGGAAGTGGGGCAGAGCGCGAATGGCTCCGTTTATACTGCGCCGCAGCGCGATATGTACTCACCTGTGACCTGGAATCTTTACCTCATTCCACTGAAGGTGGTAATGGCCTACGTGAATTGTCACAAGGCTTCTGGCGAGGCAGACAAGTCACACGCGCAACCATATGGCAGGCGCGTACAGTACTGGCTGCACACGGTGCAGTTACCTGCGATCAGCTTAATGCGTGGCTGGCAGAAGACATGTCTGGCGAAACAGTGACTCGTCATCGTCAAGCACTCAGTGCTTTACCTGATGCCCAACTGCGAAGCGCACGATGGCAAGAAGTATTGTCAGGAACTTTGTCGAATGATGATTTATCTGCCACATTAGCGGGATTACGCATGTCAACACAGAATGAAGGAATTGATCCTCACGCCTTTTTTGATGAAGTAGTTTCTTTATGGAATCGCTCAAGTATCGGCATAGGAATTCGTTTTGTGGCAGGAGCTTTTCCACATGACCGTCGTATATGTTCATCAGAGGATGTACACGCATGGTTAGAGGAAAACCCTCACATTCCTCAAGCCTTACAACGGTTACTTGTGGAAGAAAACGATCATTTGCGTCGCGCTGAACGTATACAAGATGCAGATTTTACGTCTTTTGCCTGTAGGCACTCAGTGTGAATATGAATATGGGAAAAAGAATGATTGAAAATCCAAGTCTCCCACCGGATGGGCAGGATAGACCTCCTTATTCATATGATCCTGCGGCCTCTATGTCACTGCTTACTCAGCTATTGAATAATCCCTTAGATTCGGGGTATGAATCATGGCCGCTGGTAAACCCTTCACGTCGTATGCGCTGGATATATCGTTTTCTTGTTGCCGTATGTGCCGTAGGAATAGGGATTTCTTCTGTCGCAATTGTTCGTGCTTTGCATGCGGCAAATTCTCACAATATCCGTGACGAACTTATTCAGCGTGCTCATGATAAACAACAGACAGTCATTCAGCTTGAAGGAGAAGTTACAGATACTCACACTTCTTTGCGTAGCTTAAGTGAGAGTACATGGCAGACAACTTCTATTGATTCCTCGCTACGTGTGACCACTGCCAGCGCGCCGGTAGCTGGTCCGGGCCTCACTGTCACTCTTACCGATGCTTCGCAAGGACTGGCAACTGATAAATCTTCGCAGGGGCGTGTTCGGGATCAAGATCTTCGTATGGTCGTGAATGCTTTATGGGCTGCGGGAGCTGACAGTATCAGTATTAATGGGAATCGTGTAGCCCCCGGAACCTTTATACGGACAGCAGGCAGCACAATACTTGTGAATGTGACAGCGATTCAGTCACCGTATGAAGTGAGTGCAATTGGTGATGCGAATACCTTATCGACGGCTTTGGTGCGCGGCTATACAGGTGATTACCTTTCAAGTGCAGAGTCACTGCTCGGGATCTCTGTGCGAGCGGCGGCAGCTCCTCATATCACAATGAGTGCTTTGGATCTGCGCAATATTCGTTATGCTGAACCTGTAGTAACAAAAGAAGGGCAATAACACTATGATTGCGGTTCTTGGTCTTGTTCTTGGAATCATCGTCGGCTATTTTCTTGATCCGACTGTTCCTGTATGGCTTCAACCTTTCCTTCCGGTCGCGGTAGTTGCAGGTCTTGATGCGCTTTTTGGAGCAGCACGCGCATGGCTTGAAGGAAAATTTCAAGATCGTGTTTTTGTTACCTCCTTTTTCTGGAATGTTGTTGTTGCTTGTTTGCTTGTTTCCCTTGGGACCCAACTGGGTGTGGGGTCTGCAATGACAACAGCTGTTGTGGTGGTTTTAGGGATTCGTATTTTCTCTAATACCGCTTCGATTCGTCGGCTGCTATTAAAGGCATAACTTATGGCGGATGAGGCACGTTTTCCGATATTAGGCGTAAAAAAACCTGTAGATGATGGCTCTGAAGCAGCTTCGCGTCTGGAGTATAAGTTTTCATATGCGCATCGAATAAAAGAGGCTTTTCTTGGTGTTCCGCGTGCTATGCACCTGTTACTTTTGCTGATTTGCTTGCTTCTCGGCTTTGCTTTAGTTACGCAGGTGCGGGCGCAGCAACATGATCCTTTGGAATCTTTAGATCAAGAAGATCTTGTGGTTTTGTTGAGTGAACTTGATGCGCGCGAGCGGGATCTCCGTCAGGAAAGTTACGAGCTTCAGAAGCAATTGGATGAAATTAAAAGTGCGGAATCTGAACATGAGGCTGCACAAGAGGCTGCTCGTCAGACAAAACAGTTGGCGGATATTATTGCAGGGCTTTTGCCGGTTCACGGTGAGGGAGTGCAAATGACGGTTGCGGATCCAATAGGGTCATTAACACCTGCTCAATTTGTCATGCTTTTAGGTGAGCTACGTAATGCTGGGGCAGAGGCGATAGATCTGAATGGTATTCGTTTGAATGTGCGCTCATCTTTTACCTCAGATGAGTCAGGTATTTTACTTGACGGCAAGCGTATATCTTCGCCGTATCAATGGAAAGTGGTAGGTCCTGCGCGAACGATTGCTACGGCCTTGGAAATCCAAGCGGGTGCTGCGGCACAAATGCGTGCAAAAAACGCGTCAGTCGATGTTATAACAACAACTGATATTGTGATCGATAGCATAGCTCAGGTTTTTACTCCGCAATGGGCGCGTATCTCATAAGAAATGGCAGCAGTGGACGTAACTTGCCTGTAGGCGCAACAATGGAATTAGTTTTAGAATAGCTGAGCAGATAGACAGTTATACGCAGGAGGTATGCCATGGAGCAACAGGAATTCGATCCTACGGCTACGTCTGTTTTTAAGATCCCACTCGTGGATGATTCACAGGTGGATATTCCTGCGTTATCGGCTGTTGATCGTGAGGCTGTTGCTGCTTTACCTGCAGGTTCTGCTTTATTAATAGTCCAGCGTGGCCCAAATACGGGCGCGCGTTTTTTGCTCACTCCTGAAGTAACTCAGGCTGGTCGCTCACCTAAATCAGATATATTTTTAGATGATGTGACAGTATCGCGTCATCATTGTCAATTTATTGCTCATGAAGGTGTGCATATTGTGCGTGATTCGGGTTCTTTGAATGGCACTTACGTGAATCGTGAGCGCGTGGAGCAGGTGGTTCTTTCTGCAGGTGATGAGGTGCAGATTGGTAAGTATCGTTTAACCTACCATCCTTCGCATGTCTTATGAGTAACGCAGTTTCACAACCTCTGTATGAGGAAGGCGATTCTCTTTCTGTCTCACCGTGGCCACGTGGAGTTTCGCATGAGGCAGTATTAACTATCGGTCAGGTTGTAGAGATTTTGACCGGCGAGTTTCCTGCGGTTACTTTGTCGAAGATTCGTTATTTAGAGGATCAAGGCCTTGTGGCTCCTCAGCGTACAGGGTCAGGTTATCGGAAGTATTCGCGGGCAGATGTAGAGCGTTTGCGTTTCATTTTGATGCGTCAGCGTGATTCTTTTGCTCCGTTGCGTGTTATTGGTGATGAATTACGTGCTCTGGATGCTGGGCAGGAAGTGGAACCGGTTCCAACTGCACGTGTTGTTGCTTCAGAAGGTCGAGTTGTTTTGCCGGGTAATCGTCCTTTGATACCGGCTCGTGACGTAGCTGATCTTGCAGGAACGGATGTGGAAACTCTTGAGCGTTACTCGCGTTTGGGGCTAATTACACCGGATTTGAGTGGCTATTTCCCGTCACGCTGTGTTCAAGTAGTGCGTTTAGTTGTTCTTTTAGAGTCGCATGGTGTGGATGCGCGTACTTTACGTACTGTGCGTAATAGTGCGGAGCGTTGTGCGGATCTTATTGACCAGACAGTATCATCGCAACGTTCGCGTCGCCGTGCTTCTGATATGGAAAAGGCTGCTGCGCGTTCAATGGAGTTCGGTGAACTATTCGGTGATTTGTACCAAGAAATGCTGCGTGTGTCACTTTCTCAGCTAAATGAGCACGGGACTAAACCTTCACGTTAAACTTGAGATTTAGGCGCGCCGTGTAAATTATTGACCACAGGCACAATAATGCATAGCGTAGTACCAGTGACTTACCCGTTATTTTCACATAAGGACCACCAGTGAACACAAGTTCTGTGCCGAATGTGCCAGCCGCACGTCAAGGCTTACTTTTTGGCGATACGCTGGTTGACCAAGATGACGATTTAGGATACCGCGGCCCTGTTGCTTGTGCTGCTGCGGGAATTACTTACCGTCAGCTTGATTATTGGGCACGTACAGGATTATTACAGCCATCGGTGCGTGCAGCTCGTGGCTCTGGTTCTCAAAGACTATATTCTTTTAAGGACATCCTTGTTCTGAAGATTGTGAAGAAACTGCTAGATGCAGGTGTTTCACTTCAGCAGGTTCGTACAGCCGTCACTCAAATGCATAACAGGGGAGTGGAAGATCTTTCCTCTATCACGCTGATGAGCGATGGAGCTTCTGTTTACGAATGTACATCAACTGAAGAAGTCATCGATCTTTTACAAGGTGGCCAAGGAGTTTTTGGTATCGCTGTCGGGCGCGTATGCAGGGAAGTTGAAGGCTCGCTTGCAGATTTGCCTGTTGAGCAAGCTGAGCTTTCCGTGGTAGATGACTTAGCTGAGCGTCGCAGAATGAAACGTTCCGTATCCTGATCGTAAGGATATCTAGTAAATCTGCCCTTTCCCTGAATCATGCAGGGGAGGGCAGTACTGCTTAAGCATGCGTGTTACTTTTATCGCGCAGCAGACTCGTGCGCACCGTATATCCAGTGTCAAGATCAATGATTTCAACACTGACAATGCCATGAACATCAACGTGGTATTTTTCTTGTACAAGTGGACCATCGGATGTGCGCTCAATGGGTACGCATGACAGGTCGATTGTTCCCACTTGTAAATTACGATGGAAAGGCATAAAAACCTCAGCTAGCGGAGCTATTTCTCCGCGAGGCACACCAGTTTCATCGACACGTGTGTACTCAATAAAACGGAAATATCCAATATTATGAGCCGCTCTGTATGTTCGAGTGACGGTAATTTCTTTATGTGAATTCAAGCGTAATTCAGGTTCAAGAAGGCAATCAAAAGCCACTTCATCACCATAATCAGCTTCACGGAAAACACCCATACCACGAGCTAAAGTATCACGTACCGTGTAGCCTGCTTCAACATCAGCAGCAATTGCAAGACCAATCGCTGTGGAAGCTGAAGCATGGGGTGAACGATGAACGCGGCGACCATATTCTGTGCGTAATATGCGCGAGACGAGGGGGAGTTCAGCACCGCCACCGACAACATATACGCCTGCTACATTTTCTGGAAGGATGAAACGAGCCTCATCTGATTTATGGAGCAGAGGAGTCAGTGTCGCTAAAGTTTCATCAACAAGATCTGTTGCTGCTTCATAAAAATCTGTAACAGGAATCGTCACAATTTTTCCGCAAACCTCAAGTGTCATGAAACGTGTATTTGCATGAAGTGATTCTTTGACTTCGCAGCAGTGAGTGACCAGTTGTGCCCATTCCATATCAGTTAAATCGGCACTAGACAGGGAAGCGGCGCGTAAAGCCATTTGTGCAAGGAGAATATCGAAGTCATCACCGCCGAGCATATTATGACCACGAGAAGCAATGACCTCATGCTGTGTTCCCTGAGCACTCACAATTGAAGCATCAAATGTGCCACCGCCTAAGTCGTAGACCATAATTGTTGTGCGTTTGGAATTCAGGGTTCCGGCATGGCGATGTGTATATTCAAAGCCTGCAGCAGAAGGCTCATTTACCATTGAAAGAACTGACCATCCCGCATTACGGAATGCCTCAATGGTCATGAAACGTTGTCCTGAATGAGCGTGTGCAGGAATACCAACCGCAGCTTCTAAAAGTGTGTCGTCATTGCATAATGAGGTGATGGATGAGGATTCACGTAGTTGTGTGGCAACATGGTGCAGAAAACGGGTCACAATATCGACAATGAAGAAGTCACGATGAGCAATACGCACAGTGGTGGAAGCTGTTATCTGAGGGTCAGCAAGTAAGCGTTTGAAAGAGCGGAGGCTGGGATAGCCTTGTGCGGCGAGGTCTTGTGCTTCATGCCCAAAAACAAGAGTGTTATCTTTGAGGGTGACAACTGAAGGTATGTGTTCGTGTAGGTCACCGTTGGAATCTTCAAAAGAAACAACAGGGTAATTTCCTCGATCAACATAGGCTACAGTGGTACGCGAGGTTCCAAAATCTACACCTAATCTCATGTGTGTAAGCCTAGCCTGTATAGCGCATATTTGATGAAAGGCGTGGCTGGAAAGATGAATTTTATAAAGGGACAGTGCAGGTAGAAACCTGTGTGTTTTATCTGCGCGGTGACTGGAGGTTATTTCTATTTATTCAGGAGAGTGGAATCCATTCGATTAAAACTGACATAATATTCATTATCGGCTTATTACGTATTTGCGTGAAAAAATGAATGACTTTCTCGCTCAAATCCAAAAAACCTTCTCAGTGCGCTATAATACTTTGGCTTATTACCTGTTCGATATCAGGAGGAACTGTGGCAGATCGCGCGCTTCGTGGCATGCAAATTGGCGCTAAGTCAATGGAATCCGAAGAAGGTGTCGTCTTTGCAGACCGATACATTGTTCGCTACATGTGTGCTAATGGTCATGAATTTGACGTGACCTTATCAACAGAAGCCACTGCGCCCGCGACATGGGAATGTCGATGTGGTTTAGTTGCCGACCTTCTTGGCGATGCTACAGAAGATGAAGATCAAAAAGTAAATAAACCTGTGCGAACGCACTGGGACATGTTATGCGAACGGCGCACTATGGAAGAACTTGAAGAAGTGCTCAATGAGCAGCTCACTCTTTTACGTGAAGGCCGTTTACGTCCTGAAGGCTCTTACCAAAAAACTTCATAAAATATGATTCTCTTTTCATGCGCCTTGTGGGAATTTCCTTACAAGGCGCGTCGTTTTTTTCCGCGAGAAATAAGCGAAGTAATACATGCCGATCCGCATAAAACAGCAGCAGAAATAAGTGCTCCCATCATAACTTCATCACAATAACGTGCGGCAAAAGTAATTGACGAACGCAAAGGTAATTCACCTGCAATATGGGCAGAAACCATACGAGATGAAACAGCTTGCACAGTCCCATTTGGACGAATCAACATGGATTCCCCCGTTGTTGAAGCCTGAATAGCGGAACGTGAAAATTCCATAGCGCGGAATCGTAAAATTTGCCCCTGCTGAGCAGATTCAGGTGAAGTTAAAAAATGATAATTATTTGTTGGAATAACAATAATTTGGCCTCCCTGCCGTACCCCCTGCGCAAGTAAAGACTCATAAGCAACCTCAAAACAAATACCCACAGTCATTGGTAGCAAACGACCATCAGAAAGCTGCGCCTCAAGATATGCAGCATTTTGCACAGGAAGAAGATCCACCTCCACCTGCGCAGCTTCAGTAGCTAAACGCGAAACAAAACTACGAAAAGGAATAAATTCACCAAAGGGAACAGGAATCTGCTTTCCATACAACGAGGATGACAAACCCGAATGGGGATACCACATCCCCACCCAGTTCCACCGATGATCCTCACGATACTCAGGTAAACCAACAAGAGTCGGAACCCCTACTGTATCCACCGCATGTGCAGTAAGAGAATGAACCACAGAACTTACACGCGGATCACGATCTAAAGAATTTTCACCCCACACAATAAAATCAAGATCAGAAACTTCCCTACCTAAAAGACGATGCTCATCTGCATGATCGCCACTGACTTTTCCCTCAATAGCATATGTATAGGCCCCAGGTAAACGCACATTCCCTTGAACAACTCCCACATTCACAGCACCATTTTCTTGAGACAACGGCAAAGGGAATACATACGGCCCGCCCAATAAAATACAAGCACATAGCAGAGTAACAGGTCTGCCCCACCAAGCTCGTTTATCATCATCAGCACGAAAAGCTACACTCCGCCGCAACAACACAGCGGAAAACACAACGATAAATGACACACCTACTTCACCAACAAAAGGTGCGATATGACCGAGCGGCCCATCCACCTGAGGATAAGCTAAATTTCCCCACGGGAAGCCAGACCAAGGCCAATGCGATCGAAATTGCTCGATCCCCACCCACATAACTGCCACAGTAACAGCTTGACCATATACACTCCGCGCCCATTTCCACACACGCAATAAAGAAACAGAGCATCCCCATAAAGCAAAGAAAAAAACCTGAGCCAGCGCTAAAGCACACCATGGTAAATAGCTACCAGTTGCAGGAATAGCCCAAGTAATATGCGGAAACCAGAAAGCAGAACCAAATATTGCTCCAATAATGAATGCTCTGCCAGCACCTGCATGATCGAGACGTGCAATCACTAAAGCAAGAGCAAAAGGAATACTCCACCACGCGCCCACATCAGGAAAAGCTGCCCATAAAGCAGCCCCAGCCCCACAAGCACATATGAGATCGAAAAGAAAATACAGAAGATGATGCCTTTCTTTTACAGTGCTGACCATGCGACCACTCCATGCGCTAAGGCTTGACGTGCCTGAAGCATAACCTCCGCCACATCTTCATCAGCCACGCGGCGCAGCTGATCTAACACATCCATCACTTGCCTCATCCAGCGAACAAAATCGCCCCCCTGCACTTCACATTCTGACAAAGCGACAGTCAATGATGCCCCACGCGCCCATGCAGCAGTCGCCGCCATAAGCCCCGGGTGAAGTGGAGGTGATACATGCGCTCCAACCTCAGTTTCTATTTCGTTCACACGAGCAAGAACACGACATGCACTATCCCAAGCCTCAGCCAAAAGCGGCTCAATCCCCTGCGGTAAAGCTGGCGCAGAATCTTCATCACCACGTGACTCATAAACAAAACATGAAGCCACTGCAGCTAATTGCGCATAATCAAGGCCACGGAAAACCCCTGTGCGTAAGGCCTCCACAATGACAAGATCATGCTCACCAAAAATATGCGTGAGCTGTTGCCCAAACTCACTCACATGATCCTCACGTAAGAAACCCATACGCTCTAAAACATCACATACCCTATCGAAATCACGCGCCACCGAATGAGTATGCCCATCAATGTGCGCCACCAAACGCTCTACTTCCCGTGCCGCACGCGCCCACGCATGTCCTGCACGCGCATGAGATTCGCGTTCAGGACACCGATGAACCGGATGCGAACGTAAACGACGCTCCAAATCCTCAGTTGAAGATATTTTCTCAGGAGAATCAGATGCATACGGACGAGATAACGTACCAGAACGAATAAGAGCTGATAAATCCTGAGCAAGCTTTGTGCGAACCTGCGCACGACGAAGAAGATGCGAGGCAGGAATCTTCATGCGACCAACAATACCTAGCCAATTCACTCGTTCATCAGAGGAAAGATAATACTTTTTCCCATCCGTACCAATACTCACTAAAGCAACAGAATGGCTGGCAGTCGAAGCCACATCACAGATGACATAGTACGTCAGTCGTCGCCCCTTACGGCAACACACAATATCGCCTGTACGCGCCCGAGCAAAAAGACGACGCTTATTTTCTAAAGCCTCATATGCCCGTGCTCGTGCTCCCTCCTTTTGCTGACGAGCTATGCGCTCACGTAAAGCAAAATATTCTTGAGCATCCCCCGAATCACAATGCATATCTGCAGCAAAGACATCCATGCGAGATTGTAAGTCACGGACTTGCTGAGCTAAATGCACCACAGCCGTATTTGCCTGATACTGAGCAAAAGAAGTTTCTAAAACTTCACGAGTTGCAGCACGTGTGGAATGAATCAGTAAATTAGCCACCATATTGTACGTCGGTCTAAAAGCACTGATAAGTGGATACGTTCGTTTAGAAGCAAGAGCAGCTACTTCCTCTGGAGCAACTTGACGGCGATGAAGAACAACAGCATGACCCTCATTATCAATACCACGCCTACCAGCACGTCCCGATAATTGCGTGTACTCCCCTGCCGACAACGACACATGCTGTGCACCATTCCATTTATGGAGCGACTCAATGACCACAGTTCGCGCCGGCATATTAATACCTAGAGCTAAAGTTTCTGTCGCATACACGACCTTCACCAGTCCTTGAGCAAACAGGCGCTCCACGGCCTCTTTCATCACCGGTAAAAGGCCAGCATGATGAGCAGCAACACCAGCTTCCAAGGCCTGCGCCCATTTGCGCACGCCTAAAGCAGCATGATCGCGTACATCAATGCGATTTAAAACTTCATCAACGCTCCGGCGAATACGCGCAGCTTCATCATGTGAAGTCAGGAGCATACCTGATGACAGAATATGAGCAACAGCGTCCTCACAACCTTGACGCGAAAAAATAAAAACAATAGCGGGAAGCATGTGAGCGCGATCCAGTGCAATCACTGTTCCAACCCGTGTTTCGCGTTTACCAGAGGAAGAACGACCTCGCGCACGCCCAAGCGGTGAAACTTCAGATAAAAGCCGAGGATTCAGACGCGAACTCAAACCTTTCCCATGACGACTCGGGGCATACAGATCAAAAAGATGATCTCCAACCAACATATGTTGATACAAAGGAACAGGCCGTTTCTCCCAAACAACAACCTGACATGAACCACGTACTTCCTGCATCCATGAACCGAATTCTTCAACATTAGACACTGTGGCAGATAAAGCAACAATACGAATATGTGCAGGCAGATGAATAATGACTTCTTCCCACACAGGGCCACGCATACGATCAGCTAAATAATGCACCTCATCGAGAATCACATGTGAAAGATTTTTCAGATCAACTTCCGCATAAATCATGTTCCGTAGAACTTCAGTTGTCATCACAACAATCGGAGCTGAAGGACGAACAGACGTATCTCCCGTTAAAAGACCAACATTTTCTGCACCAAAAATCCGCTGTAAATCTAAGAATTTCTGATTCGATAAAGCCTTAATAGGAGTCGTATAAAAAGCACGCTGACCACTGCTCATCGCAAGAAAAACAGCAAACTCCCCTACCACTGTTTTTCCGGCACCAGTGGGAGCCGCAACTAAAACAGAGGAGCCACTTTCTAAATGATCCATTGCTTCGCATTGGAAAGGATCAGGCACATATGGCAAATTTGCTGTCCACTCATGTCGAGCCGAGGAACGAAAATGACGGTCCTCATGAAAAGCTCGCATACGTTCTGCCGGGCTTAAAAGGGTGCTATTATCTGGTTCCGCACTTTCACGTACTACGCGACGACGGCGACGTGCAGGGCTCATATTTTTTCCTTTACACCGATAGTTTCCCAGATATGGAGTGCACGTGTGGCGCGCCTGTGAAGCCGCTGACGTATACGAGAAGGACAATCGAGTATATGCGGTGCTACATCCATAAGGACGCTATCAACCCACTGGTCATTCCACAGGGGAAAATCAACCGTGAAAGCACCTTCATCTTCATCAATGATCCGAAGTGAATAATCATCAACGATCCAACGTGCAGGGGTACGTAATTTTATAGGCACGCACTGGGGTTGTGGCTGCTCAGCATTCAACAGTAAAGAAGGGGTCTGTGTGAGGTTCTGTGTTTCCTTAGGTGTACCCGTCGATTTATGAGGAAACTGGGTAGCTGAAGTTTTGAGGATGCAAATATGGGTCATACGTGAAAGAAGGAATGTGCGTTCTTCTTCATTTTCATGACACCATCCCAGTAAAGACCACTCATGTGGTCCACGTGAAAGTTCCCGTGGATCAACATATCGATGAGAGCATTTACCGGAGTTATTCACGTAATCAAAAGTAATAGCGTATTTGTTCTGAATTGCATCACGTATGACAGCAACTTTTGGATTATGTTTTCGATACTGTGTGTCTTTCAGGAAAATGGAGGAGTGAGGCACCCCTGTAAGAGCGCCAATTTTCATAATAGTGCGAGGAAGGTGGGCGCATAATTCATCATCTAAGGTTTCAGTGATAGCTTCGAGGCTTACAAGTAAAGCCATTGCTTCATCTTCGCTCAGCCGTGGAGGTAAATGAGCGCCCATTGTTGTACGAAGGAAAAGTTGCCCGGTTTCTGTGTAAGCAGCCCAGTCAATTTCAAAAGAAGCACCCGGCAAAGAATCTCCCACATTCCCTAAATACTCAATATCACGTTTCACTTGTCGACGAGTACGGTCAAAGTGGGACGCAATTTCTTGGATTGTGGCCCCCTGGTGTTGTCCAAGCCAAGAAACTAACGAAATTAAACGCACAAGAGCATGGGAAACAGGTTCAGGCATACTTATTTTCCCTTCTGTGTGTAACGCTGCACCAAAGAAATCTGATAAGGAAATAGGACGTAGGAGTACACATCTTATTCAGATGTCTGCGCTGCCGCGTGTAAACGTTTAAGGATTTCATCACGCAAGTCCACGGGATCTAGAACAACTACGTCATCTATTGCAGATAAAATCCTGTGTATCCACTCCCCTTTTTCTGCTTCCTCGGTGTGAACACATTGCCATTCTTGTGTGTTATCCGTTTCAATGTACTGAGTAATATGCGGGTAAAAACGATCTAAGGCTGACAGACGGATCATCAGTCGTGGAGCCACAAGAAAATCTGTAAAAGGATCACGAACTCCCTCTGGCATTGGCTGGGCATCACCGGCTTGCCCATAAAATTCAATAGCTGATCTTATGCGGGACAAACGAAAAACTCGTTGATCCAACCGATCCAAATCATATCCCCATAAATACAATGAAGGGCCTCGTAAAATAATGCGCCATGGTTCAACAGAACGCTGATCGCTCCCTTTAAGTGAGGAATAATCAAACACAACGACATACCGATCATGAATAGCGCGTGTAAGGTCAGCAACGCTTTCTGCTCCACTGAAATCAATACGCACAGGCGTTATATCTTGTGTACGAGAAGTGGCAGTATCGTGGGCAGCGGCAGCAAGTTTAGGACGTATGAGCTGAGGATTAATTTTTTGCCATGCTGATGCAGCCAGTTGAATAAGGGCCATATCGGTGATGTCAAGTGTTATATCTTTCTTAGCAAAAAAATCGGAAGCGATACGGTACTTTTCATCTTCAGAACTGCTCATGTATTTCTTATCCAGAATTACACCTATTGAGCGTAGGGCAGCTTTATCCCGTTCAAACTGAACATCAAATGCCTGTGTCGTCAGGTTGGAATATCCTGGTAGAGAGCGAATATGTGCACGTGAAATCCCTGAGGTCGAATAAAGAATTGTAAAGAATAAGTTGAGCACACGCGTATTTGTTAAGACCTCAGAAGCCACAAAAATATTCTACGTGACAAGGTTTTAAGACAAGGCATAGGAAACGCCTCATGTGGATTATCAAGCAAGGGATATGCGCCCGGTTATTTTCCCTACAAAGCCAAAGCTCATCTTAAAGACGTGAAGCTGCAATTTGGGTGACGATAATGCCTCGGGCACCACATTCATGCAGATGATCCATCACAAGATTCACTCCTTGTGCAGGAACCATCACACGTACAGCAATCCATTGAGTATTAACAAGAGGGCTGATTGTAGGCGAACCAAAACCAGGGGTGATCGCAATTGTTGCCTCTAAATCCACCTCACGCACATTGTAGTCAACGAGTACGTAAGAGCGTGCAACTTGTACACCTTCAAGCCTGCGGTCAAGAGTGATGACGCGAGGATCCTCACGTAGTTCCTTGCGGGTGATGAGCACCGCTTCTGAAGTAAGAATCGGCTCAGCGAATACTTCTAATCCGGCTGTTTTGAGGGTGCTCCCAGTTTCTACGACATCAGCAATAACATCAGCAACACCGAGTCTGATGGAAGACTCGACCGCTCCATCTAAGTGAACAACTTCGGCTTCAATATTGTGTTCTTCCAGGTAAGTACGAACTAAATGATCGTACGAAGCCGCCACTCGTTTCCCAGTGATATCACTGAGATTTTGCATTGTCCCTACGGGAGCAGCAAAACGAAAAGTAGAACGAGCAAAACCTAAAGGACGGTGTTCAACGGCGGCGGTTCCTGAATCAAGTAACAAATCACGACCGGTAATGCCAGCATGAATGGAGCCACGGCCAACATACACAGCAATATCGCGTGGACGCAGGAAGAAAAGTTCCACACTGTTATCTGAATCGCTTAACACTAACTCACGGCCACGGCGCCGTGTCTTGTAGCCTGCTTCTGATAGGAGTGAAATCGATTGCTCTGAAAGAGATCCTTTATTTGGCACGGCTACGCGTAATACATTCGTTGTATTCATGATAATCCGATCAGAGCTTTTGATATACGTCTTCTAGAGTGAGGCCACGAGCAATCATCATAACCTGCGCATGGTACAAAAGTTGCGATATTTCAAGTGCCAGGTCGTCATCGCTTTCATAACGTGCAGCAATCCACACTTCACCGGCTTCTTCTGCAATTTTTTTACCGATGAAATGAACACCTTGCTCTAGTTCTTCAACTGTGCGGGACCCGGCTTCATGGGTCTGCGCTTTACGTGAGAGTTCAGCAAAAAGTTCATCAAAAGTAGTCACCTATCTTAGGCTAGTGTCCTTTTGGCGTTTTTTCAGTCAGGCCCAAACATCGGACTTTCGTTGAGATAAGGCGAAAATGATAAAGAAAAGGCCCGACAAAATACTTGCCGGGCCGAATGTCAGCAGAACAGAGGCTCAGGCCTCCACGTCCAGCAGACCGTTCTTGTACGCCTTCGCCAGACGACGCGGCACGCGGACCTCACGACCTGCAACCTTGATGGTGTTCAGCTCGGTCAGATCAGCTTTCCATGCAGACCGGCGAGTGCGGGTGTTGGCGCGGGACATCTTACGCTTTGGTACTGCCATTGCCTTACCCCTTTCATCTTCTCGTGGACGTATATCGTGCCGGATGACGATCCGTGGAATCCTCATCCTCGGCTCGGCTTCGCGCCCACTCAGGAGAATGCGCGCAAATGGCAACTCGGAAAGTTTAACATGTCTATTTGCAATACTTGATGCCGCGCCGAAGTAGCATAATGCGATTCTCGTTACATCTACGCTCAATATTGCATATACAAAGATTATTCGCATCAGTTGATCGATGCTTTCAATACTATTTGCTGCTGCGTAACTTAGATGAGGAAAGTCCGTAATGGATTATTCCTTTCCTCTCCACAGTTGTTTTCACGCATATTAATGGCTCAATACACTCACATTCGCTACTCCAAAGGACTATGGAAGTAAAGATTGAGAGGGGAAAAAGATGAATTGAACAGGGAAAATTGGGGTATTTCATAAGGATGATGACGATGCATAAAGGAAAAGACAATGCTGAAAAGAAGCATGATAACTCAAAAGAAATGACGGCGATGAGGAATATTAAGCGGACTCAAAAGGATAAAAGTACTGACTCAAAGGGGTGAATACAGCAAGTAAGGGGGCGCGTCACAGGATAGATGGATTGACTAGAATCAGATACAAGGTAGTGAAGCAGTAGCGACAACATATCAAAATACGAAGATAACTCTTTTCATTTAGTCCCACAAAGTATTCCTCAACGCATTGAGAAAGGACCTGCTTATGGATACTCGCGGTCTGCTCACATTACGTGAGGGCACAATCATTGAACACGAGATAGAAATTAAACGATCACGTTTCATTGCCACTCTCGCTCGTACAGATACTCCCCAAGAAGCACGTACCATTATTAACGACGTGCGCTCCACACACCCCGCCGCACGCCACGTATGCTCGGCATACCTCATCCACGAGCAGGGACAATCGCCTCATCAACACTCCAGTGATGATGGTGAACCCGCAGGAACCGCTGGAAATCCCATGCTAGAAGTCCTCCGAAATAATGATGTATGGAATGTATGTGCTGTTGTGACTCGCTACTTCGGTGGGATCCTTTTAGGGACAGGTGGGCTCGTTCGTGCTTACTCTAGCGCAGTAAGTGAAGCGCTTATCCGCGCCCCACGTGCTCGATTAAAAGACATGCAGGTGTATGAAACCCATCTCCCGCTTGGAGAAGCCGGACGTATTGAAGCCGAAATACGTAGCTTGGGTGCGCATGTTATGAATGTTACATGGGGCAATGACGTTACCCTGCAGGCCGCTATCTGCGAACCGCAAAAACAAGCACTTTTTGAGTGCGTAGCCCGAGTGACGCAAGGGCAAAGTGCGTTTCAATTAGTGACCACAACTCTTGTTGAAGTGGACGAGATTTCCGCTTCATCGTAGGGTGGGTACATGACTTGCGAACGACACACACATAGCCATATTGAAGCTGCTGTGCTTCTTTGTGCTTGTTGTTTCGCTGTGTGTTGTCTGTAGGGCGCACGTCTATATTGGTACGTCGCTTACATATTCACACTGATGGTATGCACGTACTGGCGTTCGCCCTCATCCTTTACTTTTCTTACCTGTTATTTCACACTCAGCGGCCGTTTTCTATCGCATATGTATGCTCGGCCTTTCATATGAAGGAGTTCTCATGTCCCGTATTGCTCATAATGTTTCTGAACTTATTGGAAATACTCCCCTTGTTCGTCTGAACCGCCTTGTTTCCAATCAGGCAAGCGTTTTAGCGAAAGTCGAATCTTTTAATCCTGCTTCCTCAGTTAAAGACCGTATCGCTGCAGCAATTATTGACGCAGCTGAAGCATCTGGCGAACTTAAACCTGGAGGTACAATTATTGAGGCAACTTCCGGTAATACTGGTGTTGCCCTCGCCATGGTAGGGGCTTCGCGTGGCTACAAAGTAGTGATTACGATGCCTTCATCGATGAGCATTGAACGGCGTTTACTTATTCGTGCTTTTGGCGCTGAAATCGTTCTTACTGACCCAAGTACAGGTATCAAAGGTGCCGTTGCTGAAGCTGAACGCATACGCGATGAACGCCCCGGTTCAATTATTGCTTCCCAATTCACTAATCCCGCAAACCCTGCTGTTCATCGTCGCACCACTGCTGAGGAAATTTGGGGCGATACAGATGGAAATATTGATATTTTGGTTGCTGGTGTTGGTACCGGCGGCACAGTCTCAGGCGTGGGGGCTGTTCTTAAAGAACGTAAGTCATCCGTTCAGGTGATTGCGGTTCAGCCTGAAGAATCACCTTTGCTTACCGGGGGTGATCCTGCACCTCATGGCATCCAAGGTATTGGCCCGAACTTCGTCGCACAAACTTACGATTCATCTGTGGTTGATGAAGTCCTATCCGTTAACACGGCTGAAGCGATGGCAATGTCACGTCGTGCTGCTGCTGAAGAAGGACTCCTGGTAGGCATTTCCTCTGGAGCTGCTCTTGCTGCTGCTGTTCGTGTTGCTGAACGACCTGAAAATGCTGGAAAAACTATTGTAGTGGTATTGCCAGATACAGGTGAACGTTACCTGTCTACAAAGCTTTTTGAGGATCTACGCGACTAAAAATCAGCTCTGTGTGAAACACTATCTGTAAAATCAACCTCATAAATATGACAGTTGATTTCTCATATTTTTCACGCTTACCGCTGAATCTAGGGTACTCGTACCACGAAAACAGGTGCGAGTACCCTAGTATGTCGGTGATATATATTCCACTACATAAAAACATCCTCAAGACTGTGTGGCTGGGGTGCGTCACTGGACCATATTGTGTGTGAACGAGTACACACGAGATTGATGCACGTGAAATGAAAGAGGTTACTATGGCATCGACTTCCGCCTTGAAACTGCTAGCTGAAGATCTGCGTACCGCTCGTCGTCGTGACCCGGCTGCACGTTCCAATGTAGAAGTAGCTTTAGCCTATCCAGGTGTTCATGCTTTATGGGCACATAGAATTTCTCATGCTCTGTGGCAACGCGGCTTTGGTACGCCTGCACGTGTTATTTCTTCACTCTCCCGTGCAGTAACAGGAGTTGACATTCATCCTGCCGCCCAAATTGGTCGACGAGTTTTTATCGATCACGCAACTGGTGTTGTCATTGGTCAAACTGCTGAAGTTGGCAATGATGTTGTGATTTTTCATGGAGTAACTTTAGGTGGAGTCGCCATGACTCCAGGTAAGCGGCATCCCACAGTGGGCAATCATGTGATGTTAGGGGCAGGGTCAAAAATTCTGGGTCCTATTGTCATTGGTAATGGAGCAAAAGTAGGGGCAAATGCTGTGGTCACACGCGATGTTCCTGATGATTCCGTAGCTATTGGTATTCCAGCGCGGATTCGTGAAACTCCACAAAGTAATGAATGTGATGCTGATTTGATTATTGACCCAAACTGCTATGAGGATCCGACCCTTTTGATTTAAGTGCTGTTTCTTCTGGCGCTTCCTGCTGTATTTCAAATACAGGGAGAAGCGTTTGTAGGGCTACTTTCTTTCGTGCAGGTATGCGTCGGTTTGAAAGATAGATCCGAAGTTTTTACCAAAACAGCATATATGTGCTACGTATCACTTACACTGGGTCTATGACACAGCGAACAATGAAAGCACAACTACAAGCGTTAGCTGATGTCGAGCGTCCAGAAAACTACGAAATTGCGACGCTCACTCGCCAAGATATTCCCGCATTGGCGGTGCTGAACATCGTCGCATACGAAGCACCTTACACAGCACAAGCACTTTTTGAAGCAACAGACGAACTCCGTTTAATCTTCGACGGTGTTTTTGGTATTCCACGCGATGACTCATTTGTTGGAGCATGGCATGAAGGGACGCTCATCGCTGCCATTTTGGTTGTTGTAGGCCCTCCGTGGGATGAAGCAGACACAAACACCCCTGTTGTTCTGGACCTCATGGTAGATCCTGAATTTCGTCGACGCGGCATAGCCACAGCACTTATTGCTGAGATTGCGCGACGATGCATGAAATGGGGAAAAGAGTCCCTGTCCTTACGTCTGGACGCTCATCATAGTGCGGCCGCAAGTCTTTACGATTTACTTGGTTTTGAAGAATCAACGAAATAGACTCCTGCTTTTACGGGGTGGCAGCATAAAAACGCTGAGGTTATCTGAGGAAGCTTCCAGACCCTGCAGGTGTGAAACCACGGTTATATGTCAGACTATCGTTGGCAATTCGGACACCAAAATAGACGTCGATTATTCATCAATTTTTCTGCAATATGCGTACCACAACGGATACACGGACGCCCTGTACGATGATATACATACCAGCGCGAGGCTTCCTCATCCCCCTCAATTACTGACTCGGGTGCTTCATCGGGAGACATAGTAATAAGATAGCCCGCTGCTAAACCACGATTCATCACCTCACATACAACATGCCATAGATGCTGTAATCGAGAAACAGAGATACGGTCACCACGCCTCATCGGGGAAATTCCCGCTAAAAATAAAGCATCCGCACGATAAATATTGCCGACTCCCGCAATGATGGACTGATCCATCAGCATTTCCCCAATGGTTCTTTTACGGCGACGAACTGCCTCCACAAAACGCGTACACATCTCATCATTATTGTGAGCAGCAACAGCCAAAGGATCAGGGCCTAGCTGTGATTCAATCAGACAGCGTTCTTCATCAGTAACTAATTCACAGCGATGAGGACCTGCCAAATCTGCAACAGCATGTGTGGTGACAATACGTAGGCGCACTTGCCCTATAGGTTCAGGAACCTCCCATGACTCATTTTCTACCGGGTCAGGGATCTGGGGTGCAGGAGCATTGAGCGGACCACTCCCCCAGCGCATAGGAACATGACGGTCGCGTGGCCCTACACGGTGTACCACCCCATGACCATAATCTTTCACAGTGGTATCACCGTTAAAACGCCACCAGCCGTAAAGACCTAAATGGATATGAACCCACTTGTCTACACGTTCAGGTATTTCTTGCCCTTGCAGGGATAAAGAATCATACGTGCGAAATTCTGCTGCATGTTCCTCGGTGGAAAAACCTAAGAACATATGTTTACCAACTGCTCTGCAAACAACAAGCAGGTGCCCATTAAGTATGGCGGCAGAAGCTGCAAAACGACCTTGCGGGGATGACACGATGCAACGTTGACCCGCGAAAACTTCGGCAAAAGTCTCAGCCAGACGCCGAACGGCATCCCCTTCAGGCATGGTAATCCTTTACTTTTGTGGGACGACAAGATTGATAAGTGTTGGAGGACGCACAATCACTTTCACAGGTATTTGCCCATTCAAGAGACGTTGAATAGCTGGTTCGTTCATAGCAGCTTCACGCAAATCATCTTCACTTATTGATGGAGTTACCTCCAAACGAGCACGAACCTTGCCATTAACTTGAATGATCGCAGTTACCGTTTCTTCAACAAGTAAAGATTCATCTTCCACCACGGGGAAAGGAATCCGCGCTAATGATGTGTCATGTCCAAGACGTTCCCACAGTTCCTCAGCAATATGCGGCGCTACAGGGGAAACCATGAGGACCAATGCTTCTACAGCTTCACGAGGTACAGCAGAAAGAGAAGTCAGATGATTATTGAGGACGATAAGTTTTGCGACCGCTGTATTTACACGCATATTTTCGTATTCCACAGTAACGTCGGCAATTGTCCGAGCCAAAACACGCTGCGTTTCTAAATCGGCAGGATCCTCAGTAATACGCAATTCGCCAGTGGATTCATCAACGACGTTACGCCATAAACGTTGCAGGAAACGCTGTGAACCAATAACTGCACGAGTCTCCCATGGGCGAGACACATCCAGCGGCCCCATACTCATTTCGTACACACGGAATACGTCAGCACCATAAGCCTCATACATGTCATCGGGAGTCACAATATTTTTCAGCGACTTACCCATCTTGCCGTATTCACGGTTGACAGACTGGCCTTTCCATGTGAAACCAGTGTTTTCGTCGCCTTCTACTTCATCGGCAGGAACGTACTGCCCACGAGCATCGGTATAGGCATAAGCCTGTACATACCCTTGATTAAAGAGGGTGTGATACGGCTCAGAATCAGGAACGTATCCCAGATCAAAAAGAACTTTCTGCCAGAAACGTGAATACAGTAGGTGCAAAACCGCATGTTCCACACCTCCCACGTACAAGTCAGTGCCGCCACTGATTTTGCCTTCACGTGGACCCATCCAATAATTCAGATTTTCTGCAGATGCTAAGGCGTCATTGTTATTCGGGTCGGTGTAACGCATTTCGTACCAGCAAGAACCTGCCCACTGTGGCATTGTGTTGGTTTCGCGTCGGTAGCGTTTCAAACCGTCACCAAGATCAAGCTCAACATTTACCCATTCGTCAGCACGACCTAAAGGTGCGTCAGGTGAAGTCTGCGCATCATCAGGATCAAAAGTACGTGGAGCGTAGTCAGAAATCTCCGGTAGTTCCACAGGTAACATATTTTCAGGTAATGCATGAGGCAAACCATCCTCATCCCACACGATAGGGAAAGGCTCACCCCAGTAGCGTTGACGACTGAATAACCAGTCACGCAGACGATATGTTACTGTTTTCTTTCCATAGCCACTGCTTTGAAGCCAATC
This sequence comes from Schaalia sp. lx-260, assembly GCF_021083645.1. Taxonomy (GTDB): domain Bacteria; phylum Actinomycetota; class Actinomycetes; order Actinomycetales; family Actinomycetaceae; genus Pauljensenia. The sequence continues at coordinate 263,464 of NZ_JAJNRQ010000002.1, read as the reverse complement.
GGTCATCGCAGCTTTTGCTTCGTCTTTTGTTTTACCATTCAGATCAATGTCACCATTGGCTGAATCAACAGCAACACCATCACCTACATAAGCCGACTCAGAAAGATCATGAGCATAAGGATCCGCAGGATCCCCAATGGTGCGAATAACATCCAAGTCAAAAGCGCGTGCAAAATCCCAGTCGCGTTGATCGTGCGCGGGAACAGCCATAATCGCCCCTGTCCCATATCCCCACAGGACATAGTCGGCAACGAAGATAGGGATACGGCGACCATTTGTTGGATTCACACCGTAGTACCCAGTGAATACACCAGTTTTTTCACGGTCCTCAGCTGTGCGTTCCATTTCGGTTTTCCGTGCAGCTTGACCTCGATATGCTGCCACAGCTTCACGAGGTGAAGGATAGCCACCTGTCCATGCTTCTTTTGTTCCTGCTGGCCACTGCTGAGGCACGCTCAGATGTGCTTCATCATCAGCTTCACCGCCGTGAGTTCCTCCTAAGAGCGGATGCTCGGGGGCAACAACCATGAAAGTTGCACCAAATAGCGTATCTGGACGAGTGGTGTACACCTCAAGTTGCGAAATCGATGAGTGAACCTCTTGCGCGTTCAGTACATTGAAAGTAACTGTGGCACCTTCTGAGCGTCCAATCCAATTTCGTTGCATTGTGCGTACTTTATCGGGCCAGTTAATCGTGTCCAGATCACGGGCTAAACGCTCACCATAAGCGGTGATACGCATCATCCATTGACGCAGGTTACGTTTGAAAACAGGGTAATTTCCGCGTTCAGAACGACCATCAGCTGTTACTTCCTCATTTGCCAAAACTGTTCCCAACCCTGGGCACCAGTTCACAGGCGCATGGGACACATATGCTAAACGGAAACTATCAACAACCTGTGATTTTTCGACCTCAGTCAGTTCATCCCATGGACGACCATCGGGCACTGCTACCTGGCCGGCTGCAAGTTTTTCACGTAGTTCAGATACTGGGCGCGCTGCACCTTGTGAGCCGTCGGGAGCAGTTGCTTCAGGATCAAACCATGAGTTAAAGACTTGTGTGAAAATCCACTGTGTCCAGCGCACATATTCAACATCAGTTGTCGCTAAAGAACGGCGACGATCATGTGACAGCCCTAAACGACGAAGCTGCCTGCGCATATTAGCAATATTTTCTTCGGTGGTGATACGTGGATGCTGGCCTGTCTGAACGGCATATTGTTCGGCAGGAAGACCGAAAGCGTCATACCCCATCGTGTATAGGACGTTATCGCCTTTCATGCGGCGGAAACGCGCCACTGTATCTGTAGCAATGTATCCTAAAGGATGCCCCACATGAAGACCTTTACCTGAAGGATAAGGAAACATATCAAGGAGGAAGAAGGGTGTGTGCGCGGCCAGAGGACCGGCAAGATCACCAGTGGGATTATCAGCATGGAAAGTACCCCACTCATCCCAGCGTTCCTGCCATTTTGTTTCGATTTGTCCGGCCAGCTCTGCCGTATAACGGTGGGCGGGAATGATAGCTGTAGGTTGAGTTGATGACATGTGCGGGCTTCCTTGTGGTTCCTGCGGTTCTTTTGGCCTTAAAAGGCCCCGTATAAGGGTAGACCATTTAGGCTTTTTCCTCTCGTTCCCATCAAAATATGAGGCAAGAGGAGGAAAAATTCACGATCTTTCATGTAGTAATGTCAGCGTATCAAGTAAATGCTGCCCTTTATGGGACGCGCATTCATTGTTGTCACACGCATAAGGCCAAGCGGCGTTGCACAATAGATGTATGAGTACTGTATTTGAAAAAATTATCAGTGGAGACTGGCCTGGTCGTTTTGTGTGGACTGACGAGGTATGCGTCGCTTTGATGACCATTGAACCGGTTTCCCCTGGGCATGTTCTAGTTATTCCGCGTCATCCCTGGGAAAAATGGAGTGATTGTCCACAGGAAATCCTCACACATCTCACCCATGTTGCCCAGAAGATAGGTTCTGCTCAGGAACGTGCTTTTGAGGTATCACGATCAGCTGTGGTGATTGCTGGCTTTGAGGTTCCTCATACTCATATTCATGTGATTCCGGCTCGTTCAGAAGCTGATTGTTTACTAAATAACGCTCAGAGTGCGCCTGCGGAAGAAATCGAAGCTGCTGCTATCCACCTGCGCGATCAGCTCATCCATGATGGTTATGAAGCGTATGTTCCGCCTCGTCTTGAAAGTGCTGCCAGCTAACTAGTTTCCCTGTCGGTACTTTACGTATTCTTCATATGCGCACATGTGCTGTGTATGACGTGTGCGTGAGAGGTCAAACAGATCATTGACTTATGAGCAATAGACTCACGCTAGTGAAACAGGTATTACGCATCTGCGCTCACATGAAGAATTTGTGCTTGCCGGTAGGTAAGAACGCTTTCGCGGTCCCCTATCTTCACAATAAATCCTGAGTCCTCGGATAAAACCCGCATCATACGCACACGTGTTCCTAAAGTGATTCCAAGAGCGTCATTTGCACGCATTGCTTCAGAATCACGATCACTGACACGGATAAGGATGGCTTCTTGTCCTTCGGTAAGTTCTGAGAGCAAAATTGTTTCTGGTAGGACTTCACATGTACCGTCAGCTGCTGGAATCGGGTCACCGTGCGGGTCTCGTGAAGGATACTTGAGTGCAGCTTCAAGACGACCTAAAAGCCGATCAGATATTGCGTGCTCAAGGATTTCTGCTTCTTCGTGTACTTCATCCCAGTCAAAATTCAAAACTTCATGCAGGTAGGTTTCTAAAATCCTGTGACGGCGTATCATCCCTACGGCCACGCTGCGCCCTTTGGAGGTTAAACGGGCTTTTTGGTAGGGAGTGTGATCGATAAGTCCTTGAGCGACTAGACGGCGTACATTCTCAGATGCTGTGGAAGCCACTACTCCTGTGCGACGGGCAAGCTCATTAATACTCAAGCCGTCCTTTCCGCGAGTTTGCGCAGTCCATATCAATTTGAGGTAATCCTGCGCAACGGGTGAGGCTGCGAATATTTCTGTACTTTTTTCGCCGGTCATCGCACTCCTTGACATATGTAAATAACTGGCTTCTAGCGTACCTTTTGCAGGTTACTTCGCCATCTGAAGTCAAAATGTGTCCTGATCCTCGTGAATAGATTTTGTGTCTGGCCCTCTAAAGGAGTAGTCTATTCTTTCGGTCCTAGGATTGCCGCGCCGTTAGCTCAATTGGCAGAGCAGCTGACTCTTAATCAGCGGGTTGGGGGTTCGATTCCCTCACGGCGCACGAATATTTTGTGCGTGGCAATAATACCGCTCATAAAGTATCCAACGCGCCGTTAGCTCAATTGGCAGAGCAGCTGACTCTTAATCAGCGGGTTGGGGGTTCGATTCCCTCACGGCGCACTTTTTATTCCCGTCTTCTTGCTAATCGTCGGTAAATCATATTTCTATTTTCTATGGGGTACGTAGCTCCATTAAAGGATCACGATGAGCAGCCCATGTAGCCGGTACAAAAGCCCCTAGAGTACTCATAAAAGTTAAAGCTGTAATTGTTGCGCCCAGAAAACTCAGTGGCGGCAGCGAATTATGTGTGAACCACAACCATAGTTGTGTCAGCAATACGCCACTACTTGCACTCAGCATTGCAATAAAGCAGGCATGCATAACAGTGAGTGTCACAATGAGGGAGCGTGAAGCACCTAGTGCGCGGCGACGACCGTAATCTTTACGGCGTAGGAGGACAACGGTCCATACAATGATATGGGTAGCTGTTACGCACGCAATGAAAGTAGCTAGCAAAATCCCTCGGTTTGAGGCTATGAGTTCTCCGGTAATAGCTTTTTTCAGGGGAGAAATATTGTCTGGGAGCTGTATTTTTACCTGCGAACGTGGAATTCCAGCTAAATGCTGTTGGAGAATTTTTTCGACACTGCCTATATCTTCCAATGTTCGGGCAGTTACAGAGATCATGCTGAGAGGTTGTTTTTCCTCAATATTGCGTGGAATCAGGATGATAGGCTCATATATTTTTAGAACTTCAGGTAGTTCTTTCGTATCGATAACATTGATTTCTTCCCCTGTTTTTTCTTCGCGCACAGTTGCACTACGTGTAGATACCCCTATGGTCGCAAGCGCTTTCGGGGAACTAATTGCACTGGTAGGAAAGTTTTTAGGGGCCGCAGGCACATGTAATGCGTAAGCGGAGGTTGTGTACAGTGTGCGCCCAGGTACTTTCGGGCTGGCTGGATTGACCGCTGAAACATAATCATGAATCGGTCCCATGCCGATAACTGATTCAATAACAGAATATTGGTCAAGTGCGCCAATAAGTCCTGTGTCAAAGCCAATGGCTTTTTCTCCGAGGACAGTGAGGGTACGCATGGTAGGTGAATTGAGTTGCGATAAAATTTTTTCTTGACTTGTCGCAGTTTTCCCTGCTGTAAGTATTAAAAAAGAAGAAGCTCCACAGATGATGAGTCCCATGATGATGCTGGTAAGAGCTGCAGAGCGAATAACAGCGCACAATTCACGCAGAAAAACAGCAATGGACTCTGCTGCGCGTTTCACGGTTTTACCGCCGTAATTTCACAGTGATAGTCAGCAAAGTCGCTCACTTCAGGATCGTGGGTGACCATGATAACTGTTCCTCCGTTTTGTGCGTGTTCTTTGAGGGTACGTAGAACCAGTGCGGAAGTGATGCTATCAAGGTTTCCAGTGGGTTCATCAGCGAAAATAATCTGCGGATTGGTTACTAATGCGCGGCATACGGCAATTCTTTGTGCTTGGCCTCCAGAAATTTGACCGGGCTTACGCAGAGCCGGTACATCAACATTCATTTCTTCCATGAGGCGCAGAGCACGTTCACGTAAATCTCGCGGAGATCTTCCTTGGTACAGGCTTGTTTCAACGATATTGTCAAGGACTGAGCGTGTGGCATCCAGAGCAGCGTCTTGGAAGATGAAACCAAAATGATGTGCGCGGATAGCGGCTCGTTCCCTGTCGGTGAGGTTATCTACTCGTCTATCATCAAGCCAGATTTCGCCGCGTTTGATTTTCACCATGAGGGCCAGCATGTATAGGCGTGTGGATTTTCCTGAACCGGACATCCCTGTTATCGCAGTTATTGTTCCTGATGTGAAGCTATGCGACCAATCAGTGACTACTTCCTGAGTAGAGCGCGGATAAGTGTAGTGAATACCGTATGCATGTAGATCCATGGTTACTTCTCATCTTTTTGCGTGGAAGTGTCAGACTTTTCTTTTCCTATGGAAGCTAACGGAATACTCAGTCTGGTTCCGTCGTTTATTCCTGTCACAATGGATTGGCCGCCTATGGATACAACGACCTCAACAGTAATTTTCTGCCCACTGCTGTCTGTAACGTACACTGTGGCATCTGAAGCCACGTAAATGGCTGTATTAGGGACGATTATTCCTTCAGTTTGTGGTACTACGGTGATTGTGGTGGACATTCCTTCTGTTCCCGTAGCTGGGATAAGCGCACATTCCTCACCGCAGATTGTTTCAGTATCTGCGGGTGGTTCCAGGAATGCTATGGTTTGCCCTTCGGCATTTGTGGTGATGGTTCCAATGATTGCTGGCCATGTTTTGTCTTGATAGGTAATACTGGCTTCCATCCCTTCTTTGACGAGTTCAGCTTGCCCTTCGGGTAGGAGCATGTGAAAACGAGGGTGGGATCCGGATAAGGTTCCGATTGTGTCCCCTGTGGAAATATGGGAGCCGATAGCGATATTGTCGGCCCAAGAAAGCGATACGGGGAGTTTGCTGACAAAAATCATTGATCCCAGCGAAACATCTCCAGTGGGGGTTATGCCGTTTTCTTTTTGCCAGCGTGTAACTGCGGTTTGAGTTGAAGGGCCGTATATTCCTTCTTTATCGTAGATGGGATACTCGTGGCGTTTAAGAAAAGCTTGTAGTTGTTTGACGTCTTCCCCTTCGGTTCCTGATGTAAGGTCACGATAAGCAGGGATAGTTCCTTCTACGATGACAATAGGTTCCATGTCGATACTCGCGATTTTTTGTCCGTCTTCAAGTGGAACGTTATTTACTGCCAGTATTTGGGTAAGTACTCCGCCACGGTTTGCGATGAGGTGAGTGCTGTCAGTCCAGGTGATTTGTGAGACGAGGGTGATTTTTCTTTCTAGCGTGCCGTTGTGTGCAGTAGCTTCGTCATATGTCGTGGGATGCGGTAGCAGTTGAGGTGCAAAAAATAATGTTTTTACTGTCCATACACCAAGAGCAGACAGCGCAAGAAATAGCAGCAGAATCAGTGTAGCGAATCGTTTTTTCTTCCCCGTCATCGTTGACCTCAATACCGTAGTGTTTTGAAATATTTAGTAGCTTCGCAGGAGAAACCATTTCGTTTTGTAAGACTTCACCATTGAGGGCATTTTTCAGTAATCTCACGAAATCTGTCTGCCGTCAGATTGGTGGCGTTCATGAAGTCTGTGTAAGGACTCCACGTAACACGATCATTCCGGAAATCATCAACATATTTTTGTTTCGTTGGAGGGTCCGTAACTGTGATCCCCTCTTTTTCTAAACAATCCCTTACATTCAAGTTATAGTTATAGATATCCTCAATATCAGCAACAGACATCACAATATCCGCATCAGGTGAAGGGTTTAGCGCATTACATTCCTTGATATCTGCAGCAACTTGTGTACGCATTGCCGGATCTTCTTGAGCCTCTACCGTGTACCCAAGATCTTTCAGGTCAACTTTTTCTATTTTCCACCCTTTATCTTCCAGACACGAGATTTCATGCTTCATTGCTTCGCGCATTTTTTCGCGTCGTTCTTCACGGCTGAGCGCGAACCATTGACGTGAGGCTTCAGGCTGCTCATCACGAGTCTCTACCACGACTGTGGCATTCGAACCAGACTCACTAGATTTACCTGTCTCGACATTCACAGATTCAGCACTTCCCAACAATCCCTGTGTAGGCGCATTTGCACACCCTGTGACAGACAAAGCAAGAAACGCGCACAGCAATGCGGAAACAACTCTGCGTTTCAGAAGCATTTTCCTCACCTCACTTCCTAAAAAACTATGCGCTAGGTACAGACCATACGGTATTAATCTGCACCTAGCAGCAATATTCACTCAGGAATATTCAGCGGACAGTTCCAGTGAAAATGCATTGGGCTTTACCGTCTGCCAAATTATCACTTACAACTTGCCATCTACCACCACGGTTTACATTCGCCAGTGCATAGGTCCATGTAAATGCTTTTTGAGATTCATTCATACGTTGCACCTGAGGGTCACCGGGTGGGTAATGCAAGACAAGCCCTTTACTCAGCGCTCCTGATCGTCCTGCTTGATTTGCCGTGCAACCGATGACGCCACTTTTAGTAGCGCTCCAACCCACATTCGTCACACCGAGTACAAGTAGTGCCGTAAGTAGAACAGTTGATATCCGAGGGATTCTTTTTGTCATGATTTCTCCTCATCTTTGGGGTGGATTTTCAGCGTAACGAAAATAAGGAACATTTGCTCTAATTTTGAACAAAATTATCCTAATATTTCGTATAATGAGATACTTAAGTAAGTAAAAAATCTTCAAAGTCAGACCGTCTGCGCCCAACACTACCATTGAGGGCATTTTTCAGTAATCTCACGAAATCTGTCTGCCGTCAGATTGGTGGCGTTTATGAGGTCTGTGTAAGGACTCCACGTATCACGATTATTCCGGAAATCATCAACATATTTTTGTTTCGTTGGAGGGGCAGTGACTGTGATCCCCTCTTTTTCTAAACACTCTTTCACCGTCAGGCCATACTCGTAGTCATCTTCAATATCGGGAACCGAGATCACTGTGTCAGAGTCAGGTGCAGGGTAAAGTTTGTCACATTCCTCAGAATCTGTCATAAACTGGGCACTTATAGTTGGATCACCTTGAGTATCCGCAGAAAAACTTATTTCTGCCGGCCCTCCACTCACTTCTTTAACTTTCCAGCCTTTTCCCTCTAAACACGCCATGCTCTGTCGCATATATTCGCGGATTTTTTCACGTCGTTCCTCACGACTGAGCGCAAACCATTGACGTGAGGCTTCAGGCTGCTCGTCACGAGTCTCTACCACGACTGTAGCAGGAGAGTCAGATTCACCAGATTCATTCACACTTTCAGAGCTTCCCAATATTCCTTGTGTAGATGTAATTGCGCATCCAGTGACAGACAAAGCAAGAAACGCACACAGTAACACGGGAATAAAATTATGCTTCACACGCATTTCTCGTCACCTCACTTCCCAGAAAAATGCTACGTGCTGATGTCAGTTAATACTGAGGGCATTTTTCAGTAATCTCACGAAATCTACTGGCCGTCAGGTTCGACACATCCATAAGGTCCGTATACGGGTTCCAATATGATCGATCATTTCTAAAATCATCGATGAATTTTTGTTTTGTCGGAGGGTCAGTGATCTTGATCCCTTCGTTTTCTAAACAGGCTTTCACCGTTAACCTGTATTCGTAGATGTCTTCAATATCAGGAACAGAAATCACGAGATCACGATAGGGCGAAGGTGAAAGTTTTTCACATTCTTCAGAATCTCTGATCATCTGCGCGAATAAAGCATCATCACCTTGAGTATCTATCGAATAGCTTAATTGCCCATAATTGTTAGTTTGCTCTACTTTCCATCCCTTTTCTTCCAGACAGCTCATGTTCTGCCGCATCTCTTCATCATCAATTTTCCTCTGTTCTTCGCGACTGAGGGCAAACCAACGGCGTGAGGATTCAGGCTGCTCGTCTCGACTCTCCACTACAACCATGTGGGGTGAGTCCGATTCACTAGATTCATTCGTAGATTCAGAGCTTCCCGACAATCCCTGTGTAGATATATCTGCGCATCCAGCAATAGACAAGGCAAGAAAACCACACAGTAACACGGAAATGAACGTGCGTTTCAGAAGCATTTTCCTCACCTTGCTTCCCAAAAATGCTATTGCTGGGTACAAACTCATAAACATTTGAGCTGCACCCAGCAGTCGTAAGAAAACACCTAACGGAGAGTCCCCGTGACAACACACCGAGCATAGCCATTCGTTAAATCTGGGTTTGACACTTGCCATCTACCACCACGGTTCACATTTGCCATTTCGTAAGTCCATCTGAATTTATCTCGAGGCCCATATACCCTGTATGTTTGGGGATCACCAGGGGGTGTATGGTAAACAAGCCACTTACCATAGGCATATGACTCTCCTGCTTGATTTGCTGTACAACCAATGACGCCACCTCTGACAGCACTCCAGCCCACATTCGTCACACCGAGTACAAGTAGGGCTGTAAGCAGAACGGTTGAACTCCGACGAATACTTTTCTTCATGATTCCCCCTTGAATCTCAAATGGAATTTCAGAATAACAGACAGAACAGGCATCCATCCTAATTTTGAACAAAATTATCTTAATATTTCATATACTGAGATATTTGAGTAGGTAAAAAATGTTCAAAGTGAAACCGTCTGCACCCAACACTACCATTGAGGGCATTTTTCAGTAATCTCACGAAATCTACTGGCCGTCAGGTTCGACACATTCATAAGGTCCGTATACGGGTTCCAATATGATCGATCATTTCTAAAATCATCAATAAATTTTTGTTTTGTCGGAGGGTCCGTTACCTTGATACCTTCGTTTTCTAAACAGGCTTTCACCGTTAACCTGTATTCGTAGATGTCTTCAATATCAGGAATGGACATCACAAGGTTCTCATCAGGCCGTGGAAATCTTTTGTTACATTCATTTGTATCAGCAGAAATTCTCGCCTCTAATGCCGCGTCATTTTGAGTATTTACGCTGTAGCCCAGATTTTTCAGATCGACTTTTTCTATTTTCCACCCTTTATCTTCCAGACATGAAATTTGATGTTTTAAGGCTTCGCTTAGTTTTTCATGCTTTTCTTCACGGGTTAGTGCGAACCATTGACGTGAGGTTTCAGGCTGCTCATCACGAGTCTTTACCACGACTGTGGCAGGTGAGTCAGATTCACCAGATTCATTCACACTTTCAGAGCTTCCCAATATTCCTTGTGTAGACGTATTTGCGCATCCAGCAATAGGCAAGACAAGAAACGCACACAGTAACACGGGAATAAAATTATGCTCCACACGCATTTCTCCTCACCTCACTCCCCTCATAATTATTGTGTGATGAAATGGCATCAGAGTATTTGCTCCCCTATTACTATTGAGGGCATTTTTCAGTAATCTCACGAAATCTGTCTGCCGTCAGATCACTGGCGTTTATGAGGTCTGTGTAAGGACTCCACGTAACACGATCATTCCGGAAATCATCAATGTACTTTTGTTTCGTTGGAGGGGTAGTGACTGTGATCCCCTCTTTTTCTAAACACTCTTTCACCGTTAGATCATGTTCATAGTAATTTTCAATATCGGGAACAGAAATCACGAGATCACGATAGGGTGAAGGTGAAAGTTTTTCACATTCTTCAGAATCTTTTAGCATCTGCGTAAATAAAGCATCATTACCTTGAGTGTCTATAGAGTAATTTAACTGCCCAAAATAATCGGTATTTTTCTCTACTTTCCACCCTTTTTCTTTTAGGCACTCCATGATTTCTTGTTTCTCTTCATCATTGATTTTCTCCTGTTCTTCACGGGTCATCGCAAACCATTGGCGCGAGATTTCAGGTTGCTCGTCGCGGCTTTCCACCACGACCATATGAGGGGAACCTGATTCGCCAGATTCATTCGTAGATTCAGAGCTTCCCGATAATCCCTGTGTAGGCGCATTTGCACACCCTGTGACAGACAGGATAAGAAACCCGCACACTAATGCGGGAACAACTCTGTGTTTCAGAAGCATTTTCCTCACCTTGCTTCCCCAAAATGCTATTGCTGGGTACAAACTCATAAACATTGAGCTGCACCCAGCAAAGGAGTACTTAGCGAACAGTTCCAGTGAAAATACATTGAGCAGTGCCATCTGTCAGGTTAGGGCTTGATACTTGCCATCTGCCCCCGCGATTCACATTTGCCAATAAATAAGTCCATGTATTCTTGTTTTTGTCTCCATGAACAGGTGTCGGTTTAGAATCACCAGGAGGCGTGTGATAAACAAGTCCTTTGCTAAAAGCAGCCGAGCGTCCTGCTTGATTTGCCGTACAACCAATGACGCCACCTCTGACAGCGCTCCAACCTACTTGAGTAATTCCAAGTACAAGTAGGGCTGTGAGCAGAACGGTTAAACTCCGACGAATACTTTTCTTCATGATTCCTCCTTGAATCTCAAATGGAATTTCAGAATAACGGACAGAACAGGAATCCATCCTAATTTTGAACAAAATTATCTTAATATTCCATATAGTGAGATATTTGAGTAGGTAAAAAATGTTCAAAGTGAAACCTCTGAAGAAAAGAAAAACAAAATCCCCATGAGCATAATCACGCTCATGGGGATAATGAAAAGATCTCTACTGCGAATCAATACCTAAATCACGACGTAAACGAGCGACATGCCCCGTTGCTTTCACACCGCGCTGCACCAACACAACCACACCCGCAGGATCAACAACAAAAGTAGAACGAATAGTACCCGTCACTACACGGCCATAATTCTTCTTTTCACCCCACGCACCCCAACGTTCCATCACAGCCTTATCTGGATCAGAAGCCAAAGGGAAATTCAGACCCTCATTCTGTGCGAAACGTTCCAAAGCAGGAATACCATCAGGACTCACACCAACAACCAGATACCCTGCTGAGGCAAAAGTATTCAAACTATCCCTGAAATCACACGCCTCTTTTGTGCAACCAGGAGTCGCAGCCTTCGGATAAAAATAAACAACAACCCCTTTAGGAGCACGCGACACCAAATCAGACAGAGTAACCGGTCCTTGCGTGGAATCAAGAGTAAAATCAGGGGCCTGTTCCCCCAAGGCAACAGGATTATTTACAACCATGTCATGTGTACTCATATTTCAATCATCCCACGGACAAGGCCCCAGCACAGTGCGAAGTATGCCTTGTTAAATCAATCGGCTAACTCCATCTGAGTGGCAAACCACTGGGCACAGCCCACAAAAATACCGCCACCAACCATATTTCCCAGCAAAACCATACCCAAATTACGGCCAGCCTCAGCCCAGGTAGCACCATCCACACCGTGAACAATACCCAAAGAAAAAGTCGTCATATTCGCCACCACGTGCTCCATACCTGAACCCACAAAAGCAGCCATACACCACGCCATAACCACCATTTTTGCCACATCACTACGTGTGCGCGTCACACACCACATAGCTAAACACACAAAAATATTGCACAAAATACCACGGAAAAACAGGCCCCATGTGGTTTTATGTGCCTTCGCAGTAATCAAAGCAGCTAAGGCTTCACCAGGAACTGCTTGAGAATCCATAATCCCCGAGCCAAAAACCATGACAGATAAAATAATGGCGCCCAGCAGATTACCAATCAACATCAACGACATCGTGCGACCAACAGCACCCCAGCGAGTTTTCTTCTCTAACAAAGCTACAGGCAAAATCATCATTGCGGAAGTCGCCAATTCGCCGCCAGCAAAGACCGTTAAAATCAAACCAATACCGAAAACTCCACCCTCAACTAATGAAGCCGCCGGAGAACCTGCCAAACGAAATGGTCCTCCCGCGCAGATCATAAAAATATCTGCAAGACCGATATACATACCTGCGAGCATTGCAGCCACCAGATAATTCACAGGCCGACGCGTTCCATGAATCTTATGGTGAGCAGCAGCAACTTGAGCATCAATATTTTCAGAAAGTGTCAACACAAAGCGACATCATGCCCGATAAAAACCCACCGCAAATGGGACCTCCGGCCACCAAAAGCATCGCCCATACTTCAAAATCACTTGTGCGCGAGATGGGACTCGAACCCACACGTCAAAGACACTGGAACCTAAATCCAGCGCGTCTGCCAATTCCGCCACTCGCGCGCCCCACCATCTTACCTAGTTTAGAGAGGCATACATACACAACTACACCAAAGGTGCCCTATCAAAGCGTCCAGTTGAACGAATAGTCGCAGAAGCTAAAACACGAGTCCCTCGATACAAAACCAATGTTTGCCCTGCAGCAACACCGCGCAAAGAAGCTGCTAAATCCACATTTAACGAAGAAAAAGAACCAGCATCTGTTGGAGTAGTCAAAAGGCCCTCTTGCTCCGCAACGTAAGAAATACCACTGTCCACCACGCGGGCAACTCCACGCACAACTGCAGGAACCCCATGAGCGCGCACCTGCACAGTAAGTACACGCTCATCCACCTCACATAGAGCTCGATCCCCTAAAGAATCACCAAAAGCACGTGTAGCCTCAACGTCAACATGCCCATCATCGTCAGAAGCCAACCACACAACCTCATCACACTCAATGTGATTAATACTCAACAACTCTGCTGCGCCCACAACTACCTGATTAGAAGCCGGACGAGTCTCTAAAACGTAACGAGGGCGACCATCCGAAGCAGGATTTTCTAAACGCAATCCACGCCTTTGACCTACCGTGAAATTCCAATACCCCTCATGCGAACCCACAACCTCACCTTCAGGGGTCACAATCTCACCTTTTTCAACCCCTAAACGTGCTTTCAAAAAGCCCTGAGTATCACCATCAGGAATAAAACAAATATCGTATGAATCAGGTTTTGAGGACACACCCAAACCCAAACGCTCAGCCTCACCTCGCACCCATTCTTTCGAAGAAGCCTCACCTAATGGCAAAAAAACACGCGAAAGTTCATCGCGCCCCATAACAGCTAACACATAGGACTGATCTTTCGCTTCATCAACTGCGCGATGAAGCTCAGGACCTAAAGCCCCCTCACGTACCTGCGCATAATGCCCTGTACACACCGCATCAAAACCAAGAGCCCGTGCCCGCGCACTTAACTCACGAAATTTCACAAACTCATTACACCGCACACAAGGATTTGGAGTAGCCCCAGCCCTGTACTGCTCAACAAAATCATCAATCACAGTATTTTCAAACTGCTCTGCTAAATCCCAAACATAGAAAGGAATCCCCAAATGTTCAGCAGCACGGGCAGCATCCCCCGCATCTTCAATGGAACAACACCCCCGCGAACCAATACGGCATTCCTGCGGTGAAGTTGACAAAGCCATATGCACACCCACAACCTCATGACCAGCTTCAACCGCACGAGCCGCAGCCACCGCCGAATCAACACCACCTGAAAGCGCTGCTAGAACCTTCACTTTTGCCCTTCCAATTGATCCAATGCTATTCCAGCCTCAAGAGCAGCCGGTAAAGCCGCAAGAAATGCGTCAATATCGGAAATGCTTGTCTCTTTCCCCGTTGAAATACGTAATACGCCTAATGCCTGATTGACACTCCTACCCATACGGATAAGCACCTCTGAAGGGCGAGTCACACCTGCATGGCAAGCAGAACCAGCAGAAACATGAACCCCTGCAGAATCCATCGCTAACAGCAAAGCTTCTGGATGACGAGTCGGCAAAGACAGATGAATAATCGTTGGTAACGAGAAGTCCATGGGCACAGTTAAAGACACCCTCCCCGCACAGGTATGCGAAAGACCATGTACAAGGTGATCGCGGAGTTTTTCTGCATGTACACGTGCCCGTTCACGTTCAGATACCGCATATTCAAGAGCGCATGCAAAAGCTACAGCGCCAGCAACATCAGGGGTTCCTGAACGAATCCCACGCTCGTGACCACCGCCTGGCCGATCACTCACCACAGAAATCCCTCGTCGAATCAGTAAAGCACCAATCCCCACAGGAGCGCCGATTTTATGCCCCCCAATACTGAGGAGGTCACAGCCAAGTTCACGGAAATTCAGATCACATGTGGTCACTGCTTGTGCTGCATCTGTATGAATAAGAGGAAGGCCAGGCTGGGGCGTATGATCTTCCCCCAAAGCACAGGCACGATCACGTATGTCAATCAGTTCATCCACAGGTTGTAACGTGCCTACTTCTGAAGCAGCATAGGTCATAGATACAAGAGCAATATCATCCCACATATGAGGAGCAGAAAGAACAGATACATCAGTGCGGCCCTCATAGGTAACAGGAAGCAGCTCACACGATAATCCCATATGTGGCAAGGATTTTTTCTGCTCTAAAACAGCGTCATGCTCAAGTGAAGATATAAGTACACGATGACGGTGAGGATTCGCAATATAAACTGATCGTGCAGCTCCAGATACGCCAATGGCATCAGATTCTGTTGCGCCTGAAGTAAAAACTACTTCCGCGCGATCAGCACCTAAAGCGCAGGCTATTCTTTCACGAGCATCTTCAAGCAGACGGCGCGCAGCCCTACCGCCACTGTGTAAAGAAGCCGGATTACCTGGCCGTTCCGCTAAAAGACGGGCCGCATCTGTCCACGCTTCTATAACATGAGGAGGCATAGGCGTGGTAGCAGCGTGGTCCAAATAATGTTCCTGCCGCATAGCACTGCTCATAGATGATGAGTGTGTAGTCACTGTGCGTTTCGTACCTTTTTAATGGTGTCAATCGCCTGCGGAATAACCTCATTCAAATCGCCGACTACACCAAAATCTGCGATCTCAAAAATAGGTGCATCTGGGTCATCGCAGATAGCGACAATATTTTCGCTGCTTTGCATACCAACAGTGTGGTGAATAGCTCCTGATACCCCAAGACCTATGTACAGATTCGGTGAAATAGATACACCAGTTTGGCCAATCTGAAGTGAACGAGGGGCCCAGCCCTCATCGGTTACCACGCGAGTAGCCCCCACTGCGCCGTCAAGAATATCGGCAAGTGAATCGACAAGAGTAAAATCACCTTCTATTCCTCGACCCGCAACAACGACAGTTCGTGCCTGTGTTAAAGAAGCACGACCTGTTGCTGGTTGATGCTGTGAAGATTGCAGGCATACAGCAGTAGCTTCAGGTGAATATTGCACCGACACATGTTCAATTTGTGGTGCGGTAGGGACGGGAATAGGTTCTTCATCAACTGACATGGGGCGCACCGCAAATAAAGGTGTGCTTTCTGTGATGCTCATATTCGTTACCCAGGAACCGGCAAGGGCCGTGCGAGAGGCACAAAAATTCCCCTCATCAGTAACTGTCACGGTAGAAATATCAACCGCGGCAGCATTACCTGTACGAGCAGCTAGCCTTGCACAGACTTCTTTTCCTCGATAATTGGCTACCATAAGCACAGCAGCCGGCGAAATATGAGACATACATGCAAGAACAGCATCAGCAACAATTGCGCTGACACGCGGTGAATAAATTCCCAAATCAGGTATCAGCACTTTTTGAGCACCATAGGCGGCAAGAGCTGTCATATCAGGTGCGTTGTTCAGTGCAACAGCTATTACTGGTCCATGTGTGAGCGTGCGCGCCAAGGTAAGTAATTGCTGTGAGGGAAGTGTCAAAGCGTATCCCTCAGCGTCATTACCTGTATGGTCGGTTAGTACAACAACGGGACGATCCAGAAATACCATGAGTTCACTTCACCTTTTCGAGTAAATACTCGGCCAAACGTTCACCTGCGTCACCAGAATCAGTAATGACAGTACCGTTACCTTGACGTTCACGTTTATATGCTTCATCAACAAGAATTGACGTAAGTGAGGACGCAGGATGTAAGCGCTGAAATTCCTCAGAAAGATCAGCAAAAGACCACTCATCCATCGGCTTATTACGCGCTGCTTTCATTGCTGCAAATGCAGGATAACGCGGAGTATTCGCCTGGTCAGTTACAGAAAGAACAAGCGGTGTATGAGCGCTCAGAACATCGTCATATTCATCCGTGCTCCGCTCAATAGTGATATTCCATGGAGCTTCCCCTTGCACAGTCACAGTATGCGCAAGACCAAGGAAAGGCATACGCATATGCGCCGCCAAAGCTGCAGGTAGCATAGAAGTCATTGCATCTAAAGAAGCCATACCTGTTACTACCATATCGACAGGAGAATCCTGAGCAATCTTTGTGATAGCTGCTGCTAAAAGAGCTGCAGTGGTATTAACATCACTTCCTTCAAGACTGTTATCAGTGACTAAAATACCTCGATCTGCCCCCATTTGAAGTGCGCGCATCAGAGCATCCTCGGCGTCTGCAGGTCCCATCGTCAGAGCAATAACTTCTCCGCCATGCTCCTCTACCATACTGACTGCCGCTTCAATTGCATTCTCATCTAATTCATTGAGAACATCATCTTCCCCACGAACAAGACGAGCATCTTCAAAACGACGATCAGATTGAACATCTGGGACATGCTTCACGCAGACAACTATTCGCATAAAACAAGAGTGCCATATTCGACGCAAAGCTCCTATTGCTAGCGCAGTGTTCTACGCCTCTTATTGCGATAAAACTACGACAAAATCGGAGGAAATAAATAAAAATACTTCACACATACAGGTATGAATCTGTGAGGCAAGCTCGCACGCAGTGATGGACAAAACTCACATATCCTGCCTTTTGTTCTAAAAGAAGAACATTTACCTGTATATTTCGTTCTGGATCACAAAATATGCCGCATAGCTGCCAATTGATAAATTCTGTTGGCTCTGCTTGGATTCGTCCTACCAATAATTGAGGACGAAATACTTCACACTACTGGCATACGTGGAAAGGAAACTTGATGTCCTCGCAGCATCAGAGCGCACCCCAGCGTGCTCATGCTGAACATCCTGAACCCCGGCGTATCGGTGTTTTTATTGAAAATAATTCACTGGTAGTTTCAGTTATTGCTCGCCACGCCACACACATGCTCTTTTGTGTCATTAATGAAGATGGCACTGAAACTCAATGGGCACTATATGGTCCTGACTGTGGTATCTGGCATGGTCGTATCGACGGTTATGGCGCGGGAACACGCTACGGATTCCGCGCTCAAGGACCATGGGATCCTGATGCGGGCTTATACTACAACCCACATAAACTCCTATTAGACCCCCGAGCACGTGGACTCGAAGGATCTGTGAATTTAAGTCCATATATCTATCCTCACCGCGTCGACGAGGACCTATATCCGGTTGCTTTACCTATGGAAATGTCCACACTCGATTCTGCTGGACACGTTCCACTTTCCGTAGTCGTTGATACACATTTCGATATCGCGCCCAAACCACGTGTTCCTTGGGGAAAAACAGTTATTTACGAAATGCATGTCAAAGGATTCACAAAAGACATGCCTTCCGTTCCTGAACAGCTCCGCGGAACCTACGCAGGCTTAGCCCACCCCTCATGCGTCGATTACCTGAAAAAACTTGGTATCACCACCATTGAATTACTGCCCATACACGCTAAATGTGATGAACCATTCCTCGCAGAGCGAGGACTGACAAACTATTGGGGATATTCCACCCTCAGTTTCTTTGCGCCAGAACCCACCTACGCCACCGTAGAAGCACAAAAACGTGGCGCGCAGGGAGTCATCGATGAATTCCGTGGAATGGTGTCGATTCTGCACCAAGCCGGGATTGAAGTCATCCTTGATGTGGTGTACAACCACACATGCGAAGGCGGAAAAACAGGACCCTCCTTATCATGGCGCGGACTCGACCAAGGCCTGTACTATCGGCAAACCCCACACAGGCCTCGGGAGCAGGTTGATACCACAGGCTGTGGAAACACGGTGAACGTCGATCACCCGCAAACAATGGCGATGATACTCGACTCCTTACGCCACTGGTCTTTGAATATGGGGATCGATGGATTCCGATTCGATCTGGCAACAGTACTGGGACGCTTCAATTGGGGATACACTCCCCTCCATCCTTTACTTATGGCTATTGCCACAGATGAACGTCTTTCATTGGACAAAATGATTGCCGAACCATGGGATGTAGGTCCCGGAGGGTGGCAAACAGGGAATTTCCCGGATCCTTTCTCTGAATGGAATGACCAATTCCGCGGAGTTGTACGCTCATTTTGGCTTTCTGATGTCGCCAATCTTTCAAAAGGTCTTCCGGTTTCTGGCCCCAATGACTTAGCCACACGCCTATCTGGATCGCAAGACGTATTCAGCCATGGCACAGGCTATCTACGCGGCCCCCGCGCCTCCATTAATTTCGTAACAGCGCATGATGGCTTTACTCTGGCGGATTTAACTGCTTTTGATCATAAACACAACCAAGCAAACCTTGAAGAAAATCGTGATGGTTCTGACGATAATCGCTCATGGAATCATGGACTTGAAGGCGGCCTTGCTTCTGATGAGGAAAGCCTACTTTCTGATGTAGGTGACGGTACAGGGCTCACAGATGACCTGCGTCCTATGCGTCATCGTTCCCAGAGAAATCTTTTAACAACAATGCTCATATCCGCAGGAACACCTATGATTACTGCCGGTGATGAGTTCCAACGTACACAGTACGGAAATAACAATGCTTACTGTCAGGACAGCCCGATTTCATGGGTAAATTGGAATCATCGTCCTGCACAAAAAAATCAGATCCTCACAACGCGCTGGCTGTTAAATCTGCGTAAAAATCACCCTGTGCTACGCCCATGGACTTTTGCTACAGGAACTGTGACATCCGGTGACAGCATCGAAGACCTATCGTGGTACAACGCTCACGGGCAACCTATTTTGCAAGACGCGTGGTATCAGATCGAGAATCGCACATTCCAAATGCTCCGTTCAGGCTTCCCCTTCGATGACAGAGATGCGCTTGTCATCATTAATGGGACACTCAATGACCGTGACATTACTTTACCCATCGGACATGATGTGGACTGGCGAATCGTTATGGATACCTCCTGGGAATCCCCCATAGACGGTGGTATTGACGCAGAAGCAGATTGGGATGGCCTTCCACTGGATCTTGAACTCGTGTCCAGTCGCACGACGTTAAATATTGAACCGCTTTCAATGATGGTTTTACTCTCTGACGTCGTATGCTCACTTGATAGCACACAAGAATTTTAAGGGGAAACCCATACTGATCGGATCTAAGATGCCTTGCTGCTGAGTCCATCAGAAAGCCCATATACGTCTGTTCCTTAAAGTCACGCTAAAATTCACCTGTGACCACAAGTGAAGAAACCCTAGAAAATTCGACAAATGAGGCTTCGCTCGCGCGTGTACGTGCCCGAAGCGCAGAAATTGAACGCGCAATTGATGAAGATCCCTCACGTTTCAGGATCTTGTCAGGTGATCGTCCCACAGGAAAACTCCATTTAGGGCATTACTTTGGGACTTTACGTAATCGTGTCCTCCTTCAAGAACGCGGCATCGAAACCTGGGTTCTTGTCGCTGACTATCAGGTCATCACTGACCGCGACGGTGTTGGTCCCATTCGTGAGCGTGTTCTTGGACTTGTCGCTGACTATTTAGCTGCAGGCTTAGACCCTGAACGCACAACTATTTTTAATCACTCAGCAATCCCCGCGCTCAATCAACTCATGTTACCTTTCCTCTCATTGGTAACAGAATCTGAACTTCACCGAAATCCGACTGTGAAATCAGAGCTTGAAGCAACCGATGGTCGCGCTATGAGCGGTCTGATGTTGACCTATCCTGTTCATCAAGCTGCCGACATCCTTTTTTGTAAAGCAAATCTTGTACCAGTCGGACAAGACCAATTACCTCACCTCGAACAGACACGTTTAATAGCTCAGCGTTTCGATAAACGTTACGGTCGCGTTAATCCTGAACGGCCTGTTTTCCCCCGTCCTGAAGCCCTGTTATCGCAGGCCCCATTGCTGCTGGGAACTGACGGCAATAAAATGTCTAAGTCCCGTGGGAATACTGTGGAATTAGGGATGACAGCAGACGAAACTGCAAAGATATTAAAGAAAGCAAAAACTGATTCTGAACGAGTGATCACATGGGATCCGCAGAATCGTCCTGAGGTATCTAACCTGCTACTACTCGCCTCTTTAGCCACAGGTGAATCCCCAGAATTGATTGCGCAATCCATTGGGGACAAAGGTGCAGGTGCCTTAAAAATGACGGTCATTGATTCTTTGAATGATCTTTTAGCGCCTTTACGTGCACGTCGTATAGAACTCATCAGCGATGAGGCATATCTGCTTTCCGTTCTTGCACGCGGTAATGAGCGCGCAAACGAGCAAGCGGAAGCAACTCTACGTGAAGTACGTGAAGCAATGTCGATGATCTACTAGCACTCAGCTATTAAGCCACACGATTTTGACGCATATGCCTTGCCCTCTACCAGATGGTGAGGCATATGCGCATAATACGGAGAACACATATCATCTACCGCCATTTTTTGACTTTATGGTCACAACGCCCACAACTGGGCGTAAGACAAGTAGGCTAAGACATGTGAGTGAGAATCTTCTTCCCCGAATTCCCGCAATAGAGTTATTTCCCGTCATTGAAGACGGTCATTTACCCGCCAAAGCCACACAAGGCGAGCCTTTCCCTATTCGCGCCACCATTTTCCGTGAAGGACACGACGCACTGTGTGCTGAGGCCGTCCTCATTGCGCCGGACGGAAGCGAATACTCGCGAACAGTAATGGTTGATATTGCTCCAGGTCTTGACCGTTATGAAGCATGGGTCATGGCAAATGAAACAGGTTCATGGTTTTTCCGTGTAGATACATGGTCTGATCCTTATGCCACATGGCGACACCATGCGACAGTTAAAATTGACGCAAATGTTGATGTAGAACTCATGCTCGAAGAAGGCGCATGTTTAATGGAACGTGCAGCGCAAGGGCAAAGCTTGGGCGTCTCCTCCCCTCACATTCCTCCAGCGGATACTCGTGCGATCTTCCTTGACGCAGCAGAACGCTTACGTGACCAAGCTCTATCCCCACAGCAAAGACTTTCTGCTGGTTTGTCTTCACGTGTTCGTGCCGCTTTCCGTACTTTCCCGTTGCGTGATCTTTGGGATCATACGCGCTTATACCCATTGCGTGTAGCTCGTACAAAAGCACTTGTTGGCTCGTGGTATGAAATATTCCCACGCTCAATAGGTGCCTATCAAGAAGCTGACGGAACATGGATATCTGGAACCTTACGTACCGCAGCATCAGATTTACCGCGTATTGCCTCTATGGGTTTTGACGTGGTGTACCTTACGCCTATTCATCCGATTGGGATGACTCATCGTAAAGGAAAAAATAATACGCTCAAAGCTTCCCCAACGGATCCAGGTTCCCCCTACGGAATCGGATCTTCTGCTGGCGGTCACGACGCTATTCACCCAGACCTAGGGACTTTCACAGATTTTGATGCATTCGTTCAAGCAGCTCATGAGCTCAACCTCGAAGTGGCATTAGATCTTGCTCTCCAATGTTCACCGGATCATCCGTGGGTACACGAACACCCTGACTGGTTCACCACGCGCACAGACGGGTCAATAGCTTACGCTGAAAACCCCCCAAAAAAATATCAAGATATTTACCCCCTGAACTTTGATAACGACCCTGAAGGTATTTATCAGGCCATTCGTGACGTTATTCTGCTATGGATTCAGCATGGTGTTACCATTTTCCGAGTTGATAACCCTCATACAAAGCCCATTAACTTCTGGCAAAAACTCATTGCTGACATACATGACACACATCCTGACATTATTTTCCTTGCAGAGGCATTTACACGTCCCGCAATGATGCGTACCCTCGGCGCAGTCGGATTCGACCAGTCCTACACGTACTTCACATGGCGTCGAACAAAAGAAGAAATTGAAAACTATCTACGTGAAGTTTCCCAGGAAACAGCTCACCTCATGCGCCCCGCATTTTGGCCGACAACGCACGATATCCTCACACCACAAATGTGGGATGGAGGGACAGCCATATTTGCTTTACGCGCCATCCTTGCTGCTACTGGAGCGCCTACATGGGGAATTTACTCCGGTTACGAATGTGTTGAAAACGATAATCGTCCGGGTTTTGAAGAACAAAATAACAACGAAAAGTATGAGTATCGACCACGTGACTGGGCACAAGCAGAAAACACAGGTATCCCCCGTCTATTGGGCCTCCTCAATGCTGCACGAGCAAAACATCCTGCCTTACAGCAGCTCCATGACCTGCGTATTCACGCAACAACGCATCCGGAAATCGTGTGTTTTTCTAAACGAGTTCCCGCTCGCTTTTCTTCAACAGGACAAGCAGATACTGTGATCTGCGTAGTTTCTTTGAACCCATATGACATTGTTGAAGGTGAAATCAGCCTTGACTTAGCTGACCTTGGAATTGAAACTTCTGCAGGAACTTTCCGCGTAATCGACGAACTTGATGGCCATGAATATACGTGGTCTGCGTCAAACTGGGTATCGTTATCACCGTGGACGCGTTTAGGGCACATTATGTCCGTCGAAGCTCCTCCGCATTCTTTTCCGCGTCTGTGAATGAAATTGATAAAAGTGCTTTCAAACATTCGTGTAGATGCACTGATACATCAAGATACTTCCCATCAAAGTAACGGAAAATACCTATTTGCTGGCATACGAACAATTCTGAGGGTCACCACTGGAGAATCCGTATGAGTCAGCCACGTGCACGCTGGCCTTCCCATGATGCACTTGTCACCATAGTGAGGCCGTGGCTCAACACACGTCGCTGGTTTCCTGCGGGGAATGATTCTGCGATAGCAGTCGTATCTTATTGGGAACATATAATTCCTTATGTTTCCAACGATGCTGCCCGAACCTATGTTCTTTCGACAGATCAAGGGTATGTTCAGCTTCCACTCGTGTGTACCCTAAATTGTCCAACTCCGGAGCAGGGTTTTATCACGAAATACGGTGAAATGTATTTAGCTGATGGTCCTGCGCATCCTGCATGGATTACCTCATGGTTTCACGAAGCGACACTGGACTCCTTTGCACCTGCTTTTCTTAAAGCACAGCGAGTACACGCAACTAAATTCCCCTTATCTCCACATGTTCTCAGTGGAGAGCAATCTAATACCTCCGTCTTATTTTCCATTGCTTCTCAACGGATGATTCTCAAGGTTTATCGTGTTCTTTGCGCGGGTTTGCACCCTGACTTGGAGATTGGTGCTGCATTAGCCGCAGCAAAATGGCCACATATTTCCCCGCCGGTGGCACATTCTCTTATCTGCTTCCCTCAGCACAATGGAACAGAAAACACAGCATTGGGAGCACTTATGTGTCCTTTTATTCCTGATGCCACCGATGGTTTCACCTACTTTGTCGATTTAGCGCGCCGTAGAATAGATCCCTTTCCCGCTGCAGAGCGTTTAGGGAAGGTCACAGCGGATATGCACCGTGAATTATGTTCAGCATTAGGACACAGTGAAGCTGCAGATCCCTTAACCCTCAGCAGGCGAATCACATCAGAGCTTGCACTGACCGTTCAAGAAGTTCCGCAATTGGACACGGATCTTTATGAAAAACTTCAAGGCCTCATTGACCCGTTATGTGATATGACGGATATTCCTGTGCTCATGCGAATCCATGGGGATTACCATTTAGGACAAACACTACTGGCAGATCGGTGGTATATCGTCGATTTTGAAGGGGAACCTCTACGTCCCATTGACCAGCGGCGTCGTCCCGATTTAGCTCTGCGTGATGTGGCGGGAATGCTCAGAAGTTTCAGCTATGCGCAAGCACAAGCCCTACGCCAGGAAGATGCTTACTCCGTATCTGCAACACATTCGCATTGGATTACTCAAGCAACACGTGGATTCCTTCAGGGGTACATGCAGGGGAAAAGTTTACGTAGCAGTGAGGAAACCCTGTTAAAAGTACTCATATTAGAAAAAGCTGCATATGAGCTACGATATGAATACCGTATGCGACCGGAGTGGCTTTCTATTCCTTTAGATGCTTTGCGGAACCTCACAGAAAATAAACCGTCTCAAAACAGTGACAGGAATTACACTTTTTAAGCTAAAACGTGGGATGATATGAATATGGACGAGTACACACCGATCAGCGTCGATAATGACTTACTTGACTCTGTAGCTTTTGGCACACATTATCTGCCACACTCAGTACTTGGAGCACATTTAGGTGAATCTTCTGTCACAGTGCGCACAGTACATCACCTGGCTGATGCCGTGGATATCGTGACAAGTACCGCTTCTTATGCGGCAACCCATGAACGTAACGGCGTGTGGGTAGCAGTCCTCCCCATCACGCAAATACCTGACTACCGTGTACGAGTCACATATGGTGACCAAATCGTTATTAAAGATGACCCGTACCGTTTTTTGCCAACCCTCGGTGAAATGGACACATACCTCATTTCAGAGGGACGCCACGAAGAACTCTGGAAAGTCCTGGGCGCACACGTAAAGCACTACAGCGGTGAAATGGGTGAAGTAGACGGTGTAGCTTTCGCAGTATGGGCACCAAATGCCCGTGCTGTGCGTGTCGTCGGTGATTTTAACTACTGGGATGGAACCGCCACAGCTATGCGTTCCTTGGGATCTTCCGGAGTCTGGGAAATTTTCATTCCCGGCATCGGAGTTGGTGCGCGATATAAGTTTGAAATTCAAGGTCCTGCCGGAAACTGGTTCCAAAAAGCCGATCCACTGGCACGCGCCACGGAAATCCCCCCAGCCACCGCCTCGGTAGTCACTGATCTGCACCATCATTGGGAAGATGACCAATGGATGCGTACACGCACAGAGACAAACCCTCATAAGAAACCCATGTCGATCTATGAAGTACATGTAGGGTCATGGCGGCAAGGCTTAGGGTACCGAGGCTTAGCTGATGAGCTTGTCCCCTACCTCAAAGATATGGGATTCACGCATGTTGAATTTATGCCCGTAGCTGAGCACCCATTCGGTGGTTCTTGGGGATACCAAGTCACTTCTTACTATGCGCCTACCGCGCGATACGGTACCCCTGATGATTTCCGCTACCTCATTGATCGCTTACATCAAGCAGGTATCGGTGTGATCTTAGATTGGGTTCCAGCGCATTTCCCGAAAGACGAGTGGGCTTTAGCGCGCTTTGATGGAACACCGTTATATGAAGACCCAGATCCCATGCGAGGTGAACATCCTGATTGGGGCACATATGTCTTTAATTTTGGGCGACGCGAGGTACGAAATTTCCTCGTAGCGAATGCCTTGTACTGGCTGGAAGAATTCCATATTGATGGTCTACGTGTAGATGCCGTCGCGTCAATGTTGTACTTGGATTATTCGCGTAAAGACGGCCAGTGGCGTCCCAATCAGTATGGGGGGCGCGAACATCTAGAAGCAATCGAATTCTTGCAAGAAGCAAATGCGACAGCATACCGCTCTCACCCAGGTATCGTTATGATTGCTGAAGAATCGACGGCGTGGCCCGGCGTGACTGCACCTACTTCTTCAGGTGGTCTTGGTTTTGGTATTAAATGGAATATGGGGTGGATGAATGACACCTTACGTTATATGCGTGAGGATCCTGTCAATCGTCGCTGGCATCACGGTGAGCTGACATTCTCTTTGGTTTATGCTTTCTCGGAGAATTATGTTCTCCCTCTTTCGCATGATGAAGTTGTCCATGGGAAAGGTTCTCTTTTCAACAAGATGCCTGGTGATACGTGGCAAAAACATGCGGGTATGCGTTCTCTTTTTGCCTATCAGTGGGCGCATCCGGGCAAGCAACTATTGTTCATGGGGCAAGAATTCGCTCAGGAACAAGAATGGATGGAAGCCTATTCCTTGGATTGGTGGCTATCTGATCGCCCCGAGAATTCTGGAGTTCAACGCCTTGTTGCTCATCTCAATAATGTGTATGCCTCACGTCCAGCATTATGGGATGACGATTACACAGGTTTTGAGTGGCTTGATGCCTCTGATGGTGACCATAATGTTATTTCTTTCCTGCGTAAAGGCGAAGATACGGATGGTAAGACACGTGTTATGGTCTGCGTATCGAATTTTGCAGGTACACCGCACGAATCCTACCGAGTCGCTTTACCTTTCAGTGGTGAGTGGACAGAGGTTGTCAATACCGACGATGTTGCTTTCGGCGGTTCAGGTGTAACAAATATCGGGCCAATCGTAGCGGAGAATATTCCGTGGAATGGACGTCCAGCTTCCGTAGAGTTGCGCATACCACCTCTGGGTGCGATTTGGCTTGAGCCTAAGGAAAACAAGTAGTTTCCATTTGAGTTAAGACGCGGGTTTGATTGGATTCTCTGTATCAGCCCGCGTCTTTGCTTTATGCTGTTTCCCTTCTTCGATCCTTTGTTCCTCTGCTTTTCCTCCCGCACCCCTTTGCTGCTCTAAAGCTCCCTCCATCCTTTCTGTTTTTCCTTTTCTGCTACCCGAAAGTAGTTTTCATGCACATTGAGCAGCCATCCACACTCTTATGGTGCAGCAAAACAACTGTGGGGAATAGGAAAGAGAATAGTAAAAGAGCACAGAAGAAAAGACTAAAAGGACACATTCACATTCACTACGTGTTAAGTGCCCACCATAAATGCTCAACAAACTGCTGATCGCCAGAATCATTCACCGAAAAAGCTCTGCGTATGCCTGCCGGCCCAAAACCAGCACTGCGTAAGAAACGAATATAAGACTCATCATCAGCATTTACCCAGACTCGTAAAGCCTTCGCTTGAGTAACATCAACAAGTGCCGCTAAAAGTCTTGATCCATGTCCGCTCCGCTGAAATGCGCGCTCAACCCATAGATTCACTATTTCTGTACCTTGTGGAATAGAAAGGTGTTTTCCAGTTCCGACAGTATTTTCATGTATTTCTTGTGCTGGGACGCATGAAGCAAAACCTACAATCCGGAACCCATGTATAGCAACAAGCGTATAACACCCATCAGGAGCTTCCTGCGTAAGAGTTTGTTCCCATTGAGCATGTAATTGTTCGTAAGAAGGTACTAAAGGATGAGAGGCTCCAAAGAGCGCATGAAAAACAGTTTCATGAATGTACGCAATATCTGCTGCATCTTTAAGCGTTGCTGGACGCACACTTTTACGTAAATCGTCCCCAGTGGCCTGTTCAATACTCATATTCATATATTCATCAGCGTATCAAGGCCCACAGTCAGTCCAGGAAAGTCAGCAACCCGTCGAATTCCTAATAAAACGCCCGGCATGAAACTTGTTCGATCAAAGCAATCCGTACGGATAGTCATTTGTTCTCCGAGATTTCCTAAAAGGATTTCCTCATGAGCAGTCAAACCACGTAAACGTACAGCATGAACGGGAATTCCCTCAACTACAGCACCCCGACTACCTAAAGGATCTTTTTCTGTGGCATCAGGAATAGGAGGACACTCTGCGTTCTTCCGAGCTTGAGCAATCACGTGTGCAGTATGTACAGCAGTTCCAGAGGGAGCATCAACTTTTGCAGGATGATGCTTCTCAATAATTTCAACAGACTCAAAATAGGGAGCTGCCATCGCCGCAAACTTCATTGCAAGAACAGCTGACAAAGCAAAGTTGGGGGCGATAAGAACACTACAATCCACAGCTTCAGCATGATTGCGAACCCTATCTAAAGATTCTGCAGTCCAACCCGTTGTACCGACAACTGCGTGTATTCCAGCTTCGAGAACAGCATGCACATTCTGTTCGGTTACCGACGGAACAGTGAAATCCACAGCGACATCTGCTCCGTTAAGTGTTTCAGCATTGACCGGTTGCTGAGCATCAATGCTGGCAACAAGTGTCATATCCGGTGCGGCTGTTACTGCACTCACAACAGTGCTTCCCATACGTCCTTGAGCGCCGATGACAGCAACTTTCTTCATTCATTCAGCCTTTCCTTGCATAAAACACCCAGTCACCGCAGAAAATTTCCTTCACTATTTTCGCGTAAAATTTTCTCTCATGCTTATCTGCCCGTAAGCCAAGTGTAGGAGTATCTCTTTCGCCTCAATGAGAATCATGGTTTCGGCAAAACTAAAGCACGCGATCGAGGTAAGCTCGCTAACTCAGCGGCTAGCTCACGTACCTGATCGGCTGTTACCTCATGAATTGCTTCTAAAGCATGCGCGACTGTACGATAACGCCCATTCACCTCGGCTCGCCCTAAACGTGACATCCGCGCCCACGGAGATTCCATGCCAAGCGCTAAAGAACCGCGCACCTGGCCTCGCACACGAATAAGTTCATCCTGAGTTGGCCCCGTAGCTGCAAGTTCCTCTAATTGCCCGATCATAACGCTTTCCACTTCATCAACCCGTGACGGCGAAGTACCTGCATACATTCCAAAAGCTCCCGCATCCGAGTAGGCTGCATCAAAAGCATAGGTCGTATACGCTAAGCCACGTTTTTCACGTACTTCTTGGAATAAACGCGAGGACATTGAGCCTCCCAAAATAGTGAGAAGCACATTCATCACAGGCCGCCGTTCATCGTCACCACGCATTGAGGGACATCCAATAATCACATGTGCTTGTTCCACCTCACGGTAACGTATCTCCTCTCCTGTCCCCTGTAAGTTTTGTAGAGGATTCGTTGAGCGACGCGGACGAGGCAATGAGGGTGTGGTCATACGATCAGCCCACGTCGAATGCGCGAGACTATCCTCAATGAGCCGAACAATCGCCTGATGGTCAACATTCCCTGATGCAGCAACTACCAAATTATCCGGACCGTAGGTTGTCTGATAGTGCTCCCACACGTCTTCACGTCCCACCGCTCGAATAGCATCCGCTGTACCTCCCACTGGACGTCCAAGAGGGGTGTCACCGTGAATAGCGTGCTGAAAAGCCTCATGAACAATATCCGTTGGGCTGTCCTCATTCATCGCCAGTTCATCAAGGATAACGCCTCGTTCTACCTCAAATTCTGTTGGGTCAATCAAAGAATCAGAAAGCATATCCATAAGGACACTCGTAGCCATCGGAGCATCTTCATCTACCACTCGCGCCCAGTACGAAGTAGTTTCTTTCCCTGTTTCCGCATTTGATTCCCCACCAACAGAATCGAATGCCACCGCTATATCTAAAGCCGTGCGAGTATGTGTCCCCTTAAACAGCAGATGTTCCAGAAAGTGCGTTGATCCCCCATGCTCTGGTTTTTCATCACGCGAACCTACAGGAACCCATAAGCCAATACTTGCGCTACGTGTCGCCGGAACATGCTGAGTAACAATACGGGTACCGCACTCTAAAATTGTGCGTTCAACACGCGTATCCCCATCATTAAATTCACTTGTGTAACGCTGAGGCAGGGTGGGAAACGGCAAAGAAATTTCAGTCATACTCACCGGATTAGTTTAACTGTTATACCTCAGCGCAGGCATGCCGGCACAGATAGGGTGTGAATATATGTGTAGAAGCGCATAAGAAAATAATTTCACTCATAAAATATCTATGATAAATAGACCTACATATACTCTAACAAGGTGTAATATTTACACGGTTCCTTAAAATTTTCCTATCAACCTGTAAGGAGAACCTATGAGCAGTTCAGACGGATTTCTTCCTCCACCATCTGATAATGCATCTGCCCCTCTAACTACCCCCCCCCACTACCTGAGCAAGGAGCGAACAATGTGTCGCCCGCGCCTAGCGCGCCGGTAGGTCAAGAACTTCAGCAGCCCATTGCCTCGCCTGTAGGACTTCAGCTTCGCGCCATTGGAACTTCTGAAGCTTTCGTAACACTTGGCTTCCTTTTAGGCGCTGTCATGCTTACCGCTTTCCTGAGTGCGCTTTTCGTTACCCTCGGTTTTAGCCTACCTTTCAGCACCATTTTCCCAATGATCGGTTATATTCTGGGAAGTGGAGCTAGCTTATCTGTTGGTTCTGGCTTTTTATCGGCCTCAGTGGGTGTGTCATTCTTCATTATGCCTCTAACGACTTTCGTCGTTATTGTATTTTTGACATACCTTATTGCTCGTTTCCGTTTCACACACGATGGACTTATCGCACAAACAACCCCTATAGCTGTGCGCTCACTGGCAGAAAGTGCCATCATTGCACTGATTACGGTTTTACTTTCTTTTGTATTGAATAAACTTGGCGGCACCACAGCTCAAATTCTGGGTAATCTGGCCTCTGCGTCGCTGGATCCGCGTTATTTCCTCGAATTTTTCTCTCTCGTCTGTGTCCTAAGCGCTACGCTTTTCTTGACACGTAGTCATTTCTTAGGATTACAGTGGCGTCCAGCATGGTTCATTCGCATGTGCACAGAAACCGTTCACAGCACCCTTGTTTTTGGAATTGTTTACGTTGCTATTTCTGTCCTGACAACCTTGTACTTAAGCTTTGAGAGCGGATCATTCCTCATCGCCTTGGCCTTCATCGTATTTTTGCCAAATCAGGTGTGCAGCTTACTGGGCCTGAGCTTCCTTGGCGGGATTGAAATTAATCTCCCCATGTCAGAGCTTAAAAACATACCTATGCTTGATGGAGTATTAAAAATTCCACGCGAATTCCGATCACTCCCCGAAGCTATCCACGCATGGGATTTTCCCTATGGACTGGGCTACGTGTTGATTCTTGTGGCGCTTATATGTCTGCTTGCAGCAGCACTTCGAGTAGGTCTGCGACGTGAGCGAAGTTCAGGTATCCATTGGAATCGCGTGTGGCAATTACCAGTAGCTGCTACCACCCTCTGGTTTATTTTTGCCGTAGTACTCTCTAGTATCCGTTTATCGTTCATAGGTATTTCGGCCTCTGTAGGTGTGAGTTTTGCCTCCGTCATCGTAGTTGCTTTTGCTTTCCTTGGTCTCTCAATTCTTGCAGAAGTTCTCCCCATGTTCTGTGCACAAAATGCGCTCGGCCTACTGACCTTCGTAGGCGGACGTGGACAGTATGCTGTCTGGGCACAAAGCTATATTCCCGCACCAGTAGCTCCCACAACTACTACCGCAGCTATGGGGACAACAATTCCTCAAGCGACAACTGTAATGACACCTCCTCCACCGATATCGAACATTTCAGAGTCAGCCCCTCCCGCCACACCTATGACAGAAACAGCTCAGGTGGAAACAATTCCTGTTGTTTCCGCTCCTTCAGTACCAGCACAACCACCAGCACCAGCAGTAGCGCCTTTGCCTGTAGTATCACTACCTCGCACGCCAATGTCTGCACAAAAGAAACGCAAGATTGTACTTGCCGCCTCAGTGATTGGTGTTCTCACTGTGCTCTGTGTTGGTGCTGTTATTGCTCTGAATATCGTGAATAGTATGCGAACAGCAGAACAACCTGTACGTCAATATCTTGAAGCAATTGCGAAAGGTGATGCTGAGACAGCTTTAAGTATCGCTGATCCAGGAATCCGAAATGACGAACGTGTACTGCTAACAAACGATGTACTGGCGCATAGTTCAGCTCATATCGAAATTGTTAATATCCACGTAGAAAATGCTGCTGCTTCAAACGAAACATCACAACATGTGACTGCAACACTCGCTCTTGATGGCGAACAATTCACGCAGTTCTTTGAAGCTCAACCCGGTCCAAAAGAATTCGGACTCCTGCGCACTTGGAAGCTCAAAGCACCTGAACTTAAGCGGATAGACATCAGAGCGGAAGGGTTCTCAGAAGTACTTATTGGTGGTACCACTGTTAAAGCACGCAAGAATCTGTCATTGCCGTTGTTCCCGGGCATTTACACAGTATCGGGAGTAGCTAATGACTATATTCAGTCTGATGAAAAAACTCTCCGCGTACTTGATGCCTTCTCAAAGGATGATTATGTCTCGATTGAACCAAAAGCCACTGAATCTTTTGAAAAACTCCTTCTAGAGAAAGCGAATGAGTTAGTTAAATCATGTTCGACAGTTGGGGGTAACCTTGATGAACGTTGTCCTTACCGTGTACAAAGCAAGAACTTAAGCACGCTTGAGCTTGGGAGCCTCGCAAAGAAAATTGCTGACATTGATTTTTCAATGGGAAGGTTTGAGTCCAGCGAAGCTGACATCATCACTCGTTACTCATCTTCATCGTCGGATCAACATAATCGATTCCGCGTAGTAGGCACTTTTGATCTCAGTAATCCAACAAAACCTGAGATCACTATTACGGATGCCTTCTGACCAATCTGAAGTGGCAGAGTAACACCGTGGTGGTGCTCCCTGAAAGCATGAGGAGTAAAGAAAAAGTTCTTGTTTCTCCCCTGTTTTCAGGGAGCACCTGTTTACCCATCACGTAAAGATCCTCATATAAAATACAGCTCGTGAGCTTTTTTGGGCTTACTCGGCTTATAAATACCCGATTGTATTTTGCGTTATGTGCAATAGTTTTCTTCATCCCCACCATTGTTTATAGAGTGAATAATAAGTATTATTCACTTGTTACTGAAAGTAATTAAAAGGAATAGTATATGAGTACCTACAGAACACAAAGCGAAACCGAAGCAGACGGGGATATTCTCAACGCGGATTGCCCTTCACGTACTGTCCTTCGTCATGTCACCGACCGATGGGCACCAATGATTATCACTGTGCTGAGTCAAGAAAACACGGTTCGTTTCACGCAGCTCAAAGATTTCATCGGCGGAATCTCTGGAAAAGTACTGACAG
The DNA here is from genome assembly GCF_021083645.1 of Schaalia sp. lx-260. Lineage (GTDB taxonomy): Bacteria > Actinomycetota > Actinomycetes > Actinomycetales > Actinomycetaceae > Pauljensenia. Next base: position 230,081 of record NZ_JAJNRQ010000002.1, on the reverse strand, counting down.
AAACACTGCGCTCCATGGAACGCGATGGCCTCATACACCGCGAAGTTATTCCAACTATTCCACCCCGAGTTAATTATTCCCTCACCAATTTAGGACACTCAGTCGTAGAACCTATCCAAGCACTTCGCCACTGGGCAGAAAAACATGTCACAATCATCGAACAGCATAGAGAAAAATACGACGCTCAAACAGTCAAGTAAACAGCACGCGCTTGAGAAAAGTATCTAACGAAAACCCTACACATACATGATATAACTGTAACAATATTGTGTATCTGTACCTGATGCAGAATATAAAGGAAACCGAGATGAACAATACGTTCATCTCGGTTTCACCACTTATGAGACTATTTTGCTCTGCTACCGTCACACTAGTGCGTAATGGCAGCTTTAAGCAGCAGTATCATTCCTGCACTGACTCATCAGCAGAATTTCCGCCATCTTCATCTTCACGACGACGGCGAGTACGTGTGCGAGGACGACGCTCACGACGATCTGTGCGGTCACGACGTTCACGGCGTGCCGGGCGCGCAGAAGTTTCAGATTCTGTATCAGCAGAAACTTCTTCAGCCGCTACCTCACCTTCAACAACAGCATGCAAAGACAATTTGCCGCGATCACCAATTTCAGCGATCTCTACCTCAACCTGTTGTCCTACCTGAAGAACATCATCCACAGATTCAATGCGTTTACCACCCACAAGCCTACGGACCTGTGAAATATGGAGTAAACCATCCTTACCTGGGGTCAAGGAAATGAAAGCACCGAAAGACGTTGTTTTCACAACAGTCCCCACAAAGCGCTCCCCTACCTCAGGCATTTGCGGATTAGCGATCTGATTGACCACGGCGCGAGCAGCTTCAGCAGCCTCACCCGTAGAAGCACCAATGTACACTGTTCCATCATCTTCAATGGTCAGATCAGCACCGGTATCTTCCTGAATCTGGTTAATCATCTTCCCCTTAGGGCCGATCACTTCGCCAATCTTATCGACAGGAATCTGAACCGTGATAATACGAGGAGCATGAGGGCTCATCTCATCTGGAGAATCAATGGCTTGCTCCATGAAATCAAGAATCGCGATACGTGCATCACGAGCTTGAGCTAAAGCCGCACGCAGAACCTGAGAGTCAATACCATCAAGCTTTGTATCCAACTGTAAAGCAGTGATGAACTGACGAGTACCAGCTACCTTGAAGTCCATATCTCCGAAGCCGTCTTCTGCTCCCAAGATATCAGTCAAAGTAACAGCTTTTTGTACGCCATCAACTTCACCTGTCATTAAGCCCATAGCAATACCAGCCACGGGCGCGCGCAAAGGAACGCCAGCTTGCAACATGGATAATGTTGATGCACACACAGAACCCATAGAGGTAGAGCCATTCGAACCCAAGGCCTCAGATACCTGACGAATAGCGTAAGGGAAATCTTCACGCGAAGGAATCACTGGACGAAGCGCACGCTCTGCCAAATCACCATGTCCGATTTCACGACGCTTTGGTGAACCGACACGCCCAGTTTCCCCTGTCGAGAAGGGGGGGAAGTTATACTGGTGCATATAACGCTTTGCAGTAATTGGCGACAAGTTATCCAACTGCTGTTCCATACGGAGCATTGCCAAAGTGGTAACGCCAAGGATCTGAGTTTCACCACGCTGGAATAAAGCCGAACCATGTACACGCGGAAGAACTTCAACTTCAGCAGCTAACGAACGAATCTGACGAGGAGTACGACCGTCCATACGTATTTCTTCACGCAAAGTACGATTACGAATCGTTGATTTCTCCAAAGAACGGAAAGCCGCTTTCAGATCTTTTTCAGCCTCAGGGAAACGCTCCTCCAAAGCAGCCAACATATCACTTTTTACTGCTTCAACAGCTTCATCACGAGCCAATTTTCCTTCAGTAAGCAAAGCAGCAGCAAGCTTATCGCCCACCCATTCTTCAACAGCAGCGTATTCCTCATCAGTGTAGTCAAAAAACAATGGGAATTCCGCGGTTTCTTTCGAGGCGCGCTGAGCAACCTCAATTTGTGCCTCACACAGTACACGAATAAATGGTTTCGCAGCTTCTAAACCATCAGCTACTACATCTTCGGTAGGAGCCATTGCACCGGCTTGAATGAGATCCCATTCATTGTCACCGCCACCGGCTTCCACCATCATGATCGCCACGTCGTCACTGCCATCCTCAGCAGTCACAATACGGCCAGCAACAACAATGTTAAAGACTGAACGCTCCATTTCTGACCAGCGTGGGAAAGCAACCCACTGGTCATCAATCAGAGCAAGACGTGTGCCACCAATTGGGCCAGTAAAAGGAAGGCCCGCAATTTGTGTTGACATAGACGCCGCATTGATTGCGAGAACATCGTAAGCATCATCTGGATGCACAGCGAGCACGGTTTCGTGCACCTGAACTTCATTACGCAAACCTTTGACGAAACCTGGGCGTAACGGACGATCAATCAGACGTGCAGCCAGAATAGCTTCAGTTCCGGGACGTCCTTCACGACGGAAAAAAGACCCAGGAATACGACCAGCAGCATAGGAACGTTCTTCCACATCAACAGTAAGCGGGAAGAAATCAAACTGATCTTTCGGCTGTTTTCCAACAGTTGTGGCAGACAAAATCGCAGTTTCGTCATCCAAATAGGCCATAGCCGACCCTGCAGCTTGTTTCGCCAGTCGGCCAGTTTCAAAACGCACAACACGTTTTCCGAAACGACCATTATCAATAATCGCTTCTGCAGCAACAATTTCGTTGCTTTCCATCATCAAGATTCTCCTTTTCGTGATGGTGACGTTTGCAGCGTCGGCCTTCGATCGAAGCCCACGGACATCACTTTCTTACTACCCCATATAAATGAGGCGGTAAAGTCCGTAAGCCACTGTCGAAAACCGTCAGCTCAAGGCAAACGCAATTTTCATACGTAATGCATATCTGTTTGTCAGCACGTGCTTAAACTAAAACATGCACAGATAGGCAGAGGGAACAAACCGGCCCGCTCCCCTTGGGATCGGGCCGGTTGTATGTCAGCGACGCAGGCCGAGACGTTCAATGAGCGAACGGTAACGCTCAATATCAATTTCAGCCAGATAGCCAAGCAAACGACGGCGACGACCAACCAGAAGCAGCAAACCGCGACGGGAATGATGGTCATGCGTGTGATGCTTGAAGTGTTCGGTCAGATCCTTAATACGCTGAGTCAGCAGCGCGACCTGTACCTCAGGAGAGCCAGTGTCACCCTCATGAGTACCGTATTCGGCAATAATCTTGTCTTTTACTTCCTTTGCTAAGGGCATAGGACTCTCCTCTGTTCGTTGCACGGAGCAACAGGGCGATTCCCTGCAGCATACAATCCGTGGCCGTCATGACGGCCTTTCTATGGTACATGAGCAAGTTTTGCGAATAAAAGTACACATCCCATGAAAGCGACTTTTTTCCTGTGGGATCGGGCACTTTTCAGCTTCAGCACCTAAAAGCGGCCAGCAGTTACCTGAGATGGATCCACGCGACCCGTCACCCCAATACCAAGAACAGCAGCCGTTGAACGCAAATCCTCATCCATCTGTGCCAATAGAGTAGGCACCGAATCAAAAGTACACATCGACCGGATACGTGAAACAAAAGTGACAGCCACGTCCTCACCATACAAATCCAAGTCAGAACGCCCCAACACATGTGCTTCAACCGTGCGTTCACGCCCTAAAAACTGTGGATTTGTCCCCACCGAAATCGCAGATGGCAAAAATTCTGCAGCGTAGGTATCAGGCACACGCCGCACAAGCCACCCCGCATACACGCCATCACCAGGAACCACGCCCTCAATATTCGAACACAAATTTGCCGTAGGAAAACCGAGCTCACGACCTCTTTTATGCCCATGCTCAACAGTGCCACGAATACGATGCAAATGTCCCAAAACTCGCGCAGCACCAGATACATCACCAATAGCCAGTAATTCCCGAACCCACGACGATGACCAACGCCGCCCCTCAGGAGCCTCAATATCAGTCACCATGACAACATCAAAATCATCATTGCGCCCAAGAGCACGCAATGTATCAACCGTTCCTGAATTTCCTTGGCCAAAACGGAAATCCTCACCCACAACAACTTCTGCCACACCTAAAGCATCCACAAGATAATGTTTCACAAAATCTTGCGGACTTAGCACGTACACACTGGCGTCATAGTGAACCACAAGGGTCCCATCAAGACCGGTTGCTGCCATCGCGTCAAGCCTGTCGCGGAGAGGCTCAATTAACTGCATACTGCTGTCTGGCTGATGAACTTTCCGTGGATGCGGATCAAAAGTTAAAGCAACAGAATGCACACCACGTTTGCGCGCACGTTCAACACATGTCGCAATAACTTTCTTATGTCCCAAATGCATGCCATCAAAATTACCGATCGTGACGACAGCACTTATCCCTGCGGGCACCTGCGATAAATCCGTCCAGACTTCCATAAGTTCTCATTCCATCCACTATTGCATGAGGCCATCCGTCACCCACTATTGCATGACGGACTTAAAACACCAATAAAGTAACCAGCTTTCCTGATCGTACCGCGAGTAAACCCATCACGTGCCCATCAGGATGTAAAGCCGCAATTGGATGAACCTTATCTTTCACGTGCCCAGAATTATCACTGTGTTGCCCTGCGAGCGCAGGCACGTGACGTTGAGGTGGATTGCCATGAGCAAAACGTAGCGCTTCTTCCTCGGTCAGCACAAGAGTTGGAAAAAGTGAATGCACTACCTCATCAAGCGGCAACAAAAAAGGCGCAGGAGCACAAACAGGAGCAGAACCTATTGTTTCTTCACCAACACGATAAAGAGTACTTGCTTCAGTTTTTTCAGTATTTTCCGTAAAATTTTGCGACAGATCATCGACAGATAATGCTTCACAAGATTCCAGCGTATGCGCATGATCTAATGTGAAAACACCAACCTGTGTGCGACGCAGATACGTCAAATGAGCACCACAACCTAATGCTGCACCAATATCACGGGCCAAGGCACGCACATACGTCCCGGAAGAACATTCCACGACCACATCAACATCCACAACAGGCACATGAGGTGTCTTTAGCTTGGTGTTTCTGGGAATATCAAAAGTAGCCTGAGCCTGCAAAAAATCTGAGGCAACAAAATAGGCTTTCTCCTCAGCATCTACCGGAAAGAAAACATCCTCCGCAAGATCACAGACACTTGAACGGAAAGGCGCGCAAACTTCTAAACGTGAAATATGCACAGGACGCGCTTCTAGTTCCACTTCTTTACCAGCACGAACCAATGCATGAGCTCTTTGACCTGCAATTTTTAAGGCACTTACTTTTGAAGGAACCTGCAAAATATCTCCCCGCAAACCTGAAAGCACTCTTTCCAGAGCACTCTCATCTAGGGAAGGACAACCACGTGCAGAAATAAGCTGGCCTTCAGCGTCCTCCGTTGTCGTTTCAATTCCCAAACGTATCGTCGCATTGTAGGTTTTTGAGCTGCCTGAAATATAAGTGAGTAAGCGAGTTGCCTTACCAATTCCTACGACAAGAACACCCGTTGCCATTGGATCCAAAGTACCTGCATGGCCAACTTTTCGGGTATGAGCCAGGCGACGCACACGCGAAACCACATCGTGACTTGTCATTCCAGAACTCTTATCAACAATCAGCAAACCTGGTACTGATCGATCGGGACGTTTTGCCATAACTTGGGTTTTATCCTTATGAATCACTCGTAGAAGTAGGCAATTAATGCAAGTACCTGCACTATTCTCACACGCATACTGTCACGGCACAGTGCCTTTTCGCTGTTCTGTGTCGCTCAGAGCGCAGCACATTTTATGCACTGCATTTTACTCAGATTAAAAAATCCCGATTTTACGGAGATCAAATAATCTTGCCTGTGAGTTAATTATTTTCTTCGTGATCTTCGATAGGCCATTCAGGTTCTTCGTCATACTCGTCATACTCACCAGGTTTACGGTAAGGATCTTCATCTCCTGCGTAGGTTGCTTGCGCTGCGATTTGAGCAATCTGCGCGTCCTTTTCTCGTGCTGCTGTGAGCACTTCCTCTAAAGCTGCGGCGCTTTCTGGTAAACCATCCAAAATGAATTCCACGGTTGGAGTTAAACGGATTCCTAAGGCTTTTCCAACTTCCGAACGAATAATTCCTTTAGCTGACTCAAAGGCGGCGGCACTTGCTTGACGATCACGTTCCTCACCCAAAACCGTGTAGAAAATGGAAGCATGTTGCAGGTCACCGGTGACACGCACATCGGTAATGGTGACGAATCCTAAACGAGGGTCCTTGATACGACGGCCAAGCATACGTGCAACAGTTTGTTGTATGCGGTCTTGAACTTTACGCACTCGTGCTTCGTCTGCCATTGCGGTTCCTCACATTCTGACTTTCTTTCCCTTTAATATACCCCGTTAATAGTAGCGGTTCTTCTGAGATACAGGTGTCGCAGGCCCTGTGAGGTAAAGCTGAGCTTCGTGTTCCCAACCCGCAGACTTGTCAAAGCCCACATAAATACAGTGCTCGCACATTCTGTTCAGGTGCGGCCGGTGAACAAAAAGGGTGAGCACAAAAGCAACGGGCCGACCTGCCATAAGACAAGCCGACCCGCACATGATGAGAGCATGTAATCACTCGCGATTAATCACGTGCCTTTTCACGCAGCTCCCACGTTTCAATAACATCGCCCTCTGCAATGTCTTTGTATCCAAGGGTGATACCGCATTCGTAGCCCTCACGGACTTCAGTGACATCATCCTTTTCACGACGCAAAGAAACAATTTCAAGGTTGTCTGAAACAACAACACCGTCACGAACCAAACGAGCTTTCGTTCCACGTTTGATCGTACCCGTGCGCACAATCGAACCAGCGATATTACCGAACTTACCTGAACGGAACACTTGCCGAATTTCAGCGGAACCCAACTGGACTTCCTCATAAATCGGCTTCAGCATACCCTTCAAAGCGGCTTCTACATCATCAATTGCTGAATAAATGACGTTGTAGTACTTAATCTCTACGCCTTCAGAATCAGCCAACTCTTGAACTCGTTCAGCAGGACGCACGTTAAATGCAATGATGACTGCATTATCAACGGTCGCCAGGTTCACGTCATTCTGAGTGATAGCACCCACGCCACGGTGAATAATACGTAGCGCAACTTCGTCACCCACTTCAATACGTAACAGCGAATCTTCCAGAGCCTCCACAGCACCGGACACGTCACCCTTAATGACCAAGTTCAGAGTATTAACTTCGCCTTCCTTCAAGACCTTATCGAAGTCTTCAAGGGACACGCGTTTACGACGTTTCGCAAGCATTGCTTGACGTTCAACAGATTCACGTTTATCAGCGATCTGACGAGCAGTGCGATCATCTTGGGCAACCAAGAATGAATCACCTGCGCGTGGAACAGAAGTCAAACCCAAAACCTGTACAGGACGTGACGGCCCTGCCTCGGTTACTTCTTCACCCGCATCACCGAACATAGCGCGCACACGACCATGAGCAGAACCCACAACCAAAGCGTCGCCTACACGCAAAGTTCCGCGCTGAACCAACATAGTGGCCACAGCACCACGACCGCGGTCAAGATTGGCTTCAATAGCTACACCACGAGCGTCTGTATGAGGGTTCGCAGTTAAGTCCAAAGCCGCATCCGCAGTCAAAAGTACCGCTTCAAGCAGGTCATGGATACCTTGACGCTGCTTCGCTGATACATCAACGAACATTACGTCGCCACCGTATTCCTCAGCCACTAACCCGTATTCGGTGAGCTGAGCACGAATCTTGCCGGGGTTGGCATCTTCCTTATCGACTTTGTTCACAGCAACGACAATAGGAACCTGGGCGGCCTGAGCATGGTTGATAGCTTCAACTGTCTGCGGCATCACACCATCATCAGCAGCAACCACGAGGATAGCAATATCGGTTACTTGCGCACCACGAGCACGCATAGCAGTAAATGCTTCGTGACCTGGTGTATCAATGAATGTAATCGGACGAGGCTGACCTTCATGTTCAACCGTGACCTGATAAGCACCAATATGCTGGGTAATACCACCGTGTTCAGTATCAACAACGTCAGTATGACGGATAGCATCAAGGAGTTTCGTCTTACCGTGGTCAACGTGACCCATAACGGTTACAACCGGAGGACGAGCCTGCAAATGATCTGCATCATCAAGTTCTTCAGCTTCAAGATCAATGTCGAAGGACTCAAGGAGTTCACGATCTTCATCTTCTGGGGACACAACTTTCACGTCATATCCCAATTCTGCGCCTAATGCCTCGAAAGTATCTTGGTCAAGCGACTGTGTAGCCGTAGCCATCTCACCGAGGTGGAAAAGCACTGTGACCAGAGCAGCAGGGTTGACGTTAATCTTTTCCGCAAGATCAGCCAGAGTTGCTCCTTGGCGAATACGAATTTCTTCGCCGTTCCCACGTGGAACCTGAACACCGCCAATAACCGGAGCATTCTGCTGTTCAAACTCTTGACGTTTTGCTCGCTTTGACTTACGACCACGCTGGCTGCGACCAGCAGAGCGGCCGAAAGCACCCGGAGTTGCACCACGGCCACCAGCTCCACCACGACCACCACGAGGAGGAGCAAATCCTGCACCTGCACCTGCAGCGGCACCCACACCTGCGTTTGAACGTGACCCGTTGCTGCGGCCACGACCGCCGCCACCGGAACGAGGAGCACGCTCAGGTGGAGCTCCTGCTCCACGCACAAAATTCGCTTGCCCTGGCATCATTCCTGGATTTGGGCGAGAAGCGCCGCCACCACCGGAACGAGGAGCCGAAGAAGTATTTTGACGAGGCGTGTTACCTCCGCCGCGTGAACCACCTGATGAGCGTGGCCCGTTTGAACGTGCTGGACGTTCACCTTGAGCAGCAGTATTTCCTGTCGAACGTGAACCACCTGGACGCGGGCCCGGACGCGGGCCTCCTGTCCCACCTGGACGCGGACCTGCGCCAGAACGAGTAGCACCGCTGCCTCCTGGACGTGGCATCCCTTGGCTTGAGGCATAGGGATTATTTCCCGGACGTGGGCCTGCCGGTCGCGGAGCATTTGGTTTTGCGCTAGGCCGTGGAGCAGCCGGACGTGGCGCTGCAGGTCGAGGGCCCGGGGTGGATGCAGATGTTTGCGGAGCACGAGGCTGTGCAGGGCGGGCAGGCTCTGCTTCCTGTGGTTTTTGCGTATCTGCAACGGGCACAGGCTTTTCAGCCGGTGTTTCCTGCACCGATGCAGCAGCGGATGGGCTAGGTTCTGCTTTTTGGTTTTCAGCAGGCGCTTCCGTTTGTGTGCTCTGGGCAGAGGATACTTTTTGAGGAGCAGCAGGCTTAGGCGCTGCGGCTCGGGTCGGTGAAGTCTTTTTGGTCGTCTTCTTTTCAGCAGCATTTTTTTCAGGTGCCGCTGTTTCTGACTGACTTTGATAATGTTCACGCACTGAACGCACGACTGGTGGTTCCAGCGCTGATGACGATGCCTTAACAAACTCTCCGTGGTCATTAAGGTATGTCAGTAGTTCCTTGCTGGTGATTCCGAGCTCTTTAGCAAGCTCGTGGACACGCAACTTTGCCACTTTTCTCCTGTCTGGACGTGACCCCAGGCAGGAGACACGTCATTGATATTGCTGGCAGCTCATCGCTGGGTACTCATCGGGTGCCCATCAGCTTCCAACCCGCTTCCGTTACTCAAGAAGACAACGCACCGTGCGCCATCTTATGTGCAGCCTCATCCAGTTCTTGCCATACGGACTCATGTATGTCACGTTGGAGCCGCAAACGTTGCATGAACGTTTTACGCTGGCGCGCCCGTTTTATACACGATAGATTCGGATGAATCCACGCGCCTCGGCCTGGGAGACTGCGACTCAGGTCCACATGTGCAGACCCTTGTGTGGCAACCATGCGGATCAGTTCCGCACGGTTTGCTTGCAAACCACAACCTACGCAGGTACGGACAGGTCCGGTATATACACCATCCCTATCTCCTGCTTGCAGGTCATAGTTCGACACAGTCCCCCAGCTTAGCGGAGCTTAAGCCAATTGCCACGTTTGAGTGGTGAGCGAATGGTCACGTCGTCTTTATTCGTTCTTATCAGGAAGTTTTTCCAAGCGGGATAAAAAAGAGCGAATAGATTGTCTCCCCTATTCAATCCCTATTCGTTAGCGGATAGTAGAAGAAAATTTTCAATTGAGACAGAGAAGGAAATGAGTATCTCTCCCCAAGTAAATTCATGTGAGGCTTGCCATAATTTTACCGTCAAATAGAAAAGTACTACTCAATGAGACAAAAGCAGTGCCTGTGTTTTCCCCTACCACACAAAGATTTCAACACGATGGCGCACGCCCTTAGTTTGAGGACATGCGCCGCCATCTGTTTGTGCATGAGTAGTACGAGAACTCAGTAGCTCACAGCACTCAGCTACTCACATTTCTATATCATCAGGATGAGACATAAATCCACGAGCCTCATCCGACATAGAAGAACGCGAGACTTCACTCTGGGCACCATTTTCCGTATCAGAATGAATATCAATGTGGTAACCGGTCAAACGGGCAGCCAAACGCGCGTTCTGCCCTTCTTTACCAATGGCCAGCGACAATTGAAAATCAGGAACAACTGCTGTGGCCGTCCGATTCTCCACAGAATGAACAACAATGCGAGCAACACGTGCAGGCGATAAAGCATTCGCTACAAAACTTGCAGGATCTTCTGAATAATCAACAATGTCGATCTTTTCGCCGCCAAGTTCTGTCATAACAGAACGCACACGAGCACCCATTGGCCCAATGCATGCGCCTTTCGCATTCACACCCTCACGTAAAGCAGCAACCGCAATCTTCGTGCGATGCCCCGCTTCACGTGCTACCGCTTTAATCTCTACAAGTCCTTGTTGAATTTCTGGAACTTCACGGTGGAAAAGACCTGTAATAAGCCCCGGATGTGTACGAGACAAAGTGATACGAGGCCCTTTTTCTGTTCGCTCAACAGATACAACGTACGCACGAATACGATCACCATGTCGGTAAAATTCCCCCGGCGCTTTTTCAGCGTCAGGAAGCACAGCCTCAAACTCATCCCCCAAAAGGACACGAGTCATTCGACCATCACGTGACTGCTGGACAACACCGGTCACGATCTGTCCTTGGCGCGAAGCAAAATCACCCAAAACACGCTGATCGTCAGCGTCACGTAAACGTTGCATAATCACAGAACGAGCTGTTGCCTGAGCGATACGACCAAAGTTTTTCGGAGTATCATCAAATTCTCCGATAGGATTCCCGTCCTCATCTTCATCCATTGCAAGGACACTCACCCGCCCTGTGCGCTTATCGATCTCAATGCGAGCCTGAGAGATCGCACCGGGGATGTTGTGATAGGCCTTCAGAAGCGCTTCTTCGATGGCATCAACTAGGGTGTCGAGGGCAATGCCTTTTTCTTGCTCCACTACACGGAGCGTAGTCATGTCGATTTCCATATTCAGTTCACTCCTCATTGCCTTGATCGGTGGCGGTGAGTTCCACTTGCGCACGCGCTTTCTTTATCTGCGCGTAGTCGAAAGTTGTCTTTTCACCTTCCACTTCTAGTGTCACATAAACATCATCTACTGCGCACACGCGACCGGCGAAACGTTGTCCATCGTACAGACGACCAGCCACTGTTCGCCCCATTTGTCGACGCCAGTGTGCAGGCTGAAGTAGCAGGCGATCAATACCAGGGGTAGACACCTCTAATAGATACTCTTGCTCAATGGGGTCTGCTTTATCTAAAGCTGCAGAAACTATACGCGAAACATCAGCCAAAGTATCTGCGTCAAGAGATTGTTCACCTTCGGGCTCTTCAACGGTCACACGAAGCAATGTCATCCCGTATTGTGAGGTAAGAACAACGGCATCAAGTTCTACGCCTTGTTCTGCAACAATTGGCCTGAGTAGGTTGTACAGATTTTCATCTGGCTGAGGTTTGCCCACTTTCGTCCCTTACTTTGTTCTGTTGTCTTTGGCTATGCGTGTTGTTTCTTTATTCACTGTGCGTGCAACACGTTATCTGTGTGTAATCGTACCCGTCTATCCATGAGATGATAGCTTCGTGCGTGTTGCGAGTAGGTATTTTGCTTGTATGAGGATGTTTTTTCAGCGTGTTGCGAAGAAAAAACCTGTACTTCTCGTCGCTGTTTCATTATGTGCTGCTCTGTCGTTGAGCGCCTGTGGAGTTCATCTCTCTGGGTCACCTGGCGCGCTACCTCCTTTGGATGACCTACAAAAAGCACGTGATATGTCTGCACGAACTGAGGTAGCAGCATTTACCCGTGCGCAAGCTTTTGCCCGCAAATCTTCTGAATGTGAACCGTGCCGTGTTGCTTTGGACGCTTTCGCTCAATCAGCTCAGGCTCGTTTAGATGCTGCCGGCGGCATGTGGGATCCCTGGCAAGGTCATATATTCCCTGACGCTTATCAGATCCTCCCTGTAGCTTCTGCTCCTGTCGATGTTCCTACTTTTATTACGTGGCTTGTCAGGTCGTCTGAACGCGATTTACGAATGATTGCTACAGGGAATGTATCGGACTCAGAAGACGCATATGCGTTGGCTTTGATTGCGGTAGGACGCCATGCTGCTGCTCAAAAGCTTGCCGATACCTATGGAGTTGAACTTGATGAGGCAGATTCTCATATTGTCTCTTACCTTGAACGTGCCTCTCATTTGACAAGTGACGCTGTTATTCCTCCTATAGCGAGTTGGGAATTTGTCTTTTCTGAGGGCGCAGATTCTAAATATTCTTCGGAACCACCTTCTGACAATTCCCCTATATCTGGTCTTTTATCCCAAACTGAAAATCTTCAACGCCTAGGACAATCTGACGATACTGCGCAAGATCCTTTACGTACTGCCATCCGGAGTTGGGATTGTGTTGCTCAAGCTAGCGCATATGCAAAAGCCGTTGAGAAAGTTTCATTTGATTCTCATGCTGTCAGTGAAAAACTTTTTACACGCATAGATTCTCTCTTTGACAAAGGAGCATCTGATGCTCGGGTGTATCGTTGTGCTTTTACTGATGGAGATTTTACTTCTGCAATTGCGGCTCTCATTGATGCGGATATACGGCTTTTCATTTCCGCTTCACCTGACTTTCGCACATATGCTCTTTCTTTCTTGCGTGAAGATATACAAACATTTTTACCTGTTATTCCTTCAGCTTTTTCGCCGCTCATAGAGCCTCGGCTTATCCCTCAATCTGATTGATTCTGTTTGTCAGGAAATCAGGAATAACGGTTTTCTTTTAGCAGGTCCATCTCAATTCCCCGCGCTTGTTTTCACGCGCACTTTAAGGCAAAACAGGGCAGATTCTTATGAATTTTTATGTGCGAGAAGAAAAATATGAGTTAAAAATCATGATTTCTGCCATCACATACGCATATAGAAGTTGATATTTCATGGCACTTCACGGTAGTTATTGCAGTGTTCCCGTAGAATATTCAGGTGAGTGACTTCAACGAAAAAGAACCGATAATCCCTGCAGACAATCCTACAGATGATTTCACTGAGGCACAGATCGATGCACATATGCGTACTATGCGTGCATCATTGGAGCAATTCGAGCTTGATGAAGAAGATTTAGCTTTACTTGATGGTGAATTTTTTGAGGACTTGCACCAAGATACCTCTGTTGGTTTACCGGTTGTTGCAATCGTAGGACGACCAAATGTTGGCAAATCAACGCTGGTAAACCGAATTCTTGGACGACGCGAAGCAGTTGTACAAGATACTCCCGGTGTCACTCGTGATCGCGTGTCCTACCCTGCCAACTGGTCGGGTCGTCATTTTACCCTCGTTGATACGGGTGGTTGGGAAGTCGATGTCAAAGGTCTTGATCGTTCTGTTGCTGAACAAGCAGAAATCGCTGTTGACATGGCAGATGCAGTACTGCTGGTTCTTGATGCAACAATAGGAGCCACGGACACAGATGAACGCATCGTACAGATGCTCCGCCGTAAAGGAAAACCTGTTATTTTGGCGGCAAATAAAGTGGATTCTGCTCTGCAAGAATCTGAGGCTGCTTACCTGTGGTCTTTAGGTATGGGCCAACCCTACCCTGTCTCTGCATTACATGGCCGGGGAACAGGTGATCTCCTTGATGCTCTATTGGAAATCTTGCCAGAACATTCAGCTGTTGCCACAGCTTTGCCTAGTCATGGTCCACGTCGTGTTGCATTACTTGGTCGCCCCAATGTCGGTAAGTCTTCTTTACTGAATGCTTTAGCAGGTAGTGATCGTGTAGTCGTCAATGAGCTTGCAGGAACGACACGTGATCCTGTTGACGAGTTAATTACTCTAGATGATCGCCAATGGTGGTTTGTTGATACTGCGGGTATTCGTCGTAAAATGCACCGCACCACAGGGGCTGACTACTATGCGTCTATTCGCACGAACATAGCTTTAGACAAAGCAGAAATAGCGTTGGTACTTTTTGATGGGTCCGAGCCGCTGACTGAGCAAGATATTCGAGTCGTCCAACAGGTCGTTGACGCTGGTCGTGCTTTAGTGATCGTGAATAATAAATGGGATCTCGTTGATATTGAACGGCAAGCCATGTTGAAAGCTGAGTTGGAACGTGAACTCGTCCAAATGTCTTGGGCTCCACGTATTAACGTCTCCGCGAAAACTTCATGGCATACGAACCGTATTACGCGTGCACTCGATGCTGCACTTGAAGGCTGGGCGACACGTATTCCTACAGGACGGCTTAACGCTTTCCTTGGTCAACTTGTTGCAGCTCACCCTCATCCACTGCGAGGAGGAAAACAGCCTCGTATCCTTTTTGGAACTCAAGCATCCACACGTCCTCCACGTTTCGTACTTTTCACTACAGGTTTCCTTGATCCTGGCTATCGTCGCTTTATTGAACGTCGTTTACGAGAAGAATTTGGTTTCGTTGGATCGCCTATCCAGATTTCCGTGAGAGTACGTGAACGTCGTCGTCGCTAAGGGATGAGACTTTCACTTATTGCATTCGTGGCCTCTGATTGTACGATCAGAGGCCACCAATACGCGCTTATATAAAGAGATAGAAATACTCATTCATGTATGGCAGAAAGCTGATGGGCAAGCGATAACAATGGTGCTTCTTGCATGCCGATAGCTTGTACTGCCAAAGGCAAACCATGTGAATCATTCCCCCACGGTATTGACACTGCAGGTTGCCCCGTCACATTCCACAGTAAGGTGTACACCACTGAAGGAATAGAAGCTATCTGAGAGCGCACAGGCCCTAAAAAGGCTATCCGATCCGCACGATCTGGACGTGAAGCAGTCGTTGGTGTAATGACGACATCGTATTTTTGCCATAGAGGAGCAACCTGCTCCGCAAGCACATCAGAACGTTTCAGCGCCCACGAAACCATACTTTTCGGTAACCGCGCACCTACAGCAGCAAGCTGCCGAGTACGTTTCTCAAGGTGATGAGGATACTCGCAGGTGGAAACTTCCTCATAGATACTTCGCAAGAAAAGGATGAGGAAGGCAATAGTCGGATCAGGAAAACGCGGATGTATATGTTCCACCTGATGACCAGATTCAGCAAGGAAGTGTGCCACCTGTTGAACAGTAGATACATGATCTTGATGCGGACGCGCTAAAGGAGAAACAGTATCTACCGTCCATCCAATTCGTAACGAGGTATGAGGCTCAAGCTTCGAACTAAAATCAGTAGCACAGATAACGTCATATACCAACGCACTATCACGTGCGGTACGCGCAAGAACTCCCGCCACCCCTAAATTAAGCCATAGATGAGGATAGGGAGCCGTACTGACCAATCCACGACTTGGTTTTAATCCGACAAGTCCACAGTGCGCAGAAGGAATACGGATTGAACCACCACCATCGCCTCCTAACCCTATAGGAACCATACCGCTAGCTACAGCCGCCGCACTCCCACCAGAAGAACCGCCAGGGGTGCGTGTCATGTCATAAGGATTCCGGGTGACACCACCTGATTTGCTGATCGTAAAAGGCCAAGCACCACATTCAGGCATCCGTGTTTTCCCTATAACGATTGCCCCTGCCTTTTCTAATCTCGACACAATTTCAGAGTGTGACGTACGTGGGGTCGTGTATGCATTCGTTCCAAATGTTGTGACACAACCTGCCACATCAATTTCTTCTTTCACCGCGAAAGGGAGTCCATGAAGCGGCCCACGTTCATGTGGAGCAAGACGATCCAATTCACGTGCGCGTTGCACAGCAGAATCGGCAAGGACCACAGAAAAAGCATTTAACTGAGGGTTATACGCACGAATCCGTTCAAGGCAGGCACAAATACCATCGTAAGCTGAGGTTACCTGTACACGTTCAATCCACTCGCATGCGGTAAGTTCATGCCATGGTTGTGTCATTTCCATAGGTCATAGGGTACGTTCTCTCATAGTTATATGAGTGATACGACACGGAGCCATCAGCTTTATTCAAGTATTTTCAGCTTTCGTGAAGCAGACTCCGGTGTTCAGTATTTTCTTTAACAAGAAGGCAGATTTCATTCACAACAGCATCAATTGATAGGCCTGTTGAATCAAGTGTGTGGACTCCGGGAGCAGCTTCCATGAACTCTGACACTGTTGAATCTGCTTTATCACGGTTTTCAATCTGCGCGCGAACCACATCCATATGTTCAGGAGCATCGTCACCGTACAATTCCAAGGTCCGACGACGCAGACGAGCCTGCGAATCAGCTAATAAAAGTACTCGCACATCCGCATCGGGACATACAACCGTTGTTATATCACGACCTTCAGCAACCATTCCTGAGCCGAGTGAACGTGCCTGCATCATACGTTCCCGTTGTTCACGAGCCATCCATGCACGTACTTCCTTATTTGTTGATACATGAGGGATCCCCAAAGCAATACGAGGCTCACGGATAGCCTGCGTCACTTCTACTTCACCAACAAAAAAATGAGGATCCAGCGGGTGAGAATCCATATGTAGCGGCATGTCATCAGCAAGGGCACGCAATGCTGCCTGATTTGTTAGTTCTACTCCTGTTTCCAGCGCGTACCACGTTAACGCACGGTACATGGCACCAGTATCTAGATAACCGATTCCTAAAATATCAGCAATCCGGCGTGACACTGTAGATTTGCCTGACCCTGCTGGCCCATCAATAGCAATAGTGACCCCAACTTTTTTTACTAAACGACGGCATTCTTCATAGAGTTCGTTG
The DNA here is from genome assembly GCF_021083645.1 of Schaalia sp. lx-260. Classification (GTDB taxonomy): domain Bacteria; phylum Actinomycetota; class Actinomycetes; order Actinomycetales; family Actinomycetaceae; genus Pauljensenia. The sequence continues at coordinate 212,826 of NZ_JAJNRQ010000002.1, read as the reverse complement.
CCTTCAGCGACTTTTTCCATGTTTTTTTCACTGAGTGACATGTGCGTTCTTTCTGCTGAGTGTACGGAACTATAGTACGGGTTCAGCGTGGCATTTACGCTGTTTCAATGGCGTGGGTGATAAGTCTCCAGCCACGCGATTCCAGCTCTTTTTGTGCCTGACGTAGACGGGATGGATCAATCATGACACGTGCTAAACCTACATGTTGACCTGCTGAATGTTCTAAAGCAAGGTCTTCAATATTAACCCCGATTTCACCTAGCTCAGTGAAAAGTTGACCCAAAGCACCAGGGGTATCAGGAATTAAAACTTCCAGTTCAGCGTAGCGACGCGGAGCGCCACCGTGTTTACCGGGGATACGTGCTACTCCCCTATTGCCTGATTCCATTACGCGATTAACTGCTCCGACAGAGCCGCCACGTAAAGGTCCGAGTTCTGCTGCTTTATCCAAATGCGTAATCAAATCTGCAAGGTCAGATTGCAACTCACGTAGAATTGAAACAACAGGTCCCGCATTCCCCGCCAAAATGACAGTCCACAAGCGCGGATCGGAGGCAGCTATTCGTGTCGTGTCTCGTAAACCTTGTCCAGCAAGTCCTAATGCTTCACTGGAAGCATCCACTAGACGCGAAGCAAGGAGGCTGGATACTAGCTGTGGGACATGCGAAACTAAAGCTACTGAACGATCATGCGTATGAGCATCCATTTCCACAGGGAAAGCACCCACATCCGTCGCTAAAGCACGAATACGCACCACAGCCTCGTGAGAAGAATACGGATGAGCAACTAGCACCCATGGTCGACCATAAAATAAGTCCGCATCAGCAGCTCCCGCACCGGAACGTTCCCGTCCTGCCATGGGATGCGAACCTACATACCGTCCAAGAATGGAGTAGTCATCTGTATGCGCGCAATAGGACAACAGATCATCAAGAACAGCTTCTTTGACGCTTGCTACGTCAGTGACTACCGCTTGCGGCCACGTCTGTAAAGCAGAAAGCACACACTCATGCGCCACATCCGGTGGAGTTGCCACAATCACGAGTTGCGGTGGTAAACCCGACCATTCTTTGAGGGGAATACCTGCACCAATATCTTGTGCTAAGCGAAGCGATGTCGGTGAAGTATCCTGCAAAAGAACATCAATGTGCGAAGCACGTAAACACAAACCTAAAGATGCGCCTAGCAGACCCGTCCCGATAATGAGGACAGGCCCTTCGGTAACAACAGGACGGTGCGTAGTCACATATGTCATTTCAGTTTTCCTTATACGCGTGGCTTGTGACAACATCGGGTGCATCAGCATTGACTTGTATAAACAAGGCGGATACGCAGTGATACTGAATACTCAACGCGAAGCCTCAGAAAAAGAGAGACTGTACCGCAGCACCCATTGTGATGCTTCGACGAAGGGGCTTATAAATCAACCGTTGAATACAGACGAACGAGCTGATTACCTTTCACTCGTCGCAGTGTTCCCGGTTGTAAGCGTTCTAGGGAAATCGGACCAAAATGCGTACGCACAAGTTCACGTACTGGATAGCCAACAGCTTCCATTAAACGCCGCACAAGTCGGTTCCGTCCCTCGTGCACAGTAATTTCAACAGTGGTGATGTCACCGTACGTTTCCAATGTGCGGAAAGCATCCACTTGGATTGGGCCGTCTTCTAGCTCGATTCCTTCAAGGAGGCGACGGCGCACACCGGATTTCACTTCACCATGAACACGCGCCACATAGGTTTTTGACACTCCCCATGAGGGATGTGTCAGACGATTTGCCAATTCCCCATCGTTTGTTAAAAGCAACAAACCTGAGGTATCAATATCTAAACGTCCGACGTGATATAAGCGTTCGGGATAGTCCATAAGCATGTCAGCAAGTGTTGGTCGTCCTTCAGGATCCGACATGGTGGATACAACTCCCACCGGCTTGTTGAGTGCAAGGACAATATGTTTTGTTTCATCCAAAATCAGACGTTGACCGTCCACGTGAATAACCTGTCGATCAGGGTCTACACGTAAACCTTGGGTGCGGACTACTTTGCCATCCACCATCACGCGTCCTTGATCGATCAGATCTTCAGCAGCGCGACGTGAAGCCACTCCTGCGCGAGATAAAACTTTTTGCAGACGTAGGCCACCCTCAACGTAGGGATCATTTCTCACAGTAACTCCTCTAGTTCGTCCAGTTCTTCTTGAGCTGGAAGGTACGGCGCGAGTGGCACCAAGTCATCCAACGAATTGAATCCCATGCGTTCCAAAAACGCTGGGGTTGTTCCGTACAAGCGTGCTCCGGTAAGGCTCTCATCGACTTCTTCGATTAAACCTCGTGCTACTAGAGTACGCACCACGGCGTCAACATTCACGCCACGAATATGCGAGATACGCGACCGTGAGATTGGTTGACGATACGCGATAACCGCTAAAGTTTCTAAAGCGGCTTGGCTGAGCCGTGTTTGTGCTGAGCCTACAACGAAACGGGCAACTACATCACTGTACTGAGGTGCTGAGTAGATGCGCCAGCCTCCTGCTACTTTTTTCACATAAAATCCATGAGGACGCCCCCGATTTTCGTTGTTTTTTGCTGCGGTGTACGTATCTGAGGCAAAGGAGGTCACGCTGTTTGTACGGTCGTCAGTTCCTTGCATTTCGTGGTTTTCCTCATCCATATGAGGAGCTGCATCGTAGGAATGAGGTAACGGGTACTGTGCAGCCAAATGCTGTAAGGCACATTCGGCTGCTGTCGTGCTCACTCCGAGGGCAGGTGCGATTTGAGCAGCAGTTACTGGAGCCTCAGCTACCATCAAAATTGCTTCAATGGGGGCAAGGAGTGCATCAATATCCCCTGTTTCCTCTAGTAGGTGAGAACAATCTTCCTGTGAAATATCCTCATATTCTTGAGGCTTATTCATTGATCCTCCTCATCAATGTGCACATATGTTTCCTGTTCTCCACCGGTCCACATCACCAGTAAACGTCCTAAAGCTTCATTTTGAGTAAAATCAACTACGCCAGCACGATAAAGCTGTAATACCGCTAAAAAGCGTGACACTATCACTGCTTGCGTTGCAGCATCCGAAATTAAATCTGTGAAGGTAAGCGGACCTCGCCCTCGTAACTTGTTTACCAAAATATCAACCTGAGTGGCAACCGGAACAAGCGGATCATGTAAATGCGTAATTTCAACAGTGGGTGGCTTATGTGAGAGTGCGTCTGCGGCTGCCCTCGCTAAATCATGCGCACTGCAAGCCCACACGAGGTCTGGCAGTAATTTTGCGTAAGCATCTTCCATAGGCACAAGACGTGGGAATGAAGTGGCCTGCGCTTCTAAACGCTGGCCGATCGCCTCGGCCGCTACGCGAAATGCGCGGTACTGCAAAAGACGTGAGAAAAGGACATCCCGTGCCTCTAAATCCTGCGCGGACACATCTGAAACTGACTCATCGCGCGGCAATAAATGTGCAGCCTTCATATCAAGCAGCGTGGCAGCAACAACTAAAAATTCTGTCGTAACTGATAGATCTGGGAAAAGTTGCATATGAGCAATGAACTCATCTGTTACTTCAGCTAATGCTACTTGAGTGATATCCAGTCGTTTACGAGCAATCAGTTGCAGCAGTAAATCAAAAGGTCCCTCAAAAACTTCAAGGGTGACCTGAAACTGATCGATACGCCCCTGAACGAGTACGTCCTGCGAGGCGTGACTTTCAGGCTGCATCTCCACGAGCAATCAACTCACGAGCTAAACGCCGATAGGCCTGAGCACCCGCATGTTTAGAAGCATAGGTTGTAATAGGCTCAGTTGCTACAGTAGCATCAGGGAATTTTACACTCCGCGCAATACGAGTTGTAAAGACCAGATCACCAAAGGCTTCCTCTAAGCGGTCAAGTACTTCCCGCGAATGTAAAGTACGAGTATCAACCATAGTGGCCACAATTCCGTCCATTTTGAGGCGCGGATTAATACGGTCACGTACTGTTTCAATGGTTTCGACCAGCAAAGCCACACCGCGTAATGCAAAGAATTCAGCAGCAACAGGAACTATTACACCATGCGAGGCAGTTAAAGCATTAACGGTGAGCAAACCTAAAGAAGGCTGACAATCCACCAAAATCACGTCATATTCATTTTCCAGATGACGTAAAACCCTTTGTAAAGCAGATTCACGTGCTACTTCATTTACCAATTGGACTTCAGCAGCAGACAAATCAATATTTGCCGGCAACACGTCCAAACCCGGTAGATCAGTAGGACATACTGCGTCGTGAGGATCAAGTCGTGAGGACATGAGGAGGTTATAAATAGTGACATCCATATCCAAAGTGTTAATCCCTAGACCCACCGAGGCTGCCCCTTGTGGATCAAAATCCACAACAAGGACGCGGCGACCATATTCCGCTAGCGCAGCACCTAAATTGATGGTTGTCGTCGTTTTTCCCACCCCACCTTTTTGATTACACATAGCAATCACACGCGCAGGACCATGATGATCCAAAAGCGCAGGAACAGGGAAATCGTTATCTTCTGGAAGAACGTTCTCTGTTAACGTCGGCTGGTTAAAATGACTCACACACCTATTCTAGGACATCATTGCCTTTGCTGAAGCAGCACGAGATGCTCGTGGATGTGAGGCTCGGTGTACTTCCCGTAAAGTCAGCGCAGTGACACGAGTGTAGATCTGCGTTGTTTGCACATGAGCATGTCCAAGGAGTTCTTGAACGTCACGTATTGATGCCCCGCCTTCTAAAAGGTGAGTCGCAAAAGAATGCCGTAAGGTATGCGGGCTTACACGTCCGTTTAGTCCTGCCATTTCAGCAATACGAGCAACGGCCGCCCATGCAAGTTGGCGTGACATCGGCGTCCCACGTAGGCCAAGGAAAACATGATGTGTTCCTTTTCCTGAGGCCGCTAAAACTGGCCGAGCACGCACAAGATACGCCGCTAAAGCCTCACGCGCATATGACCCCATAGGAACTACTCGTTCTTTACGTCCTTTACCAAAAAAACGCACAACTGGTAGTTCTGCATCCAGATCAAGGTCATCGATGGAAAGTGATACTGCTTCAGATACTCGCGCCCCGGTTGCATAGAGGAGTTCCAGTAGGGCCGTATCACGTATGTCACTGGGGCGTTCCCCTTTATGGGCACAGGCAAGTAAGGAAGCGACTTCATCAATTGTCAGCGCCTTTGGTAAGTGTTCTGGCGCGCGAGGGGGATGCACACCCGCTGTCGGATCAAGTGAGCAGTACCCTTCACGCACAGCAAAACGATGGAAACTGCGTACCACTGATAGTGCGCGTGCTAGTGATGCAGCCGCACTAGGTTTCCCTGTGATTGAACCATTCGATAATGCTTCAATATAGGCTGTCACGTGATGCGAAGTTACAGTATCAAATGTGTCGATGCCTTGGGAGTCCAGAAAAAGAATCCAGCGTTTCCCCTCACGCATGTAGTTAGAAATCGTGTGCTGCGAAGCGCCTTTTTCAATGCGCATCTGCATGAACCATTCTTCTAGCACCATTTCCAGACGAACCATGTCCTTATGGTGTCACGTATCGTAGTATGAGCGCATGTGGACTACCCGATAGCGCAGATTTTCACCTGCACACACGGTGAGCACCTATGTTTTCTTCATTTCATGTAGACGTGTTTTACTTGTTCACACCGCATACATGTCTCTTTTCCATGTCGCAGGTCCCGCATATTCTTACCTGCGCACGATAGAATGACCGATGGTAAATATTAAATGTCCCCGTATGTAGGGGCTGATCCGGCATGGAGGCCGACGTGACGTTTAAGTGGAATGAATACGATGATCGTGCTGTCAAGACAGCAAAGGTTCTGGCAGCTGACGCCGTAGAAAAGGTAGGAAGCGGCCATCCTGGTACAGCTATTTCTTTGGCCCCTGCTGCTTATGTGTTGTATCAGCGTCATTTAACCATTGATCCAAAAGATCCTCGCTGGTTAGGGCGTGACCGTTTCATTCTTTCCGCAGGTCATTCATCTTTAACACAGTATTGCCAGATGTACCTTGCAGGACAGGGCATTGAAAAATCTGACCTTGAAGCTCTACGAACCCAAGGCTCTCTTACCCCCGCTCACCCTGAATATGGGCATACAGCCGGCGTAGAAATTACTACTGGCCCTCTGGGGACAGGTATTGCCTCTGCCGTTGGTTTTGCTATGGCGGCACGTCGCGCTCACGGTGTTTTCGATCCTGAGACACCGATGGGTGAGTCAATTTTCGATCACCACGTATATGTTGTCGCAGGTGATGGCTGCTTGCAGGAAGGCGTTTCTGCTGAGGCTTCTTCTTTAGCTGGAACTCAGAAACTGGGGAACTTGATTCTGCTGTGGGATGACAACCACATTTCTATTGAGGATGACACTCAGATTGCTTTCACTGAGGATGTCCTTGGACGTTATGAAGCCTATGGATGGCATGTGCAGCGCGTTGATTGGTTGGCTGCAGATGGTTCGTACAGTGAGAACGTGGAAGCCCTCCACAATGCTATTGAGGCTGCAAAAGCTGTTACCGATCAGCCGTCAATTATTGCGTTGCGTACTATCATCGGTTGGCCGACTCCTGGTAAGCAAAATACCGGTGGTATTCATGGCTCTAAGTTAGGCACTGAAGCGCTGCGTGGTTTGAAAGAAGCTTTAGGTTTTAATCCGGATCGCATGTTCGAGGTGGATGAGGAAGCTGTTGCTTATGCTCGTGCGAATGTGGCGACACGCGCAGAAGCGGCCCGCGCTGACTGGGATGCACGTTTTGAAGCGTGGAAGGCAGCGCACCCTGATCGCGCTGAATTACTTGATCGTGTACTCAGTGGGAGCCTTCCTGAAGGCTGGGAAGCTGCATTGCCTACTTTCGAGGCTGGAAGCAGTGTGGCTACGCGTTCTGCATCAGGTAAAGTAATCGCTGCTTTGGCGCAGACATTACCTGAGTTGTGGGGCGGTTCTGCTGATCTTGCAGGTTCCAATAACACTCTCATGCCATCAGAGCCTTCTTTCTTGCCAGAAGGTCTGAATACGAAGGCTTTCCAAGGCAATCCTTTTGGTCGTAATCTGCATTTTGGTGTCCGTGAATTTGCTATGGGCACGATCATGAATGGTATTGCTGCAGATGGTTTGGCTCGTCCTTATGGCGGCACGTTCTTCGTTTTTGCTGATTTCATGCGTGGTGCTGTTCGTTTGGCTGCTTTGATGGATCTGCCTGTGACTTATGTGTGGACGCATGATTCGATTGGTGTTGGTGAGGATGGGCCTACACATCAGCCTGTAGAACATTTGGCGGCCTACCGTGCTATCCCGAATTTAGCTGTTGTGCGCCCATGTGACGCGAATGAAACAGTGGCAGCGTGGAAAGCTATCTTGGAGCAGCGTCATCCTGCAGCTTTGGTTTTGTCTCGTCAGAATCTTCCCGTATATGAACGAGGCGAAGGTGCTTATGCAGATGCTGATTTTGTGTCGCGTGGCGCCTATGTTTTGGTGGATTGTGAAGGAACACCGGATGTCATTGTGATGGCTTCTGGTTCTGAAGTTCAGGTTGCTGTTCAGGCTTATGAGGAGTTAGCTTCTCAAGGTATTGCTGCCCGTGTGGTTTCTGTTCCATGTATGGAATGGTTTGAGGCTCAGTCTGAGAATTATAAGGAAAGCGTTTTGCCGGCAGCTGTGCGTGCGCGTGTTTCCGTTGAAGCTGGTCTTGCCTTGTCATGGCGTGGTTTGGTCGGTGATGCTGGCCGAAGCGTGTCTTTGGAGCACTATGGTGAGTCTGCTTCGGGTGACAAGCTTTTTGCTGATTATGGCTTCGATGCTGCTCATGTGGTTGCTGCTGCTAAAGAAAGCATTGCAGCAGCCCGGTAATCACTGGACTTATGCAGCGGGGTGTATTTCTTTGACGTAAGACAAGGAATACTGTTACTGCGTTGCGTATGTGAGTACACGTAAATAGTAGCCAAGGGCAGGATAGGAAGAAATCGTATCCTGCCCTTGGTTTTTGTGCGTGTAGCCCTAGGCTTATCCGTTATTACAGAGTCTCTTTGACCTTTTGTTTGTGATTGCTTTTAGTCGCATATCGCCTAGATGCTATAAGTGATAGAAGCCTGAAAGTTAAGGGTCTATATGTCCTACAAAATAAAAAAGTCCGCCATGGTCTACTGCTACGGCGGACTGGTACGTCTCTTTTTCAGACGGTATGTAAGCTCAGAATACCCACTTCATCAGCAGAGCATAACCAATGATGCTGGAAATCCACACAAGGAGTACACCCAGCGTAATACGATTCAAGTTACGCTCAGCAACGCCTGATGAAACAGCAGAGGAAGTAATACCGCCGCCGAACATGTCGGAGAGGCCACCGCCTCGTCCCTTGTGCATAAGAACGGTTAACGTGAGCAGCACGCTGGTTAAGACAATCAGAACGAGCAGCGTGATCTTAAGGACGGTCACAGTGGCTTCCATTCAACTAAAGGACAGATGTACTCAACAAAGTATAAGGATACAACAGATCAGGGACCATGTGGCGCACATATGGTCATTGTGTCCACATGGCCCCTGCTCTTTTGTGAGGAAAAACTCAGGCGTAGAAGCCACACATTGCTGCGAAAGACTCTGCTTTCAGTGAGGCTCCACCGATAAGCGCACCGTCAATATCGGGTTGGGCCATCAGTTCTTTCACGTTACCCGGATTTGCTGAACCACCGTAAAGCACACGTGTGCTTTCAGCGGTCTGCGCACCAAAATCTTCCGCTAATGCCTGACGAATAGCGCCGCATACTTCCTGTGCGTCAGCAGCAGTTGCTGTTTCGCCTGTACCAATTGCCCAAATAGGTTCATAGGCAATAACGATTTTGGCTACATCTTCAGCAGACCAGTTTTCTAAGGCCGCACGAATCTGTGAAAGAACAAATTCGACATGCGTCCCAGCTTTACGTACTTCCAGAGCTTCGCCGCAGCACAAGATAGGGGTCATTCCCGCATCTAGAACTTTACGTGCTTTAGCGCCGACCAGTTGATCTGATTCCGAGTGGTATTCACGACGCTCTGAGTGTCCCATCACCACATATGTGCAGCCCAGTTTGGTGAGCATCGCAGTGGAGATTTCACCGGTGTAGGCACCGTTATCATGGATTGATACATCTTGAGCACCGTATTTGATGCTTAATTCTTCAGAGTCAACAATCGTTTGAACAGTACGAATATCTGTGAAAGGTGGAATAACCAGAACTTCACATTTATCGTAGTCATGATTATTGTCACGCAGATGCATTGCAAGGCCCTGAACCAGGTGATTTGCCTCTAAATGATCGAGGTTCATCTTCCAGTTACCGGCCATTAAAGGTGTACGAGTCATTTTCAGTCCTCCAAAACTGCGATACCTGGCAGAACTTTACCCTCAAGTAGTTCGAGGGAAGCGCCACCACCGGTGGAAATATGAGAGAAAGTTGCTTCATCGAAGCCAAGCAAGCGAACTGCTGCAGCAGAGTCGCCGCCTCCAATGACAGAGAACATATCGCCGTGTGACAGAGCCTCTGCAACTGCGCGAGTGCCACCAGAGAATGCATCAAATTCAAACACACCCATCGGGCCATTCCAGGCGACGGTACGAGCCGTGGCAAGTTTACGAGCGAATAATTCACGTGAAGCCGGACCAATATCCAAGCCCATCTGATCCTCAGGAATTGAATCTGCGCTGACGATGGTGGCAGGAGCATCTGCAGCAAACTCAGGAGCGATAACCACATCAATTGGCAGTACCAGGTCAACTCCGCGTTCAGCTGCCTCTGAAATGTAGCTTTTTACCGTGTCGATCTGATCTTCTTCTAGTAGTGATTTGCCGACAGAGTATCCTTGAGCTGCAAGGAATGTGTAGGCCATACCGCCACCAATGAACAGCATGTCAGCTTTGGTCAGTAAGTTGGCGATAACACCCAGCTTATCTGACACCTTTGAGCCACCTAAGACGACACCGTAAGGACGTTCAGGGTTTTCAGTGGCTCGACGCAGGGATTCGATTTCTTTAAGTACCAGTGAACCCGCAGCGCAAGGAACCAGCTGTGCAATATCGTAGACAGATGCTTGTTTACGGTGAACTACACCGAAACCATCCGATACGAATGCTTCGCCTAGTTCAGCAAATTCTGCTGCTAAGGCTTGACGTTCTTCGTCAACTTTCGAGGTTTCACGTGCATCAAAGCGCACATTTTCAAGCAAAGCAATTTCGCCGTCTTTCAAGGAAGAAACAACAGCATGTGCTGATTCGCCTGTAACATCTTGAGCTAAAGTAACTGGCACGTCAATAAGCTCAGCAAGACGCTTAGCAACAGGAGCCAATGAGAAAGCAGGGTTCACCTGTCCTTTAGGACGGCCAAGGTGAGCCATAACAACGACACGCGCACCGGCTTGGACAAGACGTGTCAAAGTAGGTAAAGCCGCACGAATACGACCGTCATCGGTGATCACACCGTCTTTAAGGGGAACATTGAAATCGGAACGGACGAGGACGCGTTTACCGCGAACGTCACCTAAAGAATCAATAGTCTTCATAGAGGCCTCTTGTGAAAAGCTAGGGATACATACGCGACACTCACTATTGTGGGGAATGTGCGTATAACGAATTCAAAGAAAGAGCTTTTACAGGAAATACGCCCGCGCACGCAAGAGGCGTACGCGGGCGCAAACCTATGAAAAGCTCATACGCGGTCAGTCTCAGAGACGGTCGCCTACGTAAACGGTCAGCTCAACGAGACGGTTCGAGTAGCCCCATTCGTTGTCGTACCAAGAAACAATCTTCACCTGATCGCCAATGACCTTGGTCAGTTGTGCGTCGAAGATTGAGGAGTGAGGATCGCCCACGATGTCGGTGGAAACAAGCGGTTCCTCAGAGTACAGCAGAACACCCTTGAGTGGGCCTTCAGCAGCAGCCTTAACAGCAGCATTGATTTCTTCAGCGGTTACAGGCTTGGAAGGCTTGAAGGTGAGGTCGGTAACGGAGCCAGTAGGAACTGGAACACGCATGGCGTAGCCATCAAGCTTGCCCTTGAGCTGAGGCAGAACCAACGCCACAGCCTTAGCGGCACCTGTGGAGGTAGGAACAATGTTCAAAGCTGCAGCGCGGGCGCGACGCAAATCGCCGTGGGGCGCATCATGCAGACGCTGATCGCCAGTGTAAGCATGAATTGTCACCATCAGGCCGTTTTCAATGCCGAAGTTCTCATCCAGCACCTTGGCAACAGGAGCCAAGCAGTTTGTGGTGCAAGAAGCATTCGAGATGATGGTGTGCTTTTCAGCATCGTAATCGGTGTGGTTCACGCCGATAACGAAAGTGCCATCTTCGTTCTTTGCTGGAGCAGAGATAATGACCTTCTTGGCACCGCCTTCAATGTGCGCCTTGGCCTTGTTTGCATCGGTGAAGAAACCGGTAGATTCAACAACAACATCGACACCCAGATCGCCCCATGGGAGGTTGGCCGGATCACGCTCAGCCAGAGCAACAATGCGGTGTCCGTTAACAGTGATGGACTCGTCATCGTATGTCACTTCAGCATCGAGACGACCCATGATGGAGTCGTGCTTGAGCAGGTGAGCGAGAGTCTTGTTATCGGTGAGGTCGTTGACAGCAACGATCTCAATGTCGGCGCCCTGCTCCAAAGCAGCGCGGAAGAAGTTACGGCCAATTCGTCCAAAGCCGTTAATGCCAACGCGGGTGGTCACTATTGTCCTCCTGCTTGTGTCATAAAGACACTTCATGTTCGTGCAACCAAAATCCACGGGTTGTGAATTTGGCCCGCAGATCTACTGCGGCTCAGCACTACAAATCTACACCGAAAACTCGAATCAAGCAGTGTCGAACGTCCCTCAAATAAAGTGGCGCTGATCTCCAGTATGCGCTAAAGAATTAATCTTCTTCTAACATTTCCAAGGTTAAAGCCGCTTCAGTGTCAGGAATTCCACGCTCATGAGCTGCTTTATCTGCCATAGCTAGCAGACGCCGAATACGTCCCGCCACCGCATCTTTTGTCAAAGGTGGGTCTGTTCGTTTGCCTAATTCTTCCAATGAGGCTTGTTTGAATTCGATACGTAAACGTCCGGCTTCTAAAAGATGCTCAGGAATATCTGAACCTAAAATCTCAAAAGCGCGTTCTACACGAGCGCCCGCCGCAACAGCAGCACGTGCTGAACGTCGTAAATTTGCATCATCAAAATTCGCAAGGCGATTCGCACTCCCCCGCGCCTCACGCCGTTCTCGACGAGCCTGCCATGCTTCATAAGTTGCTTGAGCTCCCATCGCCGCAATTAAAACCCCAATGGCTTCGCTATCACGCACAGAAACACGATCTGTCCCACGTACTTCCTTTGTTCGAGCCACAGCTCCCAGTTTTCGCGCACACCCCAGCATTGCCAAAGCAACTTCAGGTCCCGGACAGGTAATTTCTAAAGATGATGAACGCCCTGGCTCCATCAATGAACCACGCGCAAGAAATGCACCCCGCCACGTTGCAGCAGCAATCTCTTTATTCCCCGCCACCAAAGTAACTGGCAACCCTCGAACCGGGCGACCCACTGAATCAATAAGTCCTGTTCTGCGAGCTAATTCATCAGCATTCTTCACAACACGCACGACGTAGCGTTTCCCGCGACGCAAAGAACTGCCTGAGACAACAATCACTGAGGATTCTGCGTCATATAAATTCGCAAGTAACCCACGTAAACGACGCGCAGCTATCGGAGAATCCAATTCAGCTTCGATGAGGATACGACCTGCCACTAAATGCAGTCCACCTGCAAAACGTAGAGTGGCTGATACTTCCGCTGCCATTACCGCATGTTGTGTCAGAGCTGTACGAGCAAGCTCATCCTTCATGTCACTGGTTAAAGACATAAGAATCCTCCCTCTTTTACACATGCTGCACATACATGCGCTTGCAGTGAATAGCTAAGCTGACACATATGTGTATACGTGCTGCAGAAACACGTCTTCATATAGGTGTTCTACTCCCTCAGCTCATATCATCACTGCTCATCCAAAAACAATCATCACATTCTTGAGCCACATATGCACGCCGATAGATTTCTCGTGTACTTCACCTGCGAACATGGATCCATTATTTCCTCGTACAAATCAGACAAGCCATGGTTCCGCGCGGCCTACCTCACCAAGAAAACCGTCAAATGCGTCACGTAAAGCTGCAGCTAACCGTAAAGGATCATGATGCGGTTGCCCGTCGCCTGTACGTACTTGCCGTAAAAGCAAACGCGCCCCTAAAGATTCACTGGCAGCAACAAGGTCATCAACATCATCAATAGTTGTTGGGTCAGCAATAACAACATCCAATTTCAGATCCGGAGCATATTGACCCAGAACACGCACATGATCTGATGTTGTCATCCGATCTGTTTCACCACGTTGGCGTGCCAAATTCAAGACAAGAGCGCGATGAGCATTTGTTGTCACTAAAGCACGATGCAATTGTGGAACCAAAAGGTGCGGAATAACGGAGGTGTACCACGACCCGGGACCTAAAATCACCCAGTCAGCCTGTTCAATTGATTCAATCACAACGGACGGAACCGGAGGCTCCTTCGGCGTTAAACGAACGTGACAGACAGACCCTGACGCCACCGCAACTTGCGATTGTCCTTCAACGGTGTATTTTCGTCCTGCATCATCCATGTCAGCTTCAATATGTAAAGGAACTGAAGACATGGGAAGAACACGTCCAGCGGCTCCTAATAGCCGTCCAACAAGATCTAAACTTTCCACAGGGTCATCAAGAAGCTGCCACATTCCTGCAATCAGGAGATTCCCTAACGCGTGACCGTGTAAAGGCCCTGTGGTATTCAAGCGAGTTTGCATGATGTCACGCCATGTCAAACCCCATTCGCTTTCTTCACATAAGCTCGCCAGTGCCATACGTAAATCACCTGGTGGCAGCACATCCATTTCTTGACGTAGACGTCCTGAGGAGCCACCATCATCTGCCACAGTAACCACAGCGGTTAAACGTCTGGTGATATGACGAAGGGCACGCAATGTCGCAGAAAGACCGTGTCCTCCACCCAAAGCGACGACACCGTACCCGTTATCGCCACGCTGAACCCATCCAGCAGCGTCAAGGTACACCATCATTCCCTCCCTAGATCACGATGAACCACCCGTACAGAAAAACCTTTGTCCCTCAAGACGGCGGCAATACACTCACTCACAGCTACCGAACGATGCTTTCCGCCTGTGCAGCCCACTGCAATAGTGGTGAACGGCTTTAACTCGACCAGATAGCCATTCAACATAGGTGCTAAAAGATTCGCATATCCTTTGGCAAATGCGAGGGCACCGGGTTGATTTAATACATAATTCGCCACTGCTTCATCGCGTCCAGTTAAATGGCGTAATTCATCAACCCAGTACGGATTTTTTAAGAAACGAACGTCAAGCACATGGTCTGCATCCAATGGAATACCGCGTTTGAATCCAAATGATTCAACGGTGACTTTCAGAGGACGATTTCCCTCTGCCGCGATAACGTCTCGCACATGACGCGAAAGGTCATGCACATTCATATGCGTTGTGTCGATAACTTCATCAGCGCGGCTACGCAATGGTGCAAGTAAACGAGCTTCTGCGTGTATGCCGTCCAGGAGCATTCCATTACCTTGCATAGGATGGGGACGACGATTGGATTCATAACGACGTACCAGCGTAGCTGTATCGGCTTCAAGAAAGAGGATTCTGTGAGGAACACCCGTTTCTGTCAGTTGTTCCACAGTATTGATGAGTTCTGTAAAGAATGCTCGTGAACGCACGTCAATAACGACCGCTAAACGATGTACCCCTGCGCCTGCCGGAGCCATCATTCCCACCAAAGCAGGAAGCATCTGCGGCGGTAAATTATCGACAACATACCAGTCGAGATCTTCTAAAGCACGCGCTGCGCCTGTGCGACCTGCTCCCGAATATCCGGTAATAATGAGAACTTCATTATTTTGCGGTTCCTGTGCGCGCGTGTACGCATCTCGCAACGGTATCCCATCAGGAACTGTCCGAGGCGCTGGCTGATTACGTTCATTGACTTGCCCATAGTCGCGCCAAGGTTCATCCGATTGTGAAAAAGCGCTGTCTGTGCGGCTGGGATCATTTATTTGGAAAGAATCTTTCATAGCAGCATCATTTTATTCGATGAGTCACAGTAACGAGAGTGGCAGCATGGCAAGCAGTGCGTCGAGCCTGTTCAGTTGTATCTGCGTGAGTAAGTACAACACCTAGACGTCGCCCAGCTCGATTAACAGGTTTCCCAAAAATTCGCACCTGAGCACCCAATGCAAGCGCCTCTGCAATACCCGTGTACTCGGGTTTTTCTACAGATTCAGTCGATTTAATAACTGCGGAGGCACCATGGCGATTTATGCTGGTTTCTACGGGGAGCCCCATGATGGCACGTGCATGAAGATCAAATTCATTCAAATCTTGAGTAATCATGGTGACCATGCCTGTGTCATGTGGTCGTGGGGATAATTCCGAGAAATACGCCTCATCACCCTTAATAAAGAATTCCACTCCAAAAAGACCTAACGCAGGCCCGCATCCTGCATCAGCCAACGCGTCGGTGACAGCGCAAGCCATGAGCTGACATTCTTCAAGAGCAGCAGGTGATACATACGCGGGTTGCCATGACTCTACATAATCGCCCTCATGTTGACGATGTCCGATAGGTGCACAAAAAGAAGTCCGTATTTCTTTACTTTCCTGATCCCACCATCGGATTGTGAGCAGTGTAATTTCGCTGTCAAATTCAACGTTTTCTTCAACAATTACCCTACCGGTATGCGCACGCGCTCCATGTGAGGCATTTTCCCAAGCAACCTCCACCTCTTGTTCGCATGTAATACGGGTTTGCCCATGCCCTGATGAGGACATTGTTGGTTTCACAAAAGCAGGCAATCCCGTATATGCAATCGCTTCACGTACCTCATCGAGACTAGAAGCAAAACGGAAACGCGAGGTACGCACCTGCGGTAATTCTGCTACCAATGAGCGAATACGCTGACGATCCATTGTGGTGATAACTGCTTGGGCATGTGGAATCACACGCATATGACCTTCACGTTCCACTTCGGTTAAAACGTGAGTAGCAATCGCCTCAACTTCAGGAACAATGAGATCAACATTGACTTGCGCTAGAAGTTCCTTCAAAGCTTTTTCATCTGTCATATCACAGACGAAAGACTCGTGCGCTACCTGCATTGCAGGAGCATTCGGGTATGAATCAACGGCAAGAACGTAGCAACCGAGGCGTTGGAAAGAAATCGTGAGTTCTTTTCCTAATTCCCCTGAGCCTAAAAGTAAAATACGCGCAGGTAGGGATAGCGGCAATTGCTGGAGAAGGTTCATCTCATGCCTCTCTTTGTGAGGTGGGTACTTCTATTGTGCCTTGATTCAGTGCATCATGAATGGTTCTTGCAAGATTCGGTCCGATTCCTTTGATTGCAGCAATATCTTCTACCCGAGCTTGACGCAATCGTTTCAACGAACCAAATGCACGTAAAAGAGCGCTTTGCCGTTGCGGGCCAAGTCCTGGGACAGTGTCGAGAAACGAACGAGTTTGAGCATGCGTTCGTTTTTTCCTGTGGGCACGTATAGCGCTTCGATGCGATTCATCGCGCAGATGCTGCAGCATGTATAAAGACACGCTTGTGCGCGGCAGAATAATTGGAAATTCTTCGCCAGGTATCCAGATTTCTTCAAGTCGTTTTGCCAGTCCAATGACTGGAAGATCAACCCCTAGTTCCTGAAGGGTTCGCTGCGCTTCATTAACTTGAGGCAATCCCCCATCCACCACAATAAGGTCAGGCGCATAGGAAAATCTGCGTTTTTTCCCTGTATCAGGATCAATTGCTCCACTGCGTATGACAGATGCAGAACTTTCTGTATCGTGAGGGTTTTCTTCTTCGTATAGTCGATGAAAACGACGTGTCAACACCTCACGCATGGCAGCAGTGTCGTCATGCGTCATAGTGTCGTTTCCGCGAATAGCGAATGTCCGGTAGGCGTCTTTGCGCGGAATACCATCTTCAAAAACAACCATCGAACCCATTTGATGTTGCCCTTGCGTATGCGAAATATCATAACATTCAATACGTAGTGGAGGCGTAGGCAAATGAAGATTTTCCGCTAATTCTTCTAATGCCTGCGATCGTTGTGTTAAATCACCGGAACGTTTCATTTTGTGATGGGTAAGTGTTTCCTGAGCATTTGTTCGCACAGTATCAAGGAGAGCCGCTTTAGTACCCCGTTCAGGAACTTTTAATACAACTTTTGCTCCTCGTCTCATGGTGAGCCATTGAGTCAGTGTCGTAAGATCCTCAGGTTCAACTGATACTAGAATTTCTTTAGGTATGGCATGAATAGGCGTATGAACAGTATCGTCAATTGAAGAAGGGCTCACTGTGTTACGCAGCATTTGATGCCTCTGATGAGGTTCCATTACTGGGAAATCACCATAGACTTGTTCAAGTAAGCGGGCCATCAGTGCAGGTTCTTCCGCCGCATCTAATCGTGAGAGCACCCATCCTCGCGTACCTCTGATACGACCACCACGCACATGAAAGACGTAGACTGCCGCATCCAGGTCATCCGTAGCAAGTGCGAATACGTCAACGTCGGCTCCATCATCAAGGACCATTGCATTACGTTCAAGAACTGTCCGTAAAGCTGTGATGTCATCACGTAATCGAGCAGCTCGTTCAAATTCAAGGTGCTCTGATGCGTGACGCATTTCGTTTTCAAGGTGACGTATAACAGGCCCTGTCCGCCCGTCAAGGAATTGACATAGCTCACGTGCAAGTTGCATATGTTTTTCTTCAGTAATGCGACCTACACATGGGGCGGAACACTTTCCAATATCAGCAAGTAAACAGGCACGTCGTTGTGCTTGTGCTCGTCGAAATACGCCTGCTGAGCAGGTACGCACAGGGTATACGCGTAGCAGATGATCGATACTTTCACGGATAGCCCATACGTGGGTGTAAGGGCCGAAGTATCGTTCGCCTTTTTTCTTTGCGTCACGTGTGACACGTACTCGGGGGAAGCGTTCACTCAGCGACACGCTCAGATAGGGGTAGGATTTGTCATCTTTGAATACAACATTGAAGCGTGGATTAAATTCTTTAATCCAGGTGAATTCAAGGGTAAGGGCCTCTATTTCATTTGCTACTACTGTCCATTGAACACCGGCCGCCGTGGTCACCATTTGCTGGGTTCGTGGATGCAGGGCAGAAAGATCCTGAAAGTAATTCACGAGGCGCGCGCGCAAGTTTTTTGCTTTTCCAACGTAAATTACTCGATCATGCGCGTCTACGAAACGATAAACACCAGGATTTGTTGGTATTTCTGAGGTTCGGGGACGGTATGTTACTGGGTCGGCCACTCCCTAAGGGTAATAGTTTTTAAGCGAGGCCTCTCGTCCAGTTTCGTTGCTTTAACTACTGATGTCACTCTGCGAAAATCAATGTGGATAAGCAACGCATAAAACGGGGTTTTGCTCACATTATGGGCATAGATTTTCTTCAGCATAGACTCCGTAACTAGAATAATTTTGGTTAAGATTTGGTTATTTCTTGACGCTCTACCACCGAGCACAGGCTGCAATGCCAGGAAGGACACCCCGTGTTCACTACCCCCTCAGAAGTTCTTGAATACATCGAACGAGAGGGCGTCGAGTATATCGATGTCCGTTTTTGTGATTTACCTGGGGTGCAGCAACATTTCACAATTCCCGCGACAGAATTTACAGGTAACGTTTTAGAAGACGGAGTCATGTTTGATGGCTCCTCAATTCGCGGGTTCGCGCAAATCCATGAGTCTGATATGAAGCTCATCCCCGATGTCACTTCCTGCTACATTGACCCTTTCCGTGTAGCAAAAACATTGGTGGTCTTGTTCTCTGTCGTCGATCCTTTTACCGATGAGCCTTTCTCGCGCGATCCACGTCAAGTTGCCCTCAAAGCTGAAGCCTATCTTCGATCAACAGGCATTGCCGACACCTGCTACATTGGCGCAGAAGCTGAATTTTATTTATTTGATGATGTACGTTTCCGCATAGCGCCCCACGACACTTTCTTTGCCGTTGATTCTATCGAAGGACACTGGAACACCGGACGTCATGAAGAAGGCGGAAACCTCGGCTATAAAACACGACACAACAGCGGATACTTCCCCGTTCCCCCAGTTGACCACTTTGCCGATATACGAGATGTCATGTGTCGTAGGCTCAGCGATGTCGGTTTAAGTGTGGAGCGTGCGCATCACGAAGTCGGATCGGGTGGGCAACACGAAATTGGTTATCGTTTCGCACCGCTGAAAAAAGCAGCAGATGACATGATGGTTTTTAAGTACATTGTCAAAAATACGGCAATGGAATTTGGTCACACTGCAACTTTCATGCCGAAACCACTCTTTGGTGACGCAGGTTCAGGGATGCACACGCATCTATCGTTGTGGAAAGATGGCGAACCTCTGTTTTATGACGAACGTGGATACGGTTCTCTTTCAGATACAGCACGTTGGTTTGTGGGAGGTCTTTTAGAACATGCTCCTGCCTTACTTGCTTTCACTAATCCATCACTTAATTCCTATCGTCGTTTAGTTCCTGGTTTCGAGGCTCCCGTTAACCTTGTTTATTCGGCACGTAACCGTTCAGCATGTATCCGCATCCCTGTTACCGGTACTTCACCGAAAGCAAAGCGTGTGGAATATCGTGTACCAGATCCTTCAGCGAATCCATACTTGTCGTTTTCTGCTTGCCTCATGGCTGGTATTGACGGTATCCGTCGGCGTATCGAACCTGCCGCTCCTATAGACAAAGACCTGTATGAGCTGCCCCCGACGGAGTATCAAGATATCGCTAAGCTCCCCTCGTCCTTAGAAGGCGCACTTGAGGCATTACGTGAGGATCACGATTTCCTTACTGAAAGCGATGTATTTACACAGGATCTTATTGATACGTGGATTGATTACAAGGAGAAATACGAAATCACACCTATGCGATCGTATCCGCATCCTTTTGAGTATCAGCTGTACTACGACTTGTAAAAATTCATCTGGGTCAGTACTCATACACACCAGCAGATCACAGGTTTATCGCTTGTATAGCCCCTTATACGCCTACTCCTAGTGGGAAATATAAGGGGCTATCGCTCTTTTTAGCTGAGGCCTATGACAAGGCTTATGGGACAAACAGCCTGATCGTGTTGATTTTTGGGGAGGGTTTGTGGTTGAACTGACAGATCGCCCTTCCTTTCTCATGCCTTAATTTCTGTGAAAATCAGGCATTTTACGCACATTTACCCAATATGTAGCAAGTGTTTCATCCCATATGTAAGGTATCGTTCTTCACGCGCGCCTTATCGGCAAACAGCTCAACAGACACCTAAACTATCTAGTGTTCAGATTTTTAATTGTTGATTATGTGGGGGTCATATGAAACGGCATAGGGATGGCACCTGGTCTGAAAAAGCTCGCTTTACCCTTGACTCAAAAGACACAATCCCTTCGCTTTTTTTACGTCGCGCGCACATGCGGCCCAATGAAGTTGCCGTCGAAGAACGCTCAGAAGTAGGCGCCTCACAACACCTGACAACAGCACAAATCCAGCAAGATGTTGATGACATAGCCAAAGGACTGATTGCTCGCGGCATACAACCGGGACAGACAGTTGGAGTCCTTTCTGCTACTTCCTATTCGTGGATGCTCCTGGACCTAGCAATCCTCAGTATCGGCGCTATTACCGTCCCGATCTACGAATCAGACTCCGCTGCGCAGATACGTCATATCCTTGAAGATGCAGGTATCGTCTACGTCGTTACCGCTACACTTCAACAAGCTGACCTTGTCAGTTCAGTAGCAACTCCACATGTTCTCGCAATCGAAGCCGTTGATTCTGGAGCTATACGCAACCTCATTACTGCAGGGCAAAACACAGCATCACAACTGCTCTACCAACGTCGTGCACTTATCGACATTGATGACATGGCAACCATTATCTATACCTCGGGTACTACAGGGAAACCTAAAGGTGTCATCCTGACACATCGCAACTTTGTTGCCCTGATACGTTCCATTCAACAAGCGCTTCCTGAAGTTGTTCAAACAAAAGAAACACGTTTACTTCTTTTCCTGCCGCTTGCGCATGTCTTTGGACGTTTTGCAATGCATCTCGTTCTCGCTGGATCAGGTGTTATCGCCTTTTCTCCTGACGTGAAAAGGCTACTCCCCGATATTGAGGCATTCCAACCCTCTGTGCTGTTAGCTGTTCCTCGTGTCCTTGAAAAGGTCTACAATGCCGCCGCAGCAAAAGCGGGAGGTGGCCTTAAAGGGAAAATTTTCTCGTGGGCAGCTCATCAAGCTCGCCGTTACACCACCAAATCACATACACGACTAGGTCCTTCACCTTTACTCAGACTACGTCACCTTGTGGCAGATAAACTCGTCCTCCACAAGATCCGTGACCTCTTGGGTCCACGACTCAAATACGTAATTTCTGGAGGCGCGCCACTGACCACTGACCTCATCCGCTTCTATGAAGGTATTGGCCTCACAGTTATCCAAGGCTACGGTTTATCAGAAACCACCGGCCCAATTACCGGTCAGTGGTTGGGGAATAATTCTATTGGCACAGTCGGCTCAGTTCTTCCTGGGAACAGCATTAAGATCGCACCCGACGGGGAAATACTCATGAAAGGTCTTTTTGTTACTCCTGGGTATTTCAATCTCCCTCAAGAAACCGCAGCCGCAATACGGGACGGCTGGTTCCATTCCGGCGACCTTGGAAGTATTGATAAACGCGGGCAACTCACCATTACGGGACGCAAAAAAGAACTGATTGTCACCGCTGGTGGGAAAAATGTCTCCCCCGAAGTCTTAGAGGATCAGCTGGCTACCCATCCCCTCATCGGCACGATAATTGTCGTGGGGGAAGCACGCCCGTATATCAGCGCCCTCATTACCCTTGACCACGATATGCTTCCCATTTGGTTGAAAAATCATGGTTTACCACCGACAGGTATTGCTGAAGCAGCTCATTTACCAGAGGTACGAGCCTCGTTAGACCGTGCCATTGCGAAAGCAAATAAATCTGTTTCCCGTGCTGAATCAATACGCCGTTACCGCATTATTGATGCCATGTTTACCGTTGATAACGGCTACCTTACTCCTTCATTGAAACTGCGACGTTCTCGGGTACTCGCAGACTTTGCTCACGAAATTGATGCGCTTTATCGTGAAGGCGAAGCGGAAAAACGCAACGGTAAAAATCGTTAATACGTACCACTCATAACAACACACAGGGACCATTTGCACCACACCCGTGCTGGAAAGGAAAAACTCATGGCTCTGCGTCGACTCGACGATACTACATGGGAAAATACTGCAACACGTACAGTGGATCCACGCTGGAATCTACCAAAAATGCTCCTTCAACGTGCTGAGGAGCATCCAGGGCAAATAGCTATTGAACGGCGTACCGATGTCGGTGGCTGGCGCAGAGTCTCCATTAATGAATTCACACGTCACGTTGAAGATGTGGCACGTGGGCTCATCGGCCTTGGCCTTAGCGAAGGCGAACATTTCGCTATCTTGGCACCGACTTCCTACGAATGGGCGCTTTTTGACCTTGCAGCATTATCATGTGGTGCGATCACTGTTCCAATCTATGAAACAGACTCCGCTGCACAAATAGCACATATCCTACAAGATGCTGATGTCACTATGGTTGTGACAGCCACATCACAGCAAGCTGATCTTGTGGAATCTGTACGCACACCGAAACTACGGCAAATACTGTCACTCGATCGCGGTGCTGAGCGGGAGATCGCAACTGCTGCAAAAAGTATCGCCCCATTGGAAGTGGAAGAACGTTCTCACCGTGTAGGCCTTCACGATGTTGCAACTATTATTTACACTTCAGGTACAACAAACCGTCCAAAAGGTGTTGTTCTCACGCATGGGAATTTCATTGAAAGCTTTGTGCAGGCTCATGATTTCCTGCCTATGCTCATCAATGAGCCAAAGTCACGTACCTTGCTGTTTTTACCGGTTGCTCATGTACTTGCACGCTTCGTTATGTACGCAGTTCTTACTGGGCAGGGCCGTATTGCTTTCTCGCCGGATACCCGAAATCTCCTATCAGATATTTCCACATTCAAACCCACTATGCTCCTTGTTGTTCCCCGTGTTCTTGAGAAGGTCTATAACGCGGCTTCAACTAAAGCCGGCGGTGGTCTCAAAGGCACTATTTTCTCGTGGGCAGCACAGCAAGCACGCGAAACCTCTCAAGCGAATGCCTATGTCACACCGCAACAGGTTGAACATACGAATCGTGTCAGCGGAATTAGCGCCGATACTTCAGTGGTTAATGATGGGACAACTCATGCGTCCCCTGGTTCTTCTGTGAGCTTACGTCTGCGGAAAAAACTTGCAGACGCTATCGCTTTACGTAAAGTCAAAGCTGTTCTTGGACCGAATTTACACACCATTATTTCGGGAGGTGCTCCCCTAGCCCTTGATTTAGCGCATTTTTACAGGGGACTTGGGATTACCCTCTTACAAGGGTATGGGTTATCGGAAACAACTGGACCTATTACAGTTGAAATACCAGAAGATTTCCCACCGGACTGTGTGGGATTCCCGTGGCCTGGAAATAAGATCCGTATTGCTCCTGATGGGGAAATCCTCCTTCAAGGCGTATCTGTTACTTCTGGGTATCACAATCTTCCTGAAGAAACAGAAAAAGCTTTCGTAGATGGTTGGTTCTGTAGTGGTGACTTGGGTGCGTTTGATGATTCTGGGCACCTTCGTATCACGGGTCGTAAAAAGGAACTCATTGTGACAGCGGGAGGAAAGAACGTATCTCCTGAGGTCCTTGAAGACTCTTTACAAACCCACCCTTTAATCTCGCATGTCATTGTTGTGGGCGATCAGAAGCCTTATATCGGCGCATTGATTTCTTTAGATAGTGAAATGTTGGGGCCTTGGTTAGCGAGTAAAGGTTTGCCTGACGTTGATCCTGCGAAAGCCGCTGATTTGCCGCAAGTACGTGAATCTTTGGAACGGGCTATTGCGCGAGCAAATCGTAAAGTATCCCGCGCTGAATCAATTCGCCGTTACCGTATTGTTAATGTGCTCTTTACTGTGGAAAATGGCTATTTAACACCCTCGCTCAAACTGAAACGTCGAGCTGTTTTACGCGATTTTGCTGCTGAAGTAGATGCTTTGTACGCGGCAGGGGAAAATAACCGATGAGCACAAAAGACCGCCCTGTTGCCCTCATCACGGGTGCTACACGAGGACTGGGTTTAGCTATTGCGCAAGAGCTCAGTACTGACCATCACATCGTTATTGGTGGTCGTAACGAAGCTCAAGTACGTGCTTGCGTGGATTCTTTCCCCAGTGCTTCACCTTTCATTGCGGATCTCACTATTCCTGAAGAACTTAAACGTGCGTATGCTCAGTTTGAGAATTTAGGACTGCCTTTGGATGTACTCATTCATAATGCAGGTGTGGCTGCACGCAGAACCGTTGCCCATGCGAGCCATGAAGATTGGTCGCAGATACTTGCAACAAATGTGATAGCAGTTGCAGACCTCACGCGTCTAGCTTTGCCTCTATTACGCGCTTCACAGGGTTTGGTTATCACTATTAATTCTGGTGCTGGGGTTCGAGCCTATGCAGGTGATACTCCTTACTGCGCTTCAAAATGGGCTTTACGTGCTTTCACTGAGTGTTTACGTGAAGAAGAACGCGGGCGGGTCCGAGTATGCTCGATACATCCTGGTCGTATTGACACTGACATGCAAAAGCATCTGTGTTTAGCAGCGGGTGACACGTACAATTCGGCTGACCATATGCCTCCTGCTGAGGTGGCCCGCACGGTAAGGCTTGCTGTCTCTTTCCCTCACACAATGAATGTGGATGAGCTGCGTATTCGTACGACAGAACCAAAGTAGCTCCCCTTTTATTGGAGAAATTCTGAGCCGTCCCCGCGTTACCTGTAGGTGTGCGGGGACGGCTAAAAATTGGGAAACTACTCTTGATTTTGGGTGCGTTCTTGTTCTTTTCGCAGAATCTCGCCTAAATACTGTCCAGTGAAAGATTCTGGTACCAAGGCAACATCTTCAGGCGTACCTTCAGCAACAACATGCCCACCACCTGAACCACCTTCAGGTCCCATATCAATAATCCAGTCAGCACATTTAATCACATCAAGATTATGTTCAATGACGATCACTGTATTGCCTTTATCCACCAGAGATTGCAAGACAAGAAGTAATTTGCGTATATCTTCCGAATGTAAACCTGTTGTGGGTTCATCCAAAACATACACGGTACGACCATTTGATCGGCGCTGTAGCTCTGAGGCTAACTTCACGCGCTGTGCTTCACCACCTGAAAGTGTTGTAGCTGATTGTCCTAAACGTACATATCCCAGCCCTACTTCAACAAGAGTATTCAGGTGGCGGGCAATACGACTCACCGGCGCAAAAAACTCAGCAGCTTCAAGAATAGGCATATTCAATATGTCTGCCACATTCTTACCTTTGTACAGCACTTCCAATGTTTCACGGTTATAGCGCGCGCCATGACACACTTCACAAGGAACATAAACATCCGGAAGGAAGTTCATTTCAATGCGTAGTGTTCCATCACCTTTACATGATTCACAGCGCCCACCTTTGACATTGAAAGAGAAACGACCAGGACCGTAGCCACGCATTTTTGCTTCTTGAGTTTGAGCAAATAGTTGTCGAATATGATCCCACACGCCTGTATAGGTAGCTGGGTTCGAGCGCGGAGTACGGCCAATAGGTGACTGATCGACGTGTACTACTTTATCTAAGGCTTCTGTCCCCACAACAGAGCGATGTCGCCCAGGAACTAAACGCGCACCATTCAGGCGTGTAGCCAAAGAACGATACAAAATATGGTTGACTAATGTGGATTTTCCTGAACCAGAAACACCAGTGACCGCAGTAAAACATGACAGGG
This sequence comes from Schaalia sp. lx-260, assembly GCF_021083645.1. GTDB lineage: Bacteria > Actinomycetota > Actinomycetes > Actinomycetales > Actinomycetaceae > Pauljensenia. The sequence goes on along the minus strand of NZ_JAJNRQ010000002.1, from coordinate 186,787 downwards.
GAAATGAAACCGTCACATTATCCAAGTTATGTTCACGTGCGCCTTTTACTGTCACCATACGCTGAGGATCAACAGGACGACGCTCACGAGGAAGCTCAATGCGGCGATGACCAGATAAATACTCCCCTGTTATTGATCGTCTATTACGACGCAGATCGTCGAGGGTCCCTGAATGCACTACCCATCCTCCGTGCTCACCGGCACCAGGCCCAATATCAACAATCCAGTCAGCGGCCTCCATCGTTTCTTCATCATGTTCGACAACAATTAATGTATTACCTAAATCACGTAGTTTTTCCAGTGTGTGTATAAGTCGACGATTATCACGCTGATGTAAACCGATAGAAGGCTCATCTAAAACATAAAGAACACCAACAAGTCCTGATCCTATTTGTGTTGCCAAACGAATGCGCTGCGCTTCGCCTCCGGAAAGTGTTCCTGCAGAACGTGACAACGTCAGATAGGACAATCCCACATCAAGTAGGAAATCAAGACGGGCGTATATTTCCGTCAGAATTGGAGCAGCAATCGTTGAAGATCGCCCATCTAATGCGAGATCTGTCAAATGCTTACGGGCTTCAGCAATTGATAAATCTGATAACTCCGCAATGGATAAACCACCGACGGTGACAGCAAGAACTTCTGGTCGTAAACGTGCGCCACGACAGGTTGGACACGGGACTTCACGCATATACGCATCCAGCTTGTCTGTGACAATCTGCGATTCTGTTTCACTGAGTTTACGTTCAATATAAGCAACAGCCCCCTCGAAACCTGTTGTATAGCTGCGCTCACGTCCCCAGCGGTTACGAAATTTGACTTTTACTTCATAGTTTCGGCCAAAAAGTATGGCTTCTTTAACTTCCGTACTTAAATCTTTCCACGGAGTCGTTACATCAAAATCTAATTCTTTTCCTAAAGAGGCCAATAATTGTGCATGATATTTATTATGAGCTGGCCAGACGCTCACTGCCCCCTGCGCTAAGCTCAATTCTTCGTCAGGAACAACAAGTTCCGGATCTACCTCTGAACGCATACCAAGACCAGTACAATCCGGACACGCACCATAGGGTGCATTAAAAGAAAAGGTACGCGGTTCCATTTCGTCTAACGACAAGACGTGATCGTTAGGGCAAGATCGTTTTTCTGAATAGCGACGACGGCGCTGCGGATCATCCTCATCTTTATCAACACAGTCAATGATGACTAACCCATCAGCTAAACGTAAAGCTGTTTCAACTGAATCGGTGAGACGCCGACGTATCCCTTCGCGGACTACTAAGCGGTCAATCACCACTTCAATGGTGTGTTTCAGTTTCTTTTCTAGTGTCGGAGGATTTTCTAAACGAATCATTTCCCCGTCAATGATGGCACGCGAAAAACCTTGTTGCTGTAATTCCTGTATGAGATCATGGTATTCACCTTTACGTCCACGTATTACAGGTGCAAGAACTTGGAAACGTGTGCCTTCTTCGAGAGCACGTACACGATCCACAATTTGCTGAGGCGTTTGTGCTTGTATACGTGAACCGCATTGCGGACAGTGAGCTATACCTGCACGCGCATACAAAAGACGCAAGTAGTCATGTATTTCAGTAATTGTGCCAACAGTTGATCGAGGATTACGTGATGTGGACTTCTGATCAATAGAAACAGCCGGCGATAAGCCTTCAATAAAATCAACATCTGGTTTATCCATTTGCCCCAGAAACTGACGCGCATAAGAAGATAAGGACTCAACGTAACGTCGTTGTCCCTCAGCGAAAATAGTGTCGAAAGCAAGCGATGATTTTCCCGAACCTGACAACCCTGTAAAAACAATCAGTGAATCACGAGGTAAATCAACATTGATATCTTTCAGGTTATGTTCCCGCGCACCGCGGACGATCAGCTCATTATGCACTCTTTTATTTTAGCGACTCATATTCCCACACGTCGTACATGTGTTCTATTCCACGGTGCTATTACTTAGGCCGTGAGCACATGATTTATAAGCGCACCGGCAACAAGATGCGGATATTCTATGGCGAGCATATGTCGCGCACCGCCGATAACAAGGGAGTGAATATCTTGCGCAGGATTCACGTCGCGCATATGTTGAACAAGTTCATGACATGCTTCTGCATTAAAACCAGCATCTTCAGAACCAGCCATCACAAGGACAGGGCTTGTGAGCTCTGATAACCATGGTCTTGCATCCGTTGAGCCTAAAATATCGCAACATTGGATATAGCCCTGCGGATCGCACTCGGCATATATTCGCTCAATATCCTGAACACGAGCCGCGCCTCTTCCCTGACGAAATACGTCAGAAAACCAGCGAATCATCGTGTCATTAATCAGAGGTTCTACTCCGTTTTCTTCAACACTTTTCACCCGATCATGCCACAGGGTCGGTGAGCCCGCAGAGGGTCCCGAAGCCATTGTTGTGACTGAGCGGATTCGTTCACCCAAAAAATGCGGTGCTGATAAAGCAACAAGGCCCCCAAAAGATAAGCCGGCAATGTGAATATCATCGATTTCCTGTTCATCAAGAGCAGCCGCAAGCCCATACACAATATCTTTCATTTGTAGCTTGTCAGTGGCCGATGGAGAATCGCCATGTCCTGGCAGATCATAGGTATAAACCTGAAGCCACGGTGTCAGCAGCGGAAGCAGCTCATCCCACATCCGGTGGCTTGATCCTAAAGAATGTCCTAGTACAAGCGTTGGCCGACTAGAATCTTCGTGTTCACAGCTCATACCGTTAGCGCAAGTTGCATATGTCAGAGCAGGTTTCCAGAGAGTATCCACATGTTCTATTGTGCCTGAGGGTACAGAAAAACAATAGGGTAATCGCAGTGGGTTCAGAAAAAGCCCTCTGCACATTTATACACTCTGCGCAGGAAAGGACCTTCACATGCGTTGTGTGAGGGAATCCTTACGATGTGCGATATACATATTCAGCCGGTAGGCCACTTCAATAAGCGCACATTCACACAGTGAAACCAACAGAATCACCATCCATGTATCCGGCGTTGGCCACATAAGCGCAAAGAAAGCACGCGTAGGTGGTAAAAGGATTCCACCAATTGCGCTCCCCGCTACAGTAACTAAAAGAATGACACGCCAGAGAACCAACGGACGCGCAGTGATTGAAAGCAGCCACAGCCCACCCGCCATCATTGTCACAGTCGCTGCAGTTGCTGCCTGAGGGCTTCCTCCACCTATCCACCAGTTCACACCCAAAGCAGCGCACGCCATAATAAAACCAGCCGGTAAAGCCATACTCAGAGTACGGCTCAAGAAACCTGATATATAACGCCGAGTATTAGGCCCTAAAGCAATAAAGAAAGCCGGAATACCGATAGTCAAGGATCCAATATACGTGTAGTGACGCGGTAAGAAAGGGAATCGCCACGATAATAATGCTGTTAAAAGCACCAAAACCGTTGCGTATGTTGTTTTGGCAAAAAACAGGGCAGATACTCGCTCCATATTGGCGATGATTCGCCGTCCCCGAGCAACAACTTCCGGTAACTGTGAGAAACGACCATCCAGTAGGACTATCTGTGCAACTGCTTTTGAGGCACGTGCGGCGTTACCCATTGCGATACCAAGGTCTGCTTCTTTCAGAGCTAAGGCATCATTAACACCGTCACCAGTCATTGCCACACAATGATTTTCTGATTGTAGGGCAGAAACCATCGCACGTTTTTGTTCAGGTGTCACGCGCCCGAATACATCATGGTCACGAATTGCTTCAATAAATTCTTGGCTATGCAGATCAGCCGGCAGATCACGTGCATCACAAGCTCGTGCTGCTTGACCATCAGGTCCCATCAGGCCAAGTTGATGCGCGAGGGCCGCAACTGTACGTGGATTATCACCTGATATGACGCGGACACGCACTTCCTGATCGGCAAACCACTGCAAAGTTTCACGCGCATCATCACGAAGTTCTTCTTCAAGGATGACAAGAGCAACAGCTTGCCGTGTGGCAGGAAGTTCTTCCCCCAATATTTGTTCATCAGCATGGACGAGCGCAACTACTCGACGTCCGGTATCAGCAATAGCAGATACCTGTTCTAATACTTGTGTTTGTGTGACCACAAGTTCAGGAGCACCAAATATCCACGTACCATGCGTAGGTGCTGACCACGCTGACCATTTACGTGCAGAAGAAAAAGCCACCACCGTATGTTGAGGATCTGTTAGTGGTTTTTCATCTGCGTAATACTGCGCTATAGCCTCGGCAGTAGGATTCGTAGAATCGACATTGAGCGCCGTAAGTACTGCTCGCACATCCTTTTCCGCATACTGTGAATTCACTGTCAGAACAGAAGAAACACGGATACCACCTGTCGTTAATGTGCCTGTTTTATCCAAACATAAGGCATCAACACGGGCAAGAATCTCTACGGCAGGAAGTTCTTGCACAAGAACATTTTTTCGAGCCAATGCTGCCGCGCCTATTGCGAAATTCATTGATGTCAGCAGAACTAGACCCTGCGGAATCATTCCCACAACAGCTGCCACAGCAAGAACAAGTGCTGTTGCCCATGTGCCATGGAATCCTTCACCTACTATCCGTGTTTGTGTCCACACTGTGACAACGACAATCGGCAGGATCGCTAATGAAATAGCCCGAAGAACATGATTCACACCAGTCTGTATTTCTGACACAGCGACCGAAAATTCACGTGCTTGGCGAGCTATTCCTTGAGCATAAAGGTCCTCACCAACAGCGGTCGCACGTATCAGACCTTTACCAGCAACAACGGAAGTTCCTGCCAAAACCTGATCTGTCACTTTTTTACGTACAGGCCGCGATTCACCTGTGAGCATGGATTCGTCTACTTCAAGCCCCTGGCTTTCCAGCAGGATTCCATCTGCGCAAATTTGATCGCCTAAAGCCACTTCAATGAGGTCGTCGAGAACAACTTCTTCGATACCTAGCTCATGGATCCCATTCGACCGGCGTACATGTGCTCGCGGCGCGTCCACAATTGCTAAAGCATCTAATGTTCGTTTTGATCGCCACTCAGAAAAAATACCGATTGCGGCGTTTACGATCATGACAACACTGAAAACCACGTCCTGCACGTGCCCGAATATGAGGATGATGAGTGCTGCAACGGTCAATATGCCGTTAAAAAGAGTAAAAACATTTGCTCGGATAATTGATACGAGTGAGCGCGATGTAGTGAGTGAAACCGTATTTATTTGCCCCATCTGCACGCGTTGTGCAACGTCTTGTTCAGATAAACCCGCATAAACATGTTCTTGATCGCTCATATGGTCATCCTTTGGTTTCATTCGGTAGCACTCCGGGGTCTCATGGCACAGGAATGTCCAATACGGTTTCGCTGTTTTTATTTATTCTTTTTCCTCTGAGGAGTCTATATGCTCGGCACTTCGACGCACTTTCCACATGGAAGCAGCAATTGTGATAGCTATGGCGGTAAGGATAAAGGTCAAAGAAAAAGCGATTCCAAATTCGGGAACGAAATGGATTCCCTGACCGTTATTAATGAAAGGCAGGGTGTTTTCATGCAAAGCATGGAAGATGAGCTTAATACCGATAAATCCAAGGATCGCAGCAAGCCCATAATTCAGGTACACCAGACGTTCCAATAAACCGCCAATGAGGAAGTAGAGTTGCCGCAGTCCTAATAAAGCAAAAGCGTTTGCCGCAAAGACAAGATAAGGTTCCTTCGTTAAACCAAAGATCGCAGGAATTGAATCAAATGCGAACATGATGTCAGCCGACCCCAAAGCGAAAACAACAAGCAGCATGGGAGTAAGGTATGTTTTTCCGCCATGACGGTAGAGGAATCGTTGCCCCATAAAGCCATCTGTTACAGGGAATACGCGGCGGACTGTCCGGACAAAACGATTTTCATGGTATTCCTCGTCATCTGTTGAGGATGGGGTTTCACCGAGTTGGCTCCATGCAGTCCATAAAAGCCACGCGCCAAAAATAAAGAAAACCCAAGAGAAACGTTCAACCAGTGCTGCGCCTAACAAAATGAAAAGAAGGCGGAAAACAAGGGCTAAAACAATTCCCGATAGTAATGCTTTTTGCTGGTATTCCCGTGGCACATGGAAAGAAGCCATGATGATGATAAAAACAAAAAGATTATCTAGCGACAGTGATTTTTCAGTTAAAAATCCGGCAATATATTCACCGGCATACTGTGGCCCGTACACAAAGAAAATAACGAAAGTGAATGATAAGCCTAAAAGGGTGTACCCCAGTGACCACCATGCAGCTTCACGCAAAGTTGGAGCATGCGGAGTGCGTATATGACCGAAAATATCAACTGCTACAAGGACAACGATAACGGCAGCAAGAGCGCACCATCCAAGAAAATGAACATCCATTGAAAAATGGGACCTCTCATGTACGGGGAGTTAAACGAGGTCTGTTCCCACCTTTTATTTAAAGGCGATGACACCGGGTAAAACCCTAGGCAAGGGCTTACTACCGTACTGACGGCACCATACTTGTTGGGATTACTCCCCTCGGTGATAGATACTAGCGATAAAATGAACAGAGTGCCTTATCAAAAAAGGTGGTTATAACCACGTATACCCTTTGTGATTGAAAATGCAGGTGTATGAGGGACAACTCGGGGCATTCCCTGAGCAGCTTATGTGGATTCAGCCGATAGACTAGCGTTTATGGCTTCATTAATAACTTCGCCCTCTGCCATATGGATGGCAGTAAAGGATGCTTTCTTTGGCTCCCCTACTGCTCCCCTACGTTTGCAGGCGATGACGAGGCCGTTAATTCCCTCAGCGGTATGTCGTGCAGCAGGAGTCAATCGTTTAGCTGAACTTGGTAGACGTGAGGTTAAAGAAATTAACGTGAGCGACCTTTATGATGAGGATGCTTTTGTTCATCGCTTGCGTGAAGCCATTGAAGGTCATGAATTATTATGGGTTTTCTCTGAAGCCTCCTGTGAACGTATAAGTGACTTGCTTGAACGTTATCCAGCACTTATTACGCCGCTGAATGAGGAAAAAACTTCTTGGGGAATCAACGTATATAAGATGATTTCCTTCTATCTTTCAAAGAATTCTCACGCAATTCGTAGGCTTAGCGGTGTAGATGTGAGTTCTACTCCCGTAAGATTACGGTTGTTGCTGCACGAACATCACGTGCCTGTACGTCGTTCTTCTTTGCCTATGCGCATTGTGCGTGATCCTCGTACCTGGGTATATGCGGCAATCTTTATTTATTCGTGTTTACGCGCACTTCCAGTGATTTTTGTTCCACAATTTCATGGCAGCATACTTGTTTTATGGCTGATTGACGTAGTAACAGCTATCCCGTACACATGGGGTGTTCTGGCAATGGTGACAAGTAAACGCATCCGCCAGCGTCTGGCGGGAACCCTTATTGCGATTATTACGTTCCTTGCGCCCTACTTCTATTTTTGGACACATGGCAGTGATTATCCCCTGACAGTCACCATTACAGTGACCGTCATGATTGTGGGGAGTTTTTCTGTTGAAGCCTTACGTTTTAGGCAGGAACGTCGTCTCGAACGTCTTTACGGTAGTGAATAAATTCGCGAGTACTACGCCATGCGCTAATAAGCATCAGCCAGATACCACCAACCCACCACAGAATATGCACAAGTGTCGGCCGTTGCGGGTAGGTACTTATCAAATAAATCGTTCCTCCTACCCATAAAACCGCGGCTACGATATTAACCGGCATAAGAGTTCCCACACGGAATGGGTGAACGAAAGTAATTGGCATAAGCGTCAGTATTGCCAAAACCACGCAGAAAATAATGTTGATAACCGGGCCGGTGTGCATAATCCACATGATGATTGCTACAACATTCCATGCTGCGGGGAATCCCATGAAATAGAAGTCATGCGTCTTCATTGCTGTGTTGCAGTAACAGAACATGGATGATGTGCAAATCAAGACGAAAATAAGCATTGCTGCCCACGGTGGCCCCAGGGGGATATGCAGGTACATGAAGGCAGCGGGAATAAATGTCCATGTCAGGTAATCAACGATCAGGTCGAGTGCTTTACCATCAAAATGAGGTGCCCAACGAGTAACATCGGCTCGCCGCGCGAGTGTCCCATCAATACCATCGACTATCAGTGCCACTGCCAGCCACATCCACATTAAAGATGGGCTTTCATGAACCAGTGCAAGCATAGCGAGCCCCGCCCACATGACACCGGTCATCGTAAAAGCATGAACACCCCAGGCTGCGCATTTACGAGCAAAACACTGACCTTTTGATAATTCAGTGTAGTCCTTATGCTTTTTACCCTCAGTCACGCGTGTTCTCCTCTATCGCAGTTGAGGTAGTCAAAACATATCAATCATAGGGTACAGATTACGTATTGGATAGAGGCACGCATATAGGAGGCTACGGTCAGACATAATCTTCACCGGGAATGCGATTAATCGAATTCTTTCATCTGACGTAGTTCTTTCTTAAGTTCAGCAACTTCATCGCGTAAACGAGCTGCCAACTCAAATTCCAAATGTGTTGCTGCTGTGCGCATCTGTTCAGAAAGTTCTTCAATGAGGTCTATGAGATCACCTTGAGCACGTTGCGAAAGCTGTGATCGACGATCTGTTGCATCAGTATGCTTATTGGCGGCTTGAGAACGCGTTTTCTTTTCCTGACGATACCCAGCTTTTATCAGTGTTTCTGTATCTATTTGCTCACGTGCCAGCATATCTGTGACATCAGCGATTTTCTTACGGAGTGGCTGTGGATCGATCCCGTGTTCCGCATTAAAAGCGATTTGGAGTTCACGGCGACGTTGCGTTTCGTTAATTGCTGCCCGCATAGAATCGGTCACTGTATCAGCGTACATATGCACTTCCCCTGATACATTTCGCGCGGCACGACCAATTGTTTGAATCAAGGAACGCGTTGAACGAAGGAAGCCTTCTTTGTCCGCATCCAAAATAGATACTAGGGAAACCTCAGGAAGATCTAATCCTTCACGCAGCAGGTTAATGCCAACTAAAACATCGAAACTGCCTTGACGAAGTTCACGGAGTAGTTCTACTCGACGCAAAGTATCAATATCTGAATGTAAGTATTCAACACGGACACCACGCTCAGCCAGATATGTTGTCAGGTCCTCGGCCATACGTTTCGTGAGTGTTGTGACGAGGACTCGTTCGCTTGCTTCGGTTCGCAAACGGATTTGTTCAAGTAAATCATCCACTTGCCCTTGCGTTGGTTTGACGACAATCAAGGGATCCACTAGGCCTGTGGGGCGAATAATTTGTTCAACAACACCATCAGAACGATCCAGTTCATAGGATCCTGGGGTTGCTGACAGGTACACGGTTTGTCCGATTCTTTCAACGAATTCATCCCAACGTAAAGGACGATTATCCATCGCAGAAGGTAAACGGAATCCGTGTTCTACGAGAACACGTTTACGTGAAGCATCTCCTTCAAACATTGCACCAATTTGAGGGACGGTGACATGCGATTCATCAATAATGAGGAGGAAATCTTCAGGAAAATAATCCAATAATGTGTGAGGGGCACTCCCCGCATCACGACCGTCAATGTGGCGTGAATAGTTTTCCACTCCAGCACAACTACCTATTTCACGTAGCATTTCGAGATCGAATGTTGTACGCATACGCAATCGCTGCGCTTCAAGGAGTTTTCCTTGCGACTCAAACCACGTCAGGCGTTCATCCAATTCTTCTTCGATAGAAGCGATTGCCCTTTTCATTCGTTCTTCACCGGCCACGTAGTGTGAGGCAGGAAAAAGATACACGTGATCGACATTTTGTATGACATCGCCAGTCAGTGGATGCAGTAAAGCTAAGGATTCGATTTCGTCACCAAAGAATTCAATACGAACAGCAAGTTCTTCATATACAGGAATGATTTCCACCGTGTCACCACGTACACGGAACGTACCGCGTGTAAAAGACATATCATTTCGGACGTACTGCATGGCCACAAATTCACGTAAAAGCGCGTCCCGATCAATGAGAGTTCCGCGTTCAATTTCCACCATGCGTGCTACGTATTCTTCAGGTGTACCTAAACCGTAAATGCACGAAACAGAAGATACAACCACCGTATCATGTCGAGTCAATAATGAGTTTGTAGCACTGTGACGCAAGCGTTCGACTTCGTCGTTGATCGAGGAATCTTTTTCGATGTACGTATCAGTTTGCGGCACGTAGGCTTCTGGCTGGTAATAGTCGTAATACGACACAAAATATTCCACTGCATTTTTCGGCAGTAATTCACGAAATTCTGCTGCCATTTGTGCTGCAAGTGTTTTATTTGGTTCCATGATGAGGGCGGGCCGTTGGAGTTCTTCAATCAGCCAAGCAGTTGTCGCTGATTTTCCTGTGCCGGTTGCTCCCAGGAGTACCACATCAGTTTCCCCGTCACGTATCCGTGCAGCAAGCTCGCGGATAGCTCGGGGCTGATCTCCTGAAGGTGAATATTCTGAAACCACGCGAAAAGGGTGTTCGCTGCGAAGAATACGTTTGTTCGTCACCTCTCCAACGGTAGTATCTGATCACAGTGTCAGCATGAAGAAATCACCTACATACGCCTTGTCAAACAAAAATGAGAGCTATCCCCTACTTCCACTCATTTATCCCCTATCAATATATCCACTGTGCCCTTTCCCGTATCTTGTGTTGTTTTTGTTTGTCTATCCATTCTTTTAGCAGGAAAGACCAATATGCATCATGAGTATTCCGCCCAAGAGCGTACATAGGAAGTAGAAGATTACTGACCTATACTTCCCTAGGCGAATAAGCTCTCCTATTTCTTTTGCCAGAGTGGACCATGTTGATAGTGCTCCTGCAATACCAGTAAGCGCAAAAGCCAGGATTTCCTGTGATAATTCAGGGGCGTGGGCGCTCATAACACCGCAAAAGAAACATGCTGTCAGGTTTGCGATAAGTGTTCCCACATATGGTCCGCAATGTGCCGCAAGTGCTCGGAGTATACCGCCAATAAATCCTCCTGCACATACACAGAGTATGAGTATCATTGCTGTTTTTTCTGTAGGAGCCGATGGATTTTATCTCCTGCCCACCATGCGGCAAAGCAACTGCACATTGTGATACAGATATACAGGAATCCACTGTAATAGTTCATGTGAGCATAGGTGAGAAATATAAAAGTCGAGAAACTGGTGAATCCTCCCAAGAATCCCGTGGTGAATATCGGGTGAACACTTTGAAGAATCCCCATAAGGAAACATCCCATTACATTGATACACAACAATGAGAACGGGGCATCCACATACCAGTAGGTTGCAATAGCGTAGCGACAACACGCGCCAAGAGCAGCTCCGTAACCGATAAGTAAAGTATGACGCACACGCACAGTGTAGCGCGGGAACATTTACAGTAGATGGGATGAGGTGGTCTATACGCCGGGTTCTGTTCCGCGTTACCGTTACCGGTAACACGGTGGCGACCATCTATCTAGGACTGGTGTTACCACCAGCCTCAAGCAACCTACCCGCAGATATTGGACGAGCCGCCCGTATCATCTGCTGCTTGGTCTTGCTCCAAGTGGGGTTTACCTAGCCGACACGGTCACCCGTTTCGCTGGTGGGCTCTTACCCCACCGTTTCACCCTTACCACAAGAACTGCGGCGGTTTATTTTCTGTGGCACTATCCCGCGAGTTACCTCGGGTGGCTGTTAGCCACCACTGTGCTCTGTGGAGCCCGGACGTTCCTCGGCACTTACGTGACGCGGCCGCCCAACCACCTCATCCATACGTAATACTAACGTGCAGACAAGCACATCGGAAATGGGCTTTCTTTTCTTTCCGTTAAGAGCACATGTTTTTCACCTATACGGGGACCACAAAGTGACGCCTTTTTTCATCCGTCACATGAATCTATTACGCTGGCGAGCGTGTTTATATGGCTTCCCCCATCAGAAGGCAAGTATGTTCCCGAAAACGGGCCAGCACTTGATATGCAGCTTTTACACGCACCTGTTTTAACATCGGCACGACACCATATCCTTCACCTGTACCAGCAGAATATGCAAGACTCTGCCAGATCTGTCGCCTTTCCTTCTGCGGACATCATGAATATCCCCTGCGCCCGCGCATGTGAGGTGTACAACGGCGTGCTGTATCAGGCTGCCAGTTTCGCTTCCTTTGACACCGATACGCAAGCTCGTGTAGATCGCGTTATACGTATTGTGAGCGGCTTATATGGGGTTGTGACTCCGAACAATATGATCGCCCCCTACAAACTACCTATTCAGTCACGTATCGGTTCTTCACCTGTTCTCTCAACATATTGGAAACCTTTTTTAGATGAGGCATTATCGCAAGAAGCCGCTGAGTCCATTATTGTGGATTGCCGATCAGGACCGTATCGGAAAGCTTGCCCTGCACCGTGGGCACATACTGTAGAAGTCACTGTTGTCCGTGAATCAGGTACACAGCGTTCAATAGTTTCACATGAGGCAAAACGGTGGCGAGGCCTACTAACTGGCGCTTTAATAAAGCATCCACATTGCGACGAAGTATGCGACGTTATTGACCTCGTTGATTGGATACGTGATCTCCTGCCCTCTATTCACGCCAGTGATGCGCGCGGCCGCGAGTATTACGCACAAAGCCTTGAAGTAGGGCCGACTCGCACATATTCTGCGGGTGGTTCACATCGCATCGCTACCCTTGTCATATGTGAACGCATGAATTAAGAACGCATGAATTAAGACTGCAGTTCGCGCCTATTCTTGTGTCCGAATAACAATTTGTCCGGTGTCTTCCGTCCAATACATGTGGTCGGCTGGGGTACGTCGGATAGTGTCTAATTCTGCAGGTGATATATCAGCGCCTGCTCCTTGCACGACTCCGTCACGGACTTCAATCACCGCAAAAGCCCCGTGACGTGTACGGGCACGCTCATATTCAGCCAGCACAGTTTCGCCCAGCTTTTCTGCCACTTCACGCCTACGTGCAATCACCGCACGCAATTCAGTATCACTGGTAGCTACATCTTCAAGGAAACGTGCTTTGACGTCTTCAATATCAGCGGTGATAGCAGCGATACGTTCTTTTATTTGTTCAATGGTGTTACGGGTTTCTTCTAAACGTTCTTCTGCGTTGAGCTGCTGGTTTTCTAAATCTGACAGGCGTTGGACCATCTGGGCAATTTCATGCTGCATCGGGTTAATATCCCGTAAAGGCACGTGGCCTTGTTCGATGCGTTCTTCTTGACGGTCACGGCGTTCACGTACCTTGCGGATTTCGTTTTCGCATCGTTCGACTTCACGAGTAATGTCTGCAATCACCGCATTTTGACCGATAAGGGCACGCTGAAGATCTTCAACTCGACCTGCAAATTCACGGACCGTAGCATGTGCGGGATGCGCATTACGAGCATGTCGCAAAGCGGACTCTTTTTGATCTAATGCTTGTAAATCAAGAAGTACAAGCTGATCAGCATGCGCAACAATCACTGCAGTCCCCCTAGGGTAGGTTGATGACGAATCCATGGTTCAGTACACATCGTAGAGACTTCTACGCTCAAAGACACATTCTCAGCAGCTGCTTCAGCTTGTATGCGGTTGGCAAGTACAGGTAACCACGGCCATTCTGTTGCCCAGTGGCTTGCGCAAAACAAAGCCGGCGTTCCTTTTTCACAATGCTCAGAAGCAGGATGATGTCGCAGGTCAGCGGTTAAATACACATCTGCCTTCGCTTGGCGAGCCGCATCAAGAAATTGGTCCCCGGCTCCACCGCTTACAGCAACGGTCCGCACCGGAGCATCTATGTCACCGCCAATAAAAAGACCATGCGTCCCAGCAGGTAAGACTCTCGCAACATGATCTGCAAAGGCAGTAACTGTCGTTGTTTCCACACAACCGATTCGACCGGTGCCTATTTCGTGTTTTTCTGTGTCATATCCTTCAGAAATCAACGGACGCATATCGCGTAAGCCCAAACGTTCACCTAAAGCATCTGCCACGCCTTTATGTGCAATATCTGCATTTGTGTGGGCGGTATATAAAGCAATATTTGCGCGTATAAGTGAGGCGACCATACGACCTTTCGGATCGTTTTCGGGAAGGAAAGATGTGCCTCGTAAATACAACGGATGATGTGTGAGGAGCATGTCATATGCACCTGATATAGCTTCGTTAACTGTTGCCTTTACAGGGTCCACTGCCAATAGGATACGTTTCACAGGTTGTTGCGGGTTTCCAAGGACAAGACCCACACGATCCCACGTGTGTGCGGTGCGGGATGGATACCATCGTTCCATCATTGCGATTACGTCACTGACAGTCCACAACTTACTCATATGTGTGAGTGTATTCGCTGATAACTCAGGCACTGCATTTTGTCTCGTCACAACATATATTTCACATATCGTATTCTCAGATGTGCCTGTCCCCCTCTGCCTTTCACATGAGGGTAGGATTATCTTTCGTGCGCATCATCGATTTGCTGCCTCACGGCTTGGTTGATTACATAGAAGTAGACCATCTTCAACGCGCCTACCATACCGAAGTGCTCGCTGGCGGCGAAGATACCCTTATCATCAGTCAATTCACGCCAACGTGGACCGCAGGACGACATACTCGACCTGAAGATATACCGGATACCACTGTGCCTGTTGTCCATGTTGATCGGGCAGGTTCAGCCACATGGCATGGTCCAGGACAGGTTGTGATTTACCCTATTGTTCGGCTACGTGAACCTGTTGATACGCTCAAATGGATTAGAAGCGTAGAAGCAGGAGTGTTGCACGCTCTTACAGGCCAGTGGAAACTGCCTGTTGAACGTATCGAAGGGCGGGCAGGAGTGTGGTTACGTGAGCAGGGGCGGCGTGACCGTAAAATATGCGCAATCGGGTTGAAAGTCGCGCGAGGGGTTACGCTCCACGGTATTGCCCTGAATGTGAATATTGATATGGCACATGCTTTCCGTGGCATTATTCCATGTGGTCTTGTCGATGCTGATGTTGCTTCCTTGCATATGGAGGGGGTCCACACGGATATGGAAACTGTCGCTCAAGTTTTGATCCATCATCTTGTTGAATCTATTGCTGATTGCCTTGCCTCCTCATCCGATCACATGCGGTATATCCGCGATTTACATGATTTGCCGACAACTCTTACTTCTGGAGCTCACTGATGAGTACTTTGCCGCAGCCTGAAGGTCGCAAACTTCTGCGTATTGAAGAACGTAACGCGCAAACACCTATTGAAGATAAACCTGATTGGATTCGTTCGCGTGCTCGTTCCGGTGCGAATTACATGGATATGCGTTCCCTTGCGTCGCAGAAAACTTTACATACTGTGTGCGCAGAAGCGAATTGTCCAAATATTCATGAATGTTGGGAAGACCGTGAGGCCACATTTTTACTTGGAGGCCGTATATGTACACGCCGATGCGATTTCTGTAATATAGCAACAGGTCGTCCCACGGAATATGATACTGATGAGCCGCGTCGCGTCGCAGAGTCAGTACGTGACCTCAACTTGCGTTATGCGACTATTACCGGTGTTACACGTGATGATTTACCTGATGGCGCAGCATGGTTATACGCTCAAACGTGCCGTTTAATCCACGAGCTCAGTCCTCATACCGGTGTTGAGTTACTCGTTGATGATTTTCGCGGCCATCATGAGGGTGTCGAAGAAGTAGTAGCAACAGACCCTCAAGTTTTTGCACATAATCTCGAAACTGTCCCTCGGATTTTTAAGAAAATTCGTCCAGCTTTTCGTTATGAACGCTCATTAGATATGATCCGTTACGCGCATGATCTAGGGGCACTCACTAAATCAAATCTCATCCTCGGCATGGGGGAAACACGTGATGAAGTGATTGCGACGATGAAAGATTTACGTGACTGCGGATGTGATTTACTTACGCTTACCCAGTATTTGCGTCCTTCTGCAATGCATCATCCGGTGGAACGATGGGTGCATCCAGAAGAATTTCTTGAATTATCTGTTGAAGCAGAACAGATGGGATTTGCCGGTGTCATGTCGGGGCCCTTGGTGCGTTCATCGTATCGTGCTGGCTCTTTATGGGTTAAAGGTATGCGCGCTCTACAACGACCAATACCTGAACACCTCAGTCATTTATCAGAGTCAGGTTCAACCGTCCAAGAAGCCAGCACAGTTTTACAGGATTTACGTCGCCGGCGTGCTGCGCGACAGGCTGTTCGTCAAGCCCGTATGGATTCTTCAACGCTTCTGACAGATAATTCCGCAGAGCATGCAAATATGGAACCTTCTTCTGCTCTTGAACATACGGAACCCCTCACCGTACAGGGACATTGCAGGTAATGGTCAGCATATTTATGTGAGCCATTCTCGTTTTATACAGAAAGATTCCATGTATGCCGCTTATGCCTGATTACGCTCCCGCACGGCCTTTATTTCACGCGGCGCTTCAACACCCTCACCGTATTTCTTTGATTGAGGCTTGCAGTGGACGAACGTGGACTGTGAGCCAAGCCTGGGAAAGCGTGTGCCGTATGAGCGCGGTTTTTCTGTCACATGGAGTAAAGGCAAGCGATCGCGTCGCTATTGTTGCGGTAAATAATCCTCGGCATTTCATTGCTCATGTGGCGCTTTCTTTACTTGGAGCTGTCACTGTTCCTTTGTCACCGCGTTTACCTGACGCTCAACTGGAGGTCTTATTTACTGATTGTCGTCCACACTTAGTTATTACTGATGGCCAGTCACAATCGCGCGCATGTTTTTCTGCTTGGCCAACTGTGACATGGGATGAACTCGATCAGGCACTTTCGGGTGTGCAACCGTGGGCGGGAACTATTACCCCTCGGGATCATGAAATTGCTGCCATTGTCTATACCTCAGGCAGTACAGGATTACCTCGTCCAATTTCTTTAACACATGCGCATCTGTGGTGGGCTTCAGTAAATTTCCGTGATGGTTTTGAATATTCACCCGGCATCAATGTGGTGGGGGTTTGTGCGCCTCTGTCACATATTGGCGGTTTTAATGGGACGAGTATGGATGTCTTTACTCATGGTGGCACCGTCGTTGTTTTTGATAGTTTCAACCCGGTTTTTATTTTGCGCGCCATTGAACGCTATGAGATTTCGATGATGTTTGCCGTCCCTGCGATGTGTCACGCTTTCTTGTCTGCCCGAGAGGAGGCCGCAGCGGATATTTCTTCGTGGACCCGTCCTTTGATTGGTGGTGAGCGTATGTCCACTCATTTAGCAAAACGCTTACACGAGTGGGGTCTGCGTCCTATTCATGTGTGGGGTATGACTGAAACCGGTGGGGCTGGTCTTATGTGTTCTCCTGATGCTCAGTCAGCGCATCCTGGTGCGATTGGTCGCCCTTTCCCTTATGTTGAAGAACGAGTAGTTGATGATGAGGGTTCCCCTATACATTCTCCGCATGTATTAGGTCATTTGCATGTGCGTGGACCGGGTGTGGTTACTTCGCGCGCAGATGGATGGTTGGATACAGGCGATATGGTTCACTACGATGAGGGAGGTTTCATTCATTTTGTTTCGCGTCTGTCGCGTTTAATTAATACTGGTGGGGAACTCGTTGCTCCGGGAGTTGTTGAGGATGCTGTGCGGACTTTAGATTCTGTGGCAGATGTCCTGGTTTTAGGTATTCCCAATGAGCGTTGGGGGCAAGTTGTTGCTGCTCTCGTGGTACCTGATCCTGCGTACGCGTCGAATATGCAGGGTCTTCCCTCACTTCAACAGATTCAACAGTTCACACGCGACTTTTTGGCTCCGTGGCAGCAGCCTCGTCTTATTCGTTGGGTGGAATCTTTGCCGACGACTTCAACAGGGAAACCTGATCCTCATGCTGCCCGCGCGTATTTTGATAGCGCTCAGTAAAACCTCAAGGGATCTGGCCTGCTGCCTTGCACTGTGATACAGGGGGGGGAGCGCGATTCCTCATGCATGTCACGCATTGTGTTGAGTATCAACACAAAGAGCATATGCATCCTTCTGTTGATTGTTAGGTGTACGACACATGGTGGTTTGAGTGAAAGTACCCACGCTCAAGGGTAGCTAGTGGCAGCGCATATCCGTATTTTTGTGTCCTTGAGCCACTGGGAAAATAAAGGATTAGATGATTCACATTCTCTGTTCTATGAAGATAGCCCTTATTTTAGTAACATACCTGTGTCGTAATTACAGGAGAGAGTATGAGTACCCATCGTATCGTTATTATTGGTTCAGGCTTTGCCGGCTTAATGGCAGCACGCAGGCTGCGCACAGCCAATGCCCATATCACCATTCTCGCTCGCACAAGCCATCACTTATTCCAACCATTACTATACCAAGTAGCTACTGGGATTCTATCTGAGGGCGATATCGCACCAACTACACGCGAAGTCTTACGCCGCCAGAAAAATGTGCATATCAAACAAGCTCTGGTCGAAGACATCGACACTGATAATCGAATTGTTCACTGGCGTAACCATAATCGCGCCGACCAAACCCCATATGACACGTTGATTGTTGCCGCCGGAGCAGGCCAGTCCTACTTTGGAAATGAGCATTTTGCTGTTTTTGCTCCTGGAATGAAAACTATTGATGATGCACTCGAACTACGTGCTCGTATTTTCGGTGCTTTTGAAAGTGCAGAAATCGAATCTGACCCAGAAATCATTAAAAAGCTCCTCACTTTCGTTGTCGTTGGTGCTGGTCCCACTGGTGTGGAAATGGCTGGGCAAATCCGTGAGCTTGCCTCGAAAACACTACGCGGAGAATTTCGTCATATTGACCCCACTTTGGCTCGCGTCATCCTTGTTGATGGAGCCGCCGGTCCCCTTCCTGTCTTTGGCGACAATTTGTCCGAAGTAACCCGGCAAGCCCTTGATCGCCTTGGCGTAGAAATGCGCATGAATTGTTTCGTCACCGACATAACAGCAGATAGCGTCACATTGAAAGACCGTGAAGGCAATACGGAAACAATCAACAGCATATGTAAAGTATGGGCAGCAGGTGTTCAGGCCTCTCCTTTGGGACAGGTCCTCCATGAGCACACAGGTGTTGAGCTTGATCGTTCGGGACGTGTCATTGTTGAAAAAGACCTCACAATAAAAAATCATCCAGAAATTTTTGTTGTCGGCGACATGATGTCTGTCCCCGGTGTCCCTGGGGTTGCACAAGGTGCCATTCAGTCTGCACGTTTTGTGACAGATATTATTCAGGCTCGTTTACGTGGAATTTCACCAAAGAAAACCGTTTTTACCTACCGCGACAAAGGCTCAATGGCGACAATTGCTCGTTTCAAAGCTGTGGTACGAGTGGGGAAAATGAGCTTAAAAGGTTTTCCCGCATGGTTAGCATGGTGTTTCCTGCACTTGCTGTATATCGTTGGTTTCAAGGCGCAAGTAGGCACCCTTCTTCATTGGTTTATTAGTTTTGCCTCTGGTGCTCGCACGGAACGCACTGTGACAAATCAGCAAATGGTTGGCCGTTTAGCCTTAGAAAATCTGGGAACAGGTTCTTCTGGACGCCTTGTTGCAGGGGAGAAGATTATTCCTTCTCCCGCATCTGAATCTGCAGATACTGCGGCAAAGATGGATTAAGGTTTTCCACATGTGTTAAGTGCAGAGCAGTGCACTGTATAACGCGGTCTGGGTGATATACATATGTGTTGCCT
Organism: Schaalia sp. lx-260; assembly: GCF_021083645.1. Taxonomy (GTDB): domain Bacteria; phylum Actinomycetota; class Actinomycetes; order Actinomycetales; family Actinomycetaceae; genus Pauljensenia. Next base: position 167,155 of record NZ_JAJNRQ010000002.1, on the reverse strand, counting down.
AGGCCGCGTGACATTTTACTTCCACAGGGAAATAGCTCCGTTTGCAGTGTTCCGCGTATGTACCGTAAGCAGTCATCAGTGTCTGCACGGTTAATAAGTTATATACCAGAATGAATGGTGGGCCTGACCGGGTTCGAACCGATGACTTCTGCGGTGTAAACGCAGCGCTCTGACCAACTGAGCTACAGGCCCCAACGATGCCCTCAAGAAGGCACCGAACTATTGTAATGGAAAAATCCTGTGAATGGAATTCCAGCACTTTCCTTAGGTGCGATATGCCGAATAAATCACAATCTTTCACTAAGAATTGAAAGCGCTACAAGCTGAAGAAAAGAAGTCCCTATTAAAGAAGCTGCATGTACACAAAGTACAGCTTGCCCTGATCCCCTTCGTATGAGCCTCGTATCATGTACACAAGACTATCTCAAAGATATACGGGTATTCGGAAGCACAATCTTACTGCCTATACCGCGTATCTTTGCCTCAGCGATTACGCGAACGAGCAGTTAAACGAATCCCAGCCCATTCAGGCCCCACCGATGCAGCTGACGTTGTATGCAGGCCAGCAACTTTCGCTGCTTCTTCCACATCAGCAACCGGAACAGCGCCAGGACGTCCTGGTTTAGGAATGAGTACCCAAATCAGGCCGCCATCGTCGAGATTCGACATCGCATCTACCAGAAGATCAGCCAAATCTTCTTCTTCAGCATCATCTGAACGCCACCAGACAATTGCGCCATCAACGACGTCACCGTATTCATCGTCAACAAGCTTTTCGCCTGTGCTCTTTTCAACTGCTTCGCGCAATGTTTCGTCAGAGTCATCATCAACATAAAACTCTTGAACGATTTGGCCAGTAGTGAAACCTAAACTTACGGTCACTTTAACCGACCACCTTCCGACGAATACGTCACATGTATTCTTGCAGATACCACATGGATATCGTAAAACACATTCGCCCCCTCTTTGCCTCATTGCCCACAATATTGACCACAGTGTTACAAGAATGAGGTTTTTCTCATGGGCCGGAGGTCCTTCACAGGGTCGCAAATCTCGTCGTAAAAGGGGACAATAGACGTAGGTATTCACAAGGGAGTGTGAACTGCGCACTCCTTTTACTGAGGAATTGAGGAACCATGAGCTCAGCGAGCGATATGCACCCTGTAGTTAATGGCCTGCTCAGTCAGGTCCCTGACAATGATCCCGCTGAAACCGCCGAGTGGGTGGAATCTCTAGCTGGACTCATTGAAGAAAAAGGTGGCCCCCGCGCCCGCTACATCCTTATTCACATGTTGGATGAAGCACGGCGAGCAGGAGTCCAACTCCCACAGAATTACACCACTGCCTACGTCAATACAATCCCTGTTCAGGATGAACCCTATTTCCCTGGTGATGAGGCAATGGAACGCCAGTATCGTCGTTGGATTCGTTGGAATGCTGCAGTTCAAGTCACCCGAGCACAACGTCCTGGCGTAAAAGTAGGTGGACATATTTCCTCTTACGCTTCAGTGTCCACTCTGTACGAAGTTGGCTTAAACCATTTCTTCCGCGGAAAAGATCATCCTGGCGGTGGTGACCACGTATTCTTCCAAGGGCACGCCTCCCCTGGTCCGTATGCGCGCGCATTCCTCGAAGGCCGCCTCACTGAGGAAGAAATGGACGGCTTCCGTCAGCAAGTATCAACATCTCATGGATTACCCTCATACCCGCACCCTCGTCAGCTTCCTGAGTTCTGGGAATTCCCAACCGTTTCATTAGGTCTTGGTCCTGCTGCCGCAATCTACCAAGCATGGTTTGACCGTTACTTGCATTTGCGTGGATTAAAGGACACTTCACAGCAACGCACATGGGCTTTCATTGGCGACGGCGAAATGGATGAGCCTGAATCACGTGGCCTCCTGCAATTAGCAGCCCAGCAGGGATTAGATAACCTCACATTCGTTGTCAACTGTAATTTGCAGCGTTTAGACGGACCGGTACGCGGAAATGGCAAAATCATTCAAGAACTTGAAGCGTTCTTCAAAGGTGCCGGTTGGAATGTCATTAAAGTTGTATGGGGTCGCGGTTGGGATCAGCTCTTAGCCACTGATAAAGACGATGCCCTTGTTCACCTCATGAATGACACGCTTGATGGCGATTATCAGACTTTCAAAGCAAATGACGGTGCTTATATCCGCGAGCATTTCTTTGGACGCGATCCCCGAACGAAAGCAATGGTTGAAAACTGGACAGATGACCAGATTTGGGCTTTGCAACGTGGTGGCCATGACTACCGTAAGGTGTACGCAGCTTATAAATCAGCAGTCGAACACACTGGGCAACCTACAGTCATCCTCGCCCACACAATTAAGGGGTATGCACTCGGCTCTAACTTCGCAGGCCGTAACTCAACTCACCAAATGAAGAAACTCACCCTTGAGGATGCGAAACTGCTGCGTGATCGTCTGCAAATTCCTATTACAGATGAACAACTCGAAGCAGATCCGTACAAACCGCCGTACTACATGCCACCAGCAGATCATCCAGCACTGCTCTACATGAAAGAACGACGTGAAAAACTTGGTGGTTGGGTTCCTGAACGTCGCACAGACCGTAATCCTCAACTCCCAGAGCTTCCGGCACGTCCTTTCGATTCTTTATCAAAGGGATCAGGTCAGCTCGAAGTTGCGACAACAATGGCTCTTGTCCGTTTAATGAAAGACCTCATTAAAGACAAGAATGTGGGACGCTACATCGTGCCGATTATTCCTGACGAGGCACGTACTTTCGGCTTGGATGCTATCTTCCCTTCAGCCAAGATTTTCAATACGCATGGGCAAAATTACACGGCCGTTGATGCTGACATGATGTTGTCCTATAAGGAATCTGAACAGGGACAAGTCCTACATACAGGCATTACGGAGGCCGGTTCTGCGGCAGCTTTCCAAGCTGTCGGCACGGCGTACACCACTCATAACCTACCGATGGTGCCGTTCTACATTTTCTATTCCATGTTTGGTTTCCAACGCACAGGTGACCAGTTCTGGGCTGCTGCTGACCAACTGGCACGCGGTTTCGTCATTGGTGCTACCGCAGGCAAAACCACCCTCACCGGTGAAGGGTTACAACACTTGGATGGGCACTCCCCAATCCTCGCCGCAACAAACCACGGTTTTGTCGCTTACGATCCGGCTTACGCCTACGAAATCAAACACATCATCTGGGATGGTTTACAACGCATGTACGGCCCCGAAGATGGTCGTAATCCTGATGTGCTGTACTACCTGACCGTGTACAACGAGCCTATTCATCAGCCTGCTGAACCAGAAAACCTAGACCGTGAAGGCCTGCTGAAAGGTATTTACAAAGTTGCAGACCATAACGGCACAGGGCTGAAAGTTCAGCTAATGGGTTCTGGTATTTCCTTGCCGTGGGTATGTGAAGCCAAGCGCATGCTCGCCGAAGAATGGGGTGTAGATGCGGCTGTATGGTCCGTGACTTCATGGACTGAACTTCGTCGTGACGCTTTGGAAGCCGATGAATATAACTTCCTGCATCCGCAAGAAGAAGCACGAGTCCCATTTATCACGACCCGTTTGGGCGGTGCAGAAGGTCCTTTCATCGCTTCCACTGACTACGATCGCATACTTCCCGATATTATCCGCCAGTGGGTGCCAGGCCGCTACCATGTACTCGGTGCTGACGGCTTCGGTTTATCTGATACACGTCGCGCAGCTCGTCGCCATTTCCACATTGATCCTGAATCAATTGTGTTACGCACCCTCCAAGCCCTCGTGGAAGAAGGTCGCCTTGATCGTTCAGTTTTGCAGCAGGCAATTGACCGATATGACCTGCTGAATATTCCAGCAACGGAACCTGAACACCACTGAAATTCATCCTCAGAGTGCCCTCGCGTATGTGCGGGGGCACTCTTTTTATACGCTTAACTCAGGTTTCTCGACAATTTCAGGCATGTTCCACGCAATCACGGTCAAGTATCTACTTACTTCCCCTGCATCCACGACCATAGAACAAGGGCTACAGGACAAGCCAGGCCCAGCACATTGATAGCTACGCCTTTTCTGCACGAAAAGGTAAAATTCCACCCGCCTTCAAATAGCATGAGGGGCACAAAGACTCATATGTTACTTCCACTCCATCAATAGCGACCTGTTCACCATCAAAAACAAAGTGACCATCAGCTTGGCGACCATTAAACATGGCTTTACGCCCACACCTACAGATAGTTTTTAGTTCTTCCAAAGAGTGCGCAATTTCAAGTAAACGACGAGCACCCGGAAAAGAAAGCGTCCGAAAATCGGTACGTATGCCATAAGCCAAAACAGGAATCCCCATTTGAACAGCAATAACCATTAAGTCATCAACTTGAGCAGGTGTTAAAAACTGCGCTTCATCAACTAAAACGCAGGCAATCGGTTTCTGAGCCTGCGACACTGTCTCTGTGATAACACGCATAAGATCAGCCTCAGCGGGAACAAGGATATCCACGTTACGCGCCACACCTAAGCGTGAAACAATACTGCGTCCACCTTTCGTATCAACATCCGGTTTAACCAAAAGGACATTTTGGCCGCGTTCCTCATAATTATGAGCTGCTTGCAAAAGCGCTGTTGTTTTACCGGAGTTCATTGCCCCATAACGGAAGTATAGTTTCGCCACTGAAGGCTCCTTTCACACGGTAGAGATGGTATCTCACTGGCTTCAGGCAACGCAGCTTTTCTAGGCCCTCACACACACAATCATGCAGCCGGATATATCTATACGACCGAGCCGCCTACATAAAACATTTCACCGCGCATCTGCTTATTCCTTATCAGACACGCGGTGAATTTCTATGAGAATTATCGTGTAGCTTTGACGAAGTGATTGACTTGCGCCATTGCCGCACTATCAGTTGCCTATAATCGCCAGATTTTTATTCTTCGCCTTCGCCTTCTGGTGCCAGCACTCGGCCTCTAAAAGAAGGATGTGCCAAGTTTTCTGGAGATAAAATCTGATCAACTTCAGTTTCACTGAGCAATCCCATCTCAAGAATTACTTCGCGTACTGTGCGTCCTTCTGCTGCAGCGCGGCGACCTACGATATCACCCATGTGGTGCCCGATCACATCGTTAAAGTAGGTGACCACACCAATCGAACCGGTCACATACCCCAAGCACACATCCGTATTCGCTGTTATGCCTTCGACGCAACGTGTGCGTAAAGTACAACATGCATTTACCAGCAAAGACAATGAGCTGAATAAAGACTGTGCAATCACAGGTTCCATCACATTCAGCTGTAGTTGCCCAGCTTCAGCAGCCATAGTGACAGTTTGATCATTCCCCATAACTTCAAAACACACTTGGTTCACAACTTCAGGAATCACGGGGTTCACTTTGGCGGGCATAATCGAGGAACCCGCAGCCATTTCAGGAAGGTTAATCTCATTCAGTCCAGCACGCGGTCCTGAAGCCAAGAGACGTAAATCATTACAGATCTTTGATAGTTTCACAGCTGTGCGTTTAATAGTTGCATGCATAGAGACATAGGCGCCTGTATCTGAGGTTGCTTCAATAAGGTGAGCAGCTCCTTTAACAGGCAGTTGAGTAATAGAGCGCAGATGACGTACCGCTGATTCTTGGTAACCGGGAGGCGTGTTTACTCCCGTTCCAATTGCTGTTGCCCCAAGGTTGATTTCCAACAGCAGATCAGAATTATTTACTAGCCGATCATCTTCTTCACGTAAGGTAACAGCAAAAGCCATCATCTCTTGCCCTAAAGTCATAGGGACTGCATCTTGAAGTTGGGTACGTCCCATAGTGAGGACATCAGCGAATTCTTGGCCTTTCGCAGCAAATGCGTCAGCAAGTTCACTGAGGGCTTGTCGCAGATGCTTTACTTCACGATGGAGGGCAATACGAAATGCTGTGGGGTAGGCATCATTTGTTGATTGAGAGCGATTAACGTCATCATTGGGATGAATCAGGGCGTATTCGCCTTTAGATTTCCCCATGAGTTCGAGGGCGAGGTTCGCAATTACTTCATTTGCATTCATATTGACGCTTGTTCCTGCACCACCTTGAAATTGGTCAACAGGAAATTGATCCATGCAACGTCCTTCATCAAGGATGGAATCACATGCGGCCACAATAGCGTCAGCAACAGCGGATTCCATAACGCGGAGCTCTTTATTTGCCAGTGCTGAAGCTTTTTTCACCTGTACGATTGCGCGAACCATCTCGGGGACTTCTGAGATGCTTCGTCCTGAAATTCTGTAATTCTCTATGGCACGGAGTGTATGGATCCCCCAGTATGCTTCTGCAGGAACTTCACGTGTACCTAAAAGGTCTTGTTCAATGCGCACGTCCATGTGCTGTCCTTCCATAGAAGTTATGCCTTAAGTCCTACATAAATATTAGAGGTTCACATGCCCGTGTGGAAGCGAATCCGAATAATTAATGCAAATTTTACGAATAAGGTAAAGAAAAGCGAGGAAAATATCAGGTTCATGACACATGCTCAGTTACAGCTTGAAGAAAATCCTCTACCGTGTGCCATTTATGTATTTCCAGATCAGTAAAAGATATTCGGCACTCATGTTCAATAGTCGAAATAACCGCATATAAACCAATCACATCAAGATCAAGGTCCCCACGTAAAGTGAGGTCTGCGCGCATATCCTGTGCTTCAATACCTGTTTCAGCCAGAAGCGCTGTCATTGCTATTTCTTGTGCTTGCTGGATAGGCGAAAGCAAAGCGGCGGCCTGTTCCGTTTCTGTTAAATCAGTGGGTGAAGAATCATCAGAATCATCAGAGTTTTTCTTTGCTGCGGTGTCAGATGGAGGCGTATTTTCATCTGCTAAAGATTCGACGGCAAGTTGATACCCTATAAGTTCAGCAATTGTTCCCATAATCGGTGCAGCACTTTCTCATGGTGGGATGGCATTTTAGCCAACTTGGTTGAGCCATCTGACGGCAACACCGGCACCGGCATAGCGGAATGGCTCCAGCTCATCATCCCATGCTTGCCCTAATGCAAGGTCAAGACGTTCACGTAGTTCTTCATATGATGAGGAAGATTCTATTGCAGCGCGTACACGGTCTTCCGGTATCACGACATTTCCTACACTGTCCACCTGTGAATGAAAAATCCCTAGCGAAGGCGTATGCGCCCAACGGCCTCCGTCAGTTGTTGCTGTGGGTTCTTCGGTCACTTCGTAGCGCACATGTTCCCAGCCGCGCAAAGCGGAAGCAAGACGAACACCTGATCCAACAGGTCCCACCCACGGATATTCTGTGCGCAGCATTGAAGGCGCAGCATCCTGCGGTGTCCATTGCAGGTGCAGCTCTTGCCCTAACGCCGTACCAGCCGCCCATTCAATATGAGGGCACAAAGCCGCCGGTGTTGAATGCACAAAAAGTACACCGCGGGTGTAGGTTCCTCTCATCATGACCTCCCAGTATGTTGAGGATCGTCTTCCCCTACGCCCTCGATCATCTGTTCTTTTGTCATGTATAAGCGCATAAATGCTCGCAGTGTTACTTCATTATCGGTGTTTGCGACAAGAAAAGCCAAGGGACACGCGGAAAACACTACGCGCGACCCTAATCAGCCTTACCTACCTCATTTTGCGCAGCAGACACACAAGCAACACGTGCGTATTAGACTCAACACGCTTTACAGCACTGGATGCAACACGCAGAAAACTCAGAAAGCTTTTTCTCGTATATCACGTAAAGCTTTCTTACGTGTTGCACGATCTAAACGATCAATATAAATCATGCCGTCAAGATGATCGGTTTCATGCTGCAAACAGCGAGCCATTAGCTCCTCGCCTTCAACAATGACAGGTTTACCATCAAGGTCAATCCCCTCAACACGCGCATACCAGGCGCGCCGAGTCGGATACCACAGCTCCGGAACCGATAGGCACCCCTCGTCACCATCTTGGTACTCATCCTCAGATAAAGCCACCAATGTCGGATTCAGAACGTACCCGATTTCGCCATCAATATTCCACGAGAAGGCCCGTAGCCCCACGCCAATCTGATTAGCTGCTAACCCTGCGCGCCCATCCAAGTCAACACCTTCAAGAAGGTCCTCAACCAACGCTTTGACACGCGCATCAATATCAGTAATAGGTTCACAGGGCGTCCGAAGAATAGGATCACCAATAATACGGATATCACGGATAGCCACGTAGGATCACTCCTTTTCCTGCAAGTCGTGATACAGCTTCTCAACAGCATCACAAGCTTCTTCTACAGGAACCTCCATACGCTCCCCTGTTGTCCGCACACGAATTTCCACTTTACCGTCAGCAAGACCACGACCCACAACAACCGCAATTGGCAGACCAATAAGCTCCGCATCAGCAAATTTCACACCCGCGCTCACTTTGCGACGATCGTCGTACAGAACATCAAGACCACGTTCTTCCAATAATTCTGACAGGTGAGTAGCCGCAGCAAAAAGCTCATCACCTTTACCTGTAGCCAGCACATGAACATGGAAAGGTGCCACATTAACCGGCCACGAAAGACCACGATCATCGTGATAAGCCTCAGCTAACGCTGCCACGACACGTGAAACACCGATACCATAAGACCCCATCGTGACCACCTGCGACTTACCGTTTTCATCTAAAACAGTCAGCCCCAAAGCCTTTGCATACTTATCCCCTAAGGCGAAAATATGTCCCACCTCAATACCACGAGCTAAGTGCAGCGGGCCTGAGCCATCTGGTGCAGGATCGCCTTCACGAACCTCTGCAGCTTCAATGGTGCCATCAGCCTCAAAATCACGGCCCTTAGTCAACCAGAACACATGCTGGTCCACAGCATTTGCGCCAGTAATCCACGTTGTGCCCTCAACAATTCGCGGATCAAGGAGGTAACGCACTGAACCGGAAATATTTCCTTCATCATCGACCACACGTGCTGGCGAATTCGGACCAATAACTGAAGGACCAATATATCCAGGCACAAGTTCAGGGTGCGTTGCAAGATCTTCAGGACTCGCCATAGCAACTTCAGCGGGCGCAACTGAAGCTTCTAAGCGCTTCATATCGACGTCTCGATCCCCAGGGATTCCCACAACTAAAAGTTCTTTTTCACCATCAGGATGCGTCAAAGTCACAACGACATTTTTCAAGGTGTCAGCAGCATTCCACGCACGATCTTCACGCGGGTGCAGACGATTAGCCAAATCAACCAAAGCATCAATAGTCGGTGAATCTGGCGTATCAAATATTTGAGCAGGAGCAATGCCTTCAAAAGGAACAACATCTGGAACAGGCGTTGTTACCGCTTCAGCATTTGCCGCATATCCCCCAGCAGAACGCACAAAAGTATCTTCACCAATAGGACTTGGATGTAAGAACTCCTCAGAATGGGAACCTCCCATAGCACCCGACATCGCAGAAACAATGACGTATTCCAAACCAAGGCGACGGAAAATACGTTCATAGGCCCCACGTTGAGCCATATAGGATGCTTCAAGCCCTTCGGCGGCTAGATCAAAACTGTAAGCGTCTTTCATGACAAATTCGCGCCCACGAATCAGACCCGCACGGGGACGTGCTTCATCCCTGTACTTTGTCTGGATCTGATACAAGGTCGAAGGCAGATCCTTATATGAGGAAAACATATCTTTCACCAGCAAAGTGAACATTTCCTCATGGGTAGGAGCTAAAAGGTAATCTCCTCCCTTACGATCATGCAAGGTGAAAAGAGTGGGTCCGTATTCTTCCCACCGATGTGTTGCTTTATACGGGTCAGCCGGTAAAAGTGCCGGAAAATGTACTTCCTGACCGCCTATACGATCCATTTCTTCACGAATTACTTGCTCGACATTACGTAAAACACGTAAACCCAAAGGAAGCCACGTATAAATACCTGGCGCTGTGCGGCGAATGTAGCCAGCACGAATCAGCAGTTTATGGGATGCTACCTCAGCATCGGCAGGGTCTTCACGTAAAGTACGTAAGAAATATGAAGAAAGCGTTTTTAGCACGCTCTTAAGAGTAGTTCACTTCCCCCATGCACGTACAACTGCGCCTCACCTGTCGAACAAATAAACGGCACGTATCACATCAAAAATCAGCTCAAGAACTCATCTTCTACACAGTTGCGGCTGCTTTGAGAAGTCCATCTGAAACAAGCAGAGCAAAGGTTCAACTCCTGCCACGCTGTATCGCTCCGTTTCAGAGCACATGTGGATATCTGTGAACAAACGAACGTGACACCGCCACTTGGCAGCAGCCTACGCTCAGTCGCTCCCTAGAAAAGAAATAATTATTCGCACCACGGATAGATGTATTAGTTCATCTCTGCTACATGTTTAATGTCATACAACATGCGCAAAGCAACAGGAGACTCCAAAGCTAAGAGAGCGCGAATTTTACGTGCAGACATTTCTGGTGAGGATGTATGACGCTCACGCATATGCACACGTGTTGTCCCATTCGCTTCAGGTAAAAGCACAAGAGCACATGTCCCCTGTACAGGCGAATCAGGTTCTTGCGTAGGATAAGCTGCGCGTAAAACCATGCAATCACACAGTTCTTTCACCAGAACATCCTTTTCCTCTGCATGGAAAGCTGCATCAATCACTTCCCATACTCGTTCAGGTGATGCATGTATGAGGACAGCGCGATCAACGACAACATCTGCTGAAGGAGAAAGCAAGTCACCTGGTAATGACACGGCTGCTTGACTTTGTGTCAGACCAATACGCGCAGGGAAACCTGTCATCCGTATAAACACCGCACCTAGTGCGGCACCTGCAAGGAGGAAACGAAGTTTACGCATAATGAACTGCTTTCTGTACGATGTTCACCGGGTAACCGGTAGGACTTCCACCTGACCATCACCTTCGTTAAGGCCAAGTTTTTCTGCCAAAATATTCGCGTGTCGGATGAGAGTTTCCACAATCTGATCTTCAGGAACAGTTTCAACAACCTCGCCTTGAATGAAAATCTGTCCCTTACCATTACCGGAAGCAACACCCAGATCAGCTTCACGTGCTTCACCTGGCCCGTTCACCACGCAACCCATCACCGCTACACGCAAAGGCACAGTTAGATCTTTTAAGCCCTCTGTGACATTATCCGCCAAAGTCCACACATCCACTTGTGCGCGCCCACAAGAGGGACAAGACACGATCTCTAAAGTGCGGTCACGTAACCCCATAAATTCAAGGAGCTTACATCCCACTTTCACTTCTTCAACAGGCGGAGCCGATAAAGAAACACGAATAGTATCCCCAATGCCCTCAGCCAAAAGTATCGAAAAAGCGGACACTGACTTGATTGTTCCCTGGAATGCGGGACCAGCCTCAGTCACTCCTAAATGCAAGGGCCAGTCCCCCTGCTCGGAAAGCTGACGATACGCTTCAATCATTGTGAGCACGTCATGGTGTTTCACAGAAATCTTAAAGTCATGAAAGTCATTTTCTTCAAATAACGAGGCTTCCCATACAGCAGATTCAACTAATGCTTCCGGTGTGGCGCGTCCATATTTTTTCAACAGATCTGGATGTAATGAACCTGCATTGACACCAATACGTAAAGAAGTTCCATGATCGCGGGCAGCTGCGCAAATTTCAGCAACTTGATCGTCAAATTTGCGAATATTACCCGGGTTTACACGTACAGCTCCACATCCTGCCTCAATCGCAGCAAAAACATATTTTGGATTGAAATGGATATCAGCAATGACTGGAATCCGTGACTGCCGCACAATAATCGGTAAAGCCTCAGCATCTTTGTCTGTAGGACAGGCCACACGTACAATGTCGCAACCGGCAGCAGTCAGTTCAGCAATTTGTTGCAAAGTAGCACCAATGTCATGCGTTTTTGTCGTTGTCATTGATTGGACACTGACTGGCGCTCCCCCGCCTACGGGAATATCACCGACCATAATTTGTCGAGTTTTCCGTCGAGGAAATGGTTGCGTCTGCACTGAGGGCATGCCGAGGGAAATTTCAGTCACCTCATTATTATGACTGACTGTTTCATCATTAGCTCAACAGGAAACAATTATTTTCAGGACATCACATTCGCTCAGCTCTTATACTCCATTTACCTGAGTGAACGGCCCACAGTGACATGTTGAGATCAGAAGGCATTTTTCATCACGTGCATACCGGTGCTGCTTCAGTGTCAGGCGCGTGAAGCTCAGTTACATTATTAGGTCACAGAAATTGGTTTAATAATATCTGCAAGTACAAGAATAACTGTCATCACAAGTAAAGAAGCACCTACCACATAGGTCAGCGGCATTAACCGCGCAGTATCAGCAGGGCCAGGATCAGCACCGCCCCTCCATAAAACGATACGTCGGCGCATACCCTCATATAGAGCACCCATGATATGACCACCATCCAATGGAGGTAAAGGCAGCACATTGAAAATACATAAAGCCATATTCAGTGAAGCCAATAGCATAAGTAACACTGAAAGGCTTTGGCGGATATCACGTACTCCTAATGCTGTGCTCTCCCCTGTTACTTCTGCGGCAATACGTCCCACACCAACAACGGATATCAGTCCTTGAGAATCACGAGGAGCATCCGTCACAACAGAAACAGCGACTTTCCACACTGCCTGAGGCAGGCGAATAATCAAAGCAACAGTTCCTTGAGCCATTGTCGTATTCATCTGCCATAGTTGAGCAAGCGAAGCTGAGCGGTACGCTGTTCCTGCCACGATACCGGCAATTCCTTGACCTGATTCAGAAGTTTCAGGTGTCAGCGTCACACGTATATGCTGATTCGCACGTTTAACTGTTAAATCAACAGTGCGAGTTGGAGCCTGCGCAATTGCTTGTTGTACTTCGCTCCATTCGTTAATGGTAGCGCCATTGATCGCCTCAATAACATCTCCTTCTACCAGACCTGAAGCAGCGGCAGGACCTGTCATTTCACCGCGCGCAGTCGATACTGTTGGAAGTACCTGTGCCACGGTTGTTGTCGGTGCCTGATATCCAATTCCGCACATTGCTATAGCGGTTAAAACAATACAGATCAGCAGATTCATTAATGGACCGGCAAGCATCACGAGAATTTTACGCGGTGCACTCAGAAGGTAAAAAGCGTGATTTTCTTGACCTACAGGCAGACTCGCTGCGCTTTCTGCCCGTGCTTGTTCAGCAAGAGTAGGTTCTCCACGGCGATTAGTCAGGCGTGTCCTCGCAGGTGCCGGTGGAAACATCCCCGGAATACGGACGAAACCACCTAAAGGTATCGCTCGTAATGAGTACGTTGTTCCACGCCATCGACGCGAAAAAATCTTTGGCCCAAAACCTACAGCAAATTCAGGGACAGGCACACCGAAAAGGCGAGCAAAAAGCATATGTCCAAGTTCATGCAACGCGACGGAAATAACCAGTCCTGCAATGATGAAAAGTACTCCCCATACAGAAGCCATACGCCCGCCTCCTTTCGTTACTACAGTCACCTATACAGCGACTGATAGAAAAGTGTGAATATAGTGTGATTTCATCAGAAAACACTTCACGCTTTTATATTGGCATTACGTAGTGTTTTGATGATTAAGCATAGTGTGAGGCTTGTTGTTGGGCATATGAGACCGCCCAACGCTGTGCTTCCATCACATCGTCAATATTGGGGTCTTGTACACCCTCATAGGCTTCCAGTACTGTACCCAACAAATCAACAATTGCCAGATAAGGTAAAGAACCCCGCAGGAAAGCCTCAACAAAAACCTCATTTGCCGCGTTATACACGGCCGGATGTGTCGCAGATGCACTGACTGCGTAACGTGCTAATTGGATGGCCGGGAAAGTTTGATGATCGACCGGCTCAAAAATCCAGCTCTGCATTGCATCCCAACGAATAGGAATTTCAACCTCTTTCAAACGTTGCGGCCACGTCATTCCAAGTGCAATAGGTAAATGCATATCCGGTGGTGAAGCTTGAACAATAGTTGCCCCATCATTCCAGGTCACCATTGAATGAACAATCGACTGCGGGTGAATAACTGTCTGAATATGTTCAGCAGGAACGTCGAATAAGAGATGCGCTTCAATAAGTTCAAGGCCTTTATTGACTAGGGTCGACGAGTTAATCGTCACCACCGGTCCCATATTCCATGTGGGGTGATCCAGCGCTTGGGCAGGTGTGACATGACGTAATTCATCACGTAAACGTCCTCGGAATGGGCCTCCTGAAGCTGTTAATACAAGTTCCGCGACCTCAGAACGTCCTGTGATACGTGGTGAGGTAAGGCCTTTCTCGTGAATACCTGACCTGAGGGCTTGGGCAATAGCTGAATGTTCAGAGTCAACAGGAACAATTTGGCCTGGCCGTTGTAAAGCTGCACGTACAAGAGGCCCACCTACTACCAAAGATTCTTTGTTTGCAAGAGCAAGAGTAGATCCTGCTTGTAAGGCAGCCAGTGTAGGGCCTAAACCCACGCCGCCGGTGATGCCGTTGAGTACAACGGCATCTGGGAACATCCCTGCTAGTTCCGTTGCAGCATCGGGTCCTTCAAGGATTGTGGGCATGGGTATGCTTTGTGAAAAATCCTGCCGTTTTTCCTCAATAATTGCACGTAACTCATGCGCACAGTACGTTGCTACGGCCACAACTTCCACACAAAAATCGCATACCTGACGAGCCAATAGCTCAAGGTGCGCGCCACCAGCAGCGAGACCGCGTAATCGAAATTCCTCTGGATTTCTTGCCACAATATCTAGTGCTTGAGTTCCTATAGAACCTGTAGATCCGAGGAGGACTATATCACGCATATTCTGCTACTTATCAGATCAGTCAACGGCTAAAAGAATTTCTACCGCACGGCCAAGGTAGGCATCAACGGGTCCTTCCGCATAGGCTTTCTTTGCTCGAACTGAAGGGAAAACAGCTTGACGAATATCGTCAACAGTGACTTCATCTTGATCGTCAAAATAGTTTGCTAAACGATCAAGTAGGTCATCAACAGCTTCAGCATCGTAGCCGCGTCCGTTCTGTGGTCGAGCAAAACGTTCTCCACGTGGACGACGTAAACGCGGATACAGTGTGGTGGCACGTTCCGCAATTTTTTCAAACCACGCTGTCTCACCATTGACGGCCACATGATCCATGCGATCACGGTGAATAAAAGCAGCTTCTAAACGATTAAGAGCTTCATCCACCGCGGACATATCGTAGCCGCGACGGCGCACATTGAAAGTGGCGCGACGTACTTGTTCTGCGCTGAACTGTTCTGAAGGAACCCCACCTTCATAAGCACGCTTAGCGTCCTCAAAGAATTCATCGACACCCGAAGGGTCATAACCCTGACGGAAAAAACTAACGCGCGGAAATGTGGTGCTCATGAGTCCTCCTGATTCGTCACTTTCACACTTGCACGTCGTCCTTCTTTGACGGCTGTAGCTAATTGGCCACATGCGCCATCAATATCTGAACCACGGGTGTCACGGATCGTTGTTGATATTCCATTGTCGCGCAAGATACGGACGAATTCATCCTGAGCACGACGTGTCGATGCAGTCCAAATGGATCCCGGTGTCGGATTTAACGGAATCGGATTAACGTGTACCCATCCTTTACCGCGTTTATTCAGTTCATTAGCAAGAAGCTGAGCGCGTCGAGGCTGGTCATTCATATCCTTAATTAAAGCGTATTCGATTGAAACACGACGACCTGTTGACAAGAAATAATGACGCGCAGCATCAAGGAGTTCTGTCACTTTCCAGCGAGAATTGATAGGAATAAGGTCATCACGTAAATCATCATCTGGAGCATGAAGGGATACCGCTAAAGTAACGGGAATGCCTTCTGCCGCCAATTTATGAATCGCTGGAACCAGTCCCACAGTTGACACGGTAATACCGCGTGCCGACATACCAAATCCTTGCGGAGATGGGTCAATTAAACGATGAATCGCTGCGATCACTGCTTTGTAATTTGCTAGCGGTTCTCCCATCCCCATAAAAACCACATTTGTGAGTCGGGTGGGTCCGCATGCAAGATCCCCGTCAGCACATGCACGATGAGCTAAACGCACTTGGTCGACTATTTCTGCTGTTGATAAGTTACGGGTAAGCCCCATTTGACCGGTTGCGCAGAAAGGACAGGCCATACCGCATCCAGCCTGCGAAGAAACACACAGAGTCGTCCGATCTCCATAACCCATCAACACAGATTCGACAGTGGCACCATCGTAAAGTTTCCACAGGTGTTTTAATGTCATACCTGCATCGGCACGTAGCACCGTCACTTGTTCAACAAGGCGGGGCAGTATTTTTTCTTCAATAATTGAGCGTGCGTGAGCGGGTATGTCAGTCATTTGCTGTGCGTCAGCCAGAAAATGATCAAAGTAATGCCGTGATAATTGGTCGGCACGGAACGCAGGAAGTCCGGCTTGTTGAAGTAATTCTCGGCGCGCCTGCGCATCGCAATCTGCTAGGTGGAGCGGAGCTTTTCCTCGCTTTTTCGCAGTAAAAGATAAAAGCGGTCGCGCATCCGGATGCGTAGCTCCTTCAGGAGGCTGATCTGTTGGCCGTACTTCGCGTCGTTTTGTCGGAGCCACTTTGGACATCATACGTGCCCTCCTTCTGCAATCAGTAGGAGGACATGCAGAACCGGTGCCGTTAACAAAATAGAATCCGCGCGATCGAGGACTCCTCCATGTCCGGGCAGGATTTGCGACATATCTTTCAAACCGACTTCGCGTTTGATTAATGATTCGATGAGGTCACCTATTGTGGCGCTAAAAGCCATCATGGGCCCTACGATGAAACCCCATGCCCAGTGAATATTCACAAATGAAAAGCAAACAACAGCGCCAACAGTACATGCAAGTAGAGAACCTGCGAATCCTTCCCAAGATTTTTTGGGCGATAAGCGAGGGGCCATCGGATGACGGCCAATAAGGATTCCGGTTGCCCACCCTCCTGTGTCACTTAAAGCAACAAGGAGGATCTGTAGTCCCACTACCCAAGCGGCATGATGTTCCCGTAAAAGTAAAACGATAAATGACGCGAGAAATGGAACATATACGGCTGTAAAAGCAGAGGCACATATGTCACGTAATTTTCCGTCGTCCCAACGGTCAAGTACACGCCACAGGACAGATGCGAATATTGTCAAGAAAAGAGCAGCTAGAAGTGCTTCCGCTCCCAGAGTCCACGCGCAGATCAGCATTCCTGCTGATCCGACGTATAGCGGCAATAAGGACATGTGAATCCCTACACGCGCGTAGGCACCGCCTAATTCCCATATTCCTGCCCAGCAGAGCAGCATGATAAAAGCGACAAAGAATTCAAAATAGAATGCAAGTGAAGCCGTCACGAGCACAACAAGCAGTGTCGCTGTCATGACGGCTGCCGGCAAGTTCCTACCTGCTCGTCCTGTCGCTTTTAATGCGGCATGATTATGCGAGGGTATTGCAGAAAAAATACCCCGTAAAACGCGCGTGTATTGTATGTCTGGCATCAGATAGTCAGAAGTTCGCTCTCTTTGGTCACTAAAAGAGTGTCAATAAGATCGACATGAGATTTTGTCAGATTTTCCAGTGACTTTTCTGCACGATCAACTTCATCTTCACCGGCTTCGCCATCTTTTTTCAGACGGTCGAGTGCTTCTTTTGCTTTACGGCGTACTGCGCGTACAGATACGCGAGCATCTTCTGCTTTATTTTTTGCTTGTTTCACATATTCTTTGCGGCGTTCTTCGGTAAGCGCCGGCAAAACTACACGAATCACATGACCATCATCTGTAGGATTCACACCAAGATCTGATTCACGCAGGGTTTTAATGATTTCCTGTGTTGCTGAACGGTCAAATGGAGAGATCAAGACTGTACGAGCTTCTGGGATTTGGAATGAAGCGAGTTGCTGCATAGGGGTTGGAGCACCGTAGTATTCGACCAATAGTTGCTCAAACATTCCGCTATTTGCTCGACCAGTACGAATGTTACCGAAATCTGCTCGTGCTACTTCAACGGCACGATCCATTTTTTCTTCGGCTTCAAGAAGAATATCGTCGATCACTTCGACTCCTTAGTTTGTTCGTCATGTGTTGATACAAGCGTACCGATTCTTCCACCTTGAAGGGCCTTTGTGACGTTGCCGGGCTGAGACATCCCAAAAACGCGCATGGTCAGACCGTTTTCTTGGCATAGAGCAAATGCTGCAGCATCGACAACTTTCAATCCCTGTGAGAGCGCATCTGTGTAGGTGAGGAAGTCTAGGCGGCGAGCATGTGGGTTAAGACGCGGATCAGAATCATATACGCCATCGACACCATTTTTCGCTGCAAGTAGCTCATCACAGTGCGTTTCAAGAGCACGCTGAGCCGAAACAGTGTCGGTTGAGAAATATGGCATACCTGCACCGGCACCAAAAATGACTACACGGCCTTTTTCCATATGACGAATGGCACGTAAAGGAATGTAGGGCTCCGCTACCTGTTGCATAGCTATTGCGCTTTGTACGCGCGCAGGAACACCGGCTTGCTCAATGAAATCTTGCAATGCCAACGCATTCATCACTGTGCCGAGCATACCCATGTAGTCTGCACGGGAACGGTCAAGTCCCGAACGTGATAATTCCGCTCCACGGAAAAAGTTTCCACCACCAACGACAATTGCTACCTGTATTCCTTGCCGAACAGCTTCCGCAATTTGCTCAGCAATATTACGAACCACTGTTGGGTCAAGACCGATGGATCCTCCACCAAAAGCTTCACCAGAAAGTTTTAGAAGGACTCGTCGTTGCCGTGTCATCAGGACTCCTATCGTCATTGGTGTATCAGATATGAAATGTGTGTACACGATGACCCCGCCCAACAACGGGCGGGGTCATTTATAAGGATTTAGGCTCCCACGTGGACGCGAATGAATTCGACGACCTCAGCATTTGCCTCAGAAAGAACCTTACCAACTGACTTGGAAGGATCACGAGCAAATGCTTGATCTACCAAGCAGTTATCCTTAAAGAAGGCTTCCAAACGTCCCTGAACGATCTTGGGGACGATAGCTTCAGGCTTGCCTTCTTCTAGAGTGATCTTTTCCAAAGTGGCGCGTTCTTTTTCAAGAACATCAGCCGGAACAGCATCACGGTCAAGGTAGGAAGGCATGTAAGCAGCGATGTGCAAAGCTACATCGTGTGCCACAGCAGATCCTGCAGCGTTAGTGACCACAAAGACACCGACCTGTGGAGGCAAGTCGGGGCTGGTTTGATGCAGATACAGCTCTACATGTTCACCGGTCATGCGGACAACACGACGGATTTCAAGCTTTTCACCGATAACAGCAGCCATCTGGTTCAAAGCATCCTGTACTGTTCCTTCTCCTAGAGGAGCTGCAAGCAGTGTCTCAAGATCAGCAGCTTGTGAAGCAACAGCTGCTTCAAGAACAGAATTAGCGAAATCAATGAACTTCTGGTTCTTCGCAACGAAGTCAGTTTCGGAGTTAACTTCAACAAGGACACCAGTATTGTCCTGTACGCGGGCGGCAAGCAGACCAGCAGAAGCCTGACGATCCTCACGCTTAGAAATGGACTTCAAGCCATTGAGACGAATAATCTCAAGAGCTTTTTCCGCATCTCCATCGGCCTCAACAAGCGCTTTCTTTACGTCCATCATGCCGGCGCCAGTTTGATCACGCAATGCCTTGACATCAGCAGCGGTGAAATTTGCCATTGCTCTATTTCCTCTCTGTGATGTTAACGATCAGTTTTCAGCCGGTGTTTCTTCAGCAGATGCTGTTTCAGCGGGAGTTTCTGCGGCAGCGGTTTCGCCGCCTTCAAGCAGTTCGCGTTCCCATTCAGCAAGAGGTTCAGCAGCAACTTCAGCTTCCTCACCTGCAGCAGACTTACGTGAAGCCGAACGCGAGAGGAGGCCATCAGCCACAGCATCTGCAATCACACGAGTCAGCAAAGCTACAGCGCGGATAGCATCATCGTTGCCAGGAATACGGTAATCAACCTCATCTGGATCAGCGTTGGTATCCAAAATAGCAACGATCGGAATATTGAGTTTGCGAGCTTCAGAAACAGCGAGGTGTTCCTTCTTTGTGTCAACGATCCATACTGCAGAGGGAACACGATTCATGTCACGGATACCACCGAGTGTGCGTGAGAGCTTATCCATCTCACGACGCATCATCAGCAGTTCTTTCTTTGTGCGTCCAGAACCTGCAACATCATCAAAGTCGATCTGTTCCAGTTCCTTCAGGCGTTGCAGACGCTTAGAAACTGTTGAGAAGTTTGTGAGCATACCGCCGAGCCAACGGTGATTCACGTAAGGCATGCCTACACGTGAAGCCTGTTCAGCAATAGCTTCTTGTGCTTGTTTCTTTGTACCAACGAAAAGAATGGAGCCACCGTGGGCCACAGTTTCTTTAACGAAATCATAGGCAATATCAATGTCAGCAATAGTTTGCTGGAGATCGATGATGTAAATGCCATTGCGTTCAGTCAAGATGAAACGTTTCATCTTGGGGTTCCAACGACGAGTCTGGTGACCGAAGTGGACTCCAGATTCAAGAAGCTGACGCATGGTTACGACTGCCATTGATCGTCCTTTCCCCGCCTTAAATTAGCGGTGTGGCTTGCTATGAAGCCATATTGGTTTGTCGCCTGTATTCGGAAGTCCCGAAAGAGGCCCTAGCGTCATAACAAGTCAGCACCTATGAAGGAACCATGCCAACTACGCCCTGGTTCAGTACCGCTTTGGCGGAGAACGCAGAAATGACGCGCGAAGTCACCTGTATGCATACAGATGCAGAACCATTCTATCCCATGATTTTGCAACATCATGCGGCTGCACATGTGACCCTTATCCCTCTGTTTTCCTGTGGAAAACGATGACTTTATCCCCAAGACCCCTGTGAGCAGTATCATCATGTCAGGCACTTACGCATACTATCCGCATGACGACATCTCAACCCTCAAGTCACAGAAAATCTGAAAACGCTTTGCTCAAGCAAACATTAACAGGGGTATGTCTGTGCTTGTTTTTCCTTCTGATAGCTTTACCAGCTCATTCAACAGATAATCCCCCTCAGCGCCCCTGGTTATGGCCAACAGGACATCCTGTTCCGATTGCACGCCCTTTTACTGAACCGGCACAGCCATGGCTATCAGGACATCGAGGTGTTGATTTTGATGTTCCTATTGCAAGTGAGGTGTACGCGCCTACCGCAGGCACTGTCTCTTTCGTTGGAACAGTAGTTGATCGACCTGTCCTATCACTCAATGTAGGAAGTCCTGATTTTCCTTTGCGCACAACATTTGAACCGATCAATGCGCAGGTAGTTCGTGGACAAAAAGTACATGCCGGAGAACTTCTTGGTTACGTGGCTGAAGGTCATTCACCTGGGGCCTTACATTGGGGCGTGAAAGTGTCAGCGCAAAAATGGCTTAATCCCTTACTTTTCCTACGTGAACGCAGCGTATTGAAAATATGGGATGGATGGAGCACTACGCAGTAGCGCATATACGAGCTATCTATTCTTACTCACGTATCCCCTTTATTATGCGTCAAAACAGATATGTCCTCACAGTGCTTATGCTCGCGGATGAGCAGAGCGATAAATAGCTGATAAACGTTGAGTATCAACATGCGTATAGCGTTGCGTCGTATTTAATGACGAATGGCCAAGAAGTTCTTGTACAGCCCGTAAATCGGCTCCCCCTTGAAGCATGTGTGTTGCTGCCGTGTGTCGCAGAGCATGCGGAGCTAAATCTTTCACTCCGGCTTTCGCGCATAAACGATGTATGACCGAACGTACAACACGTTGATTTATTCGTTTACCTTGCACACCAACGAATAATGCTTTTTCCTTAGGGTCAGCGACTAAAAGATCACGAGCTGAATGGATCCACATATGTAATGCTTCAGCGGCATAATCCCCCACAGGAACGACTCGTTCTTTTCGACCTTTACCGAAAACTCTCATAGTTAATTCACGCGGTTGAAAAGAAAGAAGATCAAGAGCGCATAATTCTTCTACACGTATCCCCGTGGAATAGATCAACTCAACAATAGCCCAGTCACGAATATTGCTTGGCTGTGATGGCCGGCCCTGTGCAATGTGGCGAGCTTTATCCATTAAACGAAAAGCGCCTTCCACATCTTCAACCTGTGGTAAACGCTGATCTGGCCGAGCCGTCATGAGCGGAAGTGCCGGATCAGTCGACATAATGCTGTTGAGCACAAGCCACGATGTAAATGAACGTAATGCGGATACATGCCTCGCTACCGTTGAGCGTGTCATCCCCCCTTCGTGTCCATAAGACAACCATGAACGTAAAGAGCGCGTTGTCAGACATCGGCGTATATCCTCGCCACTGGCGTGAGTACCTAATCCGAAATATTCCAGACAGGCTAAAACATCACTTCCATAGGCATTCACAGTATGTTCGCTTAAGCCACGCACATTTCTCAGATACGATATCCACGCTTCATACGGTGTTTTTTCCTGCACCCCTTCATCGTACCGTCCCTGTTCACTAACGTTTCATACTCACGTAAGAAAAGCACATACTCATTGTGGGACTACTTTTATTTGTTTTTCTGTATTCGTCGCCACCCACGACTATGCGCACTCACCCATCCTGCTAAATCTAAATAAGCTAATGCAGAAAGAACCTCAGAACGACTTAAACCACTGGAATAACTGAGTTTTTCAACCGTTACTGCTGAATGAAGTGGCATCGCCTCCCACACTCGGCGTTGTTCCTCTGGCAAGGTTTCAATCCCTGATACAACACGTGTTTTTTGATGAGGATGATCGTACCCTACAGATTCATTCACATCAGCAAAAGGATAAATCATACGCTGTATATCCTCTGCATGACGTATGAGAATCCCACCTTGCCGAATCAATTCATGACAGCCCTGAGACATGACCCCATCAACAGAACCTGGTACAGCACCTACTTCACGTCCAAGTTCCACACCATGACGAGCTGTTGCTAATGCGCCTGAACGATAACTTGCTTCAACCACCACAACACCCCTAGATAAAGCTGCTATTAATCGATTACGCGCTAAAAATCTCCAACGCGCCGGGCGCCACGAAGGAGGAACTTCACTGATAAGTGCTCCCCCTGTAGATACAATCTTTTCAAAGAGTTCCCGATTCGTTGCGGGATATAAAGCTCCTAAACCTCCTGCCATAAGCGCGTATGTTTTTCCTCCAGCATCCACAGCGCCATGATGAGCTGCCGCATCAATACCGATGGCCCCACCCGAAACCACAGTGAAACCCTTATCAGTCAAAGCAACAGCCATATCACGACATGTTCTTTCTCCTGCTCGCGTAGAAGCCCTCGCACCTACTAATGCGACACAAGGCTGTGAAGATATACGACCTTTCACCCATAAAGCACTCGGCATCACTGGACCTAAATCTTTGAGCATATGCGGCCATTGAGCACTATCCGGTGTCAACACATAACCACCGATACGATGCACAATACTCAGTTCTTTTTCAATGTCCACCATGTCAATCCGTGCTTTCCACCTATGCCATGTTTTCTCCCAATGCTCAGGAGCAGCTACTGCATAAAGCGAATCAGGTAAAGAAGTGATGCGTGGAGCGCAAGCCCAACGCTGAGCTTCTTCTTCTCCACATACAGAACGCAGATGAGAAGCAAAATAATCACCCGGTTCTACGACACACGACCACCACACAGCATATTCATATTCACTCATTGTTTTTCGAGGATTCGCCTGTCTTACGGGCATCTGACGACTCGGGGAATTTTGCTGATTATCTTCACGTAAAACTGGCGAACTATATTCCTCATATACTTCTTGCGGCTTACACGACACTGATATGCCATCACTCCTACCCAGTAAGTAGCGTCCCATATTTTTTTCATGACTACACATATGCCCCTCCTGTACGCAAAGAAAGGGCAAAACCTAAATGACTATCATCAGGGCGCGTTGCCCCTTCAAGATCAGCTGCTGTCCACATGACACGTAAAATTCGATCCGCTCCACGCATAGTGATGTCAGAACGATCCACAGCTTCATCAAGAGCTTTCACAATAGATACCGGGATTTGAGAACACTGTCGAAGCCAAGAACCTGTGACCTGCCTATTCATATGCCATTGCGTATCACGCAGACGGTAAGCTGCGCGAGCACGGGCTTCAGATACCCGATCTTTTATTTGAGCTGATGTATATATGGAAGGAGCCAACAAGTCAGCACGCGTAGGCGCTCGCATCCCCACTGTAATATCAATGCGGTCTAACAACGGGCCAGATAAACGTGCCTGATAACGTCGCCGTTGAATAGATGAACATGTACATTTTTTCACCCGATTACCTCCACCACATGGGCACGGATTAGAAGCCAATACCAATTGAAAATCCGCTGGAAAACGCGTATGCCCGCGTGCGCGATGAATACTGACTTCTCCTTCCTCAAGAGGTTGCCGCAGAGCATCTAACACACGCGGTGAAAATTCGGGAGCTTCATCAAGGAAAAGAACTCCTCCGTGCGCTAAAGACACTGCCCCAGGACGCAAAACGGGTGAGCCTCCTCCAATAAGCGCGGGCATCGTCACACTATGATGCGGGCTTTGCAAAGGCGGCTGACGAATAAGCCCCTGTTTTGATAAAAGAACACCGGCAAGCGAATGAATAGCCGTTGTTGTCATCGCTATTTCATCATCTAATGCAGGCAAAATTGTGGGCATACGTTGAATGAGCATTGTTTTACCCGAGCCCGGTTCCCCTACACAATGCAAGTGGTGCCCGCCTGCTGCAGCTACTTCTAAAGCCTCAATAGCGTAATTTTGCCCACGTATATCTGAAATATCACCCGCATATGTGGACGTAGCATGTGCTAAATCTGAAGAATCGGCCATAAAATTCCTCCGCGTATTTTGAGGAGGCTTATCAGCCCTGCCACCTGCCCACATCACGACATCAGACAGATGCCCATGAGAAATCACTTCTATTCCAGGAACAAGTTCAGCTTCTTGAACATTTTCCGGGGCAACGATGGCGCGCACAACACCTTTACGTTGAGCAGCAATAAGCGCTGGTAAAACACCTGGAACAGGACGTAATGTACCATCCAAAGCAATTTCAGCTACTAAAACAGCATGAGCAAATGGTTCTGGACGAATTTTTTTCGTCGCAATAAGGACTGAAACAGCAATTGCTAGATCAAATCCGCTACCAGATTTTGGTAAACCAGCAGGTGAAAGATTAACAATAATATGCCGATCAAGAACCTCTAAGCCGCATGTCTGTAAAGCTGCGCGAACTCGTTCTTTTGATTCACGTAAAGAAGCATCAGGTAAGCCAACCAATGTAAAAGCAACAAGTCCGCGACCCACATGGGTTTCTACTTCAATAATGTGACCCTGTAACCCTACAAGTGCAACAGATAAGGTGGAAACTGTCATGACACGCCTTTCACCCAACGTACATGCGGATGAAATAGCGAAAGGTCAATATTTTTCTCACAAGTGTGTGCCATTAAAGCTGATCGATATTCACGCGGAATCGTTAAAGCAATAACGTCGATACGTGCCGGAGTATACGTATGTGTTTTCTGCAGCCATTGTGTGCTTAACACCCTCAAGCGATGGAGTTTACGCCGATCAATAGACTCTAAAGGGCTTCCATATGAATTTCCTATACGAGTACGTACTTCAACAATCACTACTAGTGACTTATCACGAGCAATAATGTCGATTTCACCAGTACGACCGCAATACCAGTTACGCGTAAGTATCTCGTACCCTGCATTCGTCAGGAGCATACTTGCGTATTCTTCGCCTGCTCGCCCTAAAGCAACATTCATGTGCTTCACTGTGGTCACCTCCAATAGAGGCAGCCTGTCATACAAAATAAGAGTCTGTCAGAAGCGTTTTACTCACCTGTGGATAAACAGGTATGTCAAAGACGTATATGTGGATATCTTTTCTTTAGAGGACTCTCATCACTCATTTCAGCGCAAGTAGGCCTCGTTACTTGTGAAATCAGCACCTGAAAGTACGCAACCTTACTAGCGGCAGAAAGTCTACGCATCCTCAATTTCGCACAAAAACATACCCTTCTCACATGAAGGAAGAAAGCATTAAAAGTCACCCATAATGCAACAGATATTCTTCAGGTTCCCTCAACAGGGGTATTTCACGGAATACGCAGCTCCGATTTCGTCAGTTCTTCAACATTGACGTCTTTATAGGTGATGACACGAACTGAACGAACAAAACGTGACGATCGGTAAATATCCCACACCCACGCATCCGTCAGTGTTAGTTCAAAGAAAACATCTTGCCCCACTGGACGAGCCTGCACATCCACCTGATTACACAGGTAAAAACGTCTTTCCGTTTCTACTACATATGTGAATAGCCCAATAACGTCCTTGTATTCGCGAAAAAGTTCCAGTTCAAGGTTATTTTCATAGTTTTCAATATCGTCACTCATGAATCTATCTTCCTTGCTAAATATGAGGTCATACAACTAGGGCGCGTGATTGTCACATCACATCGGCAGTTTCCATGAGCGTCGATGCCACGGTGATGCTCCTTTTTCACGTAAAGCAGCAATATGCGCAGCACTGGAATAACCTTTATTTGAAGCCCAACCATATCCATAATCCGGTAGCTCTGCCATCATCTGATCTCGACTCACCTTGGCAAGAACCGATGCCGCTGCCACAACACTGCATGTCGCATCCGCTTTAACTCGTGTTTTCACGGGCATCGTCACATCGTAAAAAACAGGTTCACGTTCCTCATCATATTGACTCAACAGGTCCTTGCTCGGCTGAGAAAGCCAATCATGTGAACCATCTAAAATAATCACAGAGGGTCGATATCCCCTATTTTCAAGTTCAGCTAGCGCCCTTTGTGCCGCGCAGCGTAAAGCTGCAATAATGCCCCACTGGTCAATTTCCTGCGCGGAAGACCAACCTATTGCCGCATCAACAACCCATTCACGTATAGGTTCAATAAGAGCATGACGTTTCTGAGGTGTCAGAAGCTTTGAATCTGTTAAACCAACAGGTGCTTGCCTCTGTGCTGCTCCTACAAGTGTGACGCCCACGGCGACAGGACCAGCTAAAGCACCACGCCCTACCTCGTCGATTCCTGCGACCAAACCACCATAACGGGATGCTAACTCTATTTCGTATTCCCGTGTTGTCTCATAGCGCATAGGTGTCAATTCTATGGAACTGTGGCGAATACTTCACGCCCGGAAAGTATTGTCCACCTATTCAGCGGCCACATCACAGCAACAGCTTTACCGACAACAGAGTGAGCAGGAATGAAAGGATTATCGCCTTTCAGGAAATGGTAGCGTGAATCTGCGGAGTTTGAACGATTATCACCCATAACCCACACATATCCTTTAGGTACAGTGACTGCGAAAGTTTGGTCCTCTTGTTGATGAATTGATGAGGAAGCCAGATACGGTTCGCGTATGGCGCTTCCGTTGACTGTTAATTGGCCCTCCGCATTGCAACATGCAACAGTGTCACCGCCTACACCAATGACACGTTTCACGAGTGTTTGCCCTGAACCTGCTGGGACAAGTCCAACGAATTCACCGATAGATGTCCACCAGTGTTTTTCCTGCTGAGGAAGCCAACCATTAACATCATCAAAAACCACGATGTCGCCTCGCGTGATATTTCCGGTCCATGAGGAAATACGCGAAACAGCTATACGGTCATTTTCTTGAAGCGTTGGTTTCATGGATGCCGAAGGAATCCAGAAAATTTGTACAAGAAAAATACGTAAGAGCGTCGAAACAACCAACGCGGTTACAAGGATAAAAGTAATTTCTTTTACCCACGTCCACGGGGAAGATGCGCGTTTTCGTTCCTCTTCTCGGAGTTCACGTCGAGAAGGCAAATGCCGTGGCCCTCCGTAGCTCACAAGCCGCGCTCGATTCTCTGACATGATGTTCTCCTCAGTAAATGCGGTTTTCACCTGCATTAACAAGTTCGGCCCGGCACAACCTTTTGCTCGGTGCCCGGGCCAAACTGTCTCAAATTCAGCGTATCATTCTGCTGAACCTGAACGGTGTTCTTTGATCTTCGCAGCCTTGCCATGGCGTTCACGCAAGTAGTACAACTTCGCGCGACGCACATCGCCCTTGGTTACGACCTCAATGTGGTCAATGGTAGGGGCGTGCAATGGGAAAGTACGTTCCACACCTACACCGAAAGAAACTTTACGAACGGTGAAAGTAGAGGAAACACCGTGACCGCGACGAGCAATCACGACACCCTGGAAGACCTGAATGCGGGAGCGGTTACCTTCAACAACCCTAACGTGCACTTTGAGGGTGTCGCCTGGGCGGAAGGGGGGGATGTCGTTACGTAATGAAGCGGCATCAACTGCGTCCAGCTTCTGCATTTTTTCTCCTCGACGCACCTGCCGCAGGTCAGTCACGTCTCATTCGGCAGGTTTATCCTGCAATATACGCGAAAGTTTAACGTCACGGCGTCCCCCTGCGGCAGGTTACGCCACGTCAAACTACCTTCTAAGTGTGCCATAAACCGTATATTTGCCCAACTTTTCCACGTTATTATGAGCAAGGATGACAGTGATTTTAAGCACCGTCGGCCTCAAAAGTTTCCTTTTGTTTACAAGATAAAAAATACTTAAAAATCTCTATCATACACTCAAGGAAATGATGACTTTATGAGGATTTACTGACGCGAGGCTTTGAGCGAACGCACCAAAATATCATCAATATTTTCCACACCACCCACGTTAAAGCGCCGCCTGCCAACAACTGTAAAACCGTGACGACGATAGAAAGCTTTTGCACGCTTGTTACCGATATTGGTACCCAAAACGATTTGTGGAGCAGATGAAGTCGATTCTACATCCACCACAGCGGCTTCTAAAAGCGCTCCAGCTATTCCTGAACCACGCCAATGGCTATCAACATAGCATTTCGACAGATATGCAGATGACGCTTCACATTTACCCGACCGAAGCATATCCTCTGGTAACGCAGCTTCACCAACATGACTAAGCGTGTACCCACATATCATTGGTTGTTGCTCAGCCTCCACAGTTGCAACAGCAACCTGTATGCGGAAACGTGCCGTATCAGCTAAAAAACCGGCAAATAATTCAGCAGATAAATTTTCCTCAATAAAAGCTGTGATAGCTTCTTTCGGCAGATGAGGCGGACATGCATCCGGAAAAGTACGAGCAGCAAGATCAGCAATCTCATGAGCATCACTTGCCTGCGCCTGTCGTATAGTGAGGGTCGCACGCTGAGGTTTCACAATATATCCGCAGGATGCAAGAATTTCACGATCCTCTACGGTCAACATATGCGGGTCGAGGCGCTGCACGATATCTTGCCTGTGCCTAGCAGTACGTTCCAATGAACGTTCACGCCGCCACAGAGCAATCGCTTGATGATTACCGGAACGCAAAACATTGGGAACTTCATGACCACGCCAGCAGAGCGGACGCGTATATGCAGGGTATTCCAGTAATCCCTGAGAACTATGCGATTCTTCAACCAAGGATTCAGGATTACCAATAACTCCATCACATAGACGCCCAACGGCTTCTACCAGAACCAGCGCAGCTACTTCCCCACCGTTGAGGACATAATCACCCAAAGAAAACTGAATGACTTCAACACCAATTTGCGCGTAATGGTCTGAAACCCGCTGATCGATACCCTCGTAGCGCCCACAGGCCACAATAATTTGGTCGGCCTGCGATAAATCCTGCGCAAGCTGCTGAGTTAAAGGAATACCCGCAGGCGTAGGAATGGCAAGAACACGACGCGGCTCAGCTTCTCCCTGAGTATCTGCAAGTGGGTAGGCCAGTATGTCATCAAGTGCGCGCCCCCAAATATCAGGACGCATAACCATACCAGCACCACCACCGTATGGACTGTCGTCAACTGTTCGATGAGGATCATTGGTCCAGTCTCGTAGGTTATGCACATTAACAGTGAGAGTGCCTTTTTCTTTAGCCTTCCCAATCAACGATTCATCAAGCGCATTGAAATACTGCGGAAAAATAGAGACAAGATCAAAGCGCATACCCGTTCCCACCATCAGGACCATCAATCACTTCATCATCAAATAAACCACCGGGAGGGTCAATAATGATCTGTTCTGCTTCTAAATCAATCGTTGGGACGAGCTGTTTCACAAAGGGGACCATAACGGTGCCTCTCCCCGTTCGGACAAGTAAAAGATCTTGCGCAGCACCTGTGTGTATCCCTGTCACAGTACCTAGTTCTTGACCGTGAGTATTCACAGCTTTCAACCCTTTGAGCTGATGAGGATACCATGCATTTTCCTCTGCATGTTCCTCAATGAGCAAAGCTGTGCCACGTACTTTTTCAGCGTCTTCACGTGTCAAGATTTCATGAAATGCCGCAATGACACGATTTTTACTTCTGCGTAGTGACTCGATGGTGAGTGTAGGCCATTGTGTATGGTCTGTTGTGAATGTCGCACCAATAACAACAATATCAGCATCATCTGTACGAATTTCAAGAAAAACCTCACCGCGAAGACCATGAGGAGGACCTATACGAGCCGCTGTCATCTGCATATGGATAAGTTTAGTACCTTTGTGTCGTAATTTTTGAGGTGGTCCTCCCTCACACACTGTCACTGAGGGCAATACTAATCTTTTGGCTATGCAATAGAAAAAGTACCAATTGGCCTATGTTAATAAGCCAGGTCAGTAGATAGACACAACATGCAGCCAACGGACACACATTTTAAGCAGTACCCTCACTTTTGCCGCTGACCTGAAAAGTATTCGTCTCGTATTTCTTTTTAAGGCTGGTCGTGAACACAAAAGAGCCAGCCCTCAATAAGGGCTGGCTCTTTACGGATCTACGCTCTATTCCCTATCAGTGTCAACGACATCAACACGCACAGGGCCACGCGAAGAAAGAGCACCGACAACGGTACGCAACGCACGAGCTGTTCGACCACCTCGACCAATAACACGGCCAAGATCATCAGGATTCACACGCACTTCAAGCATTTGCCCTCGACGTTGTGAACGTGTGCGTACTTGCACATCTTCAGGATGATCGACAATTCCGCTTACAAGGTGTTCCAAAGCGTCGGCAAGCATCATCAGGCTTCCTCAGCCTCAGTTTCGGCAGCAGGTGCTTCCGATTCTGATTCAGCGGCCGCAGCTTCAGCTGCTTGTGCTTCTGCCTGAGCAGCAGCTTTTTGTGCAGAAACTTCAGCTTTACGCTTTTCTGCAGCAGATTCAGCAGCCTTAATAGCTTCTTCAGTTTCTGCAACCTTGTCGCCTTCGGCAACCTTGACACGTGATACAGCATCAGCCTTGCCGTGGAAACGAGCAATATCGCCTGTCAACACGAGCAGATTACGAACCTGGTCGGAAGGCTGTGCGCCCACGCCAAGCCAGTACTGCACGCGATCGGATTCAATCTTAATGATTGAAGGATTCGGGGTTGGATCATACAAACCCACTTCTTCAATCACACGCCCATCACGCTTTTTACGTGAATCGACAACAACGACACGGTAAACGGGTGCATGGATCTTACCCATGCGCTTCAAACGAATACGAACTGCCACTTGTGTGGTCACTCCTGTTTCAACTAGGGGCGAAGTCATTCTTCTCCTGGTGGGAAACACAGGTAAAGAAAAACTCCAAGGACACGTGCCAACGGAGAGAGAGGGTCACCGAAAGCGCGAGTACAGCTACTGATTATGCCACGAAGAAGCATTTCTTCGAAACTCTGTCAGCACCTAGACAGCTCTTTACATAGTGGAACTGGTCACTATCACTAGGTGCGTCATACTTTCATGCCGCTTTTGTCTCAAGAGTCACGACAATAAACCGGCACACCTGCACTAAAAACCACATCAGGCTTTCCCCACACCGAAGGATTTTCACGCGGATCTTCCCGGAAAAAAACCATATCAGCAGACTTTCCTTCGTCAAGGGAAGAAAAACCTAAATAGGAACGTGTCCCCCATGTCGCATAATCAAGAATACGTTCAGGCCTCAGGCCGGCAGCCAGCCATAATCTCAACTCGTCACCTATGCACCCATGTTCTTGATACCCGCCAGAATCCGTACCTGACAAAATCTGTACACCGCTATCAAAAAGCATCTGAGCATGCGCCACACGAGTGTCATACATGGCTTGCATTGTTGCTGCATACATTGGATATTTTCGTCCAGCCTGCGCTGCAAAATCAGCAAAAAGCTCCACTTGCTGCAACGTAGGCGTAACTGCAATTCCACGTTCTTTTGCACATTGAAGCTGAACGGCATCCATCCCGCTTCCATGCTCGATATCATCAACTCCTGCTTCAAGCAGATCATCAATCACTGTATGCGAAAAAGCATGAACAGCAACACGAGCACCCGCCTCATGAGCAGCTGCCACACCATCAATTAAAGCCTCACGCGGCCATAGTGGAGCAAGATCGGCCTGAGCGCCCTGTGAACGATCAATCCAATCACCGACAATTTTGACCCAACCATCCCCACGACGAGCTTCCTGGGCCATGACCTCAGGCAAATCAGCCGGTTCAATTTCACGTGGTAAACCACGAATATAGCGTTTCACACGAGCAATATGTTGCCCGCAACGTATAAGAACTGGCACAGATGAATGTAAACGCACCTGCGAGTTATCGACTGGAGTGCCGCAGTCCCTTACAAGTAGGACACCTGAACTGAGCTGCGCCTCCATTTGAGCTTTTTGAGCATCAATATCAACCGGCCCGTCAGGACCAATACCGATATGGCAATGCACGTCAGCAAAACCCGGTGTAAAAAAACCAGTGAAGTCTGCGCAGGTGTTTTCCTGCCCCTCAGGAACAGAGCGGATAATACCCCCTTCAACGCTCCATGTTCCCTGTACCCATTGAGCGTTTTGCCCCCACAGCATCCACCCGTGCAGGCGCATCACAGGCCCTGTATCATTCGTCGAATGTCATCAGGCAGATCCTCTAAAGAGGGACGCGGCCCTTGAGCGGTCGGTTGTGGCACACCGAAAGCAGAACCAGTGGCCTCTGCCGAAGAACGCTGCTCTTTTGGTAAGAGTGCTTCGAGTTCTTGCTGGCGACGTTTCGCAGGATTACCGCTTCGAGCTTTCTTTTTAATTTTCGCCCGTTCAGCTTGCGCTTTACGTGCTTGCGCTTTTTGTTTCGCTTTGCCACCTTGCCCGGGCAAAGATCCGAAACCAGGCATTCCAGCTCCCATAGCGCCCATCTGCCCCATCATGGACTTGGCTGCTTCAAAGCGTTTCACTAAAGAGTTCACATCAGCGACGGTTGTTCCTGAACCACGAGCAATACGAGCACGCCGTGACCCGTTGAGTAAAGAAACATCAGCCCGTTCTTGCGGTGTCATTGATCGTACAATCGCTTCAACACGATTAATCTCACGTTCGTCAAGATTATCAATATGCTGACGCATCTGAGCCATACCG
Source organism: Schaalia sp. lx-260 (assembly GCF_021083645.1). GTDB lineage: Bacteria > Actinomycetota > Actinomycetes > Actinomycetales > Actinomycetaceae > Pauljensenia. Next base: position 133,726 of record NZ_JAJNRQ010000002.1, on the reverse strand, counting down.
GGAATCATTCCCAAGACTTTTTTCATCGATCCCAGTTTGCGAATTTGTTGAAGCTGACTAAGGAAATCATCTAAGGTCAGTTCACCAGACATCGCTTTTTGAGCGACTTTTTGGGCTTCTTCTGCGTCGAGTTTCTTTTCTGCCTGTTCAATCAGAGTGAGCACATCACCCATGTCAAGGATGCGACCAGCCATTCGATCTGCATGGAAACGCTCAAAATCTTCCAGACTTTCACCGGTTGAAGCAAAAAGAATAGGCACACCGGTCAAGCCGCGAACAGATAAAGCGGCACCGCCACGAGCGTCACCATCAAGTTTCGACAAGACAACGCCGGTAAAGCCGACACCATCACGGAAAGCTGTAGCAGTAGTAACGGCATCCTGACCGATCATGGCGTCAAGGACAAACATGATTTCGTGAGGATTGACCGCATCGCGGATAGCAATAGCCTGGTCCATCATTTCCTGGTCAACACCTAAACGACCAGCAGTATCAACAATCACTACATCAATACCGGTTGTGATGGCATGATCTAAACCGCTGCGTGCCACATGAACAGGATCGCCAACTCCATTTCCCACCTCAGGCGCCCATACCTGAACACCTGCACGTTCACCGACAATCTGTAACTGAGCAACAGCTTGAGGGCGCTGAAGGTCAGCGGCCACAAGAAGAACATTTTTTCCTTCTTCACGAAGCCATCGTCCAAGTTTTCCAGCAAGTGTTGTTTTACCGGCGCCCTGCAAACCTGCGAGCATGAAAACCGTAGGACCCCGCTGAGCAAAATGTAGCTCTCGTGTATGCCCGCCCAGAATCTCAACCAATTCATCGTGGACGATACGTACAACTTGCTGACCAGGATTCAAAGCACGCGAACGAGCTGCACCATAAGCTTTTTCACGCACGTCAGTGACAAATTGACGGACGATAGGCAAAGCCACATCAGCGTCAATAAGCGCACGACGAATCTGCGTCATTGTCTGATCGACATCTTGTTCTGTAAGGACACCGCGTGAACGTAGCTGTTTGAAAGATTCACTCAAACGATCAGAAAGGTTTCCGAACACGTGCTCAGACTCCTAGGTAGTGGAAATATCTTGTGAACATACTGTGCTCCAGCCTATCGCACACTGGTCTTAGGTGAAGCACCAGAAAGTAATCTGTCGGAAATTAAGTGCGCTTACGCGAGATTCCTCATAGCGCAGCCATTATCCGTGCACGTTCCTCTCCATGGGAGGTATGAAGAAGTTCATGAGGTTTTCCGTAAGAGAACTTAGAAAAAGCGCAACTATACGAATATACGGAGGAAACAGTTCTATCCAAAAAGAATTATTCCCCAACAATTGCTTCAACAAACCCCCGCGGATCAAATGGCGCAAGATCATCAACGCCCTCACCCAGGCCAACAAATTTGACAGGCACCCCCAGCTCGCGCTGAACAGAAACGACAATTCCACCTTTTGCTGAACCGTCAAGTTTCGTCAAGACAATGCCTGTTACTCCGACAGCTTCAGCAAATACACGTGCTTGAACAAGTCCATTTTGTCCTGTTGTTGCATCGAGCACTAAAAGCACTTCATTCAGCGGAGCAGCTTTTTCCATCACGCGACGTACTTTGCCCAGCTCATCCATTAAACTTGCTTTATTTTGTAGGCGGCCAGCGGTATCAACAACAACAACATCAACACCACGGTGAATACCTTCATGGACAGCCTCATATGCAACTGATGCAGGATCTGCGCCTTCACGCTCAGCAGAAATCACGTCCACACCTACACGTGATCCCCATGTGCTCAACTGAGCAGCCGCAGCAGCTCGGAAGGTATCAGCAGCGCCTAATAAAACACTGTGGCCTTGCGCCACGAGGATACGTGAGAGTTTACCGATAGTGGTTGTTTTCCCTGTTCCATTCACACCAACAACAAGAATAGTGGCAGGTAATTTTTTCCCATCACTTACTCGTTCATCAATATGGAGGCTTCGATCAAGTGCCGGGTCAACTACCTTTTCTAGTTCTTCAATCAGCATGGAACGCACCGTTGCACTATCGGTTTTTCCTTCCACACGGACGCGTGTGCGTAAAGCGTCCATCAGTTCTTCTGTAGCAGAAAAACCAAGATCAGCGGATAAAAGCGTATCTTCGAGTTCTTCCCAGTCCCCCTCTGATAGATCCCCGCGCGACAAAACTGAAAGCAGAGCTTTACCGATAGCACCCGAACGTGCAAGACGACCTCGTAAACGTTCCATGCGGGAAGGAACTGATTCTGGTTCTTCAGTAGGAGTGAAGATTTCTTCAGGTGATGCAGACTTTTCTTCATCACAATGAGCAGATCTGCTTTCCGCGTCCGTTTCATCTATCGGTTCGTCGACGTTTATCGTTATCGATGAGGTAGGAGTAGTTTGTGCAGTACTACTCCCCTGCGTAGGAGTGCTCTGATGCTGTTGCGCGTGATTGTTTTTTTGACGATACGCAGAATAAATCCAGAGAAAAGAGCCGACTAGAACAAGTAGAAGAGCAATTGCGATTAACACGTAAAAAAGAAGGGAGAAGGTGTCCATACGTACATCATCTCCCACAGACAGCAAATTGCACCACTGGGATCACGAACGACGCACATTCCTATATGTTGTTTCAAGCCTGTCAGCGACTTGTTCAAGTTGTTCATATCCTGGTATTTGTGTGGCATTTAAGTAGGCCGAACCAGTTTCAGCTTCTGTGCTCCACACAGAAGCTAGTGATGTGCGCCTCGTCTCAACGTCTGTCGATATTTTTGGCGCATGTTTTAACGAAGCAAAAGCACGACGCAGTATTGCATGCCACTCATTGATCGAATGGCGACGTAAAACCATGACAGCAAGCATGATCCCTGCAAAACCAAAGAAAAGCAAAGGAATAGCGAGCATCTGCACAAAGAACCCCGACATGTTTACATGAAAGCATTCTCATCTGCTTTTTTCCTGCATGACACGCTTCGTAATCATTTCGTTAAAAGAATCTCGCAGCTAGGCCACATTTCAACGATCGAATCCGACAGCTGCCCCTTTTGAATAATTAGGCTGTGCGATGTGTTTCATCCACCTGTTTTAATCGTTGCGATACGACCCGTGTCACTCCTTCACGCATTGTGACACCGTATAAGGCGTCTGCGATTTCCATTGTACGTTTTTGATGGGTCACAACAATTAATTGGCTGGTTTCTTGAAGCTGACGGAATACCTCAATCAGACGTGACAAATTCACATCATCAAGGGCAGCTTCGACCTCATCCATCACGTAGAAAGGTGACGGACAGGCACGGAAAATTGCCACAAGAAAAGCCAAAGCTGCCAAAGAACGTTCACCACCAGAAAGCAGCGAAAGTCGTTTAACTTTTTTTCCTGCAGGGCGAGCTTCAATTTCAATACCCGTGGTCAACATATCCTCAGGATCAGTCAATACCAAACGCCCCTGTCCTCCGGGGAAAAGAGTAGAAAAAACAGATTCAAATTGTTCCGCAGTTTCATTCCACGCACGAGCAAAAGCTTCCTGAACAAGACGATCAACGTCACGAACGATATCCAATAAATCGGCTTTTGATTTCTTTAAGTCTTGGACTTGCGATACTAAAAACTCATGACGACGAGTTAAAGCTTCATGTTCTTCTAAAGCTAATGGGTTCACACGACCAATTCGTGTCAGTTCTTTTTGTGCTCGTTCACGCGCATTCTCTTGTTGTTGACGCACATAAGGAACCATTTCCACAGATTCACCTTCTTGGGGTGGCTCTGCATCAAAAGAATGGTTTCCTTGAACGAGGTACGCCGGAACCAGGATATGCGGACCATACTGTTCAACAAGCTCATCACTTTCGCATCCCAATTCTTCAAGGGCACGCGCTTGCACATGTTCAAGGCGCATACGCAATTCAGCACGAGCAATTTCATCACGTTGAGCAGCCTCACGTAATTCATTTTCTTGTATATGACACTCCGACAACTTTTGACGGTAACGCGAAATATTTTCTGATATGTCACTGCGTTCCTGCGCTAATTGGTCACGAGCACAGGTCGCACGCGATACCGTCATCTGAGCTGCGTCAATTGCATGTTCAACACGCACAATCACTGAACGAGTATGTTCTAAAAGGCGTTGGCGTTTACTTTCACGACGACGATAATTCTCATGCTCCTCACGCATTCGCGCAGCACTTTGCCGTAAATGCCGCGCACGCGCCTGTATTTGTCGTGATTGCTCTTCTAACGCACGTAATGTCAGTTTTGCTTGTGTTTCATTTTCCCTGGCAGAACGCGCTTCTTGGGCGGCACTTTCAGCCATTTGTTGCACATGTGTGACATCTTCTGGTGGAGTAAGGGCAGAAGCCGCTTCCACACGTATACGCGCTTCTTCCACACGTTCATGTGCCCACGCTACTTGGTCATCCGCTCGCTGAGCAATGGAACGAGCACGCTCAGCTTCAGCTGAAGCCGCTTGCGCAGCTGACATCAATCGCGCACGTTCCTGCGCAATTTTCGCACGTTCAGCATCCTCCTCACGTAAGGCACGTAAAGCCTCATTTGCTTCTTTCACGTAAAGATCTAAAATTTCGTGAGCTTCAATAAGGCGCGCTGCAGCCTGCTTTTCTCGTTCGTGAGCGGCCGTTGCCTGAGCAGCAGCTTCATCATAGTGAGCACGTAAAGCTAAAGGAGAGCTTGTGGCTTGGCCTTGCCCAGTAACCCACCATTGGCTCAGGCAATCACCGTGTTGTGTCACAACTGTACGCACATCTTCACGTTTAAGTAGCTGTGCGGCTTGTTCAAGGTCCTCACAGATTACAGCACCTTGCAGCATCTCCATTACATACGAGTAGGCCACCGAATCAACGTGAACACATTCAATCGCCCAGCGCGTTCCATGCGGTAAATCAGGCTGAGGTGTGCTGTGGCTTTGCGTGCTAGGAACGCTACGATTAGCAATCACCATTCGCATACGTCCCGTTGATTCTTGATGACCACGCCGAAGCTGGTCAATAGCCACTGCAAGCGTATCCGCAAGCACCGCATCAGCAAAAGGAGCTAATAAGGCAGCAATCGCATCTTCATATCCGACTGTGATACGCAAAAAAGTAGGGATATCACCCATAATTCCTGCGCGTCCAATCAAATGCGCTGTTGCATCGTGTGGTGTGAGGGACTGTGCTAAAGCATCTCGACGTGACTGCCAATGTGCCCTATCTGTACGCGCTTCACGTTCTTCAATAAGGAGCGTATCAACCTGAGCGCGTGCCGCATCACGTTTTTCAATTGCGCGAGTGTGAGCATGTGCCGCAGAGTTTTCATCTGCGTAAACAGATTCCTCCTCCTGGGGCGGGATCTGCGACTGTGCTTCTTCTTGTCGTGTAATCGCTTCACGAAGAACCGTATGTGCGCGTTCGGCTTCTGCTTGAGCTGCTTCATATCGTGAACGAGCTGACGCCATATCGCCTGTCAGACGCGCTATTTTTTCCCGATAATCTGCTAACGCGCGATGAGCTTGAGCTAAACGCTGCGCCTTATCATTTTCTTCAGCTTCACACAATTCCTTCGTACGAGTAGCTTGGAGGAGTTTTTGTCGTTGTGCTTCTACTTGTTCAAGTAGTTCCGCGTCTTCTTGACTTGCTTTACGGGCACGTTCTTCCAAGTCATGTGGGTCATCGCCTACAGGAGGATCATACGCATCTGAATGAAGCGCAAGGCGTTCTTGTGCGGCTAGCAGTGTCGCTCCTAAACGCTCTTGTAAGGTCATAGCGCGTTGCCATGCTTGTGTTGCCCGATCAACGGCGGGTGCAAAGTGCGCTTCGGCTTGTTCACATTCGCGTAATTTTTCGCTCAGTTGCGCCGTTTGTTCTTGTAATTGTGCGAGGCGTAAACGGGTTGCCTCATTGTCACCATTATGTGCTTCGAGTTGTTCACGTGCACGCATGATGTCATCGGCAAGGAGGCGTGATTGTGCGTCACGTAAAGCTGCGTGAACACGATGCGCACGACGCGCAGCTTTTGCTTGCCGAGCAAGAGGGCCAAGTTGCCGGTGGATTTCATGAGTCACATCCAAAACGCGCACAAGATTAGCATCCATGTCGCTGAGTTTTTTCAGTGCGCGTTCTTTTCGACGGCGGTGTTTGAGCACTCCTGCTGCTTCTTCAATAAATGCTCGTCGTTCTTCAGGAGTCGAAGAAAGGATTGCATCGAGCTGTCCTTGTCCAACAATGACGTGCATTTGTCGGCCCATACCAGTATCTGACAAGAGTTCTTGTATATCTAAAAGACGGGCAGGAGCATTGTTAATGGAATATTCTGAGCCGCCACCTCGAAAAAGAGTACGTGAAATTGTCACCTCAGAATATTCAATGGGGAGTAACCCGTCAGAGTTGTCAATGGTCAGTTCCACTTGTGCGCGCCCCAATGCAGGGCGTGTGGATGTACCCGCAAAGATCACGTCTGACATCTGTGCGCCACGTAGTGTTTTGGCGCCTTGTTCGCCCATCACCCATGCAAGAGCATCCACGACATTTGATTTTCCTGAACCATTAGGACCGACCACGCAGGTGATTCCTGGTTCCAAACGCATCGTCGTTGTGCCGGCAAAAGATTTGAAGCCACGCAAAGTCAAAGTTTTGAGGTGCACGCCACAAGAATAATGCTCCCTGAGCTTTTTGTAGACTCAGGGAGCAAAATGTTGAGGAATTTCGCTTAATCGTGGAACACAAGTTCAGGGAACCACAAGCCTATCTCGCGTTCTGCTGATGTTGGCGAGTCCGACCCGTGGACAATATTGAATACGGAAGATCCGCCCCAGTCTCGTCCTAAATCACCACGAATAGTCCCTGGAGCTGCCAGTGTAGGATTTGTTGCGCCCATGAGATTACGGATTCCTTCAATGACACGATCGCCTTCAACGACACATGCAACAAGTGGTCCTGAACTCATGTATTCCAAAAGATCTGGGAAAAAGTGTTTTTCTCGATGTTCAGCATAGTGCTCAGTTAAGAGAGCAGTACTTGCTTTTTTAATTTTCAGGCCTTTGAGGACATAGCCTTTTGCTTCGATACGGCGAAGCACCTCTCCTGTGAGGCCTCGGGCATAACCATCTGGTTTTACAAGAAGCAGTGTGTGTTCTTTTTGAGGGTCAAGTAAATCCGGTGTGGGCATATTTTTGCCTTTCCTGAGTAGGTGGCTGCGCGTATTCCCACAGATTTTCTATGGGAATACACGCAGCCTTTTGTCGGTTTATGTATCGGTGTCGTGTCCTTCAATATGTCGAACCAGAGCAGTGACAGCGACTTCAGCATCGATGCCAGTTGCTTTCACCGTTACAGTCTGTCCTTGTCGTGCGCCAAGGGTCATAATTTCGAGAACGGAGGATGCATCTGCCCCATCAACGAAAGTTTCTGCATCGAATGTCGAGGCCAGACGAGCCAAAAGTGCGGCAGGTCGTGCATGTAATCCTTCAGGATCTGCAACTACCGCTTGCGCAGTGATAGGTGCAGGTTCATCAGTATTTACAGTTTCATCTGGCATCCCCTTATTTATGCAGGGCGATACGGAATTCGAAAAATATTTTGGTGTTTGCGGTTTCCATTGTGATGCCGCTTGACGTGCAGCTTCAACAACTTCATCTAAGGTGTCACCGATTTGCGCACGTACTACCGCCGCGATTGTTCCTTCGACAAGAGGCGCATCAACCAAAACAAGCTTTTCAGGGGTATCTGACATTTCAACAACAGATTCTGCTGTCATTGTTGCCGACCCTAGATCGGTGAGGATAAGGACTCCGCCATCTACTTCTTCACTCACATGTGAAAGTGCCGTGTTGATTGCCATGTCAATACGATCATATGAGGTGCCAAGTCCGTTATCTTCACGACCTCCAGCCGGCAGGATATGCACGTTAGGAGCCATTTGAGCTGCAAGTTCAGCAAGCCCCTGCGCTAGTTGCATACTGTGGCTGACCAGAACAAAAGAAACACATGCCATTTTTATTCCTCTGTTGCTGCGTATGCCGCGTTCAGAATAAGGGCAGATGAGACGGCTCCCGGATCTAGGTGTCCGATGGAGCGTTCCCCAAGGTAGGATGCGCGTCCTTTTGTTGCTTGCATAGGTTGTGTATCCGCTGCTCCTTGGTGTGCTGCTTGAGCTGCAGCTTTCAAGGTTTCCTGTGGGCTTTGCCCTGCTTCGGCGGCTGTCCGTGCTGCTCGCACAGCGGGCGCCCATGCATCCACCATTGTTTTTTCGCCTTCTTCTGCTTTGCCTCGTGCTTGAATACCTTCAAGTGCGGCTTGCAGGAAAGTAACAACTGTGTCTGCTGTTTGTTCATGCGGATCTACAGCTTTTGCTGCACGCAGGAAAGCTGTACCGTATAGAGGTCCTGCTGCCCCTCCAACGGTTGACATCAGAGTTTTCGCTACGATTTTCAGGACTTCTTGAACTGTTTGCGGAGCTTCATTTTCAAGCACTGATATCGTATGAGTAAAACCACGATCTAAGTTTTCACCATGATCGCCGTCACCGATTGCTCGGTCAAGATCGATTAAATACTCACGTTGAGCAGCAATATCAGCTTGAACATTACGCATCCATTTTATCGCCCATGCGGTATCAAGCGTCATATACATGTCCTTACTTCCAAGCCGGCGTATGAACCGGTGCATCAAAGAGTTCTAGCAGTTCTTCATCAACTCGAAGCAAGGTAACAGAAACACCTGGCATCTCAAGGCTGGTGACATAGTTACCGACCATTGAGCGTTCAATAACAATTGAATCGGCTTCAAGTAGCTCTACTAAACGCCGATGACAAATGTACAGTTCGCTAGAAGGTGTCCCGCCCATACCATTAATGAGGGTAATGACTTTTTCGCCTGCTTTTAACTCAAGATCATCACGAACTTTTCCGTAAAGTTCAGCAATTAAGTCATCAGCAGATTCCATGTGTCCACGACGATATCCTGGTTCCCCGTGGATGCCAATGCCTAACTCAATTTCATCATCAGCTAAATCGAAAGAAGGCTTTCCTGCGTGAGGAACAGTGCATGGACCTAATGCGAGTCCCATCGAACGCATCTGATCGTTGACCTGCTGAGCTATACGTGTCACTGATTCAAGATCATCACCACGTTCTGCTGCAGCACCGGCAATTTTTTCAACAAAAATTGTTCCAGCAACTCCTCGACGTCCTGCTGTATATAAAGAATCTTCTACAGCTACGTCATCATTAACGATGACAGTTGTCACGGTGATATCTTCCATTTCTGCCAATTCACTAGCAGTTTCAAAGTTCAACACATCACCGGTATAGTTCTTGACGATATGCAAAACACCTGCCCCATGATCTGCGGCTTTTGTTGCTTCAAGAATTGGATCTGGTGTTGGCGAGGTGAAAACTGCTCCCGGAACTGCTGCGTCAAGCATTCCAAGGCCAACATATCCTGCGTGTAATGGTTCATGACCTGAACCGCCACCGGAAATAATGCCAACTTTTCCTGCTTCTTTCGGAGTCTTGCGGGTAACAAAGTCGGGATCAAAATGAACATCAACGAGGTCAGCATGTGCGTGCGCAAATCCTTCAAGAGTTTCTTTCACGACATGGTGAACATCATTTACAAGCTTTTTCATATTGCCTCCTCGCAATCGTGTGAGCTATCTACTCACAAAGACGTACTCTAATAGTGTCACTGAGGGAAGTATCCCACCTCATGAACACCATGAACATTTTCTCTTTTTAGTGAACAACTACTGAACATCTGAAACATTTATTTCATAATTTATTCGTTTATAAGAGAAATATATCCACAACACGGCAAGGAATGCAACAATTCTTTACATAAAACAGTAAAAAGCTTTTACTTACCTTTGCGCGCCTGAATCATATCAATCACATGACCAGCCAAAACAACAGATCCAAAAACAACAACACCAGCACTATCAGCAGAATCAGTTGTAGATTCTGCAATATGAACCGCACGATCAATTGCCTCGACCAAATCATCATGAACATCCACACGATCCGGACCAAAAACATCAACAGCAATACGTTGCATATCTTCTAACGGCATCGCACGTTCACCATCCATAGGAACAAGAACAAGATGGTCAAATACCGCCTCAACCTCAGAAAGAATACCTTCCACATCCTTATCGCCCATTGCAGAGAAAACTCCAACAATTCGTCGGAAACCAAAAGACTCCTCTAAAGCCTGCGCCAATACATGAGCTCCGCCAGGATTATGAGCAGCATCCACAATAATGGTCGGTGAACTACGAATAACCTGCAGACGCCCCGGTGATGTTACCTGTAACATGCCATCTTCCAAAAGACGTCCATCGATAGCACGGCCCCCAAGAAAAGCCTCAACAGCTACAATCGCAGCAGCAGCATTATGAGCCTGATGCTGTCCCAAGAGCGGAACAAAAACATCTTCATATACCGCTGAAGGCGTACGCACTGTTACCAGTTGCCCACCCACACCAAGCTGACGATCAACAACCTCATAATCTCGCTTTTCCACCCGAGCTACAGCATCCACTTCCCTAGCACGGGCCAGTAGGATCTCCAAGACCTCAGGATCTTGCTCGGCAATTACAACAACTTGGCCAGGTTTGATGATACCGGCTTTCTCGCGGGCAATATCACAGATATCAGTTCCCAACCATTTTTCATGATCTCGCGAAATAGAGGTAATAATACTGACATCCGCATCGATCACATTTGTTGCATCCCAGCGTCCTCCCATACCTACTTCAATGACTGCCGCATCAACCGGATAATCAGCAAAAGCTGCCAAAGCCATCACAGTAAATACTTCAAAAAAGGACAAAGTGCTTCCACCATTGTCACGAGAGCGCGCATCCACCATATCAATGTAGGGCGCCACATCCTGCCAGGCTGCAATAAAACCAGCAGGACTTATCGGCTGATTTTCTAAACTCAAACGTTCACGTACATCACGCAGATGAGGTGAAGTAAAACGCCCCACTTTCATTCCTGCCGCACCAAGTAAAGCATCGACCATACGCGACGTTGATGTTTTCCCATTCGTTCCCGTGATATGCACGCTCGGATACGTATTCTGCGGATCTCCTAAAATATCAAGAACCGCCTGTACACGCGATAATGTCGGGTCAATATCGTGTTCAGGGGCGCGCGCAATCACCGACTGATAAATCTGATTCACTTGTTCCATCAATGCAGCATCTTCAGCGGCCGCATCTAAAGCTTGAAGATGTTCACGTTCTTGACGATCAGCCTCAATATCTTCTATCCATTCTTCACCTTCAGGAAGTTTTCCTTCAAGTTCAGCTAAAAGCTGCGGATCTGAACCGATAAGCAAAGAATTTTCCACTAAAGCACGTAAAGCCGCCGCACGCACCGCATCGGATTCGTCTTCGGATTGAATCTGTGATTTTTCTTCATCAGAGTTAGCACGAGAAACTTCAAGGTACGGGAGGAGATCTAAAGGAATATTTCCCTGTGACTCCTGCTCGTCATTACCGAAAAAAGCAGGATGCTCGTTCGCCATTACGTCCTCCCAAAATTTCTTCTCTTTCCTCCCCATAGTTTAGTGCTATCCCTACCTCAGAAGTATGTGAAGAACAAAAACTCAAAACAGAAGATAACCTGTGAGGAAGAAAACGAAAACTGGGGGCTACCTTATACAGGCAACCCCCAGACCATAGCCGTTATATGCACATAAAGTACATAAAACGCTCACATGTCATTGCAGTCCTAGCAAGGGACAACACTCACAAATAAACGTTCATCCTCGACTTCATGAATCGTCACAGACACAGCTAAAGTTTCCCCTGCGATCATGTCCTGCCAGGTACGTACAGCTTCCACACGAGCGGAAGGCACTTTCAAGGTCAGATCAATACGATCAGCAATATGCAGCCCACTGTTCTTACGTTCTTCTTGAACCGCACGAACAACGTCACGCGCATACCCTTCATCTTCAAGCTCAGGTGTCACAGTAGTGTCAAGAGCGACAATAGATCCATCTGAAAGAACCTGAGTAACCTGCCCTTCAACAGCATCAACACGTATCGACACGGAGAACTGGTCACCTGTCAAAATCACAGGCCCATCCAGTGTTTCCACACCCGGGAAAATAACCCGCTCGCCATCATCGCTCAACTCCCACTGCCCTGCTTTTTGAGCAGCATACAGCGCTGAAGTGTAACGACGAATAGCCGGATCAAAACCACGTGGATTCAAAGAAAGCTCGTTAGAAACGACCAAACCAGATTCTTCCGGTACGACAAAATTGACAGACTTGACATTCACTTCACTTGCTACCAGATCAGCACACTGGCTCAATGACTCTGCCATTGGTGATACCACCACAAGAGAAGCTAAAGGCTGGCGGACACGTAAAGAATGAGTTTTACGCAAAGCATGGGCAGCTGAAACCACAGCACGCACCATATCCATGGTTTCTACCATATGTGGGTCAGATACGGTCTGAGGCAAAAGAGGCCAATCCGTCAAATGAACAGATTCACCACCGGTTAGGCCTCGCCATATTTCTTCTGCCAGTAAAGGTGCAAGTGGCGCACTCACCTGAGTCAATACGACAAGAGCCGTGTACAGTACATCAAAAGCTGAAGGATCTTCATCCCAGAAACGCTGACGCTGTGTACGCACATACCAGTTTGTCAGCACATCCAAATACTCACGAACATACTCACACGCAGCCCCAATGTCATACACATCAAGAGCTTCACGTACATGGTCAGCCAAATCTCGCGTATGTGCAAGCAAATAGCGGTCCATTTGCGCCAGCCCCGCAACAACCTGCGGATCTGAAAGATCAAGAGTATGGGCTTCATACCCTTTATTTCCATTTGCAGCGCCCGCATACAATGCGAAGAAATAGTAGCTATTCCACATAGGAAGCAATACCTGACGTACCGTGTCACGAATAGCATCCTCAGTAACGACGAGATTACCGCCACGTACTACCGGCGAACTCATCAAAAACCACCGCATCGCATCAGATCCATATGTGTCAAAAACCATCGACACATCCGGATAATTACGCAGTGATTTACTCATCTTCCGCCCGTCATCACCAAGGACAATACCGTGGGACACACAGTGACGGAATGCCGGTCGATCAAATAAAGCCGTCGCTAAAACATGCAGAACATAGAACCATCCACGAGTCTGGCCGATATATTCCACAATGAAATCACCCGGATAATGCGATTCAAACCATTCTTGATTTTCAAAAGGATAATGAACCTGAGCAAAAGGCATTGACCCTGATTCAAACCAGCAGTCCAAAACGTCAGGAATACGACGCATCATTGATTGCCCTGTCGGATCGTCAGGATTAGGACGAACCAAAGTATCAATGAAAGGACGGTGCAAATCAGTAACAGGAACACCAAAATCAGCTTCAAGCTGAGCAATCGAACCGTACACATCCACACGTGGATATGTTGGATCATCACTGACCCATACAGGGATAGGAGCGCCCCAGAAACGGTTACGTGAAATAGACCAGTCCCGGGCACCAGCTAACCAGTTCCCAAAAATACCATCTTTTGTATGTGCTGGAACCCAGTCGATTTCTTGGTTCAGTTCAACCATACGCTCACGAATAGCGCTCACTTTAACGAACCACGATGAAATGGCTTTATAGATGAGTGGCTGACGGCAACGCCAGCAATGCGGATATGAGTGAACATAGGATTTTGTTTGTACCAAGAGAGCACGAGCACTATCAGATACTCGCGCTAACGGTCCTGTCCCCTCGCGTAAATCTGTCACAATACGCTTATTGGCTTCAAAAACCTGTATTCCCTCATAATCATGAACTTCTGAAGTAAAACACGCGCCCTCATCGACAGGAATAACAGGGGAAATCCCCGCTTCCTGACAGACAATCATGTCATCTTCACCAAAAGCTGGGGCAATATGCACCAGACCCGTACCATCCTCAGTTGAAACATAATCACCAGTAATAACTGTCCAGCCATTAGGTCCGGGAGCTGCACCTACCGCGCGTGAATCCTCATTATCAAAATAGTCAAAAATAGGATGATAACGACGACCTGCAAGATCACACCCCTTAAATTGAGCAAGGATCTGTGGTTCCTCCCCCAGTTCCTTCGCATATGCTTCAAGGCGAGCCTGAGCTAAGACAACACGCTGACCAGCAACAGGCGAGGAATGATCCGCAGCTACCTGCACCACCACGTAGTCAATATTCGGACCTACGGCAACTGCAAGATTAGAAGGTAAAGTCCACGGTGTTGTTGTCCAAATCAACACCAACTCACCTGTATCACTATCTGCAAGTAATGGCTCTGTTAAACGCATACCTACCGTCACGGTAGTGTCTTGACGATTTTGATATACGTCGTCATCCATTTTAAGTTCGTGATTACTTAAAGGAGTACGATCATGCCAGCAATAAGGCAAGACACGGTGCCCTTGATAGGCCAGACCCTTGTCATACAGTGTTTTGAAAGCCCAAATGACTGATTCCATATACGTGATGTCAAGGGTTTTGTAGTCATTATCAAAATCAACCCACCGTGCTTGACGAGTCACATAACGTTCCCACTCATCGGTGTAGTGCAGAACAGAGCGACGACATGCCTCGTTAAAAGCTTCAATACCGATTCCGCCCTCACGGGTAATTTCGGTGACATCATCAATGCCAAGGATTCGCTGTGCTTCTAGTTCAGCGGGTAAACCATGAGTATCCCAACCAAAACGACGTTCTACGTGCTTACCTCGCATACTCTGGTAGCGGCCTACAACGTCTTTCACATATCCCGTCAGGAGGTGACCGTAGTGAGGTAAGCCATTAGCAAAGGGCGGACCATCGTAGAAAACGAATTCATTTGCCCCGGCCTCTCCCGCCACACGCTGTGCAATGGACCGACGGAAAGTGTCCTGAGCTGCCCAAGTTGCAAGGGTGCTCGTTTCAAGTTGAGGGAATGAGGGAGCTGCCTCAACCTCAGTTTCCCTATGGCGTGGGTAATATCCGTGCTTCGTCATTGTGTCCTCATGTCTGCGTTACACACAGGGACGAGGAGTGACGTCGTCACACACCCGCGGTACCACCCCGCTTGCTTCATAATCCGATAAGAACAGAAGCCTCTCATTCGCCGCTATATCGGGCGTACCCGTCCGGTTCTACTGGGCGATGTACTGGCCTGTACACGCTGTTCTTCCGAATAGCTCCCCGGTGATATCTTTCTCCGTAAGAAAGCCGGATCAATGCTGCATGTAATGGTAGCAGTGCTCTGCCCTTTCCGTGCAGCAAGGCAGGACACGTGGCGTATGGCAAGCTGCACAGAAAAGAGAGCCTCTGTTCAAAAAGCTCTCTTTTCTTTTCCCTCCCACATGAGAATACGCTCGCACACGAAAGCGGGAGGGCTCAGCATTTTCCTACCGGCAAGATTCAGCCATTTGGCAAACCATAAGCCTTATGTAACAACCATATCGGGTGCACCACATTTGCTCCCGTTGAGGTACGTAGCTGCCAGCGACATGTTTCTGTATCACATGCCGCAAGCTCAGCATTTACCTGTTTAATGAAATCAAAAACAGGTTGTCCCACTGCCTGAGCAATATCGTATTTTTCTTTCTTCAAACCATATGTTCCCGCAATACCGCAACATGGCTGTCCTGATTCCACAACCTTCACGCCTGGAATCAGCTCCATCAGTTCAATGGCTGGCATCCCCATACCTGTTGATTTCAATTGGCACGGTGCGTGGTACGGGATAGTGACATCGATTCTGTCCATATTCATATCCAGCTCACCACGATCATAAAGATCCAGCAAGAATTCACTGATATCCCACGTGCGAACAGACACATCGCGTAAACCTTCTGTGTCCATACCAAGGACTTCTTTCGCCTCATGTTTCAGCATACCGCCGCACGAACCGGAGGCAGTGATAATGGGAGCCTCACGGTTCACTGAACGCAAATCACGAGTTAAACGGGACATGTACTTACGGGCATCGTCATAAAGACCATTCGATTGCAACGCCAAACCGCAACACCCGTGCCGAGGAACCAGAACCTCATACCCCAAATGTTCTAGTACTAAAACTGAATGAATAGATGTTTCTACTTCAAAATACTGACCGGCACACCCATGGAAGAAAATAACTTGCCCTTTCTTTCCTGATGAAGGCAAAGGCTTATGTTTCTTGAACCATCCTTCAAAGGTGCGACCTGCGGCCTTTGGCATCGGTGCGCTCCGATGAATGCCAATCACAGCTTCAACAGCAACACGGAGCGGTTTAACTGTTAATAGCCAGTTTGCAATTGGTGCCACGGGTGTCATTGCTGCACCCATCAACGTCGTTCGTGAAATCAGCTTGTCACGCAGTGGAATACCTACACGCTGTTTCATTGCAGTACGCGCATGATGGTTGATTTCTGCGACTTTCACACCTTGAGGGCATACCAAGGTACACGTGCCGCAGGAGGAACAGTAGTCAATTGAATGATCGACGACCATTCCTTCTTTACGGTACCTTTCCCCTTGAGGTCCAACAAATTTTGGCCCAGGGAATAGATCGGTGACACGAGCAACAGGGCATTGTGTTTCACAAATCGTGCATTTCACACACGCATCTAAACTTGCGCGTAAGTCAATGTGCCCCATTGTGATATCTAATGGATTGGTGTGTTCAATCGTCATGACAGGCTCCCGAGAATCGAATCGGCTGCGCGTAATGCACTGGCAAGGGCAATACCTTCACCTGATTTTTCGCGCCAGCGTGTAGCTCCACAAAGATTGCCGCCTGCAGCATACACATTCGCATATGCTGGTTTTCCTTGTTCATTCAGTACGCGCATACTGCGGTCCACATCGAAACCACACAGGAATAAGGGCTGATCTGGCCCCCAAAAATCACCATGTAAAAGCGGCTCATCTGGAGCCCAGACTGGCAGATCAAGAATTGTGTCTTTGAGCTGCATGTACGAATCAAGTTCTAAGGCTCCCGACTCAAATCCTCCTGCAGCAATGAGGAAAGAACGAGCCTCAATAACACGTTGCCGTCCCGCAGTATTAACTGTGACAGAGGTTAAAGAGTCACCGTGAGATGCGGAGGAAATAACCGCTGTTCCTGTCATCAGACGTGATTTCTTTTTGACCAGCTCTGTCATTTTTTGGTTCATGCGCATACCGGGAACTGATGGTGGCTGTACGGGTATTTCACATATGTCATGTCCCAGCATTTCTTGCATACACTGCCACACATGAGGGTTATTGAGCCCCAGAATCGCAGGAAGCGCTACGATTTCACCTTCACGTAAAAGCGGCTGCAAAGCATCAACAAAACTGCGACGGCCTTCTTCTGTATCAAGGAAGCGTGCGTGGTTTACTCCATTCGTATCAACCTCGCCATGACGAATTTCAACATCAATCCACAAGGCGCGGGCTGTAATTGGGTGCCCATTGTGATCTTTTTGAGCACAGAGGTTATCTGCGATGAGTGTCGCAGGGAAATCTTTCAAGCGACGTAAACCCACAACAGCAATAGGGCGATCAAGCATCGTTCCTGCATGCATTGATGGTGGGTATAAAGCCGTGGGACGTAAAGCACCGACAGCCGTTGGCAGAAACACATTTCGTTCAGGTGTGCCCATCAGCATATCGGAGCCTAAAATATTGGCATACCACTGAGCTGATTTGCAGATCTCTTGTGCTGTGAAGTGCCGGTATGGGTGTTTCGGATGCTTACGAATGTACTCATCAAGTCCAGCAAGTGGTTTTTCTGTTCGTTCGGGCGCGTATCCGAGGATATCTACTGTCCCTTGCCCTAGTTGTAGTCCCCCTATACCTTTGGTGACAAGAGTGACTTTCGCTCCTGCTTCACTCAGTCGTAGGGTGGCAGCAAGTCCTGCTAGTCCAGCTCCGATGACAACGACGTCTCTCATCGCGTGACCTCCTGATCTGCATACGGCAAGTGTTCAACATCAAGGGTTCCTTCATGAATCCAATGGTCTAATGCCGCTTGGCGTACTTGTGCTCCATTAAGAATTGGCCACAGTCCAATCCACCTGTTTTTCAAAAAGAGACGTAAAAGTCCGTTAGCTCGTTCGCAGGAAATATCGCCACGTTCATGGGATATACCTGTTGCGCGTTGTGAACAAAAACCTCCTTGACACGGCCCCATTCCCAATCGCACTTGGCGACGTACGTCGTCTAATTGATCGCCAGGTAACAGATCCATTGTTTTTTCCAACATGGATCGTGTAATGAGTTCACATTCGCAGATCATTTGTTCACTACCTGGGGCATGACCATTTTCTTCAATATCTTTCAAACGATGCCCGATGGTGTAAAGCGTTCCTTCATTTGAGCCTGGAACAACTTCTTCAGCAGTACGGCAGGGCCTTTCTTCGCCCATACGTTCGCACATAATATCGACAATACGTTCTGCCATTAGCCGATACGTTGTCAGCTTACCGCCAGCGATAGAAAGCATCCCCTCAACCCCGTCACGCGCTGCATGGTCAATAACACTCATGCCACGTGCCATGTGTCGTGTATCTGTAGCGGCTACTCGTGAGTCTTTCACTAGTGGTCGAGCACCGGCCCATGCGTGAATTGCACGCGCTTTGCGGAAGCCGGGGATCAGTGCTTCACCCGCATCTAGCATTTGTTGAACTTGATCGGAAAGGATCGGTAGGTCATCCGGATCATCCGCTCTTAAGTCTGTTGTACCGATAATACAGACGGGATGTACCGGAACGAGGATGTCCCCATCAGCAGGCCATATGCAGCGGTTAATGACAGTGTGCGAGAGTCGATGGTTCATCGCGATCATGATTCCGGCACCGGGAACTACCTCCACGCCGTGACAATCAGCCATTTCCGCGATACGCCCTGCCCATGGGCCTCCACAGTTCAAAACGTAGGCGCAGTCAATACGGATATCTTCACCATGACGCTCATCGTGGCACACAACAGCGCTGACGTGTTCCCCGTCGCGCAGAATTTGTGTTACTCGATGATGTGTCAAGATTTTAGCCCCGTAAGCCATAGCTGAACGAGCGGCTCCCCACACCATTTGCCATCCATCAACTGTGCCGTCAAGAACCTCAAAGGCTCGTTTCAACCCGGGGTCAAGGCGCGGTTCGCGTCGTAGGGCTTCGGCTGGAGTGATTTCTTGTGCAGGAACTTTAGCTGCTGCTGCACGTTCAAGGAACAGGTCGGCGTATTCTTCGCTGTCAATACTGGTTGTCACAAAAAGGCCGCCGGTGTCTTCGACTGCACCACCGTGAATACGTTTGAGGATAAGGTTTTCTTCTGCACATTCTGTTGCAGATTCTGGGTCTGAAGCAATGTAGCGTCCCCCAGAGTGTAAGAGACCATGGTATCGCCCTGATGTTCCTTGTGCGAGGTCACCTTTATCAACCAAAATGGCGCTGAATCCACGCATTGCGACGTCACGGACAACACCGACTCCAGTGGAGCCTCCACCGATAACAACGATGTCAGCTTTCAGCGTTTTCACGTCCGCCTCCCTTGCCGGTTTATTGAATGAGGATGTATAGACCTCGTTTTCTGTGTTCCATATTGCCTTGTTTTTGAGTGAATGCACGCACGTTTACAGCTTGTTGCACATATGTGCAGACCTCTTTTTTACAGCATTGTCTATCTCCCGAAAAACGTCATATAGATGATGCGTATTTCCTTAGTTTTTCTTTAGACAGATCACAAAGGCATATCTGCCGTTCACGCACTTTATGTTCGCTTATTTACTCCTCACATTGCGAGGGATATAAAACTCCCCACTCACAGACCTTTACATACCAGTAAGCATAGAAAAGGAGGGCGAACACACCCTTTTCCACAGAAATAAACACCCACACAGCCAGACCCACTCCACACAAGTAAAGTACAACTATGAATCAAAAAAATGCTGCCATTTCTTCTTTCCTTGATCCCGCAACAGCAGACCTGAGCATTCGTCCTCAAGATGACCTCTACCGCTACATCAACGGAACGTGGCTTGCACAGCATACAATTCCCTCTGACCGCCCCAGCGACGGAGCTTTCCACGCCTTACACGACCAATCAGAGGAACGTTGCCGCAGCATATGTGAAGATTCTGTCGCCGGAAAAATCGACGATCCTGATGCCTCACGTATTGCTTTCCTTTGGGAACATTTCATGGATGAAACTACCGTGGAAGCATTAGGCGCTACCCCTCTTATTCCAGAACGTGACGCCATCACACAAGCCCCCGATCATATGACTCTTGCCAAAGTAATGGGCACAATGCAACGCGAGGGTGTCGACGGCCTTATCAGCCTATGGGTTGGTTCAGATCCTCATGATTCTTCACGCACACTACTCAACTTCTCACAATCAGGTTTAGGTCTGCCAGATGAGGCCTACTATCGTGAAGACGCCTACGAACCTATTCGTGAGGCCTACCGCACAATGCTGCAACGTATGCTGATACTGAACGGAAGATACGACAGTGAAAAAGCAGCCACAGAAAGCGCGGAACGTATCTTTAACTTTGAAAGTGCTATTGCTGCTCATCACCAAGATGCCGTATCTAATCGTGATCCTTTGAGCCACGATAATCCCATGACAATCACCGACCTTGAAGCTCAATTTCAGGGTTTCCCTTGGAGGGCATGGCTACGGGCTGTAGGCGCATATTTTGATCCAAACTATGTCGTCAATATTTCTCACCCGGCACATATGAAAAATGTGGCGAAATTATGGGAAGAAACCGATATCAATACTCTAAAAGACTGGCTTTTGGCTGCACTGACAGATACAAGAGCACCTTTCTTAAGCTCACAATTTGTTGAGGCACGATTTGATTTTCATGGGCGAACACTCTCAGGAACACAAGAGCTTCGTCCACGATGGAAACGTGCACTTTCTTTCATTGAAGGTGCTCTTGGTGAATCATTAGGGCGCCTATGGGTTCAACGACATTTTCCACCCGAAGCAAAAGAAAAAATGGAAAAACTCGTCAGTGACTTATTGGAAGCCTACAGTCGTTCTTTTGACACAATCGACTGGCTCAGTGAAAGCACACGCGACCGTGCGAAAGAAAAACTTGCCACTTTTATGCCAAAAATTGGCTATCCAGATAAGTGGAAAGATTACAGTGCATTAAATTTTGACACTGCAACAAATCTTGTTGAAGCTGTTCGCCTGTGTGCCATACACTCAACTCGTACAGAGCTGGATAAACTTAACCACCCTGTTGATCGCACCGAATGGTTTATGACTCCGCAAACTGTCAACGCCTATTACAACCCACAACTCAATGAAATTGTTTTCCCCGCAGCGATTTTACAACCACCATTTTTTGACCCTGACGCTGACGAGGCCGTGAATTTCGGAGCAATTGGATCAGTCATTGGACACGAAATTGGACACGGTTTTGATGATTCTGGCTCACGATTTGATGCACATGGACATCTGGAAAACTGGTGGGAAGATGCTGATCGAACACGTTTTGAAGAACGCACACAGATCCTCATTCAACAATATGATGCACTCATCCCAGCTGACCTGCGCGCACTCTATGAAAAGAAAGAAAACACAGAATCTTCTCAGGAAATTGCGACAGAAAATGCCGATCCTTTAACGCTGACACCAGAAGATCCCGCTTTAATTCCTCACGTCAATGGAGCACTCACCATCGGTGAAAATATCGGTGATCTCGGAGGCCTTACTATCGCTTGGTCAGCATATATGCACCATTTACGTACCACGGGAAACGATATGCATACACGCGATAGTGAAGGCATATCAGGAGCACAGCGATTTTTCTTTTCATGGGCACGTATCTGGCGCACGAAAACCCGTCCAGAATTTGCTCAACAATTACTGGCCGTTGACCCTCATGCTCCTGCCGAGTTTCGTTGTAACCAAATTGTGCAGCACTTGGAAGGTTTCATTGAAGCATTTGATGTGAAACCCGGTGATGGCCTGTGGCTTGAGCCCGAATCACGTGTACGCATCTGGTAAGGGTTACCACCAATCCCCCACTACCTCAATGTGGATATAATGCGTGTTTCATGGGAAAATGAACGCATACTCAGTGCCCACATGGGGTACTCCGTCCTATCACACCTGAAGAAAGGTAACCGATGCCGGGCCTGAATCTCACGCATGCAGAGGCCACTGCACGCTCATCTGTCGTATCCGTTTCGCATTACGATGTGGTACTGAACCTGTGCCACGGTGATACTGATTTCCGTTCCACAACAACAATCACATTTGATGCTGTTGCTGGCTCCTCCACATTCGTCGATCTTGTTTCACGTAATATCCACTCAATCACGCTCAACGGACAAGAGCTACATCCAACAATCCATCGCGATCATCGTATTGAGCTATCTGATCTAGCCGAGCACAATACTCTCACCGTGGATGCTGATTGCCAGTACATGCATACCGGTGAAGGTTTACACCGTTTCGTTGACCCAGCCGACGGTCAAGCATACTGTTACTCGCAGTTTGAAGTTCCCGACGCTCGTCGCGTATATGCCACATTTGAACAGCCCGACTTGAAGGCAACATTCCGTTTCACTGTGACTGTACCAGCCGGGTGGAAAGTATTTTCCAATGCGCCGACACCCGAACCAGAAGCGCATACTGGCGAGGATAATTCACCGCAGTGGACTTACCGTTTCGCTACGACAGAAGTCATGTCAACCTACATCACAGCAATTATTGCTGGCCCCTATGTTGGTGAAACTTCATCACTGACCAGCTCAGACGGACGCGAAATTCCATTAGGTGTATATTGCCGTAGTTCTTTACGTGACCATTTAGATGTTGATCGTATTCTTGAAGTAACACGCCAAGGCTTCACGTTCTTTGAAGCTCACTACGCAATCCCCTACCCATTCACAAAGTACGATCAGATCTTTGTTCCCGAATACAATGCGGGTGCTATGGAAAATGCAGGGTGCGTCACCTTCCGCGATCAGTACATTTTCCGTACACGACCCACCGAAAGTGACCTTGAGAATCGCGCAAATACGATTCTTCACGAACTGGCTCACATGTGGTTCGGCGACCTCGTCACAATGAAGTGGTGGAATGATCTGTGGCTCAATGAATCATTTGCAGAATTTATGAGCCATCTTGCTTTAGCTGAAGCCACCCAGTATGTAGACGGCTGGACTGGATTTATGCTGCGTAAGGACTGGGGCCTGCGTCAAGATCAGATGCCCACAACTCACCCAATTAAAGCTGAAATTCGTGATCTTGCTGATGTGGAAGTCAACTTTGACGGTATCACTTACGCAAAAGGAGCGGCGGTATTACGTCAGCTTGTGTCCTATGTAGGGCGTGATGCTTTCTTTGCGGGATTACAACGTTATTTGGCTGCTCATTCATATGCCAATGCCACGCTTGCCGACCTGCTCACCGAACTCGAAAAAGCATCCGGTCGTGATTTATCTGCCTGGTCACGAGTCTGGCTTGAAGAAGCTGGTGTCACCGTTTTACGTCCTCTTGTGGAAGTTGACGATAACGGCGTATTGACACGTGTCGCAATTGAGCAAGAATCTTTCACACCCGGTTCTTCTTTACGTCCTCATCGTCTTGCAATTGCAGGTTATTCCCGCGCCCAAGACGGTAAGCTGCGTCGCGTCATGCACGAAGAACTCGATGTAGATGGCGCTATCACAGAGGTCACTTCATTGAGCGGGCAGGCCCGTCCTGAGTTTTTGCTTGTCAATGATGGCGATTTGGCGTATGCAAAGATTCGTTTAGATGAAGAATCCTTAGCTTTTGCTACAACGAATATTCGTCTCTTTGATGACTCGCTCACACGTGGTGTAGTCATGGCGTGCGCATGGGATATGACGCGAGACGGTCAGATGCCAGCCTCCACTTATCTTGATCTTGCATTGAACGCAGCTTCTGTTGAAACAAATGCGCAGATGCTTACTCTGCTGCTCCGTCATATTGATGAGGCTGTTCATACTTTCATTGCTCCACACAAACGTGCTTCTGTTCAAGAAAACGTAGGACGCAGCCTACTTTTGTTGGCCCGTACCGCACCAAGTGGTTCAGATGAGCAACGCCTATTTGTCCGCGCAGCAGCGCGTAATGCAACTACCACAGATCAGATAGAAGCGTTAAAAGCGCTTTTTGAGGGTACTCAAACACTGCAAGGCCTTGATCTTGATGTGGATATTCGCTGGGCTCTACTCTTTAACTTAGTACGTACCGGCGCAGCCACCGAAGCCGATATCAATACGTGCGAAGCAGAAGACTCCACCATGACGGGTCTACAAAATGCTGCAGCCGCACGTGCAGCACGAGCACTCCCTGAGGTGAAGTCCGCTGCTTGGGAATCTATTCTGCGGGACCATAAAATCGCGAATGATACCCGTTGGGCTATGGTGTCAGGTTTCTGGGCTCAAGTACGCACTACCCCTGAACTGTATCTGCCTTTTGTTGAGGACTATTTTGCTTCACTTGAAAGCATATGGTCCTCCCACACATTCCATACTGCTGAAGACATTGTGACCCTCATGTTCCCCTCGGAACTTGCAGGATATGTCGATTCAATAGATATCATCCGTCTAGGTGAACAGTGGCTTGCAGATCATAGTGAGGCTTCCGGCGCGTTGGTACGTATCATTCGTGAACGTATTGCCGTTGCGCAGCGTCAAATTACGGCTCAAAAGGCTGACCAATAAATTTCTGCACAGCAACTTTCTAGCATGAACCATGCGTAAATATGGTTGTCATGTGTTGAAAGCAAATGAACGCAGGTGGCGTGTACACTCCTTATACACGCCACCTGCGTTTTATATGTTTATGGGCTTATAGTTCTTTCATCAGATTGAGACAATAGGTTTACCCTCCAAAACAGTAAAAAACAGACCCGCGACTCCCAGCAAAAAAGGGCTCGCACCATGCCGTAAAAAATATTCATCACCGTGGGGTCACATAGCCGTGAGGTCACATAGCTGCGCCCTCAGCAATATCATTTTCATTGAAAATACTCAGCATTCCCTTCCCCCTCTTTTCATAAAGGCTCTCATCAGGAACTATATTGTGTTCTATCAGAGTAAAACACTGGATATGAGCATCAGGAAAAGTGAGTACCGTTATTTTCCTTTATGTCACCTCAGGGGAAAATACAATAACACATCACAATTTTGGCCGCACTACTTTCGCGCGGATCATCGCTCCCGTGGGGATTCGAGTAGGGCAAGGAATCGCATAGTAGCGTGCCGGATTATTAATTTCAGGTACTGCTTCCCCGTTGGCATCAACCAAGCCACTACTCGGGACGACAAGTTGTGTCGGAGAGGAAAAAGGCGCAAGAAACTCAATAGTCATTCCCGGCGTGATTTTATTTTTTGCGAGGAGCTGAACTCGCCCATGCGTATCATCATAACCGGTGACGGTCCCTAGCCATCTCCAGTCATTAATGTAGCCCCCACGGATAATCGCTTCACTTGCCGGCGCATCTGGAAAGTAGAAACCTGTGGAATATTCGCGGTGCGTCACCTTATAAGGTTCATCTTTCAGCCACTGGGGAAGAATGACTTGCTGGCGTGTATTGCTTGAGTTTTCTACATCATTTGAGGATGAACCAGAAGCTGCATGTGCATTCGTTACTTCTGCTGAGTTGATGCTGTCTCCTGTGAGCGAAGAAGCTTCCTGCTTGGGCAGAGTGAAAGGCTGAAGAATCTTCCCAGATTTGTCCTCATATCCGCGTTGACGCATGTATTCCGTAACCGCACATTTATAGGCATTCGCCATGGCAGCAACATAATAGGCACTTTTGGCGCGCCCCTCAATTTTCAAGCTAGTAACACCGGCATCTAGGATCTGGTCAACATGTTCAATGAGATTCATATCTTCAGAGTTAAAGATAAATGTGCCATCACCAGTGACTTCGACGGGGAAGAACTGGCCGGGACGTTTTTCTTCGACGACATGGTACTTCCAGCGACATGATTGCGCGCAATCACCGTGGTTTGCGTCGCGCCCTGTCGTATGTTGAGAGATGAGACAGCGCCCAGAAAACGCCATACACATGGAACCGTGGACGAAACATTCAATGTCAATGTCACTAGGAACTTTCGCGCGGATGCGTCGGATGTCATCGAGGCTCAGTTCACGTGCAAGAACGATTCGTGAAGCGCCAAGTCCTGCAAGTGCATTCGCGGCTTGATAGTTTGTCACGCCTGCTTGGGTGGAGATGTGGATTTCACAGTTGGGAGCATATTGTCGGGCTGCCATAAGCACTCCAATGTCAGAGACAATAAGTGCATCAACACCAATTTCTCCCAGTTCGGCCATGTAGCGGTTCATATCGTCAATTTCGGCGGATGTGGGAAGGATATTGCAGGTGACGAAAAGTTTAGCCCCGCGTGTATGCGCGTAATCTAGGCCTTCTGCGAAATCTTCAAGGCTCAGGTTTTTTGGGGCGGTACGCATCCCAAAGCTTTTCCCACCGGCGTAGACAGCATCTGCGCCGAAGTCGATAGCAGTTTTAAGAGTGTCGAGACTACCAGCGGGGGCGAGGACTTCGGGCCTGTGGCGTCGAATATGTGGGTAGTTGCTGGTCACAGTTTGTCCTTCCGTTGGGATAGTGGCGCTCGACAATAGTGGCTTCGGATTACGGTACGTGTAACTAATGGAGGAAAAACCTAGAAGATCACCAGTGTAGGCACATTTTTCTCGGTTTCACAGTAAAAAACAGTCACATCGTCAACGCTTTCACAAGCGTATCGCACGGTAAACTCCCATGCCATTATCTGTTTGTTCTGTTCAGACACTTATGAAACACACCTATGATACACGCGCTAGTCTCCAAGAATCGTAACTCACATAAATTTCATCATGTGTATAAATAGGATTCTCTTGCACTATGTAATACACTCGTCACAGTCTTTCATCCTCCAGGTATTTACACGAAAGAAAAGCTTGAAAATGCAGCATTTTTCAACTCGCGTTGGCATATTCATCACCACCGTGTCCTTGGCTTGTTTATCTTTCCTTCCCTACGTAAGCCAAGCAGTCGCCGCAGAGAATCCTTTTAACCCACATGCGTGTGATGATACTGTTCAGCTCGCCCCGATAATTTCGACGTCTACTGGAGCCAAGAGACAAGCCGCCGAACCTGATATTCACCCACAAGATACCCCTGTCATTTTCATTCACGGCTGGATTTCACGTTCGACACATACGCCTGAGCGAACTGGCACTTTTTCTCAACTGATTGACCGGCAAGCAAATGAGCATGCCGGAATTATGCTTGCTGCATCTTCTATTCATGATTCAATGATTGATCGTGCTCAAAAAGTCAATAAAACAGCCGTGTACACTTTTGACTACTCTCATGTACATTCTCGTTGGGTAACACATAAAGAAATCGGACCAAAACTTGCTCGCGGCATTGAATGTTTAGCTCGTCAATACAATAAGCCTGTCACAGTGGTTGGACATTCCATGGGAGGTCTTGCTGTTCGTGAAGCAGCAACACACCTTGACTCAAGTCGCCCCGTTGAAAAATGGATGTCAAATGTTGTCATGATTGGAACCCCCAATACTGGATCAGATCTTGCGCAAAGTATTAACCGCTTCTTTGATTCAGCTCCGCTTCGCTCCCCTCTTGCTTTACCAATCCGCTTATGGTGGGATCATTTGAAAAAATGCGCTGAACGTAAAGACCAGACAAATGAAGGTTGTTACGGCATTGATGCCCTTGATGCTTTCCGTGGTGAAGCAGGTCAAGCTTTGCGTACTCATTCGAAGGCTTTAGACACTCTCCCTATGCTCCCACAGGCAGTTCATGTACACGCGATGGTCGGGAACATAGAATTTGGTGGTTTTTCCCTTTTTGGACGCACCAGTAAACCATTAATTTCCGCAGGGGATGTCATTGTGTCAACTAAATCAGCCTCTGCAGGAGCAGATACTGTGAATATGCAAACCTGCCGCTATGGTTTTATTGCAGGATGGGCAGTGAAAGAATCATGGAACCGCTTGCGTTTGTTGACAAAAGGAAAATCGGTTGACCGTCCAGCAACAATGTTTTCTTCACCTTGCTTCCACAGCTACCTGCTGAAAGAAAAGAATATTAACGATGACCTAACCAATATTTTGACTCGTATTACCACTCAAGGGAATAAATGAGTCAAAACAAACGAATCTTCGAATCGCAGCACACACATATTCCTCTTTTAGTGGTATGCCTACTTTTTACTTGTGTGCTCGCAGTATTCTTCGGTCTCATATGGTTTCTTTTTCCTGGACGTCACCTAGTTGATGCAGAACCTACTACCATCACGAGTCCACAATCAGCCTTATCTTCTGATGATTTTTCGCAGTCCTCTGTCATTATTGGCGAAAAACCCACAGAAACAGATAGTGCCGCCAGTGGGGACTCGCCTGCACATTCAGCAGAAGAAATCACTGAAGTCATCACTGCCATTGAAAATTCACCTGAAAAACCTGAAATCCTTATTGACTCACACACTGCTGATTTTTATGGCACGGATCTGACGACACTATTTCCTCAAGGAACCACAATAAAAGTGATTCCTGATTCATGGACTGATATTGATGAGGTGACCGCTATGGTAGGAACTGTTGTCACCTATCCGAATAAAGAACCAGAATATTACAGCGCCATTCTTTCGCGTATAGATGAGGCCTGGAAGCTACTGGGCACTATTCCTTTGGAAACGCCACCTCAGGAATAAAAAACCTTCCACACCCCACGTGTGCAATTGGATATATTCGGGGTCGCTCCCCTTTTAGTTTCCGATTTTACTCAAAATACGCGTAACTTCCCTATCGTCAATGCTCTTATTACTTAGGGTCTTACTCAGTCTGAGTATTCATTACGATGAAGGCACTCACCATCCCAGCCTTCTTTCCATTTCCTCAGCAAATCCGCCAGACCAGAAGGAGTCACCATGACACTTTCAGCAAGAGCATCAACCTCGTCAATATTCCACCAACGATGACCGTCAAGCACATTCTGTTCAAGTTCAGTCCATCCGCGTGAACTTACCTTCGTGTCCTTAGTGTGGGCAAGGAAAAACCACTCATCTTGTCGAGCAGTCACTGAAAGAAATTCAAACTGACCCTGACGGTATAACACAGGCCCAATAAGATCTTCAATTTCTATC
This sequence comes from Schaalia sp. lx-260, assembly GCF_021083645.1. Lineage (GTDB taxonomy): Bacteria > Actinomycetota > Actinomycetes > Actinomycetales > Actinomycetaceae > Pauljensenia. The sequence goes on along the minus strand of NZ_JAJNRQ010000002.1, from coordinate 104,574 downwards.
CGAATACCTGTTTCTTCGTAAAGCTCACGAACCGCTGCTTGCTGCGGGGTTTCACCTGTTTCAACACCACCTCCGACAGTAAACCACCAGTGATGTGATGGGTCTATCGCGTCATGCCCGTGCACTAACAAAACATGACTATCTGAATTAAATAAAATCACACGTGCCGCGCTGCGATGCGGATAACCATCAGCATCGACAGGCCATTGTGATCCCAATGAGTTTTCTATTTCTTCTTGTGCCATCGAGTATTCCCTCATCATTTACTGATATCAGCAAAAAATCATAGTAGCCTGCCTGGGCAGGATAGTGTGCTCAAATTTTCACCTGACTGACCTCAGATTTCTTCAACATTGAAGCGGTGAAAACTACACGCTGCCCCACTGTAACGAGCGAAGCGACAGCTACCCACATTAAGCCAATGCTTATCCACCATTGTCCCCATCCCCAGTCAGTAAAAGCAGCGCACACCAAAGCAACAATTAAACGATCCGTACGTTCCGCTATACCAACTTTCGCTACAACTCCTAGTACTTCAGCACGGGCACGCGCATACGGGACTGTTCCCACTGCTATTAAAGAGGCAATACCGGCAATAATTGCGCATGTACGCGCATAACTATCAGGCATATGGAAAACAACCCAGGCCAGCAAAGAACCAAATACTGCTCCATCCCCTAAACGATCCATCGTCGAATCAAAAAAAGCACCAAAAGCTGATGTTTTCCCAGTCAGGCGCGCCAAAATACCATCAATTGAATCGCAAAAAAGAATAATTCCCAGTGCGATTCCTCCCTGCCATAAATACCCTTGAGCAAGCAGAATCACCGACAACACACATGTCATCACTGTTCCCGTGAAAGTCACCATATTTGGTGAAACACCTAAACTCGCCAGTAAACGGGCCGGTGGAGTAAAAATAGTGCGAGCAACAGAACGACCGTGATTACCGAGCATACTCAGCCCTTTCTTTTATCTGTTTCTTACTTGTGTTTCCTCATATGCTCACACAAAAGGCGGCCCAAAAAGGAAGAAAAGTCAGTGCGCAGAAAACTCCTGCGCCCAAGCGTAAGAAAGACGGGAACGAGCATCTTCTAATAGTTCAGGCACAGCCTTTGTTCGCGCAATGATCGGCAAGAAATTCGCGTCCCCTAACCAGCGAGGAACAATATGCTGATGCAGGTGAGCAGCGATACCTGCTCCGGCGACATCCCCCTGATTCATTCCAAGATTAAATCCGTGTGGGCCTGCCACACGACGAATTACTCGCATTGCAGTCGCCGTCATAAGTGATAATTCATTACGTTCATCATCACTCAGTTCTGTGTAATCAGAAACATGACGATATGGACACACCAACAGGTGCCCCGAATTGTACGGGAATAAGTTCATTAAAACAAAGCATGATGAACCTCTGTAAACAATTAGTCCTTCAGAATCATCACGCTGCGGGGCTGCGCAAAAAGGACACTCATCCGAAGAAGCATCCGCAGGTTTTTCGTCCCCTGAAATATAGGCCATGCGGTGCGGTGTCCACAGACGAGAAAAACCATCAGGCACACCCGCTAATGTCCGTGAATCTTCGCACCGCATATCCTGCATTATTCTTCAGTCTCTTTCCTATGCCTCGTCGAATTTATCCGAATTACAACGCGACTCCACATGGGTAACAATGCGTGCGACAGCCTCATCTACAGCAACACCGTTTAATTGTGAACCGTCACGGAAACGGAACGAAACCGCGCCAGCCTCCACATCTTCACCACCTGCAATAAGGGTGAAAGGTACTTTTTCTTTCGAGGCATTACGTATTTTCTTTCCGAAACGGTCATCTGACAGGTCAACCTCTGCCCGTATACCGTGACGACGTAGTTGCTCAGCAACACCCATGCAGTACTCGTTAAATGCTTCAGCCACAGGAACCAGTCGTACTTGCTCAGGTGAAAGCCATGCTGGGAATGCACCCGCATAGTGCTCAGTGAGCACGCCAATGAAACGCTCAATTGAACCAAATTTTGCCGAGTGAATCATCACAGGTTCTTGATGTGTGCCATCAGGAGCAGTAAATTCCAACCCGAAACGGTGTGGCTGGTTGAAGTCGTACTGGATGGTGGACATCTGCCATGTGCGACCGATAGCATCCTTGGCTTGTATTGAAATCTTCGGCCCATAGAAAGCAGCCCCACCTGGATCAGGAACACAGGTTAAACCGGTTTCTTCAGCACAACGTTCAAGAATCGCAGTGGCTTCTGCCCACTGTTCATCTGTGCCGATGAATTTGTCTTTCTTTTTACCATCCGTGTCACGAGTGGACAGCTCAAGATAAAAGTCAGTCAAACCAAAATCGCGCAGCAGCTTCAAAATAAAGTTCAGCAGGTGCTTAATTTCATCTGCTGCTTGTTCGGGCATCACATAACTATGAGAATCATCCTGCGTAATCGAACGTACACGGGTGAGTCCTTGCAGCACACCGGACTTTTCATTTCGATAAACAGTACCAAATTCAAAAAGACGCAAAGGTAACTCACGGTATGAGCGCCCACGCGAACGGAAAATCAGGTTATGCATTGGGCAGTTCATAGCTTTGAGGTAGTACAACTGCCCGTCATCGTCCATTGGTGGGAACATCCCATCCGCGTAATACGGTAAGTGACCGGATGTGTGGAATAAGTCTTCTTTAGAAATATGCGGTGTTCCAACATATTGGAATCCGTGAGCGATATGGGCTGCACGCACGTAGTCTTCCATGACACGTTTAAGCACACCACCCTTGGGGTGGAATACTGGCAGGCCTGCTCCTAGTTCCTCTGGAAAAGAAAAGAGGTCAAGTTCTGTACCAAGGCGCCGGTGGTCGCGGCGTTCTGCTTCTTTTATTCGTTCTTGGTAGGCAACAAGATCATCTTTTGATGCCCAAGCGGTCCCGTAAATACGCTGCAAAGGATCATTTGCTTGATCGCCTTTCCAGTAGGCTGAGGAAGATTTTGTCAAGGCAAAACCATTACCGATGAGTCGCGTACTGGGTAAATGTGGACCACGACAGAGGTCAGTCCATGCAACAGTTCCATCGCGGCGCACGTTATCGTACATGGTGAGTTCGCCTGCGCCTACCTCAACAGAAGCTTCTTCAGCGCCGTGACCTTTTGTGGTGACGAGTTCCAACTTGTAGGGCTGCTGCGCTAATTCGACGCGCGCTTCTTCATCACTGATTGCACGACGACGGAATGTTTGTCCTTCTTTGACGATTCGTTTCATGCGTTTTTCAATATCACGCATGAGTTCAGGCGTTACCGAATCAATATTACCGAAATCGTAGTAGAAGCCATCTGTAATGAAAGGTCCGATACCTAGGTTCACATCCGGATAAATTTCCTGTACTGCCTGTGCCATAACGTGCGTGCAGGAGTGACGCAGAATCTGTAAGCCTGCTTCCGAGGTCAGCGTAATTGGTTCGACTGTGGCTTCTGAGGGAATTTCACGGCTCAGGTCCCACGGTTCACCGTTGATAAACATGGCAACAACATCGCGTTGTCCGTCAAAAAGTGTTGTCCCAGTGGTTCCCGCCTCGATGCTATGTAACTGGCCGTTAATGTGAACGTCGATGGTGGTCACAGGATCTCCTGACTCAAGGTTTCATTGTGTCGTCGTCAATGGTACCGCGCATTGCTAGGAAAGAACGAAGCGAATTGAGCGAAAAAGCAATGCATTGACGAAAAATACGTCACACAGGTTTCTCATGAAGTCTTTAAGGCAGATCGTCAGAAGATCGCCTCAGGCGGATAAGTTCATCAGATAAGAAAAAATAAAAGCCCAACATTGGGTTCCGCGCTTGTACCCCCAACGGGATTTGAACCCGTGTCGCCGCCGTGAGAGGGCGGTGTCCTAGGCCGCTAGACGATGGGGGCGCTAAACCTCTCAGCGAGGTAACAAGTTAACCTTAGTGAAAGGTAACCGTACCCCCAACGGGATTTGAACCCGTGTCGCCGCCGTGAGAGGGCGGTGTCCTAGGCCGCTAGACGATGGGGGCAAAATCACTCACTCATCATGTGATCGCTGGGGTACCAGGACTCGAACCTAGAACAACTGAACCAGAATCAGTCGTGTTGCCAATTACACCATACCCCATGGCTTGTTCTCACCAGAAACTGTCCCGATGACAACAAGACAAAACTTTAGCCGACTATTTTCCCTTCGACAAATCGACAAAGAGTGGGACTATTCACGCCACTCCTGCTTCCAGTCGTTGGATAAGAGCATCAACGCGAGCAAGGGCTGATTGCCTTCCAAGAATTTCGATGGATTCAAATAGCGGAGGTGAAACTTGACGACCTGTTACTGCCACTCGGAGAGGACCAAAAGCTAAACGTGGTTTAATCTCCATGCCCTCAACAATTGCCGCGCGTAAACGTTCTTCCATCACTTCTGTACAAAATTCTTCATCTGACAAGGTTGAAAGAATGTGACGCGCAGTTTCAAGGACTTGCACTGCGTTCTCTTTCAATTTAGCTACTGCAGTTTCATCCAGAGTGAGTTCATCATCTGCCGCAAATAAGAAACCTGCCATACCTGGAACTTCACCCAGCAGTTGAATACGAGTCTGAACGTGCGGAGCAATAGCTGTCACAATTTCTTGTTCGCGCGCAGTAAGTTCCTCGTATGAATCTGCTGACACATACTTTTCCCTATGCAAGAAAGGCACCATACGCTGAGCAAAATCTGCGACATCAAGGCGACGAATATGTTCAGCATTAATAGCCACGCATTTCTTTGGATCAAAACGCGCAGGATTTGGGTTCACATGAGAAATATCGAAGGCTTCTACCATTTCATCCATGCTGAAAACATCACGATCAGGAGCAATCGACCAGCCGAGTAAAGCCAAGTAGTTATTCAAACCCTCAGGAATCATGCCGGCTTCACGGTGAAGCAGCAAATTCGACTGTGGATCGCGTTTTGACAGCTTCTTATTTCCTTCACCCATCACATATGGCAAGTGACCAAATTCGGGAATACATGACGCGATTCCAAGATCCATCAGCGCCTGATATAAAACAATCTGTCGTGGTGTTGAGGACAGCAGATCTTCACCACGTAGAACGTGAGTAATTTCCATCAGAGCATCATCAACTGGGTTCACCAAAGTGTACAAAGGATGACCATTGGCTCGCACAATAACATAATCCGGCACAGATCCTGCTTTGAAAGTAATTTCGCCGCGTACTAAGTCAGTAAATGTAATGTCATGATCGGGCATCCTCATGCGTAAAACAGGTTCACGTCCCTGCGCACGATACGCAGCTTTTTGTTCCTTAGTGAGGTCACGATCGTATCCGTCATACCCTAGCTTCGGGTCACGACCTGCATCACGGTGACGTTGCTCAATTTCTTCAGGAGTAGAAAAACTCTCGTAAGCGTATCCTCCTTCAAGAAGCTGTGCAGCAACCCGAGCATAGATATCCATACGTTCAGACTGGCGATAAGGCTCATGTGGCCCGCCTTTGCCGATTCCTTCATCCCAGTCCAACCCTAACCAGCGCAGCGAGTCAAGTATTTGGTCAAAAGACTCCTGAGAGTCACGTGCAGCATCAGTATCCTCAATACGGAAAACAAAAGTTCCACCGGTATGACGTGCCCAGGCCCAGTTAAAAAGGCAAGTACGGACCATTCCCACATGCGGAGTACCCGTAGGAGAAGGGCAAAAACGAACACGGACAGGTGAAGTATGTGCGCTGGTTTCAGTCATGAGGTCATTCTACGCCCGTTCACAGATATTCTTTACCGGCATATGGGGTATGGAAACCGTTTTTCTTCACATCTGTTATGTAAGTTTCGCTCACCTAGTCCACGCAATCAGATTGAGTTTTCCTTCCTCGTAGCGCATAAAGGGCTTCAGAGCAGATTACTTTCCTTTTATTTTCCAAAACGAGGACGATAACGCCTCGCAAATATCTAAGGAGGACTAATCTAACAGTATGCGTATCGTACGTTTTTCTGACGGGTCTTCCCCCGCTTATGGTGTTCTCGAAGATGGTTCTACACGTATTGTGGTTTTGAAAGGCGATCCGCTTTTCTCTCCCATTGAGCCTTCTGGTCGTATCGTTGAACTGGATGACGTGAGACTCTTGTCCCCTGTCATTCCACGCTCAAAAGTCATTGGTATTGGCAATAATTTCGGACCTGATATCCGACAGCCAGGTTCTCCAGAGCCTACGCCTATGCCGCCTATTTTCTTAAAGCCAAATAGCTCTGTTATCGGTCCTGATGATCCGATTGTGTTACCCAGCTGGACTAATGATGTGATTTATGAGGGCGAAGTTGCTGTCATCATTAAATCCCTTGCGAAAGATGTCCCTCTGGAAGATGTTGACTCAGTCATTTTCGGATACACATTAGCTAATGATGTGACTGCACGTGATGCTATGGATGGTGGACCTTGGGATAAAGGAAAAGGAGCTGACACATTCTGTCCGCTCGGTCCGTGGATTACGGTAGACCCTACACTTGATGTCCAATCCCTTACTCTGCATGGCACAATCAACGGGGAAAAAGAAACCAGTGGCTCAACAGCCTATATGCTGCATACAGTGCGGGAACTTATCGCCTACTGTTCAACACTGTTTACTTTGCTACCCGGCGATGTGATCGTTACCGGTTGTCCTTCTGTGTACGGCACTATTACCGCAGGCGACACAGTTTCATTTGGCGTTGAAGAACTCGGTACATTAACTAACCCCGTTATTCGTCGCTAAAAACCGCACATATCATAAGAGCGCGACCTTTGAAAAGTCGCGCTCTTTTGTATGTCTTAGGCGAAAGAGTGACGCACCCTCTCAATAATCATCTGCATATGTTCAGGGCTGCAAGCCACATTGACGCGCGCCCACTGCTGCCAGTGACCGCCAAGTGTTTTCCCAGCGTTTACGATAACACCCGCTTTTTCACGCATATATTTCGCAGGGTCAGCTCCGTTCAGTGCAACTTCACGAAAATCCCACCACGTCAAATAGGTTGCCTCAGGACGCACAAAACGAATACTTGTACCATCCAACCCAACAGCCAGACGGTCAATATTCTCATTCACTAGGCGCAGAACTTCAGTTTGCCATTCATCCCCATGCTCATATGCGGCAACTGTTCCTAAAGCTCCTAAAGGCACAGGCATTCCCGAAGCCTGTTCTGGCGTTGCGTCCCACCGAGCACGTAAATCCTCATCTGGCACAATAACCTGAGCATTCGGCAGTCCTGCGATATTCCAGCCTTTCGTTGCTGCTGTCGCTGTCACCGTATGTGCTGCATAGCTTGAGCCCATACTCGCATAGGAGGTAAAAGGAATTGGTTGAAGCACCAGTGGTGAATGAATTTCATCGGCAAAAATCAGAGCGTCATACCGTGAAACAACGTCGTGGACTTCTTTTAATTCCTCACGTGATAATACGCGCCCCGTAGGATTCCAAGGATTACATAAAATGAGGAGTCCCGCCCCTTCTTTTAATGCACTTTCGATACCTTCCACATTTAATTTCCACCCGGCATCCCCTGCTGCTTCATCGTGAATAGAGGGGACTTCAATAACTTGCCGCCCAAGCTCGCGTGGAATTGATAAAAAAGGCATATACGCTGGGGTCGGTACAATCACCGCAGAGTCAGGCCGCGTCAGGTAAGTAATCATTCGGATAAGAGCAGGCAGGACTGCTCCCACTATGCGAATATCCTGTTCTGAAATATTCCAACCGAAACGACGATTATGGAAGCGAGCTGTTGACTCAGCCACCTGAGTTTTAAGCCATGAAGGAAAGTAGCCTAAAAAACCCTTACGAATGTTATCGACAAGGACACGTTCAACTGCCGGTGCTGTACCGAAATCCATTTCAGCTACCCATGCCCCTAGAGTTGGTAAAGCATCCGTTTGTTTCTCAGTGCTCCACTTCAGTGATCCGGTGGCATATAAGTCATCTAATGAAAAAGTACGTACCGTCGTCATTAATCTTTCTTACCTTAAATTTTGCCTAGTCACAGAAGATACATGTATGCAGAGTTCGCCGCTCACCTGCTCATGACATACTGACACACAGACTCACACTATTACTGACGTGGTGCAGATGTCTGTTGTTCTTCAGGAGCGCGCTCCCACACATCTGTCGGCAATTCACCTGGTAAAAACTTATTACCTGTTGAAATGAAAATCGGTGAGGCAACACCTGCGCGCTTTTGAGCGTCATAATCACGCATGACACCAAAACCCCACTTGGATAAGACCAAAAGAGCCACCAAATTCGTCACCGTCATCACAGCCATTGCAATATCAACGGTATTCCACACCAAATCCAATGTGGCAAGCGCACCTATGACGACAGAACCCACAGAAATAACACGTACAACCCACACTGCAATCCGTGATGAGGTCACAAATGACATATTCGTTTCTGAATAGACATACGCCGCAATAATTGACGAATAAGCCAAAACAAAGATCAGCACAGCCATCGGCATCACAGCCCACTGACCCAATTCATGAGATACCGCTAAAGTAGTCAAATTCGCTGGATTCACACCTTCAGCGCCCCACACCTGAGGGCCTGCAATCAAAATAACGAATGCAGTTGCTGTACACACAATAATCGTGTCAACAAAAACCCCTAAAGATTGCAACAAACCTTGCTGAACCGGATGGTTCACTGTTGCTGTTGCAGCAGCATTTGGCGCAGTTCCTTGACCCGCTTCATTGGAGAAAAGACCCCGTTTCGTCCCATTAATAATGGCTGCGAAAATACCGCCACCTAATCCACCTGCAATCGGTGCTGGAGCAAAAGCTTCCCGGATGATCTCATAAATCACTCGACCAAAATCACCAATATTGATGATGACAATAACGGCAACCATCACCACGTAAATCAGTGACATAATCGGCGCCATCCACTCTGTTACACGAGCAACCGCACGAATACCACCAAAGATCACCATTGAAGAAAAAACAAAAAGCAAAGCAGCAATCACGATCTGCGCTGCCGCCAAGCCCCCCAAAGCCGCGATTGGGGTGGAACCGTTTTCACCTAATACAGAAAGCAACGTACCAGCAATAGCATTTGACTGAACCGAGGTGATAACAAAAGCGCAGGTCACCACTGTAATGATCGCAAAGATCACAGCAAGGACTTTATTTTTCATACCTAAAGCAATGTAGTAAGCAGGGCCTCCTCTGAAAGAAGCATCAGCAGCACGCACTTTGAAAATCTGCGCGAGAGTTGCCTCAAAAAAAGCTGTTGCCATGCCGACAAGGGCAACAACCCACATCCAGAAAATAGCGCCTGGGCCTCCCATGAGTAAAGCTGCAGCAACACCAAAAACATTGCCTACACCTACACGGGCAGCAAGGGAAATAGTGAAAGCTTGAAAACTGGATATTCCCCCATGCGCATCTTGGCGTGAACCCACCACCGTACGTAGCATGTCAGGGAAATAACGGATTTGTAAAGCACGTGAGGCGATAGTGAGGAATAAACCGGTTCCCACAAGAACCCATAGTGTCACATGTAAAGTCAACCAGTCAGCTACAGTAAGGATCTGTGCGGCTAACGTATCCCACAACGAGAGTGTCTCAGTTGAAACTATCATGTCACTTCCTTGGCATTATGTACGCGCCTTCATAAAAGTTAAAGGCTTCAGGCACAGCGATAGTGACATGTTTGGCTTCTCTTGTGCTTGCTCGTCCATTAATCGACACCCTCACCCCCGTGTGAGCAACGAAAAATCTCACTGCCGCTCCGGGCGCCTCAGCTGACCTGCGTATGCACAGCACAAAAGATACTCCCCTGCTTTAAGCACATACACCCTCCCCCTGTGCTTGGGAACATAAAATATCACCGCAGTCACGACAGCTTTTTCTTCCTCAGCACACTCAGTATGAATTCATAGCAAAGGTAAGGAAGAATACTCACTATGACCTGTGCGCTCAACGCTTTACTTGACCAAATCGAAGACTCTCACGCTACCCATGATGTTGATGCTCTCTATGAGGCTTTCACTGCATGGGCGAAGTCAACAGGTCGCCCTTTATATCCTCACCAGGAGGAAGCATTCCTTGAAATACTTGCTGGGAACCATGTAATTGCTGCAACCCCTACCGGTTCAGGTAAATCAATGATTGCATTGGCAGCCCACTTTGTATCAATGGCGCATGGAGGTCGTAGTTATTACACAGCCCCACTGAAAGCCTTGGTATCTGAAAAATTTTTTGATCTTGTGGAACTGTTCGGGGCAGCAAATGTGGGAATGGTGACAGGGGATGTGTCTTTGAACAGTGAGGCACCTATTATTTGCTGCACCGCAGAAATTCTGGCAAATGCGTCCTTACGGAGCGGTCCTTCTTTAGATACTGACATGGTCATCATGGATGAGTTTCATTTCTATGGGGATCCTCAACGCGGCTGGGCGTGGCAAGTTCCTTTACTTGAACTCACCCGCCCCCAGTTTGTTGTCATGTCAGCGACTTTAGGCGACACATCCCATTTTTCTCGCAGCTGGAAAGAACGCACAGGCCGCGACGTGACTTTAGTAGATAACGCACAACGTCCTGTCCCTCTTGAATTTGATTACGTGGTAGACGAAATTGTCCCTACAGTTGAACGTTTAATAGCTGAAGGCCGCTGGCCCATTTATGTTGTCCATTTTGCTCAAAAAGACGCTTTAACGACAGCACAAGTTTTCCAACATGCTTCTTTAGTTTCTGACGAGCAAGTGAAGAAAATTCGTGAGGCATTGGCGACGGTGTCTTTTGGACACGGATTTGGCCAGACCCTACGAGCCTTGTTACAACGCGGTGTGGGAGTTCATCATGCCGGTATGTTGCCGCGCTATCGTCGTCTTGTTGAACGGCTGACACGTCAGGGGCTATTGGCAGTTATCTGTGGAACTGACACTCTGGGAGTCGGCATTAACGTGCCTATACGAACGGTTCTTGTGTCTTCTCTCGTGAAATTTGATGGGGAGCGTATGCGTCATCTGTCCGCACGTGAATTTCATCAGATTGCTGGGCGAGCAGGGCGAGCCGGTTTTGATACTGTGGGTTTTGTTCGAGTTCTTGCTCCTGAACATGAGGTAGAAAAAGCGCGTGAACGCGCACGTCTAACAGCAGCGCAAGAAAATGCTCGCGATGAACGTGCTGCCAAACGAGCAAAGAAGAAGATTTCAAAGAAAAATTTAGGTGGAACTGCTGGCCAAATCTCATGGACGCGTGCAACCTTTGACCGTTTAGTTTCAGCGGCTCCCGAACAATTACAATCACGTTTTGCTCTGAGTCACGCAATGGTGCTTCACGTTTTAGCCGGTGCAGCTGAGGCGCAACGCGATCCTGGTGAGCATCTTGTTTTTCTGGCAACGCATAATGACGATCATCTTCGTGACATTAACCCACATTTAAGGCGCTTAGGCGACATTTATTCTTCATTACGAACAGGTGGAGTCATTGAACATGTCAGTAGTACGCTGGCACGTGCAGAAGGAACACCTCGTGTGCGTTTAGTTGCTGATCTTCCTGATGATTTTGCTTTGAATCAACCGTTATCGCCTTTCGCTTTGGCTACTCTTGAGCTGCTTGATTCCACTGATTCTGATTTTGCTGTCAATGCTGTTTCTGTTGTTGAATCGGTTTTAGAAGATCCTCGTCCTTTACTTTTTGCTCAGCAACGTGTTGCACGTGCAGAAGCTGTGGCGGCAATGAAAGCGCAAGGTATGGACTATGACGAACGTGTAGCTTCTTTGGATGAGGTAACTTGGCCTCAGCCATTATCTGAGTTATTGCATGCTGCTTTTTCAACCTATGTCACTTCAAACCCTTGGGTCGGTGCTTTAGAGATTTCACCAAAATCTGTTGTCCGTGAAATGATTGAAAACGCAATGACTTTTTCTGAATTGGTGGCACGCTACGATGTGGGGCGCAGTGAAGGTGTTATTTTGCGTTACCTCACAGATGCTTACCGGGCTTTACGTCAGCTGATCCCTGACACCATGATGACACCGGAATTAACTGAAATCATTAATTGGCTAGGGGACCTTGTACGCGCCGTTGATTCTTCTTTACTTGATGAGTGGGAGTCTTTGATTTCAGGTGTTTTTGTTCCAGAAACTACACGCACTGACACTACGGATGTGGGGCTGGAACGTGCTTTCGGTGCGCGACCGGATGGAAGTGTGCCTCTTACTGCTAATCGTCATGCGTTACGCACACATGTACGCAATGCCATGTTTAAGCGTGTTGAGTTAGCTTCACGTGACGATGTCGTGTCTTTAGGTCGCTTGGATGAAGCAGCAGGATGGGATGAGGCACGTTGGGATCATGCTTTGGCCCGCTATTGGGCAGAATACGATTGGATAGGAATTGACCAGGAAGCACGTTCACATTCAATGTGTGTCATTAATGAATCTCCTGAACGGGTAGATCTGATTGCATCTGGCCTGCCCGAAAATGTGCTGAATCAGCCCTGCCCTTCCCTGTGGTTGATTACTCAGCGCATTGTTGATCCTGAAGGGGATGGTGATTGGCGTATGGTGGCTTACGTTGATCTTCAGCAAACTGAGCTACACGACGAATTAGCGCTGTATTTTGTTGATTTCAGTCCTCATGCCTAAAAAGCATTTCGCTTATGTAAAGCTGCAAGGCAGGCAGGACAATCACACCCATCGTTTCTGTTTCTGTCCAAAGGCTTCGTACCCTCATCACAAACTACCCTATGCTTATAAACTATGAGTATTGAGCGCAATATCGATCTCGTCTACGAACGTATAGAACATGCCTGTGAAACATATGGCCGAACTGATGCTGTTGTTTTACAGATAGCTGCGAAAACTCAAAGCGCAGATTCATGTTTTCAAGCCGCACAGCATCTATCACACAGCGCTCACCCTATCCTCCTGGGGCATAATCGTGTTCAAGAAGCACGCGACACAGCAGAAGCAATTCACGCTATCCCCCATTCACGTATCCACCTCATCGGTCCGCTCCAAAGCAATAAAATCAATATGGCGCTGTCCTGTGTTGACGCAATCGACACTCTCGACCGCGTGGATATTATCGAGCCTCTAAGTAAACGACTCATGCATCCACTTCCTGTGATGATTCAAGTGAATGTATCCGGCGAAATCACAAAATCCGGATGTGCGCCGACAGTGGTTAATACCCTCGTTGATGCTGTGAATGAATGTGATTCCCTCATATTAACTGGGTTCATGACAGTTGGCCTCAATTCATCGCATGAAGCTCCCGTTCGTCGAGCATATGAACATTTACGTCTTTTACGTGACCGCACTGCACAACGTCTCAACCTGCCTGAAAATGCACTCGAATTGTCAATGGGTATGTCCCATGACCTTGAATGGGCAATAGCAGAAGGAAGTACACGTGTACGTGTAGGAACAGCAATTTTTGGTCCGCGCATACGCTGATTTTTATACGAAAACCTCATACTATTCAGCGGCCGCTTTCCACCTATCACGGCTTACAGGATGCAACCATATTCAAACATCCTCCTTGCGAGGAAAGCGCACTCAAGACCATAAAGCCAGTAACTGTATTTACCTGGAAAACTTATGGCAGCCGGAAAGTCCACTCATCAGTCGCAAACTTTGATTCCACACGCTCTTGCGCCACACGTAATTCTTCCTGCGTCAGATAGGACATGCTGGCCCCAAACTTATCTATAAAGTAATCGCGGAAAACCCTCATAATTTCCTCACGAGGCATTCCCGTCTGCGAGCGCATAGGATCCACACGTTTTACTGCGCTGCGTGTTCCTTTGTCCCGGAGCTTTTCCATACCGATACGCAGTACTTCATTCATTTTTTGGGCGTCGATATCATAAGCCATTGTCACATGGTGCAACATGTATCCATGTGCCCAGCGTTTTTGTGCGGCTCCTCCAATTTTCCCTTTATCGGAAGCGATATCGTTGAGTGGAACATAGTGAGCATGAATACCGAGTTTCTCAAGCACTTCCATCACCCACTGATCTAAATATGGGTAGGACTGTTCAAAACTCATTCCTTCAACCAGTGCGGTGGGCACGACTAAAGAAAATGTCACGCAGTTACCAGATTCCATGAACATGGCACCGCCGCCTGAGACACGGCGGGTCACAGTAATCCCATGTCGTTTAACACCCTCAGGTTGTAATTCATTAGCGTAGGACTGGAAAGAACCAATCACAACCTGCGATCCTTCCCATTCCCACAGGCGCATAAATGGTTTACGACGGCCAGCAGCCACTTCCTCAACGAGAGTTTCATCTAGGGCCACGTTCAGACGCGGATCGACCACAGGACCATGAATCACCTCAAAATCAATATCGCTCCACGATAATGCGTGGCCGACAGCGCGACGCACTGCGATAGCGACGCCTTGCGAAGTGATCCCCATAAGTTCGTCTGTGTCATAAAGAGCAGAATCAATCGCAGCGGTCATTGCACTCACAGAAACATCAGCGGGTAGGCCTTCTAAAGCTCCTGAAATACGCTCTAATGCTTCATCACAGCTCAGGAAAAAATCGCCAGTAATCTGCACATGTGCCAGATGATCATTGAGTATCTCCACGTTTGCTACGACAAGTTTTCCACCGGGGACTTTATATTCACCGCGCATATGTTTTACTTTCCTTAAAAATTATTCTTCTAATAATGATGTGGCACCTGCCGCAAGCAAGCCCCACCAGTATGCGTCAAAGAGTGCTTCCCATGAAGCTTCAATAACGTCAGTGCCTACTCCTACCGTTGTCCATTGACGTTTTCCGTTTCCCATTGTGACTAAAACACGTGTTGTCGCGTCCGTTCCTGCGTGAGGATCTTCAAGAATACGCACTTTGAAATCTGTCAAAGCAAAAGAAGCCGCTACAGGATAATCACGTGTGAGGACGTGTCGCAGGGCACGGTCCAGAGCATTAACCGGGCCGTTTCCTTCTGCTGTGCGAATATGACGCGTATCCGTATGTACTTTCACAGTTGCTTCAGATTGTGTGAAAGGTTCACCCTGTACTTCAGCTATTTCTTGAGTCATAACTTTCCATGACTCTACTCGTACAAAACGAGGTAACTTACCTAGCTCTTTACGGACAAGTAACTCAAAAGAGGCATCTGCGACATCAAATGTGTACCCTTGCGCTTCACGTTCTTTGACGACAATAGCTACACGTGCAGATACCTCCGGCCGTTTTGACAGATCAAGGCCACATTCGCGTGCTTTCAATTCAATGGATGCGCGTCCTGCCATTTCTGAAACAACCATGCGCATGTCATTACCTACGTTGACGGGATCAATATGCTGATACAGGTCAGGGTTCACTCGAATAGCTGAAGCATGTAAACCTGCTTTATGAGCAAATGCGCTACGCCCTACATATGGGTCACGCGCATAGGGCGTAATATTGACTAACTCTGCCACGCGGTGCGATACATGTTCCAGTTGGCTTAAATGCCCCGCAGGTAAAGCGGTGTACGGCATTTTAAGTTCAAGGTTAGCTGCGCAAGTCAATAGATTCGTGTTTCCGGTACGCTCACCATAACCGTTAATGGTTCCTTGCACATGTCGCACACCCGCATTGACAGCGGCTAAAGAATTTGCCACGGCGCATCCTGTGTCATTATGCGCATGTATCCCAAGGACCACGTGTTGCGCTCCTATATCGTCAAGGAACATACGTGTTTGTTCGCAGTAATGCGCAATTGCGTCAGGTAAGTTTCCGCCATTTGTATCGCAGGCAATGACGGTACTAGCACCAGCATCAACAGCTGCACGGATCACTTCAAAACCATAGGACGTATCTTCAGCTAATCCGTCAAAGAAATGTTCAAGATCCACCATAACTTCATGACCTGCTTGCGTAAGAAAAGCAACAGTGTCATGGACCATGCGTAAATTCTCTGCACAGCTTGTTCGTAATGCTTGCTTTACGTGACGGGGATCTGATTTAGCAACCAAAGTAACCCGTTCAACTCCGCAATCACGTAAAGCACATACTTGCTGGTCTTTTGATGGAGCAAGACCCGGACGCGCGGTTGAACCAAAAGCAACCAAATGCGTCCTGCGCAGTGTCATAGTTGCAGCTTGCTGAAAAAATTCCGTGTCTTTCGGTATCGCCCCAGGCCAGCCGCCTTCCACGTAGTCCACTCCCAGGTCATCCAGGATGCGCACAATGGCGATTTTGTCGGCAACTGAAAGGGAAATACCTTCTTGTTGAGCGCCGTCACGCAGCGTCGTGTCATAAAGAGCAACGTGTTCGGCAGGCATGTGTCAGCCTTTCTTACGGAGGATCCTATTAACATCACGCGCAGCACCGCGAGAAGCAGATAATGCTGTTGCTGCGTATAACTGTAAAGCTGCAGAAATTTTACGCTGACGATTCACAGGGGTCCACGGATTTTCACGTTCTTCCTGTGCGCAACGACGACGTTCCAGTTCTTCCTCAGGGACATCCAAACACAGTATGCCTTCATTCACGTCAATAATGATGGTATCTCCGTCTTCCACGAGGCCAATAAGACCACCATCGGCAGCTTCAGGTGAAATATGCCCGACAGATATACCTGATGTGCCACCAGAAAAACGACCATCAGTAATCAGCGCACATGCTTTACCTAAACCACGCCCTTTCAGGAATGAGGTCGGATACAGCATTTCTTGCATCCCTGGACCGCCAGCAGGACCCTCATAACGGATAACCACGACATCACCGGCTTGAACAGTTTTATCGAGGATACGGTCTATTGCTTCTTCCTGGGATTCCATAACCCTGGCCCGTCCCTCAAAGTGGAATAGCTCAGGATCAATACCGGCAGCCTTAATAATGGCCCCTTCGGGAGCTAAATTGCCATACAGTACGGTTAAACCGCCATTTGCCGTATAGGCATGTGCAACGTCACGAATACAACCATTTTCTGTATCAAGATCGAGTTCATTCCACTGATTCGCTGTAGAAAAAGGCTCGGTTGTTCGCACGTTACCGGGAGCGGCATGCCACAAAGTCAGTGCTTCATCTGTGACCTGCGGGGAACGCGGATCCCATGCGGCTAACCATGAAACTAAATCAGGTGAATGTACCGAATGAACAGTGTGCGTGAGCATACCTGCACGATCAAGCTCCCCCAGCAAACGAGGTATTCCTCCTGCTCGATGAACATCCTCCATGTGGTAATCATTGTGGTTAGGTGCGACTTTCGACAAGCACGGCACAGTTTTACCTAGATGAGCAATATCCGATAAATCAAAATCCACACCTGCTTCATGAGCAACAGCAAGAAGGTGAAGAACCGTATTCGACGAACCCCCCATTGCCATGTCAAGAGTCATTGCATTATGGAATGCATCTGCTGAAGCAATGGAACGCGGCAACACTGAATCATCGTCTTGGTCGTAGTAGCGCCGACATAAGTCCACGGCAAGCGCACCTGCGCGCTCAAAAAGGCCGCGACGTGCCTGATGAGTCGCCAAAGTGGACCCGTTACCCGGCAATGACAAACCTAAAGCCTCAGTCAAGCAGTTCATTGAGTTAGCAGTGAACATGCCTGAGCAGGAACCGCATGTCGGACACGCAGCTTTTTCAAGAGCCCTCAGATCATCATTGCTAATCTCGTCATTAGCTGTCGCATTCATCACGGTGATGAGATTGCCGTGACCTGTACGGGCAGGACCCACAATCAATGATGGATCAATATTTTTCCCAGCCTCCATAGGGCCACCTGAAACAAAAATACAGGGAATATTCACCCGCATAGCTGCGATGAGCATACCGGGAGTGATTTTGTCACAGTTAGAGATACATACCATCGCATCGGCACAGTGAGCATTAACCATGTATTCCACTGAATCAGCTATCACTTCACGTGAGGGCAAGGAATACAACATGCCTGCATGCCCCATGGCAATACCATCATCTACAGCAATGGTATTCATTTCTTTTGCAACACCACCGGCTTGGGTGATCGCATCAGCTACGATTTGACCGACGTTTCGCAGGTGAACGTGGCCGGGAACAAATTCGGTAAAGGAATTAACAACAGCGATAATTGGCTTTCCAAAGTCACTATCACCCATACCTGTGGCTCGCCATAGGGCGCGAGCGCCTGCCATATTGCGCCCACTGGTTGATGTTGCTGACCTGAGCTGCCTACTCATGCTCGTGTTCTCCTTATAGGTTGTGTTGTATTTAAGAGTAAAGCAGGGCAGAAAATCTGCAGCAGATAGACGGGTATCGGACGCTTTTTACTTCTGTTACCCATGCGAGCGCGTGTAATTCATTGGTAAAGCGTGTTTTTCTTCGCAGTGTTTTTTGTTGAGAAAAAAGGGTTTATCCCCTATTTTTCTTCACATATTCATGAGGGTATGCTCTCTCACACATGCCCTACCTAACAGATGCGTGCACTATCGCACACCGTAGCTTCACAAGGCTTCCCACGTATTTTTTGAGGATTTTAATCACGCAGATGTGAAAGAAAAGTCAAATCATAACGACATGTGAGTTCATTTTCTGAAAGGACTTATGTATTTCCTGTGCTGGCTTATACCCTAACAGCGTCTGGTAGGTATTGATAAAAGGATATTCACATGCCTGTTTTAACAACCCATGTTGGTTCTCTGCCTCGTTCTGCTCGCCTATTGGAGGCTAATAAGAAATACGAAGAAGGAACATTGGGACGTGAAGAATTTTCCACTCTTTTACGTGAAGAAACCGATGCGGTTATCGCACGTCAAAGCGATATTGGTTTGAGCATTGTTAATGATGGCGAGTATGGCCATGCAATGACACTTGCAGTTGATTATGGAGCATGGTGGTCCTATTCATTTACACGTTTTAGCGGCCTGGAGATCGTGCAAGAGCCTCCTGCTCCTCGCCCGTCGCGTTCAGGACGCCTCGTTCTTGACCATATGACTGACCGGCGTGATTGGGTAGCTTTTGATGATGCTTACCATGATCCCACTTCAGGTATTCACTTGGCGACTGCCTCTATTCCCGTGTGGCCGGTAGTAACAGGTGAGTTGAAGTATATCGGTCACGAAATTGTTCAGCGTGACGTGGATGCGTTACTTCATGCTCTCCATGCTGCGGGACGTGAGGCTCGTGATGGTTTCGTTGCTGCGATTTCACCAGCTTCTGCTGCGCGTATTGGCAATGTGTATTACGAAGATGACGAAGCTGCTGTGTGGGCGTGGGCAGAAGCGCTTCGTGAGGAGTATTTAGCGATTACTCAGGCTGGTTTAACTCTGCAGATTGATGCTCCTGATTTGGCTGAGTCATGGGATCAGTTCGTTGTGGAGCCTTCAATTGAGGATTATCGCGCATTCTCGAAAGTTCGTATTGAGGCTTTAAATTATGCGTTGCGTGACATTGATCCTTCTCTTGTGCGCTACCACGTATGTTGGGGCTCATGGCACGGCCCTCATTCAACAGATCTGGATTTTGCGGCCATTGTTGATTTGGCTTTGGAAGTGAATGCGAACGGTTTAACATTTGAGGCTGCTAACGCGCGTCACGCACATGAGTGGGAGATTTGGAAAGACACTGTTCTTCCTGATGGAAAGTATCTGATCCCAGGGGTTGTTTCCCATTCAACAAATGTGGTGGAGCATCCGCGTTTGGTTGCTCAGCGTATACGTCAGTTCGCTGATCTTGTAGGTGATGAACGTGTGATTGCTTCAACAGATTGTGGTTTAGGCGGGCGTATTCATCCGCAGATTGCGTGGGCGAAACTTGAAGCATTAACTGAAGGTGCTCGTTTAGCGTGAGGTGAGCGTTTTTCTGCGCTTCTATCAGCGCATGTGCGTGTTGTCGTTTTCGGCAGCACGCACATGCGCTTTCTGCAGGGGTTTTCTTTTTCTGGGGATGCGTTCTGTTTGAGAGCGTATGTGAAGTATTTTTCCTTCAACAGCAAGCTTTAGGACAGGAAATGGTTCATCTGTCGGGAATTGCTCACCACGTCTTCTCCATATGGGTACGGTGAGGAGTTATGACATGCACCCGCTCATATGCTGATGATTTACAGCTTGCTTTAGATCTTGCCGATCTTGCCGATGATCTCACTCTCGCGCGTTTTCGTGCAGATGATTTACTGGTGGAATCTAAACCTGATCTGACTCCTGTCTCAGATGCGGACCGTTTAGTGGAGGATCAGATACGTACTCGTCTAAGTCAAGCACGTCCTACAGATGCGATTATTGGCGAGGAGCGTGGTTCTTTCGGTGCTTCGTCCCGTATGTGGGTTATTGATCCAATTGATGGGACACGTAATTTTATTCGTGGTGTGCCTGTATGGGCGACTTTGATTGCCCTTATTGATGAAAAGCAGCCTGTTGTTGGAGTTGTGTCAGCTCCTGCACTCCAGCGTCGTTGGTGGGCTGCTCAGGATTTAGGAGCTTGGATGTCGTCACGTGGTGGGTTTCCTGAACGCTTATCTGTGTCAAGAATTAGTCGAGTTGAAGATGCTTTTGTGTCTTATTCTTCGCTTCATGGTTGGGATAGCATTGGTTTAGATGCTGAAATGTGTGATGTGTTGAAGCGAGCATGGTACACCCGTGCTTATGGTGATTTTTGGAGCTATATGCTTGTTGCTGAAGGTGCTGTTGATATCGCGTGCGAACCAGAGTTAGCTCTCCATGATATGGCCGCTTTGGTACCTATTGTGCGTGAAGCAGGTGGCGTATTTACCTCTGTTCACGGTGTTGAAGGACCGTGGGGTGGCAGTGCTTTAGCAGCTAATCCTTTATTGCATACATGTGTGCAGAATATTTTTCTGCACCGGGAATAATGCAAGAGGTGTGTATGTAGGGTGGGTTTCTGTATTGTTCTCACCACAGAATAAATGACACACATCACATATTCTATTATTTGTTCTTCAAGAGAATTGTCTGCAGATGTAGGGGGTGGGTGCGAAAGTAGTTATATGCGGATACTTCACACATCGGACTGGCATTTTGGTCGCAGCTTACATGGGGTAGATCTACATGAGGCTGTTGATCTGTTTACACGCTGGCTCATTGATTGTGTGAAAGAACGAGATGTGGACGTTGTCCTTATTAGCGGCGACATCTTTGATCGAGCTTTACCCCCTGTTTCTTCTGTACGGCAGCTCTCTTACGTCCTTGAGGAGCTGTGTCGTTTATGTACTGTTATTCTCACGCCAGGTAACCATGATTCAGCCACACGTTTAGGTTTTGTTTCACAACTTTTGAGTCCACGTTTACGTATCGTCAGTGATATTCACCTTATCGGTCAGGCAATTGATATTAATGCGACGGATGGTTCAGGGGTTTTAATTTATCCGATCCCTTACCTTGAACCTGATCTGGTACGTACTGCTTTACGCGATTCTGATTCAAACGAACCCATTGGTCGTTCTCATGAAGCTGTTATACAGGCTGCTGTGAAGCGAATACGGCATGATTTAGCACGACGTCGCCTTGAGGGTGATGATCGACCGGCTGCGTGCATGGTTCATGCTTTCATTGTCGGAGGCAGCGCTTCAGATTCTGAACGTGATATTCACGTCGGCGGTGTCGATAGTATTCCTGCCAGTATTTTCGATCTGACAGTTTCTCCAGAAAATGATCCGAATGCTCCGATAGTGACACATGGTTTTGACTACATTGCAGCCGGACACCTACATCGTCCGCAAAATATTCATGGGGCATCTGTACCTATTCGATATAGTGGTTCGCCGTTGGCGTATTCTTTTTCAGAAGCCGGAACTGCAAAAAGTGTGACCCTGATTGAATGCGACGCACATCAAATTCGCCATATTGAGATACTCGATGTGCCTGTTTATCGGCCTTTGGCTGTCATCACAGATTCAATGGATGAACTCCTCTGCGGCACTTATGAAGATATGCGCCAACATTGGCTGTCCATTAATGTCACCGATTCTTCACGACCAAGTGAGATGGTTCCACGTTTACGTGAATATTTCCCATATGCCCTCGTCATTATGCATACACCTGAGCATGTACCCGATGCTCAGATAGCACGCACACATGACATTCGTACACATAGTGTCCATCAGATTCTTCATGCATTTTTCACTGATGTCGGTGGGGCCTCACTCACTGCGCACGAAAGTGCAGCATTAAATGACGTGGTAGCAGATCTTCGTATAAAGGAACAGCAATGAAACTCCGTCGTCTTACTCTATGTGGCATTGGCCCATTCCATAAAGAGCAGGTAATTGATTTTCATGCTTTTGATGCTGCTGGATTATTTTTGCTTGAAGGTCCAACAGGGGCCGGTAAATCCACGCTTGTTGATGCGATAACTTTTGCCCTTTATGGAGATGTGGCCAGACAAAGTGATTCTGATAGATCACGTATGCGTAGCTCATATTGTCAAGGAAATGACCGCAGTTGGGTTGAGCTTGTTTTTGAAGTTTCTCGTGGTATCTATCGGGTAACGCGCACACCTAAATACACTCGCCCTGGACGAAAAACAGATGTGAATGCGACTATTCACTTAGAAAAAGTGGTGGAGTCTTCGGGGAATTTCATATCCGTTGACGTGATTTCACGTTCAATTGCTGAAGCTGATCGGGAGATCCGTCAATGTGTCGGTTTGAATAAAGACCAGTTTTTACAGACAATCGTGTTACCGCAAGGCAAATTTTCACGTTTCTTAATAGCAAAATCTGATGAGCGCGAAAG
Organism: Schaalia sp. lx-260; assembly: GCF_021083645.1. Classification (GTDB taxonomy): domain Bacteria; phylum Actinomycetota; class Actinomycetes; order Actinomycetales; family Actinomycetaceae; genus Pauljensenia. Next base: position 81,914 of record NZ_JAJNRQ010000002.1, on the reverse strand, counting down.
TATTTTGCGTGATGTTTTCGGAGCGGGTTTCTACCTCAAATTGCAAGAAGAACTACGCGCACGAGCACACACAAGTAACACTCATGTGGAATCAGCTCGAAGCGCTCTCGAACATACGTGGGAAATTTTTCATGCACTTACTGATGATTTATCCACAGGCACAGACACAGACACAGACACAGACACAGACACAGCTTCCTCTACTATTCAGGCTCATCTAATAGACCCTCAGTACAAAGCCCCAGATTCGCCTTCTCACCTTGTCACTGAAAAAGAAACTCACATACCTCCCGATGTTTTACACTCCTACGCTAGTACTCTCAGTCAAGAAAAAATTTCTGTACATGAAAATACGCCCTCTGTTCTTCCAATAACTAAATACATTACTGAGGCACATGCGCGTATAGAGCATCTTCGCAGTCTCATTGTAGAAGCGCAGCGACAAGAAGAAAAAGCTCGTGAACACGCTACTTGTCTGCACAACACCCTCCAAGAAGCTCAAGTTCTAAGTGACAAACTCAAGCAGCGCAGTAGTTTAGAACACGTAATTTCCGAACGGGAAAAAGACGAAGAACACATATGTGTTTTACGCACAGCACGTGAAAAATCCTCACAAGCGGCCCTCGTCCTCAGTGAATATGTCGCGCTCAAACAAGCAGAAAAAGAATTAAAAGCTACTCAAGAAAAAGCACGCAGTGCCGCTCAAAAACTCAGTGATACTGCGCAATTATCTGGATATATATGGAAACAGCCTGATTCTTTTGATAAATCTGACCTCGCATCATTGCAGACAGAACTTTCCGTAATTGATACTTATATTCGCCATTCACAGCGGCAAGCCGATATTGCGCTCACCTATCGCAACCATATAGAAACGCACCGCGCGAAAAAAGATTCCGCCTACAAAGCACGTGAAACTCTGGATTCTGCTCTACTTACTGTGGAAGGCGAATGTCATGAAATTCCGCAGCAGATCAAGGAATATGAAAATGAACTGACACAACTTCGTCAATTGAGTACTTCCCTATCTTTATATGAGGAACGACTCCTTCGTTTAGAGCAACGGCTCGAAGCTGCAATACGCGCAGAAGAACTCAACACTTTGATGAGCAAACATGCACTTATTTGCGAAAAAGCTCTTGCCCATGCGCAAAAACAAGCGCATATTGCACACAGCATTCACACACAATGGTTACATGACACAGCCCGTTCACTCGCTACAGAACTCATTGATGGCCAACCTTGCCCTGTCTGCGGCTCAGTTGCACACCCTCATCCTGCTCATATTCTCACGCCCCCTGATCTATCTGGAGAAACGACTCCCCTCTCGCTCACAACACGCAGTGATGTTGAGAAAGCACATAAAGAAAAAGAACAAGCAGACCGTGCTCTCGAAGAAGCACGCGTGCTCCATACAACATACACAACACAACTTTCCTCGGCGCAAGAAATCGCTCAAGGCACACGTCAAGAATTAGAAGATCTAATCCAGCAAACACGCACAGAATATACACAAGCTCAAGAAGCCTTACTACGTGAGCAAGAACTTGAACAAAAACTCGCAGAACAACAAGCCCTACTGGAAGAAAAAAAGAATACTCGCACACATCTGCACGAACAGTCTGCTTCATTCGATGCTCTTATACACGTAGCACAACAAGAAATTGATACAGCACAAGCACAATTAGCAGATATACATATTCCAACGCATGATCTTGCTTCATACTGTGAAGCACTACTGCATATGAAAGATACTCATGATTCCTTACAGGAAATCATGCATATCCTTCCTGCTCTCTATAAAAATATTCATGAAGTACAGGAACGCTATCGACACACGATTCAAAAAACCGGACTCGATTATGACACAACATGCGAGGAAACACTCCAGGCTGACCTGCTCACTCCCGAACAAGATAGCGAATATCAACAGCGCATTGACACACACGAATATGAACTACGCACAGCACGTGAGCAACTTGCTGCACTATGCGCAGATATCCCTGAAGGAGCCACCCCACCGGATATACACGCTCATCGCACTGCTTACGAAGCCGCGCAAACAACATGTTCGCATATACGCGCGCAAATACTCACCTACGAAAAAACCACTGCCCAAGCCACAGGTATTTTCCAAGATTTACAGGAAGCATACACACAGCTCAGCGCCGCAGAGAAAAAATCTGGACCACTGCGACGCCTCAGCGCTCTTGCTACAGCACACGGACCAGAAAATTTGCACAGTACTCCTTTAGCTTCATGGGTCTTAATTTCCCGATTTGAGGAAGTCTTAGCCGCAGCTAACCCACGTCTTTTACGCATGTCAGAAGGGCGCTACGAGCTGCGTCATTCACTTGATGACGGCACACGCTCACACAAATCAGGCCTTGGCTTACACATCATCGATCATGACACCGAAGAAATACGTAGCACCCGCAGCTTATCTGGTGGGGAAACCTTTTATGCTTCACTTGCTTTAGCACTGGGATTAGCTGATGTCGTCACAGCAGAAACAGGTGGAATCGAATTACATACAATGTTTATTGACGAAGGATTCGGCTCCTTAGACGCACATAAACTAGAAATTGTCATGGATCAGCTCACCGCATTACGAAAACAAGGACGCACCATCGGGGTAATCAGCCACGTAGAAGAAATGTCACGGCGCATCCCTGAACAAGTAAACATTCGCTGGAACCCATCCATAGGATCGACTGTGCGCGTACGCGCTTAACCTTCAGCTCACATATACTCAAATCAAAAGGAAAAAATACATTACTCACAGCAACAAGTGTTAGCGCAGTATCAGTCGTGTTGTTTTATTACTCACGTACCTTTACTATCCGTGCAGCTTTCCAGCCAGTACAAGGCGTTCTTCCGCGTCATACCATTCCAAGCTTTCATCCCATAATGCAGCTATAGCCTCATCAGCTTGTTCTTGTTCCTCAGCTTCAATGACAGCACGCACTGCAGGTTCTGATTCTTCTCCATCAATAAGAATCGCTGCAATTTTCCCATGTGTACAATCCACATCAGGAATAGCTATTACGCCTTCACTCGACAGATTCGCCGCCCACGAGTCATCAACATCAAGAGCAACTACTATACGTCGCAAAGCATTCCCCTGATTTTCACGTAACAATATCAATGAATCCAAAGCTGCTTCAGTCTGAGCATCGTCTTCTAAAAGCTCTCGTTCTTCCCCATTCAGCCCCAAGGGTGGCCGCGCTGTCCAGCATCTCCGACGAGGAAGTACATCAAGTGACAATTCCGTTGAAATAAGGGGCAAATACACGCGCATACACCTAGTGTCCCACATTTAATGCCCAAAGAAATATCCGCATACAAGAAAATGAAAGACATACCCCATCACAGTCATATGCCCTCACAAATACACGCTTTCACATACCCTTCACAATCACCAGCGAAGAATCAGCCATCATTTACTTACCATACACAGAAAGTTCAGGAAACCTTCAGCTTGTACTTCTACGCTCTACAGTCGAATACACCGAAACCCTATTTGACTGCAATCATTGCCACCTTCAAGGAGGAACTGTGACATTTTTCGGCCGCGCACTGCGGTATGTAATCCGAAAATATATAAAAACGATAATTGTCCTTTTTATTTGCACAATCATTAGCACACTACTCATCGTCTCTTTCAGCGTAGAGCAAGCAACACATGCTGCCGCTTCCCACGTACAGACACACATAGGTGCAGGTTTTTCTTTAGGAAATAACCTCCAAAATAATCTAGGCACAACACGAGGAGCTGGCGTCGTCACAAAAGCAGATATCGACAAAATTGCCGCTCTCACAGAGATTTCCTCCTACAATGCACGCCAGTTCTCACTTGCAGACCCCGTAAATGCCGAAATCCTCAAAATCGAAGGAGGCGATTACTACCATCCCGATGAGGAAGAAAAATTTGGAAACGCCCTCGATGTAGAAGGAATGAATGATTCCTCTGCGTATTCTCCTTTCCGTTCCAACACTTTAAAACTCATTGAAGGCAAGCACATCACCGACAGTGATAGTCACACCAGCGTCATTCATCAGGATTTCGCTCATAAAAATAATCTCCATATCGGCAGCACGCTCACCTTAAAAACAAATGTGTACGACCCCGATAATCGCTTTCATCATCAAGCTGAAGTCGCCACAACAGTAATCGGAATCTTTGAAGGAAATAACCCTCAACGAGCTTCAGCGCGCTCTGAACTTACAAGCAATATTTTGCTGACAGACCTGACAACCACACGCGAACTCAATGGGACAAACAGCGAAAACGAGATCTACCATGACGCAAGTTTCACAATAGGTGAAAACGCTGATCTTGATGCCGTCATGAAAAAAGTATCCACTTTAGATATTGATTGGAAAAAATTCAGCATATCGAAAAATAGTCAATATTTTGCTGGTATTAATACGGCTATAACTGGAATACATACAATTATCCGCACAACTTTGATTGTCATATTCATATTCAGCACAATTATTCTTTCACTTGTTCTTTTCCTCTGGATGAATGAACGCAAAAAAGAAACCGGAGTTTTTCTTTCTCTTGGCCTAAGCAAATTCAGTATTTTCATACAACATATGACTGAACTTATTGTTATTGTCATACCCTCATTGCTTATTTCATATGTCATATCAACAAAAATTGCTCAAAATATAGGAGATTCTGTCCTCGCCCAAGCAAATAAATCCGCGCTTCGTTCTATTTCACGTATGGGGCAAATAGGCGCTGATATTGAATCGTCCACAATATTACGCACCCTCGACACTTTACAGGTGAATATCAGCGCTTCAGCATTCACAATTGCAGGAATATGCACATTAGCCGTCATCATGATCTGCGTCTTTATTTCCTCAACTCCCATGCTGCGCACTGTGCCACGTCAACTTTTAGGAACACATTCATGAGCCAATCTGCCAATTATGAGGGTATGAACCTCAGCCGACGCGCATATTATGCGCTGACCCGACGTAAGACCCGCAGTTTGCTCCTTTTCTTCGTTTTAAGCAGCGTACTCACTTTACTTGTAATACACGCAGGGATTTCCTCAACAATCCATCATGCGCAGCAGGTAATTTCATCCAACATTGGTGCTACTTTTGCTGCTTTTCCTCAATCTGATGACAGCGAATTAGATCTAAGTACAGCGGAAAAAATCGGAAACATTTCTCACGTTAAAGATCAGGCTTACGAAAAATACGGAATCGCTGAACCCATCGGAGCGCAGGTCATCACACGTGCTTCCTCTGTTATCACTGAAGAAACACTCAATAAACAAGCCACATTCGTGGGAACAACGTCTTCAGCACTTCACCCTCATTTTACTTCCCTTATTCTCTCACTCACTGCCGGTAAACATCTACACAATGAAGATTCGGGAGCACTGATCCACTGTACTTTCGCAGAAAAAAATCAGCTAAAAATCGGTGACACTGTGCGTCTCACATATGAAGGAGTCATGAGGGAAATTCCCATCAAAGGAATCTTTTGTGGGCAACTCAAAGAAGCAGGGACCCTGCCCGCCGAATATGTTGAAAATCTTATTTTCACAGATCTTCACTCGGCACAAGCACTCTCTCACACTCAAAATTTAACTTCTGCACGTTACCTAGTAAATAATGCTGATTCCCTTAGTGAAGCTGTGAAAAAAGCCCAAGAAATTGCTCCAGAGAGCACTATCGCTGACAATTCCACAGAATTTGTGTCCATACTGGATACCCTTACATCGATCCAGTCGATTATCCATATGCTTTTAACAGGAACTGTTTTAGCGGCTATTTCATTACTTACACTTATCCTCATTTTTTGGGCGCGAGGCCGAATACGTGAAATAGGGATACTCCTAGCAATAGGAACAACAAAAATACGCATCATCATGCAATACGTATATGAAGTCTCTATCCTTTACGCCCTCGCAAGCGCATTGTCACTCATATGCGGCTTAACACTCACCTCAACATTGAGCACATGGATACTTGATGCCCTTGGCGATACTTCACTTCCTCACAGCGGCAGCCACCCATTCAGCCTCATATATCTCCTGAGTGCTTATGGGCTGGGGATTTGTGTTCTTTTTATTGCTTTAATCATTTCTTTAGTCCCATTATTTCGACGTAGCCCTCGTTCCATTTTGAATACACTCAGTTAGAAAGAAAAAATATGTCACTCCTTAAATTAGAAAAAGTCTCATACTCTTATACATCACAAGCCGAAAACATACTGAATAATGTTTCCTATACTTTCGAACCAGAAACCCTGTATTCAATTGTCGGAAAATCAGGCTCAGGAAAATCCACTCTATTAAATATATTAGCCGGCCTTGATACACCCACTTCCGGCAATGTCCTCTTTCAATCAGAAGATATTAAAACAAAAGGATATTCACATCATCGGCGGCAAAATGTTGCTCTAATCTTTCAGAACTATAACCTCATTGATTATTTAACACCTTTAGAAAATCTACGTTTAGTCAATAGGAAGGCGAAGGCTTCCGTATTGCTTGATCTTGGCCTGAGTGAAACAGAAATTCACCGCAACGTGCTTCAACTTTCCGGTGGGCAACAACAACGTGTTGCTATAGGACGCGCTCTAGTTTCGCCAGCTCCTATTATTTTGGCCGATGAACCAACTGGAAATCTGGATGCTGACACAGCTGCCGAAGTAAGCAGTATCTTACGCGCAGTTGCTCACGAAAAAGGCAAATGCGTCATCGTTGTTACTCATTCACAAAAAATAGCCGCCCAAGCAGATATTCGCCTTCGACTCACACGAGGCCGCTTAAAAGAATAATTAGGCATTTTTGGCGAATTATTGTGAAGGCCTTCTCCTGCCTTTCCTCATAGGAGGAGGCCTTTCATGGGATAGCGGTGAATCCCTCAAAAAATACTCTCACCATTACAACGCTTCAGGGAGAAAATCCTCTCTCAAGTGCAAGAAATTTATCTGACAAGTTGATACGATCAGCAGGTGATGTCACACATGTGTGCAAACGAAACCATGCTCAATACTCATATAAGCGGCCCAGCACAGGCTCCGCTTATTGTTTTATGTCACGGAGTCACTGATTCAGCAGCCTCGCTCGCCGATCTCATTACTCGTCTTTCTCAGCATTTCCGCCTTGCTGCAATCGACACTCTCGGACACGGCCTCTCGCCACGCCTATCCTCTACCGATAAGCACAATCCTTTCCCTGCCTGCTCCGCTGCTTTAGAACATACAGTTGAACACCTCGTTCACCTGTACGGACCAGCCTGCGGAATCGGTCATTCTATGGGTGGCGCTTTGCTGACACAGCTCGCATACACGCGCCCTGACCTGCTGCGCGCGTGTATCGCAGAAGACCCCGCGTGGCTGACCATCGAACTTGCTCAGTACTATAAGCAGTGGGGTCCTCAAGAGGCTCAGCGTCTCCTCCACCTGCGTGAACAGCCATGCGATGCCCTCACAAGCAACCGCATGGATTACCCCACATGGCCAGATTCAGAACGTTTACCGTGGCTGCAAGCTAAATATGACGTTGATATGAATATCCTTCACGCAGGAATTGTTGGCTTGACTGAGCCATGGATAGATGTTTTGCCTCAACTACGCGTTCCTTTCCTTGTGATTACATCCGATGGCGCAGATGTCCTCCTTGGATCTGATGGTATTTCCCGCATTGATTCGGCTGGTAACCCTCTTATTTCCTCGCGTCTGATCGCCGGGGCACGTCACTGTGTTCGCCGCGAAAACCCTGCTGCTTTCCACGAAGCTATTTCCCCATTTCTCCACACATATACGAGGTAACACCAATGAGTCACATGTTTTTAGATCCCGAGGTATGCGATGCTTTACGAGGCCCTCTTTTTCCTCAGTGGGATCTTGAAGGAATACGGAACCGTGCAGAACAAGCTCGACAAGCTCAAATTGTTGATGTGCCGGGAGCCCGTTTAGAAGTTACTTCTTTTCCTGCAGAAAATGGTCCCCAAGAAATACGTCTGTGGCGCCCTCGTGAAAATACTCCTCGCGCTGTCATTTTTGCCATCCACGGAGGTGGATACACTGCTGGAACCGCTGAACTTGACGATCTGCGTAATGCTGAAATCGCCGATCACCTTAATGTACTCGTCATTTCACCTGAGTATCGTTTAGCCCCTGAGTTTCCTTTCCCTGCAGGCCCCCGTGACTGTTTAGCTGCTCTAGAATGGTCACTTCAGCTTCCTGAAACAGAAAATATCCCAATCTTTTTATACGGTGATTCTGCAGGCGCAGGCCTCGTAGAAACAGTCCTCGTGTGGCATATGGAAAAGCACGGGCGCCGTATCGAAGGCATTATCATGTTGGAACCGGATATTGATCCGACAATGTCTTCTCTTTCGATGAGTACCCAAGCTCATGCGCCTATGTGGAATCGCGAAAAAACAGAAGCTTCGTGGGCTTGCTATTTAGATGGTCGTTCACCGGATATTTTGCCTCGCTTATTGCCTTTTGCTGATTCCCCTGATTTTCCTCGAGTCGTTACTTTTATTAATCCGGTAGATCCTTTACGTGATGAGGGTTTTGAATGGACTCGCGCTTTGGTTGAAGCAGGAGTTTGCGCAGAACTCCACCTGATGCCAGGGACGTATCATGGGACCTTATCGATCTCTGGCACAACTGTGTGGCGCAGGGTTCAACAGATTATCGCGGATTTCCTTGTCGGTTCACGAGAACGCTTTGAATAAAGAATTTTTGTGAGTTCACATGGAACCCAGATGAACATGACACAGAGCTTCATTCTCTTGTCAGAATAAAAGAGTGTGGCCGCAGGGATTTAATCCTTGCGGCCACAGCCTCAGATATTCATGAGGTACCACGTTTTGATCGCATGAGCACGTAATACCATTTAAGCGATCACAGGCACAGGAAGATGCTTATGTTCTTCCCTTCCCGGGATCAGTGTCCTGGAATTTGTGGAACAACGCCGGTGGCTGCACCCACAAACCAAGAGGTAATAGTTGTCGGATGTGTAATAGCTGTACCAACCACCACTGACCAGGCACCTGCTGCAATCGCTGCCTGCGCATCTTGTGGAGTATGAATACGCCCCTCACAGATCACCGGACGATCAAAAGCGGCAACAAATTCGCGCAGAAGCTCTAAATCAGGGCCATCTGTTTTTGGTCGCTCGCCCGAGTAGCCTGCCAAAGTTGTCGACAAAATATCTGCTCCAGCCTCGTAAGCCATCTGCGCATCATCAAAAGACCCACAATCAGCCATCACGAGGACATCTTCGGCATGTAGTGCTTCAACAACCTGTGCAAAAGAACGACCATCAGGACGAGGACGTCGCGTTGCATCAATAGCAACAATGTCAGCACCCGCTAAAGAACACGCCCGAGCGTGACGCAATGTAGGTGTGATGTATACGCCTGAGTCGCCTTCTTTCCACAAACCAATGACAGGTACTTTTACCTGACCTTTGATGGCAGAAATATCTGCTAATCCCTGACAGCGGATAGCAGCAGCACCACCGATCTCGGCGGCACGCGCAATCTGAGCCATCGTTTCCGGGTGTCGCATAGGCTCGCCCGGGTAGGCTTGGACGGAAACAATCAGTTTCCCTTTCAAAGATTCAATTATTGCCATTCTTTTCTCCATTGCATGGCAGCTCCGATCAGCGGAGCATCATCACCTAAAGTTCCCAGAACAATCGGTGTTTCACGAACCAAATTCATCGCTGAGGAAGCATAACCTTGGGCGAGGGAATCCCACCAGCCTTTCCCTGAACGGGTCATAGAGCCAGATAGAACAAATACCGCTGGGTCCATCACATTCGCTACAGATCCCAGTACCTCGCCAAGACCGCGCGCAGAACCATAAAGAACATCCACCGCGTTTTGCTCACCAGCTTGGGCGCGTCGATCAATTTCACGACCATCACACCGTTCACCAGTAAGCGCCTCATAGCGATCCATTACCCCAGAACCAGAGGCTAAAGGTTCTACATGGCCGCTACGACCACACGAACATTCAAGCCCTTCAGCATATGAGGTGGATATATGCCCAATGTGTCCTGCTAAAGCGTGTGCGCCACGTTGGATGCAACCATTGTCAATGAAGGCTCCACCAATCCCGGTTCCTACAGCGACAGTCAGACATGAGGAATACCCACGGCCTGCGCCACATAAGGCCTCACCCATACCGTGAGCATGCACATCACCAAGGACTGTTACTTTTACACCTGATGCTTCACGTAAAGCACCAGCTACATCTGTTCCAGCCCAGCCGGGTAAAAGTGACGTCGCTGAGATAACTTTTCCTTCAGAGACAACACCCGCGCATGCGACACCGATACCGTCATAACCACTCAGAACCTCACTGGCCCTCACAACGACGCTCAGAACATGCTGAGCGCCTTTGTGAGCTTCAGTAGGAAAGGTAACCGTTTCTTGTACCTGGTCACCTTCTACAAGGCCGGCACGAATTTTTGTTCCACCGATGTCGATAGACAAGAGCGCCATTTTTATGCCTCAAGTAAACCCGCGCGTACCAAAATCTGGCGCACAGTTTCACGATCTGCTTCACCAAGTCGCTGAACTGGCTCTGGCATCTGATTTGTCTCATGCACGCCAAGCAGTTCCAGCGCAGTCTTGAAGCCACCCACACCGGCACCGTAGCCAGTGATACCGGTAGCTGCAAAAACCAATGTCATCAGATCAGCCAGACGATCCTGTTCTTTACGTACTGCTTCCCAATCACCTGCTTGGTAAGCATTCCATTGACGAACATAGCCGTGCGGATCAACGTTACCTAAACCAGGAACACAGCCATCAGCACCTGACATATATGCACCATCAACAACGACCTCATGGCCTGTAAATAGTTGCAATGGGTGTCCCGCTTCTTTGTTACGCATTGCAAGGAAACGGAAAGAGACATCATCACCTGATGAGTCCTTCACACCTTGAATTACACCGTCTTGACCTAAACGGATCAGCATGTCAACAGGTAGCTTCACATGGACGCATACCGGAAGGTCATACGCGTAAATTGGCAGTTCTGTTTTTTCACGCAGTACACGGAAATGACGTTCAACTTGTGGCATACCAGCTAAAGCATAGAAGGGAGCTGTCGATACAATGCCGTCTACACCGCAGCTTTCAGCTACTTTGACGTGTTCGAGTACACGGGGAGTTTGCGTATCGATGACACCTGCAAGAATCGGTAGGCGACCATCGACAATACGCACTGTTGTTTCCATGATTTCGCGGCGAAGCTCATCGGTATTAAAAACAACTTCACCGGATGAACCCAAGATGAATAGACCGTGGACACCCGCCTCAATCATTCGTTCGATATTACGTTCGTGGGAGGCTACGTCGAAACGACGATCCTCAGTTAAAGGTGTGACAACTGGAGGAATAATCCCTCGAAAAACGGTGGACATAGGAAACCTTTCAGATAGCGGGATGCAGGAGCGAAGGAGCTGCTCCTAATAATGTACGGGTGTAGTCATTCGTTGGTGAGTTCAAGATATCCTGAGCTGGGCCTTCTTCAATTACTTTCCCAGCATTCATCACAGCAATACGGTCAGAAACATATCGCACTGTTTGAATGTCGTGAGAAATAAAGACCATTGCTAGTCCAAGTTCATCTTTCAGATCTGTCAACAAATTAAGGATCTGCGCGCGCACAGACACGTCTAAAGCAGATGTAGGTTCGTCAGCGATAATTGCGTCAGGGCCAATGGATAAAGCTCGCGCGATGGCAACACGTTGACGTTGTCCACCAGAGAGCTGTCCCGGCAAAGCTTCTAATGCAGAATCAGGTAAACCAACCATCGCAATGAGGTCACGTACACGTGCTTCACGTGATTCTTTTGTTCCTACTTTATGGACTAAAAGAGGATCAAGGAGCTGTTCACGAACCATCATACGCGCGTTGAGTGCGGTGGCAGGATCTTGAAATACGACAGAGACAACGCGACCAATACGGCGACGATCAGCAGCTGTACGTTTAGTGACTTCCACGCCTTTGAAAAATACTCTGCCTGATGAAGGCGTACGCAGACCGCACATCACATTGGCAGTTGTTGATTTTCCGCACCCGGATTCACCGACGATACCAATGGTTTGTCCCGGCAAAAGCCGCATGGATACACCATCAACTGCATGTACTTTATTTGGTTGGAAAAGTTTTCCTGTACGAGAGGTGTAGGTCACCCTCACATCATCGAGTTCAATAATTGGGGTTACGTCGCTCATTGGTCTTTCTCCTGACCTTCACGGTTGCTCAGAACTTCCGCTACTGGCATCAGCACATTACCGTCATCATCCACTGCACTGGCGTAGTAGTGGTCTGTTTGTGGAATATGCAAACGTACAGGCGTTTGATGCAAGCCCACAGTGGGGTGCGATGAACGTGGAACGAAACGGTCCCCTGTGGGGAAGTCCTTTGGTGAAGGCACCGTTCCAGGAACTTGGTGCAGACGTCCACTGGCTGCTTCAATTGACAAAACAGAGCCAAGCAAACCGCGCGTGTATTCATGTACGGGATGGATGAGGAGTTCAGCTGTACTGGCTTGCTCAACGACTTGCCCTGCGTACATTACGGTAATTGCATCGGCCACTTCAGCTTCAAGAGCTAAGTCATGGGAGACAAAAACCATGGCAAATCCAAGTTTATGCCGCAGTGTATTGAGGAGGTCAATCACCTGCTTTTGTACGGTAACGTCAAGAGCAGTTGTCGGCTCATCTGCAATAACGAGGCTGGGGTCACGTGTTAATGCCATAGCGATAAGTACACGCTGACGCTGACCACCGGAAAGCTCATGAGGATATGACTCAAGGGTACGCTTCGGGTCAAGGCCTACCAGCTCAAGCAGTTCTTCGGCGGTACGTGTCCCACCGCGTGAAGTCAGCTGTTTCATTTGGGAACGAATAAGCATGGATGGGTTGAGCGACGACAAAGCATCCTGATAGATCATTGCAAGTTCGTGCCCCAACAATGCTTGCCGTTCTTTGGGTTTCATTGTGAGCAGGTCCTGACCACGGTACAGAATTTGACCGCTGATTTCAGCCTTTGGATCAAGCAAACCCATAATCGCAAGCGAGGTGATGGATTTACCGCATCCTGATTCACCGACCAATCCCATTGTTTGACCGGGGCGCACAGCAAAACTCACGTGGTCAACGACATTGACATCGCCGTGACGTGGGAATTTAATGCACAGGTCTTTCACTTCAAGTAACGGTTCGCCATCGAAAGTTTGATGTGTGCGATCGGTTCGTGTGCCTTCTACTGAACGTAATTGTTGGAGGCGTGCCGACAGCAATTCCCTTTGTGCTTCGTGTGCTGCAACAGGATCGATGAGAAGTCGGTCTGCTTCACGTTCAGAGTCAGAGCGTGGAGCATCTTTCAGTTGCCCGCTGGGGGCTGCCACCATTGCGTCAGTAATACCTTCGGACAAAATATTGAGGCAGAGGACGGTAAGCATAATGGCAATACCTGGGAATAGTGCTTGCCACCATTCACCGCGTAGCACTCCTTGTTGTGCGGCGGAAAGGATATTACCCCACGTGGGAGTGGGTTCTTGTAAGCCTGCACCAATGAATGTCAATGAGGCTTCTAAGATAATGGCATCAGCTACAAGGACAGTAGCAAAAACGAGGACTGGCGCCGCCGTATTACGGATCACGTGTTTAATAAGAATCCAAGGGGCGCGAGCACCGGAAACGATAACTGCGTTCACGTAGTCTTCACCATAGGCGCTTATAACATTGGCGCGAACGATACGTGTCAGCTGTGGAACATAGACAAAAGCAATGGAACAAATAATCACAAAGATCAGTGATTCCGGTGCTTCAGGATTACGGAAGACAAGAACAGCCACAGCAGCCAATGCAATCCCGGGGACAGCCATAATAATGTCCATCACGCGCATAATCGCTTCAGAGAAAGACTTACGTACAACCGCTGCAATTGAGCCGATGACGGCACCAAAGAATAAAGCCAAAGCTGTTGCACACAGGCCTACGGCCATTGAGTAGCGGCCGCCGTAAAGTATACGTGAATAAACGTCACGGCCAAGATTATCTGTACCGAAAATGTATTCAGCACTGGGTGCTTGGGCTTTGATGTCGATAAATTCAGGGTTATGTGTTGCCAGCAATGGTGCAAAAATTGCGCTGAAAACAATGAGGATGAGGAAAAGCAATGCAATCCGTGAGCGGATGCTCATTGCTTTCCAGCGATTCAAACGTACACCCGGTCGGGCAAGAGAGTTGAAAAGTTTTTTACGCATGTGTCACACCGCCCTGATGCGAGGGTTAATAAGGACGTAGAGAAGATCGACAACGATGTTGACGACAATGAATGCCATAGCAACGACGAGGGTCGCACCTTGAACTACTGTGACCCAGTTATTTGTAATACCGTCGATGAGGACTCGTCCCATTCCTTGCAAGCTGAAGATAATTTCAATGATGACGGCACCACCCATAAGGTATCCGACTCGTAAGCCGAGTACGGTGACCGGAGTGATGAGGGCATTGCGTAGAACGTTACGGCTGATGACGATACGACGAGGGATTCCTGCGCCCAGAGCTGTACGAACGTAGTCACGGTCAAGTTCTTCAACCATTGATGTACGCACAACACGTGTGAGCTGACCGATAACGGGAACTGCCAGTGCAAGCGCAGGTAAAAGCATACGGAGGAACCATCCTCCGGGATTATCTGTCAGTGGCGGTAAAGCACCTGAAACTGGAAGTTTCCCAAGGAATATAACGATAAGGAGAATAGCAAGCCAGAATGAGGGGGTAGCGATACAAGCAACTGACAGGATGCGTATTACTTGGTCGGGCCAACGATCGCGGTAGATAGCTGCGATGATGCCCAAGGGGAATGCAACTGCGACAGCGATGAGGAGGCCAAGGAATGTGAGTTGCATTGTGAGGGGCAGTGCTGTTAAAACTTTGTCGGAAACAGACAATGCTGATTTACCGTATACACCAAGATCACCGTGGAGCATTCCGACGATATAACGTCCAAATTGGACATATACGGGATCGTTCAGACCATATAGTTCGCGGTATTCCTGTAGTTGTGCGTCTGAAGCACTTTCACCCAGAGCTGAGTAAGCCGGATCAATGGGTGATAAAGACATGATGACAAAAACCAGGAGGGTGACTCCCAAAATCATCAGTGGTAGGGCGATAAGCCTTCGCCCGATAAGCCTGATGAGGTTATTCACGTGCAGTTCTCCTTTGTACTGGTGAGTCCTGACAAAGAAGGAGGGACGGGAGGTTGTCCCGTCCCTCCTTTTTGTCAAGGTCCGATATGTTCAGACGATTACTCGGTGACTGTGGCACCAAGTAAGCTCAGGCCGGTCATACCGATTGCTTTGAAGTTCTGAACCTTCTGTCCGTTGTAAGCAGTCAAGAGGCTGCGGTGGAAAAGCGGGTAAACCGGTACTTCACGTGAAACGAAGTCAAGAGCTTCATCCCACTTCTTTTGCTGTGCTGCACCTTCGAGGGTGACAGCTTCATCCATGATGGCTTTGAATGCTTCAAACTTGGTGGGGTCTGAAACCTTCCAGAATGAACGCTTCTGGGTCCATACGTTGTCACCGAGCCACCAGTTCATGAGCAAAGCAGGGTCATTGCCAAAGACGGAAGGATCGCCAGGGGCAACCGCAACATCGTAGGTCGGGTTGTCAACATCCAAGTTGTCAGAGTACAGGGAAGCCGAAGCCAGAGCTTGGAGGTTCACCTTGACACCAATGGCTTCAAGGTCAGACTTGATTTGCGGAGCAAGGTTAGAAACCCATGGGTGATCGGTGGTCAGCAAGGAGATCGACAGATCTTTCACACCGGCTTCTGCGAGCAGTGACTTTGCTTTTTCGACATCGTGGTTGTAGACAACAGCGGCCTTGTGGTAATTCGGGTGATCTTCAGGCAGGAAGGAGCTTGCTGCCACAGCTTCACCTGACATGTTGTTCTTTACGATCTTATCTAAGTCAAGTGCATAGTGGAATGCTTGACGTACACGAGCATCGTTGAAAGGCGCCTTGCTTGTATTGAAGATCATGAATGCTAAGCCGAAGCCCTTGGCACGATCAACGGTCAAACCTGAGTTCTTCAGCAGGCTCGCATTGTCGGCAGGAACGCTTTCCATTACGTCAATGGTGCCATCTTGAGCAGCTGTTGTACGAGCGGTGTCGTCTTTCAGCGGCTTCCACACGAGTTTGGCAACAGTGGCAGGACGCGAACCGTTGTAGTGCTCATTTGGAACAGCAGTGATTTCAGTGTCGGTAATGGAATCGTACTTGTATGGACCTGAACCCACAGGCTTCTTGGTCAAATCTTCATCGCTTGCTGAGGTCGGAACAACCTTCACAACAACGAGGCGTTCTTTTGCCAGCGAGAAGGGCGACTTGAGCTTGATGGACACTGTCTTTTCATCTTTAGCGCTCACTGAGTCAATGAAGTTCACCATGCCAGCGTAGATATTGCCGTCAGCAGTGGTTCGCTTGAAAGAGCTCACGAAGTCTTCTGCGGTTACTGGGGTACCATCAGAGAACTTGGCGCCTTCACGAAGCATTACTTCGTATTCGGTGTCGGAGATCTTCTTCAAATCGTCATCGGCAGCAAGGGCTTTGTAGACCTTGCCTGTTGCCAAATCACGTTCCCACAGACCTTCAACTACATGCCAGTTTGTTCCCATAGCAAGGGCTGAGCTTGTGTTGGAGGGGTGATAGTTGGTTGTTTCATAAGCAACACCGGCAGTCAAAGTGCCCACTGGGCCACTGGCAGCACTTTGTGCAGGTGCTGCACTTTGGCTTCCGGATGTGCTTGAAGCTCCTGAGCCACATGCAGACAGAGTCAAAGCGACTGCTGCTACACAGGCTGCGGCGGCGGCGAAACGAGTACGAGACATCGTATTCTCCTCTTTGAGAAATTATTCAGACAACAGATGTCAGACAACTGATATCAGTCGGGATGACTTTTTTATAGTAACCTTATTTTCCAGAGCGCACAATACGTTCGACGAAAACTTCCATACCGTAACCGAATCGTTACCTTACGATCTTTCCTCTACACTGAGCTAAGAACACGTATCATCGAGGAGAAACATGGCCATTCGTTCGGCTCAGCCCTACACATTACTCCCCCGCGAGCTTCCTACTCCCACACTTCTATCCCGTTCAGAAGTCACAATGGAAGCAATTGAGCACTACATTCTTGAACACCGTCTCCAACCAGGTGATCCACTACCCACAGAAAGCACTCTCTGTCAGACTCTGGGAGTCTCACGTTCCTCTGTACGCGAAGCACTACGACAGCTCCAAGCACTTGAAATTGTCGAAGTACAACAAGGACGCGGTGTATTCGTTGGCCAAATGACAATGCGCCCCTTAGTCAAATCAATTCTCCTTCGATCTTCTTTAGCCCCTGATTCATTAGAAGCACTACGTCAAGTAGTGAAAATACGTGTCATTCTCGACATTGGTATGGCAGATGATATTTGCCAAACTTTCCATGGAACACACGATACGCAGTTGCACGACATCGTTAATACGATGGAAGAAAAAGCGCAGAAAAAACATATGTTCATGGATGAGGATATTGCTTTTCACACAGCACTTGTTTCACAAATCGAAAATCCTCTAGCACATCAATTAACAAACGCCATGTGGATGATTCATATGAGCGCACTTCAATCAATGAGTGAACCACGAGGCGACCTCACACATGCCGCTTTCTCACACCGACGTCTATTGGAAGCAGCTGAACAAGGCGATACCGCCACCTATATTGAAGCCGTCCACGCTCACTATCAGCCAATTCTTGAAGCCCTCGAAGAAGCAGAGGCAACAGATCACCACAACTAATATCACCTCTAGGTGATAGCGCACGCGGGTGCACAGCCGCACACTACCGCAACGCAGTTTCTGCATATCTGACACACGATGTCATGCCGACACAAAGGTGGGCATCTTCAATCAAGGCAAGCAGAGCCACATAATGAGCAGCCACACCTAAAGAACAACAGATCACTATAGGTAAGTAAAGACTACAAATAAAAGCAGACTAATCCTGCACAACCCCATCAACCCCAACAATTGCTTTCACTTGCGAGAAAAAGGCCGAAGATTGGGAAACCCGCAGCTTTGAATCCAATTCAACAATCGTAGTCCGCCCTGGCTCCGTCACATACAGTTGCACAGGGGAAGCTCCAGGAAAATCCTCCAAAACTTCACGCAAACGTGTCAAAACCTCAGCCGTGCACCGAGTAGCTGGCAACGTGAGTTTCAACGGCGTATCAGTATCCTCACGTAAATCAAGAATCGTCATCGACTGGCCATACACACTCACCTGATCGTCACGAACCGATGTACGCCCTTCAACCTGCACAATAATGTCAGGCACCAAATAGGACTGAATTGTCTCATATGCACGCGGGAAAAAGAGCACTTCAACAGAACCAGACAAATCCTCCACAACAGCAACAGCCCACGGATTACCCTGTTTTGTCACCTTTGTTTGAACAGAGGAAACCAAACCTGCCAAGCGTACTGTACGCTCCCCTATTGCCTCATCAGAGCCAACGATAGTCGCAATTTCTTGATCTTGATGTTGAGCCAAAGCAGCTTCAACACCACGTAAAGGATGGTCCGAAACATACAGGCCAAGCATTTCACGCTCTTCAGCAAGCTTTTGCCGCCGATCAAATTCAGGCACATCAGGAATTTCAATAGCAAGTCCCGCACCTTGCCCCTCATCTATCTGAGCCGCTCCAAAAAGATCAAATTGACCTATTGCTTCATTACGTTTCAGATCAATCACTGCATCAATTGCTTCATCGCAGCGTGAAAGCAAAGCGCGTCGCGTATAACCTAAAGAATCGAATGCCCCCGCACGGATAAGAGATTGAATAGTGCGTTTATTACACACCACTTGAGGCACTTTATCTAAGAAATCCTGGAATGAAGAAAAATTACCTTTTTCAGCACGTGTCTGAACAATTGCTTCTACGACATTTGCTCCCACGTTCTGAATTGCCGACAAACCAAAACGAATATCCGCACCATCTGGAGCAAAAGTAGCCATCGAAGCATTAACATCCGGCTGCAAAACCGTAATCCCCTGATGACGACATTCAGCAAGATACAATGCTCGCCTATCTTTATTATCTTTCGTTGAGGTCAGCAACGCCGCCATATATTCAGTCACATAATTAGCTTTAAGATAAGCCGTCCAATACGACACCAAACCATAAGCAGCCGAATGCGCCTTATTGAAAGCATAATCAGAGAAAGGCACAAGAATATCCCACAAAGTCTGAATACACTCCATTGAATACCCTTGAGAAAGCATCCCTTGACTAAAAGGTTCAAATTCCTTGTCAAGAATTTCTTTCTTTTTCTTTCCCATTGCTCGGCGCAGCATATCCGCTTGCCCCAAGGAATAACCAGCAAGTTTCTGAGCAATCTGCATAACCTGCTCTTGGTAGACAATCAAACCAAATGTCGTCCCCAAAATATCGGCCAGAGGCTCAGCTAATTCAGCATGAATAGGTGTGATTTCCTGACGGCCATTCTTACGCAATGCATAATTCGTATGAGAATTTGCACCCATCGGACCAGGACGATACAAAGCACCTACAGCTGAAATATCTTCAAAGTTATCTGGCTTCATCAACTTGAGGAGATCACGCATCCCCCCGCCATCAAGCTGGAAAACACCAAGAGTTTCACCACGCCCGAGTAACTCATATGTTGGGCGATCTTCCAAACCCAGACGATCAAGATCAGGAACTTCTTTCCCATTCAGTGAAATATTTTCTAACGCATCAGAAATCACCGTCAGGTTACGTAAACCCAAAAAGTCCATTTTCAACAGACCCAGAGTTTCACACGTGGGATAGTCGAATTGAGTGATGACAGCACCATCTTGAGGGCGCTTCATAATGGGGATAATATCCATCAGCGGATGAGAACTCATAATCACAGCGCAGGCATGAACACCCCATTGACGAGTAATTCCCTCTAAACCGCGCGCATATTCAACCACTTCATGAATATCAGGGTTTTCTTCGTAGAATTTACGAAATTCGCTCGCCTCAGGATAGCGTTTATGTTCAGGATCAAAAATACCGGCAACAGTGATGTCTTTACCCATCACCGAAGGCGGCAGCGCTTTAGTGAGCTGCTCCCCGACTTTGAAATCTCGCCCCAAAATACGTGCTGAATCTTTCAGAGCCTGTTTCGTTTTAATAGTGCCATAAGTGACAACCTGACTAATTCGATCTTCACCGTACTTCCGCTTCACATATTCAATGACTTCATCACGACGACGTTCGTCGAAGTCAATATCAAAGTCAGGCATCGACACGCGTTCCGGATTCAAGAATCGTTCAAAAATCAGGCCGTGTTCTAAAGGATTCAGCTCAGTAATACGCATAGCGTAAGCAACCATTGACCCTGCACCAGAACCTCGTCCTGGACCTACACGAATTCCTTGTTCTTTCGCCCAGTTAATGTAATCAGCAACCGTAAGAAAATACCCCGGAAAGCCCATAGAAATAATGACATCTTCCTCATATTCAGCCTGCCGACGCACCTCCTCTGGCACACCTTGAGGGAAACGTAAACGCAAACCGCGTTCGACCTCTTTAATAAACCATGAAGTTTTGTCCTCACCTGCAGGAACCGGTGGATCAGGCATGTACGAAGCACCCTCACGTGTCGTACGAAATTCAACTTCACAGCGTTCAGCAATTTCTAAGGTCGCATCACATGCTTGCGGCAGCTCTTTCCAGATATCACGCATTTCTTCTGAGGAACGTATGTAATAGCCATCCCCATCAAATTTGAAACGATCCGGATCAGAAATACGTGAACCCGAGTTAATACACAGCAAAGCATCTTGGACACGACGATCTTCTTTTTTCACATAATGTGCGTCATTTGTAGCCACCAAAGGCGCATCCATCAGTTTCGCTAATTCAAGTAATTGTTTTTGTGTACGGCGTTCAAACTCTATCCCGTGATCCATGATTTCTACATAAAAATTCTCTGGACCAAAAATATCGCGTAATTCTGCGGCTTCACGCACCGCTTCATCCCATTGTCCCAAACGCATACGTGTTTGAACTGCACCCGAAGGGCACCCTGAAAAAACAATTAAACCCTCATGGTAGCGTTCCAGCAGTTCTTTATCGGCACGCGGCCATTTACCAAATTGCCCATCTAAAGAAGCATGAGAACCTAAACGAAAAAGGTTATGTACTCCCTGAGTTGAATAGGCAATCAAAGTCAAGTGATTGTATGCGCCACCAGCAGATACATCATCAGCGCGCTGCCAAGGTTCTCCCCACAGGATTTTTTGTCGATCAAAACGTGAAGTACCTGGAGTCACATAAGCTTCAAGACCGATAATCGGCTGAATACCTGCAGCTTTTGCGGCAGCATAAAACTCATATGCACCAAAAAGATAACCGTGATCTGTTAGGCCGATAGCGGGCTGACCTAAACGAGCTGCCTCAGCCACCATTGGTTTGATCTTCGCGGCTCCGTCAAGCATCGAATACTCAGAATGATTATGTAAGTGAACAAAAGATTCCCGCGAAGCCATAACCTGATTTTAGCGTTCTTGAAGTGATGCGACCACGGCGATCATTTCTTTATGAGCAATCCCTGCTTCCTCAAAAACCTCATGAGTTGTGGGACGATACCCGTGTTTCTCGTAGAATTTTTCAGCCTGCACCTGCGCATCTAAAAGAATGTGAGCTTCCTGACCGATAGGAGTAAGCCGCGAGATGTGTTCATGAGCTGCGCGTAAAAGCTGTGACCCTTTGCCTTTTTTACGCCAAGCATACTTCACAGCGAAACGTCCTAAACGGTATCGGTTATTTGATAGTGGAACAATGCGAAGCGTTGCTATCACAGCGCATGGAGTGTCTTCACATACTTCATACCCCACTAAGTGAATCACATCTGAGCGCAGATCATATGCGTCTATCTCAAGGATCATGGGAACATTTTGCTCACGGACAAATACTTCCCATCGCAACTCAGCCGCACCATCACGCAATACACGACTCGTTGCTTCTGTTGTTATGAACATTGATTTTCTGCCCTCCTCCATTCATCATATTGTTGTCGAAGGTCAGTCAAACCAACATGTCACACAAGCGGCATACTCGACTGAGCGGCTTTTCCTCTTATGTCACAGGATTTTTAGGAGTGACGCATTATGTCAAGTGCCGCTTTCAGATCAGCAGGATATGGTGAACGAACTGTCACTGGTAAACCTGTACGTGGGTGCTGAAAAGTTAGTTCCACCGCGTGTAGCCACTGACGTTCCAGCATCAGCCGCTGCGCCTGTGTGGGATCTGCCCCATAAAAAACGTCACCAACACACGGGTGTCCAATGGCTGCCATATGAACACGTATCTGGTGGGTGCGTCCCGTTTCTAAGTGAATTTCTAGGAGTGAGGCTCCAGGTAACCATTCCAACGTGTCATAGTGTGTAATTGCTGGTTTACCCCCATCAATCACAGCCATACGCCATTCTCGTGAAGGATGACGACCAATAGGTGCATCAATTGTTCCCACTGATGGGTCAAGATGACCTGCAACGAGCGCATGATAAATCTTGGTGACACTACGCTCTTTGAAGGCACGTTTCATCACTGAATAGGCGACATCCGATTTTGCTACCATCATGGCACCTGAAGTACCAACATCTAAGCGATGAACAATCCCTTGACGTTCAGGTGGACCATAAGTGGTGATCCGATATCCTGCAGCTTCAAGATTTCCTAGCACTGTGGGTCCTGACCATCCTGGGCCTGTATGAGCGGCTGTCCCCACAGGTTTATCGACTACTACGATATCCTCGTCATCGTAAAGGATATTCATGCCGACCACCGGTGGCGGCGTGCTATCCGGTGCGGGCAAGGTCACCTCAATAATGTCTGTTGAGTTGAGGCGATGTGATTTCGATATACGCATACCATCAATCAAGACATCACCATTGTCAACGAGTTCAGCACATTTGCTACGAGACATACCTAAAAGCCGCACTAAAGCAGCATCAATACGTTCCCCCATGAGGGCATCAGGTACAGGAAAATATCGAGTATTGCTCATAGTCATCATGAAGCAGATGAGTCCACGTTTGTTGTCGTGTCTGCATCTGTTTTGCCTATTTTTTGAGGGAGTTCGCGGCTAAAAATACTGAAAAGAACCAGGAAGCAAGCGGCGAGGACAATCCAGATATCTGCGACGTTGCCGACAAAAAAACCACCGTAGTCAATAAAATCAACGACATGCCCTATTCCCAGTGCAGGTGGACGAAGTAAACGATCAAGCAGGTTACCGAAAGCGCCACCAACCAAGAGAGCAGCAAGTAGGGCGTATACACGTGAACTTGTCCGCGTGATGTACACGCTCAAAGCAATAACAACAATCATGCTCACGAGTGTGAAAATCCACGTGCGATTTTGTCCTAGAGAGAAAGCAGCACCGGAGTTATACGTGAGGTGTAATGACAAAAACCTTGGAATAAGTGTGAGCATTTTATTGTCACTTAAAGCATGAAGTGCCCACAGCTTTGTCATCTGATCTGTTACAACAGCGCAGAAAGCGACAAAGAAAGCCAAAAAAATATGCCGATGAGGGCGTGTAGTCATTATCTTCCTCCAGTTGATGTGCCAGAGGCGGCGGCGCGAAACTGCGCCACCGCCTCTGGTCAGCTACACGTATGTAAAGTACTCAGGCTACGGTGCTGTTACTTACCTCAGCAAGTAAACCTTCGAGGTGTGAACGCAAGTTCGTGCGATATTCAGACTCGAATCCACGCAGCTCGTTGATCTTTTCTTCAAGTAAGCCACGTTCGTGATCGAGTTGAGCCAAAATTGTTTGATGCTGGTTTTGAGCATCAGCAACGATTTCGTCACCCTTTGTACGTGCTTCGGAAATGATCCGTTCGGATTCTTCACGACCATCACGCACGTATTCATCATGTACACGCTGAGCCAGAGCAAGCATTGAAGTAGCAGATTCTGTATCAACCGGAGCTTGGACTGATTCTGCAACAGAATGCTGTGTTGCACGAGCTTCTTCAAGGGCTGCCGTCAGTTCTGCGATACGACGCTCAGCAGCTTCAAGAGCCTCATCTGAAGCACCCGGAACCGAAGCCACAGAAACTGTTTCAGGAGCGTTACCTGACAGTTCCGCGATACGACGCTCAGCAGCTTCAAGTTTTTCTTTCAGATCTTGATTTTCAGTCTGAAGGGTGTAGATCGTCGATACAACCTCGTCGAGGAATTCATCAACCTCAACCTGATCGTAGCCTTCACGAAACTTCACGTACTGGAACTTCTTCGCGAGCACATCTTCAGTAGTGAGCAGGGCCATTCCTTTGCCTCTCTGTCTCTTGGATGTCGCGCATACGAATTTGCTCTTGCGTATGCGCTACGGGTGTATCGGCAGATAACCCGTCATGCACTTCATGAATATAATATCTGAAACGATGTCACATTATCATCATTGGTCACATCTCACATAATTTTGATGTCAGATGTACTGCAGATAAACAGCAAAACGCTGCGCAATAAGGACTATCAGCACAACAATGATGAATCCCATATCCACAGCGAAGCCCTGTCCTAATCGCAATGGCGGAATGTGACGCTGAAAAAATCGTATGGGCGGGTCCGTTATCCAAAAACACAAGTTAAATAACGGTAACAAGGTAAGGGGTGGTCGCCAACGTGGTTGAAAAACATTCACCCACTGGATGACCATACGCGCAACCAGAATCATCATATACACAGATGAAACGAGTGAGAGAAGCCACCCGACCCAATGAAAAAATAAAGTCACGTATCAGCCCTGATTAAAGAGCATACTCCGACGAGGTGTACCACCAAAGTCGCCACTGACCTCCACTGTACGCGGAGAAAGCAAGAAAACTCCCGGAGTCACTCGCTCAATGACACCATGTAACCCAAAGGTTAAACCTGCAGCAAAGTCAATCATGCGACGAGCTTCCTCATCGGACATTTTTGTCAGATTCAAAATAACTGGCAGCCCCTGACGGAAAGACTCTGCGATAGACAAAGCATCCGCATAGGAATCAGGATGCACTGTGACTATCCGAGAAAGCTGGGGAGCAGGAGAAGCCTCCGAGTATTTTTCAGAAACCTCATGAGTAGGGGTTTCATGTCGCACAGAAGGCAAAGGGGTCACTTCGGCAAAATCTTCAGCCGCAGCATAAAACTCTTGGTCGTCTTCCATGTTCTCTGGGGTATACCATCCGAGGAAACGACGAGCACGCGCCCCAAAAGGCTCTGTCATTCTTTTCTCCTTACCTATAAGTGTGCTGCTGCCACCGTAGTGGGGTATGAGCGTAAAACTGTTAAGACACGCGGAGAGTCATCAATATCACCAAAATAATAAGGACGAATAACCCCTATTTGACGTCCCGACTCAGGATTTCGACGGTGAGAATGACATGTGTCCTCCTCGATTGTGCAGATACCTTCAACAAAGATTTGTTGTATTCCGCGCATCCGCATTTCTTCACACGCTGCCGCCTGTAAATTGATGGCAGGAGTTCCCCAGCTTGTTGTTGAGTAAGCTGCCGGATGGGTCATTACTGCCTGGTCACGCATTGATGCCGGCACCTCGTAACAAGAACCACAAGCTGATGGGCCAATGACGACACGCACATCTTCCATCTGACATGATAGGTCCCGCATCAGAGAAAGCGTGCGAGTCAAAATTCCTGATAAAAGTCCTCCTCGCCCCGCATGAACGCAGGCAACGACAGAACCGCCACATGCTGACATGAGGATCGGCATACAGTCTGCGACCATAACTGCTGCAGCAGGCGCATTTTTCCACTCACGCGCGTCAATAATCATCGCGTCGGCCACGATTGGGCCGTATTCCATTGGATACGGGGAATCAGGTACTCTCAATTTTGCTAGGTCATCATCACAGGTAAAAACGGCCACCTGATTCCCGTGTACTTGATTCATCCATATAATCGCGCGTCCAAGATCATCAGCTAAATGATGACGACGCTCATGCACTTTTTCCTCATTATCAGAAACATGAAGGCCGTAATTCGCCCGCAAAGGATCGGTGCCGTATCCCGCTCCAGTGAAGCAGTACACGGCACCACGTGTATCCACAGGGGTCATCGTAAGAAGTCTGGGATGTCAAGGTCTTCTGGACGTTCTTCCTCATCAAAGACACGAGGTACTTCCAGTGAGGCTTCTTCTTGAGGCCCCTCCGTCGGAACGTGACCGACATGTGATGCTGTCGGAATCGGAGGAAGGGGTGACTGTGCAGAGGCGCGGCGAGTAGGAACTTCCACAGTCGCACGGTGAGCAGGTCGAGCAATTGGAACTTCACCTAATGATCGCTTCTGTACTTCAGGAACAGGAGGTGCAGAAGTCATTACTTGACGAGCAGCGGGGGTTGGTGCAGGAGTTGCTGAAGGCGCTGTAAAGTTTTCGTCCTGAGTGTCGGCTTCATCAAAACCCGCGGCAATGATTGTGACGCGGATTTCGTCGCCTAATGCATCATCGACCACGTTACCGAAAATAATATTGGCTTCCGGATGAACAGCTTCACGTACAAGCTGTGAGGCCTGAACGATTTCATGCAATCCAAGATCAGATCCGCCTTGGAAGAACATAAGGACACCGTGTGCGCCGTCAATAGAGGCTTCAAGCAGAGGCGATGATATAGCTGTTTCAACAGCTCGTAAAGCGCGATCTTCACCGGTTGCTGCACCAATACCCATCAGAGCAGAACCTGCATCCTTCATCACTGATTTCACATCGTTGAAGTCCACATTGATAAGGCCCGGGGTGGTAATCAGCTCAGTGATACCTTGAACACCAGAAAGAAGGACCTGATCGGCTGCGCGGAAAGCTTCTAATACGGAGATTCCCGTATCTGAAATTTTCAACAAGCGATCATTGGGAATAACGATGAGGGTATCTACTTCTTCGCGTAGTGCATTCACGCCCGCGTCAGCTTGCGCTGAGCGACGCTGCCCTTCAAAGGAGAACGGACGTGTCACAACACCAACTGTCAGCGCTCCACTTGCCCGCGCGATACGTGCCACCACGGGGGCTGCGCCGGTTCCTGTTCCGCCGCCTTCACCGGCGGTCACGAAAACCATGTCAGCGCCTTCAAGTGATTCCGCAATTTCATCAACGTGATCCTGCGCAGCTTGACGACCCACGGTAGGATCGGCACCTGCACCCAGACCGTGTGTTAGCTCGCGTCCAATATCAAGTTTCGTATCTGCATCGGACATCAGAAGCGCTTGTGCATCCGTGTTGACAGCGATGAAGTCGACGCCTTTTAAGCCTACTTCGATCATGCGGTTAACGGCATTGACACCGCCGCCACCGACACCGACGACCTTTATCACAGCTAGTTGATTCTGGAGTGCCGCCATGTGTCGTTCTCCTCACCCAATCCCAAACCTTCAACCTCAAGTAGAAGGTTGTTGTTTTTCCTGTATTCTGGCTGAAAGAAAATAGAGGTCAAAACCGCAATGAGCAAGTATGTGCTCGGGCGTGTCGAAACACTCGGACAAAACTAGCGAATCACAGGACGTGTAGGCGCTGAAACATCATAGGTAGCAGCCGAACGCTCCGCCACCAAAATAGCTAACACACGACTTTTCAGCTCCACAGCCTCATCAGTCCCCCACACCACCGATGCACCTGATGTCAATGTAAAAGTCACAAACATACCATCAGAGGACATAAGATCACATTGACTCTGCAGATCCGTACCTAAAGCAGTCCACGCATGATACAAAGC
The DNA here is from genome assembly GCF_021083645.1 of Schaalia sp. lx-260. Classification (GTDB taxonomy): domain Bacteria; phylum Actinomycetota; class Actinomycetes; order Actinomycetales; family Actinomycetaceae; genus Pauljensenia. The sequence continues at coordinate 54,066 of NZ_JAJNRQ010000002.1, read as the reverse complement.
AGCAGCAGCCTGAGTACGTTCCTTCCCCTCCTCTTGAGGTAAAACAACGCGCGCAGTACCCTCAGCAGGAACACCCTGACCCCGCCGCAAAATAACACCCGACTCATCAACATGATTCCACGAAGAATCAAGCCTTTCCGATAAAACAACTTCACGAAGCGTCAAAACAATATCCAAACCCACAGGATAACGTCGCTTCACTTCCACATCCTTTACCTGCGGAAAAGAATGACGAATATGCTCAGCAATCGACGAAAGAGACAAACGAGTCAAAGGAACGCCATACCATTGCTCCACTGATTCAACGACAGCCACAGGCGACACAATCTCATCATCACTTCCCGTCACCTGTATCTGCTGTTGCTCTAAAGCAAACAAACGCGAAAAAAATACACCCCACACGCACAGCGCCACAGCAAGAACAGAGAAACATGCAACGATATAACGTCCCGCACGTAAACGACGACGAGCACGTCTTTTTTCTTCAAGCCGCGCAGTCGCAGAGGCAACAGGCGCTCCCTGAGAAACACCCATAAGTTCCACGGCGGCACGTGAACCAATAGGTCGACGAAGAACCTCACGTAAACGATGACGACGCCCCGATAATTTCACAGTATCTGAAACAGAATCCTCAGAAATACTCTGCCGCGCTTCCTCTTGTACTATGCGACGGTGCCGCAAAGACTTCTTACCCCTTTGACGAACAGGTGCACCTACAGGTACAGAACAAGAAACAGAAGTATCCTCAGGAACACGGATACTCACATGCGCAGATTGCTCAAGATCAGAAGAAACCGACTCAGTAAAAACAGCCGAATCCTGTGACAGGCCCCCTGTTTTTTCCTGACCAGGCACAAACTCGCGCCCTTGAGTGTCCTGAGAACGTGAATCAGAAGAACGACGAGGACGAGGCGGAGTTTTCACTGCAACGACTCCCACTGACGCAGCGCATCACATGCGCATGAAGTAATATCACCCGCACCCATCAGCAACAAAACACCATTTTCGCCGGTTAAGTGAGCAGCAACACGCGTTGCTTCATGCATATCACGTACCCATTGCGCCCCTTGAATATGACGGGAAATAATCGAAGAATCCACGCCCTCCACAGGATCTTCACGAGCAGCATAAATATCGGTGAGCACCACGTGATCCGCAGTTGATAAAGCCCGGGCGAAACGATCAGCAAAAGAAAGAGTACGAGAAAACAAATGAGGCTGAAAAACAACCGTGACAGGACCACCCTGCGCCACCATCCGCGCCTGAGCAAGAGCAGCCGCAACCTCTGTTGGATGATGCGCATAATCATCAAACAAACGCCGCGAACCTACCTGTCCGCGTAACTCAAAACGACGCGCAGTTCCCGTGAACGCACTAAGCGATTGAGCCATGACCTCAGGTAAAACACCGAGTTCACAGCCCACAGTCCAAGCTCCCACCGCATTTAACACATTATGTTCACCAAATAGCGGTAATGAAATACGCACAGAAATATCCGCATAAGACACTCGCGCTTTCATCCCATCCGCTCCTACATGCACATCATGTATCTGCACATCTACAGGAATCAAACAACGCTCAGGACGACCATAGGTAAGTACACGGTGACGTTGAGAAGCAGCTTCAGCTAAACGAGCAGCACCGGCATCCTCTGCACAGCAGACAAGCAGCCCCCCCTCAACTAAACGATCAGCAAACTCAAGGAACACAGCCTCGAATTCTTCAGGACTGCCATAGCGATCCATATGATCCGGTTCCACATTCGTCACAAGCTCAATCACAGGAGCATAATTCAAAAATGACCCGTCAGACTCATCGGCTTCAGCAATGAAAATATCGCTTGCACCCACATGGGCTCCAGAACCGTAACGACCAATCACAGACCCCACTGCTGCGGAAGGATCATAACCGGCCTCAGCAAGCGCAACAGTCAACATACCTGATGTGGTTGTTTTCCCATGCGTACCCGCAACCGCAACAAAACGCATACCCTGCGATGCTAACTTCAAGGCCTCAGAACGGTGAATAATGCGCTGCCCACGCTCACGAGCCACCCTATACTCAGGATTTGATTCACGTATTGCTGTTGATACGACCACCGTTGCATCTGCTGAAACCGCGTGCGCATCATGCCCGCACCGCGCATCAATACCAAGTGAACGCAGACGCTCTAAAACAGGCGAATCGCTTCGATCACTGCCAGAAACCACAGCTCCTCCGGCTGCAAGAAGCTCAGCAATAACCGACATGCCAGCCCCGCCAATACCAATAAAATGGTAACGATCAGCCACGAGCCATCGCCTCCCCCATCACGAGATCTGCCAAACGAGTCGCCGCATCAGTCTTTCCGATATTCACAGAGGCACGTTTCATCTGATCTAAATGGTCAGAAAGCATTAAAGAGAAAACTTCTTCACGAACAAAATCCGCGTCCACACACGCATCCTCCACAAGGAGCGCGCCACCGCAAGCCACATGATCGGCAGCATTCAGGCGTTGCTCACCATTACCGATCGGCAGAGGCACATAAACACACGGCAAACCTAAAGCCGTCATTTCAGCCACCGTACCCGCACCACTGCGACACAGCACAAGATCAGCAACAGCGAGAGCATCCTCCATTGTCGAAAGGTAGTCATGCACCAACCAACGCGAAGAAACCCCGGCCTCTTGAACAGCGGTACGCACTGCTTCGTCTTTACCACGACCAGTCAGATGAATAACTTGAACATCCTCAGGTAAAAAACGCGCAGCCTGAGTCACAACCTCATTCAAATGAACAGCACCCAAAGAACCGCCTGTTACAAGCAGTGTTTTCATATCCGACGAAATACCTAAACGGGCAGCAGCTTGGAAGCGCCGATCCTGCAACTGATCGGGGTGACGACGAGCCTGCGCTAATTCACTGATCGCACTACGCAAAGGCAAACCTGTCACCGTCGTCATTCCTCGACGAGCCTGCAAAGGAGTAGATTCAAATGTTAAAGCCACGACACGCGCCCACTGCGCCCCTAAACGATTAGCCAAACCTGGACGCACATTTTGTTCATGAATAACCACTGGAACGCCACGTGAACGCGCCGCAAAGTACGCAGGCGTTGACACGTAGCCACCAAAACCTACAAGCACATCCACGCTTTCAAGGAGTTCTTCACAGCGCTTCACTGCTCGACGCAAACGTAACGGCAAAGTCATTAAAGCTGGCGTTGGTTTCCGAGGAAGGGGTACTTTCTCAATCGTTTCCAATGGAAAACCGTGAGCCGGGACAAGATCAGATTCTAAACCCTCCTGAGTTCCAAGAACGATCACTTCATTTCCGCCTTCACGCAACACATGACCTGTTGCGAGCAAAGGATTCACGTGACCTGCCGTACCGCCACCGGCTAAAAGGAATCTCATCGTACCTGCCTGCTTCGTTTCGTTACTTTATCCGCTGGCCGGCGTTTAGGAAGTACCCGAGGATCACGACCAGCAGAAGATTCATCGGGCCGTCCCCACCTTCCCATGCCTGCTTCATCTCGCGCGAATCCAGCAACAACGCCTAAAGCAAGAGCAGTGAAAAAGAATGAGGAACCACCATAGGATACCAACGGCAAGGGAACACCAATAACCGGACCGATTTTTGTTACTGAAAAAATATTAATAATGGCTTGAATTCCAATCCACGAGGCAATTCCCGCAGAACTCACCGCAACAAAAGGTGAAGTGGTTGTCATACACAACCGCACAAGCGCCCACACAAGAACAGCTATACATGCAAGAACAGACAGGGTACCTAAAAGCCCAAATTCTTCACCTAAAATAGCTAGAATAAAATCCGTATGACCTTCCTGAAGATAATTCCATTTTTCACGTGAAGCCCCCGGGCCTAAACCTGTTAAACCACCAGAACCCAAAGCCCACAGCGCGTGGTCAATCTGTTCTGGTGCAGAAAGGTTACGGACACTTTGACGCCACGGAAGAATATCAAGAACCCGTCGAATACGTGAAGGATTCATCGCAACTAAAAGAACCATGACCGGAATGCTGACAACCACGGCCCACCCGAACCATTTTGCTGGTAGCCGAGCAACCCATAAGGCACCGACGCAGGAAACCATGACAACTAAAGCAGTTCCAAGATCACGGCCCAGCATGATGGAGCCAACAGCTATAACAAAAGCAAGGCCCACCGTCGCAGCCATTTGTTTCCAGTCATGAAGACGAGCACCTGTACGGGTAACCAGACGTGCCAAAAAAATGATGATCGCAAGTTTCATAAATTCGGAAGGCTGTGCCTGCCCCAAAATCGGCAGGTAAATCCAGTTCCTGTTACCGCCAACTTCCCTGCCAAGCGGCGTGAAAACCAAAAGCTGTGCCAGTAACGCAGCCACAAAAATAAACGGAGCGCATTTATACCACCACCAGGGGTTAATCATGTGCACACAAGCCGCAAGCAGAGTAGAAATGACAATAATTCCAAGCTGGCGAAGAAAAGCAGAATACGGGCTTTCACCTTGCGAGATATGAAGAACCGCCGAGGCAGAAAAACCCATGACCAAGCCAAATAATGTCAATAAGGTAGCGGGAATAATGATGAGGTAATAGGTCACCACAGGATGAGCAGGAGGCCTTTCTTTGTTTCGATCTCCAAACTCAATTTTCGGTAGGCGAAAACGCATATCAGACCTCCCCTGCCCTTTTTACTTCCCCCATTGGCGGGCAAGTCGCTGCACAGCCTCAGCAAATACGTCACCACGCTGACCATAATTCTCAAACTGATCCCACGAAGCACACGCCGGCGCTAAAAGAACCGTATCACCTGGACGTGACAGGGCAACAGCTTCATTCACCACTGAAAACATCCAATCCTCATGTTCAGCTACTTCAACAACCGGTATTTCCGGAGCATTCTGTGCAAAAGCACGAGCAAAGTCAGTGCGGTCTGCGCCGATAAGAACGACACCTCGAAGCTGATCTTTAACGCGCACAATCATGTCATCAAAGACCTGCCCTTTCGTGTCACCACCGCAAATCCAAATAGCGCTATGCGGCTCTAATCCACGTAAAGATGCTTCAGCAGCATGCGCATTCGTTGCCTTTGAATCATCAATCCAGGTCAGATCTGCAGCCTCAGCGATCACTGCGCGACGATGAGCGGCCGGACGGAAGGTACGCAAGCCCTCAGCCACACTTTCAGGTGAAACATCAACAGAACGCGCAAGCGCAGCCGCAATCAGCGCGTCCATCATTACTGCTGCTGTTACAGAACCACCATAGGCAGCAGCAACATCTTCAACATCAGCAAGGTGCAGGGCGTTTTTGTGTCGATCAGCTACAAATGCCCGATCTATCAAATGATTTTCAACAAGCCCCACCTGCGATACAGATGGAATCCCCAATGTGACGCCGATAGCACGCGCCCCCTCAATCACATCGGCATCTTCAACCATTTTTTCAATAGGACGATCATGCGCTGGGTACACGCAAGCCATCTGGGTATGAGTATAAATACGTGATTTATCATTCGCATACGCTTCAGGACTTCCATGCCAATCCACATGGTCCGCATCCACGTTAATACATACGCAAGCCCACGGCGATAGCGTATGAGTCGTATGCAATTGGAAACTAGAAAGTTCAACGGCAAAGATGTGCGCATCTGTGTCAATAGCTTCACAAATGGGAGAACCGATATTTCCTACTTCCATTGCGTGTTTACCTGCAGCCCGTAAAATCGAACCCAGCATACCAACGGTTGTTGTTTTACCATTTGTCCCAGTTACGCAAAGCCAAGGCCTACCAGCATGCGGCCCTGATTCTTGCAATTGCCACGCAAGTTCAACTTCACCCCATACGGGAATTGAGGAGCGCTCACATGCCTGCATGAGCGGGGTATGCGGAGCGACTCCCGGTGAAACAATAACGAGTGTTGGTTGTGCTGCTAGGACCGCCTGTGCTAAAGATTCTGGATCTGTAATCGAGCGGACGTTCACCTGTGGAAGATCCGGTAAGGGAGCTGCCCCTTCTTTCCCGTCAAAAACCATCACGTCAATGCCGCGACGCACTAAAGCACGGGCAGCGGCCTTGCCTGACACACCCCATCCGACGATTGCTACTGGTGACTGAGGAATCACAGGCGAGACACCCACTCTGCATAGAAAAGAGCCGCCCCAATCATGGCAAGAAGTGCGGCAACTAACCAGAAACGAATCACAATTGTGATTTCTTTCCATCCTTTTTGTTCAAAATGGTGATGCAAAGGAGCCATGAGGAAAACGCGGCGGCCTGTTGCTTTGAAGAAAGCCACTTGAATAACCACTGAAATAGTGGTGGCAAGGAATAAACCGCCTGCAATCACTGCAAAAAATTCCGTATGCGTCAGTAAAGAAACACCGGCGAGGACACCTCCAAGTGCGAGTGATCCTGTGTCACCCATGAAAATTTGTGCAGGAGAACAGTTCCACCACAAGAAACCCGCTAAAGCTCCTACAAGTGCAGCACAGATGATAGCGATATCCAGAGGATCACGTAACGCATAGCACGCATGAACATTCAATGTCCGGCCGCCACATACCTGCATTGTAGAAAAGTACGACATGAATGTGTAGGCACCGAAAACAAAAATAGATGCACCAGCAGCTAAACCATCAAGCCCATCCGTCAGATTCACAGCATTCGACCATGCTGTTACCAGGAAATTTGCCCACAGAATAAAAAGAATAACGCCGAGGATGATGCCGCCAAAAACCAGTGACACGGTCAAAGTGTGCGTAAACGTAATCTGGAGGGCCCCCGGGGTGTACCCCCTTTCATCGGGCAATATGAGTGCGCCCACGGCAAAAAGGGAAGCTACCGCAAGTTGGCCAATGATTTTTGCACCGGCATGAAGCCCCAACGAACGCTGACGCATGATTTTGATGGAATCATCAAGTAAACCGATCACGCCTAAACCTACAAGAAGGAAGATCAGCAAAATACCTGACCATGTAGGCCCCCCGTTTAGAAGGGAACCGACAAGCCATCCGATGACGGTGGCGAATATGAAAACTACGCCCCCCATTGTTGGAGTACCGCGTTTTGTGAGGTGTTGTGTAGGCCCATCCTGACGGATGAACTGACCGTACTGGTGGGCAACCAGATAGCGGATAAACAGAGGTGTCAGACCTAACGAAAGGACAAGGGCTAAAACGAAAGCCAAGATAAGCCCTATCATCGGACGGTTCCCCTCTCAATGAGCATGTCGGCGACAAGATGAGCGCCAGAGCCATGCGATCCTTTCACAAGGAGCACACAGTCCTCAACTATCTCCTCTGAGAGGATACCGAATGCTTCCTGTGGTGTACGCGCATGACGTGTGCGGGTCGCCTCAGAAAGTTCCTGTGTGATATATCGCGCCCCGTCTCCCAAAGTAATCACGGTATTAATGCCACAATGACGTGCCATCTGTCCGACTTGACGGTGCATAGCTTCAGCTTCATCACCAAGTTCAAGCATTTCACCCAGAAGTGCTATGCGAGGGCGAGTACCAGCCAATGTTCCTAAAGCAGTAATTGCAGCACTTATCGAATCAACATTCGCATTATAAGAATCGTCAATCAGCGTGTATCGGCACGAACCGTAGTTTAAGGAGCGCACGTCCATTCGATGTGGTGATTGTGCACGGGCATTCGATAGGTGCTTGGCTATATCTGCTGCTTCCAGTCCCAAAGCATATGCTGCTGTAGCGGCTGCTAAAGCATTAGCAACATGGTGAATACCAACTAATTGTAAAGTCACAGGATATGTGTGGTATTCAGTAATTTCATCGGATGGGGTCGAAAGATGAGCTGAGGTTTCTCTTTCTTTTACGGTTGCCACTGGACTATGTGTTTGAGCAGGTAACATAAGTGAAAAAGATGGACAGCCTTTTTCGTCTATCTCAACATCTGCGGCGGTCACACATGCATCAGTTTTCCCCGCGGCAGAAAAAGTCATCACGTGGCCTTGTGTGCGATGTGACATGGCCATCACATTCGGGTCGTCTGCGTTGAGGACAGCGATGCCTTGAGATGTCAAGGCTTCCACAAGTTCAGCTTTTGCTTGCGCGATTCCTTCTACGTTGCCAAAGCCTCCCATGTGCGCGTGCCCAACCATCAGTTCAACTGCGACATCGGGAGGTGCAATATCCGCAAGGTAAGCAATATGTCCACGACCAGAGGCACCCATTTCAAGAACAAGGTAACGTGTGTTTTCTGTAGCTGTCAGGACAGTCAGCGGCATACCGACTTCATTATTGAAAGAGAGTTTAGGTGCCACTGTGGGACCGTGAGCGGACAAGATCTGATGGAGCAGGTCTTTTGTTGTCGTTTTTCCTGCAGATCCTGTCACAGCGAGCACACGTAGGTTCGGATTTTTGGCTCGAAGGTCTGCAAGATGAGCCTGCGCAAGGCGTCCCAAAGCACGTGTCGCATCTGGAACACGTATCTGCGTATTTGGCCCATCTGCACGGTATTCTTCAACAATCGCAGCAACAGCCCCATTGTGCTTGGCAGATGCGAGGTAGTCATGCCCATCCGCATTTTCACCGCGTCGCGCAACGTAGAGTGAACCCGGTGTCACTTCACGTGAATCAGTGGTGACAATTCCTGTGATTTCACAGGAAGGGCCGGTTATTTGCCCTGAGAGTGCCTGTGCGATCCAGTCGCTGCTGCGGTGCATCTTTCTCCTTCCAGGTGTTTTTCCTGGTGTGCTGTGAATCCTTATTGAGAACTGGACGGATATAGCTGGGCTTCTTCGGCAGAGGCAGGTACGCCGAGAATACGAACGGCATCTGCTCCCACGTCACCTAGGAGAGGAGCGGAAGAACTATCACCGTATAAGCCATTAGCAGGATTGTAAATGACAACGGCAATAGCGAGTCGTGGTTTATCGGCGGGAATGATTCCTGCCGCAGTTGAGAGAATACGTTTGGTTCCTCCCTCAAAGATTTCTGCGGTACCAGTTTTAATACCGACACGGTATCCTTCAACTTTCGCTAAGCCACCTGTGCCGCCTTCACCCGAAACAACGGATTCCATCATTTTGGCTATCTGAGCTGCGGTATCGGCCGATATTACTTGAACGGGTTCAGGAGCTTGAGGGGTGTGTACTGTGCCGTCCGCTAAAGTCCACGAGTCAATGATTCGTGGGTTAATTCGTACTCCCCCATTTCCGATGGTTGACATGAGTGTGACTTCTTGGAGGGCATTCATTGAGTAGGCTTGACCGAACATGGTAACGAAACGGTCACGTCCTTGCCATTGATCTGGGGGACGTAAACTTCCGGTAGTTTCGCCGGGCAGTTCAATTCCTGTGACTTCACCAAAACCTAGGAGACGCATAAATTCGTAGCGTTCTTCGTCGGTGAGGGTTTCACCGATTTGCATTGTTCCCACATTGGAAGATCGAGCCAAAATACCGGTACTTGTTAGGTTAAGAACAGGGTGTGGGATAGCATCTTTTATGATGCCATCGCCACCGGGAAGCTGCACTGTCGAAGCTACTTCATATACTGAGGTGGGTGTGCTTGTTCCTTTTTCTATTGCTTGCGCCATGGTGACGACTTTGCCAACAGAACCTGGTTCAAAAGCGTATTGGACAGCTGAAATGGGTTGTACTTTTGATTTATTTGGCGCTTCAGAAAATGAGTCTGCAAGGACAAGGACTCGTCCGCTACTTACTTCGGTGACTACTACTGCTCCCCACTCTGCTTGATGTTTACGCACACGGTCATCAAGTTTTTCTTGCACTAAGTGTTGCAGATCAGCATGAAGTGTCGTACGGATTGTCGCTCCGTTCATGGGTTCTTCGATGACTTTTTTACCGCCGGGCATTACAGCACCATTCGGCGCAATTTCGTACGCTTCTTTACCAGCAACGCCTTCTAACAGAGAATCCATCGTTGCTTCGAGGCCTGAGGCGCCTTTGCCTTCAGCATTGATGGTACCGATAACTGGTGCTGCTGTATTTCCATTGGGGTAGACACGGTCTGTGACGGCTTCCCATTCGATACCGTGTATGTCGAGTGCGCGAATATCCTTGTAGGTTTGTGCGCTCACATTTTTCTTCAGGTACACGTATGTGCTGTCACCAACGAGTTGTCCGCCAAGTGTAGCCTCATCTATGTCGAGAAGTGGCGCAAGAAGTCGGGCGGCTTCTGCAGGACCTCGACCTTGTATTTTTTGAGTTCTTTTGCCGTCTACTGTTTCGTAATGTATCCAGCGCGCAATATTTTGTTGATTTGCTGCAATGTGATAGGTCTGAACAGAATCAGCAAGTACGGTCCCGGTCGCATCAATAATTGTGCCGCGCTGAGCAGGAACCTCTGACACTTGGGTGCGGACAATTTGTCCTTCTGTTGCCAGTGTTTTTGCTTGGATAATTTGAATATCAAAGAGGCGTACAGCGCATATACACAGTAATAAGAGGGTGATGATGACGATCCATCGTGCCCGACGAGCCGAAAGTGTCATTGGGCAGCCACACCTGCGTCAACTGTGCCATCTGCTAAGCGAATGATTCCTGGGCGTCCGGAAGGAACCATATCTTGCGCTTTGGCGGCCTTTTCCAATGAGATCGCAGATGAGCGTTCATGGATCTGTACTTGCATCTGGGCAGCTTGAGAGTTGAGTTCGTTGAGTAGAATTTGCTGCTCACGAATAGCAAATGATGTTTGGGCCATCCGCGTATTGAGCAGCATAGGTGTCACGATAGCTGCAACGAGTGCGAACAGTACCACGAGTGTCAGCGGGAGGACCGAACGACGTGGCTGCGCTCCTCCCTCAACGATATGTAGCCGTGGAGTGGCTGGCATACGCAGCTGATCTGTCCGCGTTGCCGGACGGTTCCTGTTGGGTACAGCGCTCATATTCATTCCTTCCACGGTGCAATAATTTGGGCTCCGCGTAGGCGTACAGATGCAGAGCGGGGATTGTGTTCTTGTTCTTGGGTATGTGCTCGTTGCGCACCGCGTGTCAGCAATGTGAGACGTGCTTGAAGATGCGGAGGTATTACCGGCATTTCGGGGGGTGCTTGATCTGTTGCGCCACGTTTGAAAATATCTTTCACAATGCGGTCTTCAAGGGACTGGTAGGATTCCACTACCAGTCGGCCACCGATCCTGATGCTGCTCAGTGCGCGAGGAAGCGCGTGTTCAAGAATGCGTAGTTCGTCGTTGACGGCAATACGTAGTGCTTGGAATGTGCGTTTTGATGGATTCCCACCTGTACGCCGCGCAGGTGCAGGGATGGAACGACGAACAATATCAGCAAGCTGTCCTGTACGTAGTATCGGTGTTTTCTCGCGTTCTGTCACGATATTTCGCGCAATTCTTGAGGCAAAGCGTTCTTCACCGTAGATTCTTAGAATACGTGTCAGTTCCGCTGCGCTCATATGTGCAATCAGGTCTGCTGCTGTAGGCCCATCTGTAGGGTTCATCCGCATGTCAAGAGGAGCATCAACAGCGTAGGAGAAACCACGTTTTTCTTCATCAAGTTGCAGCGAGGAAACACCTAAGTCCATGAGGACGGCTTCAACTTTCCCGTCATGACCATATTCCTGAGCCACTTCGTCAACGTGGTCGTAGGTTGTATGAACTGCGTGAAAACGAGAGCCGAATGTGCTCAGTCGGCGTGAAGCAATACTGATTGCTTCAGGGTCACGGTCTATACCAATGACGGTGACATTAGGGAATCGTTCAAGAACAGCGTGCGTGTGCCCACCCATTCCAAGGGTGCAGTCAATCAAAATAGGTTTTTCCACTGTGAAAGCGGGAGCTAGCATAGCTAAGCATTCGTCAAGGAGGACAGGGATATGCAAAGTTGCAGGGTCAGCATGTTCAGGCCCGGCCATGCTATATCCTCCTTTCCTCTGTTTCCTTGAACATTCCTTCGCCTATCGGGGTCCCCCACCGAGTTCTGCCATCGGGGAAGTGATGTCAGACCTTGGGGCGGAGACCTCAATATGCGCTTTAGAACATTCCAGGAATGATTTCTTCTTCTGTATGTGCGAATGCTTCCTCTTGGAGGGCAAGGTATTCATGCCAGGCCTCGGCATTCCATATTTCTGCTCTGCTTCCTGCGCCAATAACGATGAGTTCTCGACCAAGATTGGCGTAATTTCGCAGGTCAGATGGAACAACGATTCGACCTTGCTTATCAGGCATTTCTTTGTATGCGCCAGAAAGCATGACGCGGATCCAGTCACGAGCTTGTTTTGATGACAATGGTGCGCGTCGCAGATCAGCGGTCATATTCTCAAATTCGTGGGCTGGAAAAGCGTAAATGCAGCGTTCTTGCCCGCGAGTGAGAACAATCCCTCCCTCCATGTCTGCACGGAATCGGGCAGGCAAAATTACACGTCCTTTGTCATCGAGCTTTGGCTCGTAAGTTCCAAGAAACATGTTTCACCGCCTTCCCCTGCGTGACATCTTCCACCACTTTACTCCACTTTTTTCTAAAATCAAGATATTTACACGCAAAAACTCTTGAGTTATTGCATAAATATGCTGAAAATAAGCCAAAAATAATTGGTGGAGGAAAATGGGGGAAAATACACACTTTTATCTCAACAGATACGCAGGATAAAAGTTTCCACACACACACTAAAGACCGCAAAATTTTTAGGAGATACTGCTCATAGCAGCGAAAAAGACTCAGAAAAAGCGATATATCCCCAACAAAGGCGCATAAGAATCACAAACACATATCTATGCTGGGGAGCAAAGTGGAAGCAGAAAAACTATGTGTCACAACCAACTATTTCATCAAAGCATTCAACACAAAAAGTTGAGACACAATCACACAAAATGACACAAGAGCAGCACAAATATTCCGTGCGCACAACAGCGTACGCACAACAAAAATCACATAGCGCTTTAACGCTGCTGACGCTCATCCCAATACTGTTGCTGCCTGTACATGAAACGGGACCACATGCCTTTACGTGAAACAGCCCCAGCAGAAGCACTCTGTGATGAATCTGTTCGGAACATCCACAGCAAACCCGACACCATCACAACAAACCCGCATACCGCCAACGCAATAGACGTATAACTGTAACCCAAAGACACAGCTGTTAATAACAGCAGCGAACCAACAATGACGACACACAGCCCCAAAATAAAACGACGAGGTGACAAACGCAGACGCTCACGTGGCACAGGGCGAGGCTCAGCAGCAGAATCAGACATACCTGCCACAAATTGGGGATCCGAACGACGGAAATCTGCTTCCATCTGTTCAAGAACTTTCTTTTCGTACTCAGATAACGCCATCGCGCACTTCCTTGTCGTCGTCTCAGTTGCCCTTAGTCTAATGCTCTGTGGCCCGAGGAGACGAATCTCCATTCTTTGTGGACTCTAACAAACGAGCCGGACGTAATGCATACGCACCAAAACGTTCAACCACCTGATCCATTGCACGCTCAGTTGCCCGCGGACGAGGATCTTCCTCCAAAGGCACAGCAAAACCTTCATCTGCACGTCGAAGCCCTTCCGCACGCACACCCAATAAACGCACCCCAGCAAGGGGAATGGGCTGAGCTTTCAGCAAACGCTGCGCAGCCAACGCGAGGCTACGCCCCACATCAGTAACATCAGGTAAAGTTGCCGAACGAGTTACCGTCACAAAATTCCCATCACGTATTTTCAGAGCAACACCAGAAGCAACAAGACCTGCCCTACGCAGACGCGCAGCACATTTATGAGAAGCAGCCAAAACAAAACGCTCTAATTCTTCTCGCGAATAAATATTGTGTTCAAAAGTGCGTTCCACACCCACAGATTTTTCCGGATGAACAGCAGCAACCGGACGAGGATCAATCCCCCACGCCAAATTATGTACGTGATGAGCATGAGCCGTACCTAAAAGTTTCACCACACGATCAATAGGTAAAGCAGCAAGATCACCTATGGTGGTCACACCCTCACGCTCCAGTATCTCCACAGTACGCGCGCCTACACCCCATAAAGCTCCCACAGGTAAACCATGTAAAAAAGGCAAGGTCGCCTCATGAGAAATCAACAATAAACCATCTGGCTTCGCATTAGCTGAAGCAATTTTTGCCACAGACTTATTGACTGCAATACCAACAGAAGCGGGTAAACCTACTTCAGTGCGCACCCGCTGGCGAATCAGCTCTCCAATCACACGCGGAGAACCTAAACGCCGCCGAGCACCCGACACATCCAAAAATGCCTCATCAATACTGACCTGCTCATAAACAGGGGTAATACTCGACAATACCTCCATCACACGATGCGAATACTGTGAATAAAGCGAATAACGAGAGGCCACCACATACGCATGAGGACATAAACTCCGCGCGCGACCCATTGGCATTCCTGCACGCACCCCTAAAGCACGGGCCTCATATGTCGCAGAGGTCACAACACCGCGATTACCTTTACCGCCCACAATCAAGGGACGTCCACGCAACTGCGGATTCTCTTGTAATTCAACCTCAGCGAAAAAAGAATCCATATCAACATGAAGAATCGGGGTATGTGAATCATCATCACCCCAATCCTTTACTCCCCTGCTATCACGTGGAGCGTGAGACATATACACCCCCTTTTGCTCATAGCCCCTATTTTCCCTCATTTTTCACTACAGTGTCTTTCATGAAAAAAGGTCCCCGGCTGCGCGGCGCTGAAGAATTCCCCATTGACTACGGATACGCCCGCCTTACTCAAGACGGCCCCCTTCTCACCTTATTCCTCAATGATGTGGAATCGTCATGTATTGATATAAACGACCCCACGCATATGGATTTTGAATACATGCAACATATGACATGTGCTCTCCAGGCCACCTACGAGACGCAGGCACGTATTCAGGTCCTACATCTGGGAGGAGCCGCATGCGCACTGCCGCGAGCTTGGGTCACACTTTTCCCCCATTCACGGCACACTGCTGTTGAATACGATGCAGCTTTAGCGCAACTCGTGCGTGAACACTTTGACCTACCACGGGCACCTCAATTGAAAATTCGTGTCGGTGAAGCACGCCATGAAACAGAAAAGACTCGCCCTCAACGTTGGGATGTTATCGTGCGTGATACTTTTGCTCACGGAGAAGTACCCTCGCACCTACGCACCATTGAATACGTTCATTCTGTTGCGCGCGCATTAAGCCCCGGCGGACTCTATATGGTCAATTGCGCACATGGTGGCATAAGTGACGCACGCTATGATATTGCTGCCGTATCTGAAGTTTTCGATCGAGTCATTGCTATTGCAGATCCAAAAGTAGGACGCGGAGGACGCAGAGGAAACGTCGTCCTTATTGCCCAAAACACCTCACCTAAAACACATGCCCCTGCACAAAAGACTTCTTTTCCGCATAACGACTTATCCTATGAAACGGCGAGCGCACCTGTACCTGTGGTAAGGACACATGCAGATTCACCCTTCACTAAATCTAAATCTGAATCCGAATCCGCTTCATCTTTTCAGCCTATTGTTTATCACAACACTGATTTTTCTCTGTGTGATTTTGAGGAGATTGAACGTTTACTCAGGCGTTTGCCACTGCCTGCGCGGGTAATACAAGGGCATGATATGCGTAAATGGTACGCCGGTATTCACCCTCTACATGACGAAGGCGCATAAGATCACCGTAGGCTCCCCTGTTTGCTCGTAAACTACCAGGAAAACTGCAACTTTTAATCAGTCAGTTGTTCGACCAAAGAACACATGTCGTGCTTTTATCAGTGTGAGCACAAAACCTATGATGCCAATAAGCCACAGGAAGGCCTGCGCACTCATAGCTACACGGAAATGGCTCCACCCTAAGACCTCATCCCCTGAGAGCGCATCAAGGGTAATCCCGATAGTAAGCATCGTCGTCAAAGTCGCCATGAAACCACCCATATTTGCCACAGATAAAGCTGTTCCTAATGTGTGGATGGGTGAAGTCATCCGGACAATATCAAATGCAAGCGATGAAGATACCGCCCCCAATGCCAAAGCCACAACAAGGCAGGTGGCAGCAAAGATAGAAGGCGGCGAATACGAAGAAAGCAACCAAGCCCATACTGCGGCAATCACCGTGAAAGATAGGGCAATCATATGCGGACGTCGTTTCGGCATCCGCGCACTCACAATACCCATCACAGGGCCGAAAAGAATATTTGTCACAGAGAAAATAATGAGCATCCTGCTGACTTGTTCTGGTTTCATCCCCATACCTAAGGTCATAAAAGGAACTCCCCACAGCAAAGTGAATGTCATCGGTGGCCCTGCGCCAATCCAATGAGCAAAGAAACCAGCCCATGTTCCTGGATTACGAAATACATGAGGGGACACACTGGGGAAAACCTGAGAATCAGACGGGGTGTTTTGTGTTGAATCACGTATCCCAAGAGCAGCGATGAAGGCCACGATCAGTGCAGCGGCGGCTGTCATACAAAAAGCAGGGCTCCACCCCCATTGATGAAGTGACATCAAAAACGGTCCTGCAGAAAGGATTTGTCCAAAAAGCCCGAAGATTGACGTGAGTTGAGTAAATATTGGGATGTGCCGTATGGAAAACCACGAGGACAGTAAGCGTAAAACTGAAATAAATGCTGTGGCGTCTCCAATGCCTAAAAGGATTCTGGCAATGATCGCCCACATAAAAGATGAAGAAAAAGCCATTTCGGTTTGTGCAATAGCAACAAGGACAGCACCCAATGTCATCAGTCGGCGCGGGCCCCATCGATCAAGCAGAATCCCCATCGGAATCTGCGCGCAGCCGTAAACCCCTACTTGAAGGGCAGCAAAAAGAGCAAGTCCCGATGCTGTCAGGCCGAAGCGTTCTATTGCTTCTACGCCGGATACTCCTAATGACGTACGAGCAGTAACAGCCACTATGTAGATCAGCATTGCGCATGCCCATACGCGAATACCTGTAGCAAATTGTGGCGGTGTGTGATTATGCGATGGTGTCATGGTGTACGTCAGAAGATAGAGCGGGTCAGATGGGCAGGTGGATACATCACACAGTTAGGTTTTGAGCGTAAGACAGTAGTGGAAACCTGTACACTCGCCTGCGCGTATCTGCCGGTTATTCACAGGTCAATCCGTTTTACATCTGTTGTTCAGATGGAGGAAGTGGCGGTGGTTCGTGAGTGTCTGCGCGGTGGCGAGGAATATGGCGGATATTCAACGAGGCAGAGTTTTTCTGTGCTTCTCGATGCGCTAGGCGGCGCAGAACGTCCTCTACGGTTTCCGTTTCAGGTTCGCTTTCCTCATCGGTTTGTGATGCGGAATGAGAAGGGGCATTCTCCGTCACATCCGCTGAATTTTTCGTGACATTTGCCAAATAGGCTTCAATCACATCTCCGATATTTTGGGTTTCTGTATGCGGCGCAGAGGTTACATCGTCAGAAAAGGAAGTTAAGGGAGCAATACCGTTGGCCCCTGTTAAGGCATCGTAGTGTGTTTCTAGGGCTTGAACAGTTTCATGGATCTGCGGATTTTCTTCCGTGAAACTTTCAAGAGCTGCGATATCTTCGGCAGCTCCACGCTCTAAATCCCCTACTGGTAAAGCCAGTCCCGTTAGTTCAGAGAGTTTACGCAGGATCGCTGAGGATACTGCAGGATAAGGACGATCAGCCATGTAGAAAGGAACCGATCCGAGTAAAGCCACTCCGTCAATACCTGATTCAGCTAAGCGTGCTTGAACAAATGAACTCACAGGAGAGGGAAAATACATTGGCTGCATCATCTGTGGTTGAGGCGGAATCAAAGAAGAATCCGTTGCTTGAATGTGAACTTGCGCAGGCCGCGTGTGTGGAGTTCCCGCTGGCACACCATGCAAAGACACCGTGATTTCCACTCCTGCTTCTTCAGCGATCTGACGTATGTGGGAGGCAAATTTTTCCCACCGCATATCCGGTTCAGGACCGTGAATCAGCAAAAATGGCTGTCCTAAATCATCATCGACACGTTCCACAATAATCTCGGGCATATTCAGATCGGTGGATACCCAGTCCTCTACTGTCAGCACTGGCCGGTGGGCGCGGTAGTCAATAAATTCGTCCGTGTGGAATGTTGCAATCCGGTCTGTACGTAAGGCGTGACGCATCTGTTCTACTGCGATATGACCGGCAACCCCCGCATCAATAGCGCCATCGAAATGTAAAACCAGGATCGGTGACTTTACTCCCCATGCAGGCCCTTGATCGTACAACGGCATAGCGCTCCTCCCCTGCGTACGTATGTGTAGTGATACTGTGCCGTATTGATGACATTGATGTTTTCTATTGTGAGTACCACGCTACCCGCTTACTCAAAAGAATTCCCGTCGAAAAGAAAATGTGGCAGGAACATCAGTCTTTCTTCCAGCATTTTGAGTAAGAAATTGACACAATGGTGGGTCCCTTCTTTTTCAGATTCACTGTGGAGGCACTGTGTCGGATTCGCCGCATTCGAGTGATATCTCGCGTGAAATCACCCGCGAACAGGTTTTTGTTGACAATGCTTACCGTCATCTTGATGACCTGCGGGACACATATCGTCAGCGTCAAGCTCGTGTCCACGCCAACCACGGGGTAGGAAATGCGCAAGGCTGGACAGAACGCGATGCTATTTCAGCTCATTACGGGAATATGGCCGCGCGCTTAGATGGCGTAGAAGACCGACTGGTCTTTGGCCGACTTGACGATATGGAAGGCAAGCAACGCTATATTGGGCGCACCTCATTATCTGAAGAAGATGGCACTTCGCTTCTTATTGACTGGAGAGCCCCCGCTGCCGCTCCTTTCTATCGTGCCACACCTATTGACCGGCAAGGCATTGTTCGCCGCCGTCATATTTTGACACGTGCGCGCACAGTTTTAGGGATTGAAGATGATGTCCTTGATGCCCAGGCAGCCAGTGAGTCCGGTTTAGAACTTCAAGGTGAAGGCGCTTTGATGGCAGCTTTAGGTAAAGCGCGTGATGGTTTTATGGGCGATATCGTTGCTACCATTCAGGCTGAACAAGATCATATTATCCGTGCGCAAAGTAACGGTCTGATCGTTGTTCAAGGCGGTCCCGGAACTGGTAAAACTGCTGTTGCTTTACATCGAATTGCTTATCTTCTTCATGCTGAACGTGAACGTTTAGAGCGCTCAGGTGTGCTTTTAGTTGGTCCTTCACGTGTCTTTTTACGTTATATCGAAAAGGTCCTTCCTTCTTTAGGTGAAACAGGCGTTGTGTCTTTAACCGTAGGTGACCTTGTCCCAGGTATCAAAGCTCGTGGCGTTGAATTACCTGATGTTGCCTACATTAAAGGTCTTTCAGCGTGGACACAGATTCTGCATCGCGCGGTTCGTACTCTTGTGCAAATTCCACTCCATGACGAAGTCCTTGATGTGTGGAATCGTCGTGTTACTCTTCGGCAAGACGATGTGGTACGCGCAGCAAAATATGCACGTCGAGGTGGTCGCCCTCATAATGTTGCGCGTGATGTTTTTGCTTTAGAACTGATGAAAGTCTTGGCTCGGCGTTTAATCACTGAAGCTGCGGGCATACCTGAAAGTTCTGATATAGATTCTGAAGAATTTACTTTGTGGCTCCAAGAAATCCGGGATTCTGTCAGCGCACGTCGAGCAATTAATCGTGCGTGGATGCCTACTTCTTCCCTTACCCTTTTGGAACGTTTATGGGCTAAACCAGCTTTACTTGCACGACTCAATGATGAAGTAGGCTCTCCTTTATCACCTGAGCAGCTCACTCAGTTAGCTCGCCCACGTACTTCTCCTATAACAGTGGCTGATATCCCTTTACTGGATGAATTAGAAGAATTACTTGGTCCTTTACCTTCCTGCGCTGCTTCGCGTTCTTCTGCGCATGATGATGAGGCAACGCAGGTAGAACGCGCACGTGAAGCAATGGAGGCTTTAGGGCTTGGTGGCGGTATTGTTTCAGCAGAAATGCTAGCTGAGTCCGTTGCAGGTGCCGCAGAATTTACTCCACTGGCTGAACGCGCTGCCCGTGATCGTACCTGGACTTATGGGCATATTGTGGTTGATGAGGCTCAGGATCTTTCTGCGATGGCGTGGCGGTCTTTGCTGAGGCGTTGTCCTGCTCGTAGTTTCACGGTCGTCGGCGATTTAGATCAAAGGCGCGGTAATCATCGTATTGCCTCGTGGTCTGAGGCTTTGGGACCTGCTGTGCGAGCTTTGACCGATGAATTTGTTTTATCTGTGTCATATCGGACCCCTCGCACGCTTACTGATGTAGCTGAACGTGTTCTTGCGCGCGCAGGTATGCCTGTTATTCACCCTATGCAGGCTGTACGCGATGTGGATGATTGTTTGCATATAGTTGATGCGCGAGACGAGTTTCCAACGCATGATGATGACGAAGCTTTACGGATGGCTGTTGCGGCAGTGCTGCGCCACGTATGTGAGGTACTTGACCAGCGTCAAGGACGTGATTATGGTCGCGTAGCGGTCCTCCTGAGTGCTGATCGTGCCCGAGCTTGGGGTGGTGACACTGTAGGCATGTCGACGCTGACTGAGCGCGTAAGCGTATTGTCGGCGAGCGCCTCTAAGGGTTTGGAATTTGATTCCGTCATTGTTGTGGAGCCTTCAGAGATTCTTCATGATGGCCCTGGGGATTTATTTGTGGCTTTGACACGCGCAACCTACGACCTCACTGTTGTGCATTGCCAGTCTTTACCTGCTGGTATGGATGAATGGGAGTAGGGAAAGTCCGTCTCACGGATATTCCTGTTTCTTTCTAGCTGAGCATGGCACGATTAAAGCTATGACTCGTGTACTTCTTTTAGAAAATCCTCACCGCGTATCTGATGATGTTTTCCAGCAGGCAGGTATTGAGGTTATTCGTCATACGGGAGCACTTGATGAGGATGAACTCATACAGGCTCTTGATGGCGTTGACTACGTTGGTGTGCGTTCTAAAACGATGGTGACTGAACGAGTGCTGCGTGCTCGTCCTCATTTACGTGCTATCGGCGCTTTTTGTATTGGGACAAATCAAATTGACCTTGGGTGCGCTACTTCTTTAGGTATTGCTGTTTTTAATGCCCCGTATTCTAATACCCGTTCCGTTGTGGAGTTAGCGATCGGTCACATCATTAATTTGTCACGACGTGTCACAGTTAAAAATTCTTGTTTACATCGCGGTATATGGGATAAGAGCGCTGATGGTGCGCATGAGGTACGTGGACACACATTAGGCATTATCGGTTACGGCAATATTGGTAAGCAGCTGTCTGTTTTAGCTGAAGCTATGGGGCTGAATGTTATTTACTATGACGTGGCAGAAAAGCTTTCTTTAGGTAATGCCACACAAATGCCGACTTTAGAATCAGTACTACGTGAAGCTGATATTGTGTCCATTCATGTCAATGGTTTACCTGATAATGCGGGTTTATTCGGTGAGCGTGAGTTCTCTTTAATGAAACGCGGTGCTTTATTTATCAATTTGTCGCGTGGTTTTGTTGTGGATGTGGAGTCTTTACGCGATCATCTGCTCAGCGGTCATCTTGCTGGTGCTGCCTTAGATGTTTTCCCTTCAGAGCCTAAGGCGAATGGGGATCCTTTCACATCGGTACTTTCAGGTCTTGATAATGTGATTCTCACTCCGCATATTGGTGGTTCAACTGAAGAGGCTCAGTGGGATATTGGACGTTTCGTATCCGGTAAGATTGTTGATTTTGAGAAAACCGGTTCAACGGATATGAGTGTCAATTTGCCGAATTTGCAGTTGCATTCTTCGCCTTCAGCTCGTTTCCGTATTTCTTTGGTTCACCGAAACACACCTGGTGTTTTGGCTTTGGTTAACCAAGTTTTCGCTGAGTCTGGGGCCAATATTGAAAGTCAGATTCTGTCTACGTCAGGGTCTACAGGATATGTGCTTACTGATATTTCATCAGAGTTACCTGTGGAGGCTTTAGCGGCAATTGAGCAAATGAATGACACTATCCGTCTTGTTGTGACGGCTATTCATCGCTGAGGCGTGTACAGACTCATCTTTGAAGGTTTATCTGCGTATTGGTTTTGTTGCCAAGATTTTTAATCTAAAAGTGTAGGCACTGAATCTTGAGGTGGAGTTTTTTTGCGACGGGTGTGAGCTGTGGAGCGTGCTTGTGCGCTTTTTTTACGCCCTTGGAGTTCTTCGATTGCTTGAGCAAAATCTTCTACGCTATTGAAGGCACGGTAAACCGAGGCGAAACGTAAATACGCTATTTCGTCGAGGTCGCGTAAGAAAGGCAGGATGGCTTTTCCTACTTCTTCGGAGGACACATTTGATACTCCTGAGGACCGTATTTGTTCTTCAACTTGTTGTGCAAGATAGGCAAGCTGATCGCCGGTGACATCAGGGCGGCCACGGCATGCTTGTTTGAGTCCAGAAACAATTTTGTCGCGCGAGAATGGTTCCACGACGCCTGAACGTTTCACCACTTGGAATGATGATGTTTCCAAAGTTGTAAAGCGTTTCTTACAGGTAGCACATTCCCTTCTGCGACGTATGGAGGCACCATCATCAGCGATTCGGGTGTCTACTACGCGCGAATCGGAACTCTGACAGAAAGGACAATGCACCCCATAAAATTACGTTTACATTGAGTCCAATGCAAGAGGCACACGAATAGTAGACACTTTTTCCACACATATCACGGCGATAAACACTATTCTTTCGCGGATTTTGCAGTTTCTGTGTCTTTTTTCGCCACCCTTTATTCGTCATACGTGCGTGAGCTTCCCTATACTCTGGGATTTTGATACGCATAGCGTGAGCACATATATATCGACACAAAAACTTCAGTTATTTTCTTTTATGTTGAGGCATCTGCGACGTATTCATCCCGCACGATGCCACACAGACTGAGGAAAATAAGAGCCTCTGACCTCTTATATAGCAAAACATCTACTTGTCATACCGAGGAAGCGCAATCGTCTGCCCCACAAGCAAAGTTCCATCAATAGGATTCAAACGTTCGATATCCGTGACTACTTCCTCAAGAGGACGGCTTGTTGGCACCGTCGCAGCTAAACTCCACACAGAATCCCCTGCACGTACTAAATGAACGCTTGTCGGAATGTGAGAGATATCAGGCTGCAGAGCAAAACCTATATGTGCAGCACATACGCTAGCAATAACAGTACCGAATATCGCAGCCCCCACTTTCAGCGCAGAAAAACGATACTGGCGTATCGCTCGTGTACGAGGAGGATGAGGACGACGAGCAGCCGCAGGGTTTTCTGACCGTAAAGCACGACGTACACGACGACGTGAAGGCGCCATGCGAATATCAGAAACCGTTGCAAGAGGCATATCCCCTGCACTCAATACACGCATGTCATGTTCCGTAGCGATTTCATATGCTTTAAGCGCCATTTCTACCTCCACAAACTAGAACATATGTTCGTCGAACACATGTACGATATCATTATTTTTCGGTAATGTCGAGAACCGCTCGAACATGTGTTTCACTTCGACGATTTATTCGCATAACCTGTGTATTACTAGTGGAACAGCAGGCACCCACATCTGCGTACCGCCCGGGAGGAACTCATGGAAAAAACACCGCTCACTGAACGGCAACTGCAAATACTGCATCACATATCCGCACATGCACACAGCCACGGCTTTCCCCCGTCAGTACGCGAAATTGCCTCAGCAGTTGGACTCGCTTCCCCTTCAACAGTGAAGCATCATCTCGATATTCTTGAACGTGACGGATATCTCCAACGAGTTCAAGGTTTACCACGAGCACTTGAAATTTCTGAAACTGGTCGCACCCTATTAGGCCACGGCAACACGCAAACACCCCATGACAATTCCACCGAAGCTTCATTCATTGATATCACTGTTCCAGTTGGACATGCCGATGAGGAAGCCTCCAATATCCCCCTTGTTGGAAGAATTGCTGCAGGAACACCTATCACCGCCGAACAATACGTGGAAGATATCTTTCAGCTACCCACCCGCCTAACCGGGCATGGACAACTATTCATGCTGGAAGTACACGGAGATTCAATGATCGAGGCAGGCATCCTCGATGGAGATTTCGTTGTGATCCGCGCACAGCACACAGCACATGAAGGTGAAATTGTTGCCGCCATGATTGAAGGCGAAGCCAC
This sequence comes from Schaalia sp. lx-260, assembly GCF_021083645.1. Classification (GTDB taxonomy): domain Bacteria; phylum Actinomycetota; class Actinomycetes; order Actinomycetales; family Actinomycetaceae; genus Pauljensenia. Next base: position 29,985 of record NZ_JAJNRQ010000002.1, on the reverse strand, counting down.
CGTCAAAGTATTTTCACGCACAGGTGGACATATCTGGCTTTTACCCTGTAACGAAAATTACTCACCTATTGACGGTGACACTGCAACTATCCTTGGTCGCGTTGTCACAGTACTGCGATCCCTCTAAAAACATGCACAATGTCAGTACCGGACATATTTCCGCCGCAAGCATCATGATCTGCTCATAAAAAGAAACGACCGCAACTACCCAGACTCACACGCATAAGACATAATAAAAATCCTGCCCTTACAGCCAAAAGCCACAAGGACAGGATTCCTGACAAAAATCAGCAGATACAGCTCTTAAAAGCCCAGATCGCGGGCCACCTGACGCAAGCGCTGCGCAGAAGCAGTTAAACCATCACGTTCACTTAAAGTCAATGGTGGATTCAACACGCGCCCCGCACCTGCACGCCCCACAATCGTCGGCGCAGCCATACAGACATCTGAGATCCCTTCCCAATCCTCTAAAAGAGTGGAAATAGTAAGTACACGGTTCTCATCACGCAAAACAGCTCCTGCAATACGTGAAGCCGCCAAACCAATCGCGTAATTCGTTGCGCCTTTACCCTCAATAATCCGATAAGCCGACTGGACAACATCTTCAGCAATACGACGACGCAAATCAGCGTCAAAAAGAGAACCTGACAATGTTGGCCCCCAATGACGCAACGGCACATTACCGATTTCTGCACTTGACCACAACGCCACCTCAGAATCACCATGCTCGCCCGCAATGTATGCGTGAATATTCTGCGTAGCAACACCTGTTTCTAAGGACACCAGATAACGCAGACGCGAAGTATCAAGGACCGTTCCTGAACCAAAAACTTGATTACGAGGCAAACCGGTAATCTTCAAAGCCGCATATGTCACCACATCCACTGGATTTGTAATAAACATAAAAATGGCTTCAGGAGCAACCTTTTGTAAATTCGGCACAATCGTCCGCATCAGTTCCACAGTCGAACCTGCAAGCTCCAAACGCGACTGTCCTGGTTTTTGTTTCGCCCCAGCAGTCACAATTACTAAATCAGCGCCGCGAACAATTTCAATATCATCAGATCCTTCCACGCTACTCGTTGGCGTGAATTGAATACCATGCGCAATATCTAAAGCTTCAGCCTCTACTTTCGCTTTATTAATATCATGCAACACCACCGAACGCGCATCCCCTTTAATGGCACACGCATAAGCAACAGCCGTGCCAACAGCACCTGCACCTACCACAGCAATTTTTGATGGACGTCCCGTAGACATCGGATACAAGCTCTGTACCTCGCTACTCATCTTTACCCCCTACACACATGTTATTTTTTATAACTATTTCTATCATCACATATTTTCTGATCTACTATGTGCAACCTACGTCACAGATGAAGATAAGCGCGACAAAGCCTCACGCACAATTTTCGGATCACTTGTAGGCCACAATGCAGGCATTGAACGACGAATCATCGCGCCATAGGACTTTGTCACCAGCCTTTTATCAAGAACAGCAAGCACACCACGATCTTCACTGGTACGCAAAAGACGTCCCGCGCCCTGCGCCATCAATAAAGCAGCACGCGGAAGAGAAACCGTCCAAAAACCACTCCGGCGATTACGTTGAGCCACATCCGATAACGCCTGTATGACAGGATCATGAGGATGAGGAAAAGGGATTTTGTCAATAATGACCAAACGACACGACAACCCTGGCACATCCACGCCCTGCCATAAACCTAAAGTTCCCACCAAAGAAGAATTCACATCATCTCTGAACTGTTCAACCAGCGAGGACACACTCGCATCCCCCTGAGCAAAAACCTGAGTGCGTACCCGTGAACGTAAAACCTCTGTAACGCTATGAACTGCCCGACGAGACGAACAAAGCACTAAGGCTCCCCCACCGCTAGCCTGCACAAGATCGACAATCTCCTCCAGAGCCTCCAAAGAAATACCTGAAAGATCAGGAGGAGGCAGATGACGGGCCACATAGAAAATACCCTGATGAGCCTCATCAAATGGGGTCCCCACATCTATACCGCTCCACGGCACATCCGACACAAACAAGCCACATTCGTAAGCAATCGGATCAAAAGAACTACCCACATTCAGCGTAGCAGAAGTTAAAACCGCAGGTCCTTGACCTAAAGCCACCGTTCCAATTGCCCGCGCCACATCCAATGGGGCAAGAACCAGCTGCGGATGTGGGGTAGATGATATTTCAGAGTATTCCACCCAGGTCACTGTTTCCTCGGCAGGACGCGACCATGCGGCACATACAGCAGTAATTTCATCAAGAGCAGCCCGCGCCAATGTTTTACTGGCTGCTTCCGCGTCTGAGTCACTGACTTGCGTGTACGCATCCCGACATGCCTCATCAAGACGACGCAGAGCGTCATGTAAAATTTGCGGCCGCTCGTAAAGGAGGCCAAGCGGTAAATCCTCAAGAATCTGCGAAAGTTCCTGTGTGATTTCTTCAAGAAAATGTGTATCAATACGCCCATGCGTACGAGCAGAACGAGTAACACGCGCTAATTGAGAAGCAGACAGCGACACAGCAGCTTGCGAACGCACCCGTTCAGCCAGTTCATGCGCCTCATCAACAACCACCATATCAATGTCAGAGAAAAGATCATTCTCCCCTGTCGCATGAATCCCCAACAAGCTATGATTCGTGACCACAATATCGGCATGAGCAGCTTTCTCACGGGCATTATGAGCAAAACACTCCTCCAACATGGGGCATGAACGGCCAATACATTCACGCCGAGACACGCTGACATGACGCCATGCGCGATCTGTTGGCCCAGGCACCATATCGTCACGATCACCTGTGGGCGTTGTACGTGCCCATTCACGTAAACTCATGATCTCAGCAGCTATAGGTGAAGTAGGGCCTTCGGTTTTTTCAGATTCACCCGGCAAAAGCGAAGAATCAAAAAGCGTATCCTCATCAGGATATCCGCCTGCAAGCTTATGCATACATATGTAATTACTCCACCCTTTGAGCAGAGCCACACGAGGCGTATAGCCGACAAGCCCCTGAAGGACCTTACTGACAATAGGAGCATCATGTGTGAGTATTTGACGTTGAAGTGCCAAAGTTGCCGTAGAAATCAGAACCCGCGCATTGCCTGTCACCGCATGAACACACGACGGAATCAAATAGCCCAGCGATTTTCCTGTGCCGGTTCCCGCTTGCACGAGGACGCGAGCGCAATCACGAATCGCCGTGGCAATCGCATGCATCATCTGTGTTTGCCCGGGGCGCACTGTTCCAGAAATATCAGAAAGGACGCGACTCAGTACTGTGTCACATAATTCTGTCAGGTCCGGTGTACTTTCTGCTTCCCCATCAGGCGCACTCTTGAGCTCGATACCCGGCGTAGTCCCTCTTTTAGTCTCTCTTTGAGAAAGCACATCCGCAGCGCACGAAAGATCAGCCTGCCCGCCCGACACAGCGTGACTATTACTTTCCTGCTCCTCATTTTCTGCAGGAGTCAGATCAGGGGATTCGCTCTTAATATCAGCGTTCTTTCCTTGGGTTCTTTCAGCAGTTTTTTGCGAGGGTAATGTCTTGTCGCTGCTAGGCAAGGAGGGGTGCGAAGCAGATTGCGCTTCATTCATGTGTTGTCCTGCGCCCCCGCCTCACGTAAAAGCTGTGCGAGGCGAGCCTCTACACGTGCCACAATATGCGTGCCTTCTGAACCGTATTCTTCGCTTTCGATTTCGCCTTCTTCATGTACGAGGTGAACCAGGTCCCCTCGTGAATACGGAATTGTCATATCTACCTGCACCCGTGGATGTGGAAGCATATCCTGTATCACAAGACGCAGATCTTCCATACCGTGTCCCGTCCATGCTGAAACAGCAACAGAGTTCGGGAAAGCTGTGCGTAATAAAACAAGCTGTTCCGGTGTCGCTAAATCTGCTTTATTGAGCACAATTAATTCAGGAATCTCACGCGCACCCGGAATCGTATCGAAAACTTCATGTACCGCACTTACTTGCCCTGCAGGATCAGGGTGAGCAGCATCAACCACATGCACAATAAGATCTGCTTCAGCGACTTCTTCAAGAGTGGAACGGAAAGCCTCAACTAATTGGGTAGGTAATTGGCGGACAAAACCAACGGTGTCAGTGAGCGTGTAGAGACGACCATCCGGTGCTTCTGCTCGGCGAACAGTAGGGTCAAGGGTGGCAAATAAAGCGTTTTCTACAAGAACTTCCGCACCAGTTAAGCGATTCAGTAGCGTTGACTTACCTGCATTCGTATATCCCGCGATTGCTACCGAAGGTACACCTCCACGACGACGTGATGCCCGTTGAGTATGACGTGAAGGCTCCATTGCTTTAATATGCGCACGTAGACGAGCCATTCGAGTGCGGATACGGCGACGGTCTAATTCGATTTTGGTTTCACCTGGGCCACGTGAACCAATGCCTTCACCACTTGCCACACGGCCACCGGCCTGTCGGCTCATTGATTCACCCCAGCCTCGTAATCTGGGCAGTAAATATTCCAGTTGCGCCAGTTCAACCTGAGCTTTACCCTCACGAGATTTTGCGTGCTGAGCAAAAATATCAAGAATCAGTGCTGTACGGTCCACCACCTTGATTTTGACAACATCTTCAAGGCCACGTCGCTGGCTGGGCGCGAGTTCACCATCCACGATAATCGTGTCCGCCCCATTTGCGGCCACAAGTTCAGCGACTTCTTTCGCTTTTCCTTTCCCGAGGTATGTAGCTGGGTCAGGGGTAATTCGACGTTGGATCACGCCATCTAACACTTCTGAGCCCGCTGTTTGAGCAAGAGCAGCCAACTCTCGTAAAGAATTTTCTGCTTCCTCCTCAGTGCCTTGTGTACGTAGCCCCACAAGAACAACTTTTTCAAGTCGAACCTGTCGATATTCAACCTCGGACACATCTTCAAGTTCCGTAGATAAACCACGTATACGACGTGTACCTGCACGGGCTTCTCGTTCCAACCATCCTGCATCATTGCGCGTATCTTGACCATCGGTTGATGCTAAAGCTGTCCCTTGGCGAGCAAGAACACGTGCCACGATTTCTTCTGCTCTGCGAACAGATTCATCGTGTGGCTCTAGCTGTTGGCCTGTATGCGGCATAGGTTTCCTCTCGAAAAGCTCGTGTCGTGATGCGAAATACTCCCTCTAGTGTTTCATGTTGAGACATTTTTTGCGTGCTTCATGGAGGTGAGCTTCAACCTCGCGTAGGCTACGCATGTGGACCAACAACAGTATTTCACTTCCTCAGCTCCTGCTACCGATAACGAACTACGCGTACTGCGTGCAACAGCGCGCGGTCATGATCTTGAAATGTGGGTGTCTGATAAGGTTTTTTCTAGCGGGCGTATTGATTTAGGAACCCGACAGCTCCTGGCTGAAGCGCCGGCATTACCCGATCAGGGTTTTTTCCTTGATTTAGGGTGCGGTTGGGGTCCTCTAGCTATCACAATGGCTTTGGAGTCCACGCAGGCTCATGTATGGGCGGTTGATGTGAATGAGCGGGCACTTGATCTGACAGCCCGTAATGCCGTTCATAATGAGGTGGAAGATTGTGTTGAGGTCTTAGATGCCACTCGCGCTTTGGAGCGTGCTCACGCTGAAAATCTGCGTTTTGATGTGATCTGGTCGAATCCACCGGTCCGTATCGGTAAAGAAGCGATGCACACCATGCTGACAAGCTGGCTGTCTTTACTTGCCCCTACGGGACGGGCCTATTTAGTGGTTCAAAAGAATTTAGGCGCAGATTCTTTGATTACGTGGCTGAGCAGTGTAGGTTTTCCTGCGCAAAAAATTGCGTCAAAGAAAGGCTATCGGATTATCGAGGTGCTCCCTCACGTATAGTCAGGTGTAAATGTCACCATGTAATATCTGCGATATGGGCAGCAGGGCCTTTCAGTAAAACTGGCGCAAAATCAGAGTCTCCTAAGTCGATCTCAACCATGCCACCGGGAATATGCACATGCCATGTACGTGGAGCATCCTCCCCTCGTCTACGTGCCGCAGCAACAGCCGCAGCACAGCAGCCGGTACCGCATGAAGCAGTTTCGCCCACGCCACGTTCTAATACACGCATAAGTAAACGACCACGTTCCGCGTTGATATCGCTCGGAGTCGTTATATCAACTGTGAGTTCAAGATTCGTGCCGTGAGGTGGGACAGGATCGTACACAGGACGTAAAAATTCGGGGGCATATGCCGCATCTACTGTCGGTAATACAGCATTTTCAAGGGCTTTTTCATCTCGAACGTCAATGACTTCATGAGGATTTGGCATATCCACGTGAATTGAACGGTAAGTATCGGGCAGGCCCGGTACACGTATCCTTGTTTCTTCCCTACCGTTGGTGCGTGCCTGGCCCATATCCACGCAATACCAGTTTTCTGCCTGCTCTGTGCTGCTAGGCAACCCTGTTTCGTTTGATATCTCAGGGATTTGTGAGGTGTTATTTTTTCTTGCATCTACATACTGCGGCGTGGGAATGAGGGTGACACGACGGATTCCTCCTCGTGTGCGCACGTCAATTGACTGGCCTTCATCGAGGCTAATGTAGCCACGCCTACGCAGGTGGTGTACGAAAACACGCACACCATTTCCGCACATTTCCGCCAGTGAACCATCAGCGTTACGGTAATCCATGAACCACATGTCACCGTGGCGCACACAACGTATAAAACCATCAGCACCTATACCGCGTGTAGGTGAACACCACAATGCAACCTGTTGGGCAGATATGTCATACGTATTATCAGGATCATCACAGAGGACAAAAGTGTTTCCTGTGCCATGCCCTTTTGCCAATATCATTGATCTTTGAAGTAGTGACATATGTTCTGTCCTTTACCTGCCCTCATATACCGCAATTGATTCGTGTGGTGCAGCGGTTTCTTTCCCCTTATTTTGTCGTATTTATCCTTCCTACTTTGCGGCGCGTCCACAAAATGTTGATAGTGGGAGGTACGTTTTCGACACGTCACTTCTCTGGCAGATGGTAAGCACCTCACGCTTTGTATGCATTACACCTTTGCCCCTCAATGAGAGTCAAAAACACACGTACTCCTTCCCTATCACGGACCTAAGTCCACATGTTGAGAAAAATAATATTTCTTTCCTTAAGACAAAGCAGACTGATCAAGTGAGCAAATCCAAGGAAGGTATCTCATGTCCCCATTATCCACCTCTATGCGCCCCTACTTACGCTACTGATTTAGGTGTCCGCCAGATAACAGATCCCAAGACTTTTTATGAAGAATACCTGCGCTTAGCGCAGCTACCTCCTATAGAAAAAGAATTAGTTTTTGACCATTTCCAAAAACGAGATATTCTTAGCTTTTCCAACGATATAGATGGATACATTTTATTTTTTGGAAACTACACGATTGCCTCATCAATAATTTTAAGACAAAGAAAAGATTTATTGAAATATGGCTCATATGACACATTAATAAAATGCGGAGTAATACTTGCCGCGATTTCAAATTATTATGCATTAATGGCAGTAAAAGAATTCACATTAATTGGCGCTTTAACTTCACTAGACACCGCAGGAAAAATACTCGTATCGAGTTTATATAAAAATGGACAGACCCAGCTATCTTCAGAAATAAACAAGATACGCATATTAGATCCTCTTGGAATACACATGTCTAGGGCCATCAAAATGAGAAAAATAGAGGAAGTATGCTTTTAACAGCTTCTGATCTTGTCCGTGATTTCCGTGCCCCACACTCTAGTGTACGCGCTGTTAACCATGTATCTTTCACACTGGATTCTGGTGAAATTTTAGGACTCGTCGGCCTCAATGGGGCAGGAAAAACAACGCTCGTTTCTCTGTGCACTACCATGCTGGCTCCGACTTCTGGCAGCCTCACAATATGTGGAGTTAATGCCCTCAAACGCCCTTTAGCAGCCCGCAGATTTATCGGTGTTTCCTTAGGTGGCGACAGCGGTTTCTACCTTCGTTCAACCGTAGAAGCAAACCTCAGATTTTTCGCTTCCCTTGCTTCAATCCCTCCAAAAGAACATGACCAGCACATCATGCGTCTCCTGCGTTTAGTGGACCTCACGCAGCAAAGTCATACAGAGGCAGGCGCGCTTTCGCGAGGGCAATATCAACGACTCCACATCGCTAGAGCACTCCTGGGACATACACGTATTCTTATCCTCGACGAAGCCACAATGGGACTTGATCCTGATAGTGCCTTACATATTCGTTCGCTCATAGCACGTATTGCCTGCGAAGGAACAGGAATTATCCTCACCAGTCATTCAATGGAAGAAATCGAAGACCTCGCCACACGCATTGTTCTTATGGACCACGGATCTTTTATTGCGCAAGGAACCTCTCACGACATCATCTCTTACGCAGGCCTCACGCAGGTCGCACACACGCTTATAGCAGCCCACAACCTCGCTCGCTTTGATGAAAAGACCTGCCGTACCCTTTTAGGAGATCAAGGAGCAGTCAGCCTCAGACCCGTCGGTGTACATTGGAAAGCCACTTTCTACTGGCACAAAAATCCTGATGATCTCGTTGCTTTCATCCACACATACTGCACGCGACAAAAAATTCCTATTCCGCAAGATATTCGCCTAACAAATGCTCAGCTTCAGGACGCTTTCATATATCTGTCACGCAGAAATGCTCCTGAAAGATAGATTTTCATGAACCGCATACGAATAGCTTTCTTTTTTTTGGCATCAGTACGCTTCAGTTACTTATTTCGTTCACCTCATGTTCTTCGCTACTTTTACTGCTGGGATCACTCAACGTTTTGCTGTCATTGCGTGGGAAACTGACCCATATGCGGCCTTTATTCGTACCGCCCTCATTGGCATGTGGGCAACTTCTACCAGCGCTGCAGGAATCATCAGTTTTGAACGTAGGCGAGGGACTTTACTTTATCTTTTTACGTCACGTACATCACGTGTCTTTGTCCTTATTGCCCTTATTTCAAGCGTTTCAGTCTTTTCGCTTCTGTCTTTCCCACTTGCCACACTGATATGGATTATTCCTGGTCACGGCCACCTTTCCATGTCGCTTCTTTTGCCTTTACTGCCTCATTTGATTTTCCTTATGACACTGTCATGGGCAGGTTTATTCGGCGTTACTCTGATCGTTGCTTGTATTTTCGTATTAACTACACATGCGATGGCTTATGAATCACTTCTTTTAACTCCACTCCTCCTCTTTTCAGGGGTTCTATGGGACGCACAAGGTCATTCCCTCTGGGAAATAGTTATACGGAGCATTTCGCCGACTATGCGCCTATTTTCTCTTATGTATAAGCTGCCAGTATTTTTGTCATCTGCTGAGGGATTCACGTGCTCTGAAGTACTCTACGCCTTAGGAACAATCACCGGATGGACTTTCTTTGGTTGCTCCTTATGTATCCTATGCGCACATCACGCCTACAAGAGCGGAAAGATCGGGGCCCGCTGATGTGGTTTTCACGTTTTTTATCCGCCCTTTTGCTTTCCCGTACTTCATCGCATTACTGGGCAACAGGTCGTACCCTATGCGTTTCTCTTATAGCGGCTCCGCTTCTTGAGATTATTGCCTCGGTTTTCTTGGGAAAAGCTCTGGGCGCTCCCCTACTGGATGCCGTGGCTTGCCGATTTATTTTACTTGGCACAGTTATCATCAGCGCCAGCACATTCACTTTGAGCGTGGTTACTGACAATACAAACGGTATCCTCCCTCAGGTCCTCACTTACAGACGTTTCGACACAGCATATTGGTGCCCCCACAGCACATTATCTGCTTTCTCTGGCGTTTTATCAGGTCTTGTGTCAATTGGGGCGTTAATGCTCTGTTTTACTCCATTTTCACCTATCATGACACGCGCATGTCTCTTATTACCTTGCACCGCAGTTGCAGGATGTGCTCTCGGTTTCCTGTGCGCAACATGCGCTCCTTTGACTCAGGACCCTTTTCTCCTTCTGAATACTTTCATCGCTATGCTGCCACTCAGCACGGGGGCGCTTGTTCCATTACACAGCTATCCTGCGCCTTTGTCAGCTCTTTTTATGTATTTTCCGTTTTGGCACCTCATCAGTAGTATCGAAGCCCCTCAGTCCGATCTTTTTTCATATATTTTCTTTGAGGTTGTCGTCAGTCTTGTAAATTGCGTTCTTGCATTATTTGCTTTATATGCCCTGCGTCAGAGAATCCGTCAAGGGTCACATAAAAAGGCGTAGTGTCATATGTTGTGAATAATTTACACACGTCATTCATGAGGGATAAGTGGAAATGACACACTTTCATGCTTCTGTCAGAATCAGAAGCAAGACATGTACACAGCCCTGCCTGTAAGGGTATTAGCAACGGGCAAGATGATATGTCACAGCTTGTACAGCCTGCTCCAGCAGTTGTTCTGGTGCAGCAGGTGGCAGCCATATCACCCGATGATCTGGGCGCAGCCACTTTAATTGTCGCCTCGCCAACTGACGGGTCGCTAATGCCACCGAGTCGCGGGCCTCGTCCAGACTGATATGCCCATCAATATAGGCCAAAGCCTGAGCGTAACCTGTTGCTTTTGAAGCGGTCTTACCTTCACGTAATCCCAGCGGAATCAAAGAATGAACTTCTTCAACTAGGCCCTCGTCGAACATCTTTTGTGTGCGCACCGCAATACGTGTATCAAGTTCTTCTAGGGGACGTTGTATCCCAAGCATCACAGTCGGCTGGTAATAGACACGCTGCGGCATAGTTGCAGAATAAGGTTTCCCTGTCAGTTCAATGACTTCAAGCGCTCGAATAATGCGTCGCGTATTATTCGGGTCAATGTGCCGCGCAGCTACAGGATCATTTTCGGCAAGTCGCCGATGAAGTTCATGAGTATCAGCGAGCCTCTGCGCTTCGGCTTCTAAACGTCGTCGAATAGCAGGGTCAGTGCCCGGGAAATCAATAACGTCAAGAAGCGCACGCTGGTAAAGTCCCGACCCACCGGCAACAATCACCATATTTCCGCGTGAATGAATCTGCCTCACATCTGCGCGGGCTTGCTGCTGGTACAGGGCGGCTGAGGCTTCCTGTGTGATATCCAAAGTGTCAATGTGATAGTGAGGAATCCCGCGACGATCTTCAAGGGGAGTCTTTGCGGTCCCAATATTCATGCCGCGATAAAACTGCATAGAATCTGCAGAAATAAGTTCCGCATTCCCCGGAGCCTCAAGGTATTCAGGCAGTTTTTCAGCAAGATCAAGTGCAAGGTCACTTTTTCCGGAGGCAGTTGCGCCCACCACAGCAACTATGAGTTTCCACGGTTGAGCTAACCGAGGGAGAGCAGCGCTTGATGATAGCTCACGAGTGGAAGAAGGTCCCTCCCCCATGCTTTGCGTACCCTCCCCCTCTACGCGCGCAGGCACAGAAAGGTCACCTGATATTTCAGGTAACTCGTAGCCTCCCATGATTAACCCGTTCTTATACGCACTTATGCTCGGATTTTCAGTGTGGGAATACCCAACTGTACTCGTGTGTCTTTTGCGGCTTCCTCGGCAGCTTGTCGTGCTTGCCATGCGTCACCTGCACGTGTACGACGCACATCGAATAAGCCTCCACTAAGCGCTGAATCAGCAATCAAATGGTGCGGCGCCCCGTAAGTGACAGTGGCACGCACAATATCACCTGGACGCGGCTTATACATATCAGGTAAGCCCTCCGGCACTGCAACATGAACAAGGCGATTATCACGTGCACGGCCTGAAATACGCGAAGTAGCGCCGTCTTTACGACCTTTCCCTTCAGCGATCAGGACTTCAACTTCTGTTCCCACAAGGGCCGCATTATCTTCAGCGCAGATACGCTCTTGGAGGGCAAGCAAGCGTTTATAGCGTTCTAAAGCCACGTCTTCTGGTACTTGATCGTCACGATCAGCAGCGGGCGTTCCTGGGCGTTTGGAATATATGAAAGTGTATGCAGAGGAGAATCGTGCTTCCTCCATCACTTCTAATGTCTGTTGGAAGTCCTCCTCAGTTTCCCCTGGGAATCCCACAATAATGTCCGTGGTGATCGCCGCTTCAGGGATAGCTGCACGCACACGGTCTAAGATGCCCATAAATTTTTGCCGCCGGTACGAGCGACGCATTTGCCTTAAAACCGCGTCAGATCCGGACTGTAAAGGCATATGGAGGCTAGGCATCACTGTAGGTGTTTGCGCCATAGCTTCAATCACGTCATCGGTGAAAGCAGCAGGGTGTGGACTTGTGAAACGTACTCGTTCAAGCCCATCAATAGTGCCGACAGCACGTAGAAGCTGAGCAAAAGCCCCTCTTTCACCGAAACCCACACCGTAGGAGTTCACGTTTTGCCCTAGTAGTGTGACTTCAATAGCGCCTTCAGCGACAACAGCTTCAACTTCAGCAAGAATGTCACCTGGGCGACGGTCCCGTTCTTTTCCGCGCAGGTGCGGCACGATACAGAATGTGCACGTGTTATTACAGCCTACGGATATAGATACCCACGCGGCATAAGCACTTTCACGGTGAGTTGGCAGTGTGGAGGGGAAAACTTTCAGCGCTTCTTCAATTTCAACGGCAGCGCGACGATTATGTTCGGCACGCGCAAGGAGGACAGGCAGCACATCAATGTTATGTGTCCCAAAAACAGCATCCACCCAGGGGGCTTTCTCGATGATCCCGTCACGCATTTGCTGAGCGAGGCATCCTCCAACAGCAATTTGCATTCCGGGGCGTTCACGTTTAACAGCGGCTAATTGGCCTAGATTACCGAATAGGCGTGTAGCAGCATTTTCACGTACAGAACATGTATTAATGACAACAACATCAGCGCCCATATCGCCCGCATCTGTCGCGCGTGCTGCGGCTTCAGGAACTAAATCGACAGGGACAAGGCCAGCACCGTCAAGCAGACCGGCAATACGTTCCGAATCATGCTCATTCATTTGGCAGCCTAAAGTGCGCACTGCGTAGGTGCGCGGCAACGTGGTGTTCATTTCAAGAGTCATCGTCGTCGATTCTAGGTCTTTTTGATCTGTATTCCGTGTTCAAAAAGGGGTGATGAGGTAGTTCTCTCACTCCGTGAGGACAACAAGCTGTTCCCCTAGCTTCGTATTGCCTGAGGACGCATACGAGTTGAGGAAGTTTTCAAGAAAACTCATGTTTCTTTTCCTTTAGGCATTACGACTGAGTACAAAGCTGAGGATCAGAGTGTGGATTTTTCATTTCTCACACAGTTTCTGATATTTCTTTTCCTTCCACGAGAACCGATAGCAGACGAAGTACACATTCCACGGTTTGAGTACGTACATGCGTGCGATCACCGACAAAATGATATTCACGATGCGCATATCCGCCATCCCATGCAAGAGCTATGTGCACTGTTCCAGCTTCGTGCCCATCTGCTGGTCCTGGTCCTGCGACACCGGTTGTACTCAAACCAATATCAGCATGTAAAAGGGCACGCACATTCTGTGCCATTTCGATAGCAACATCACGGTGTACTGGACCATGCTGTTCGAGAAGCTCAGGTGAAACGTCCAGCAAACCAGTTTTCAGGTCAGTTGCATATGCGCATACGCCGCCACGTAACACGTGAGAAGCTCCCGCGCTGTCCACAAAGCGCGCGCATAAAGCGCCGCCTGTTAAAGATTCAGCGCAGGCAATTGTTAGTTGATACTCTGCTAGTCGATGAATGAGGGCTGCCGTATCTGTGCGATCAGTGATTGTCTCCATGTTGTGTTCCTGGGGCAAAGATGGCTTTCTGCGGTATTCAGAGTTAGTCGTCATATGCATATTCCTCTGATTCGTGATCGGTCCACGAGGATAAGCTTTCCTGCACGACCCTGTGAATAATGTGCTGTGGATAGCCTTTTCTGGCTAGCATTCCCATGAGACGACGTTGAGCAACATGCGTGTCCAATGCGAGCATTGTTCGTTTTTTCTTATGTGCTAGTTCGCAGGCTTTTTCGTATTGATCTTCACTACTTATATCGGCAATGGCGCTGGCAATATTGTTTTCGTCTACTCCTTTGCGTCGTAAATCCTCCACCAAGGCTCTGCCAACTTTCCCGCTGAGCGTAAAAGCAGAGGAAACAACTGCTCGAGCGTACGCAGCGTCATCAATTAAGCCTACACTTTCAAGCCGATCAAGGACTTCTTCAGCGATTTCTTGCGAAAAACCACGCGACAGTATCGCTTCACGAAGCTGAGCACGAGAAGCCGCATGTGAATCTAAACGACGTAAAGCAACTTCTCGTGCCGCTTCTACAGCGTGAACACCGGTCAAAGCAGCATTCTTTTCCTGCAGTTTCCTTATTTTTTCTGCAGGAGAGACATATTTTCGCCGTTGTGGTTCACGGGCGTCACGACATTCTTCTGGATCAGAGTACAGCACCATTTCTCAGGCCTTTCAGCACCGAGCACGTATCAGAAACCTGCCTCTGCTGATGGGTCCTCTGCCTCAGTAGCCGCGTCGTCTGTTTGAAGTTCTGCATGTGGATCTTGTGCAATACCAACAGCAATTAAAATCTTATTTTCAATTTCTGCAGCAAGTTCAGGATTATCAGCAAGGAACTTTCGGACATTTTCTTTTCCTTGGCCCAACTGGTCTTGTTCATAAGTGAACCATGAACCTGATTTATGGATAACCCCTGTTTCTACGCCCATATCAATAATGGAACCTTCACGAGAAATTCCTTGCCCATACACAATGTCAAATTCGGCTTGCTTAAAAGGCGGAGCCATTTTATTTTTCACAATCTTCGCACGTGTACGGTTTCCGACAAGTGTGCTTCCGTCTTTCAACGATTCAATACGTCGCACATCAATGCGTACTGATGCGTAGAATTTCAGGGCCTTGCCGCCTGTTGTTGTTTCAGGAGAACCAAAGAAAACACCAATTTTTTCACGCAGCTGATTAATGAAAATCGCTGTCGTGCCGGTCGCTGAAAGAGCGCCGGTAATCTTCCGGAGGGCTTGACTCATCAATCGTGCTTGTAAGCCCACATGAGAATCCCCCATTTCACCTTCGATTTCCGCTTTTGGAACCAAAGCTGCAACAGAGTCAATAACAATAATGTCAATTCCACCTGAGCGAATCAGCATGTCAGCGATTTCTAAAGCCTGTTCACCTGTATCAGGCTGTGACACTAACAAAGCATCAGTATCCACACCAAGTGCACGCGCATACACAGGGTCAAGTGCGTGTTCAGCATCAATAAAGGCAGCATTCCCACCAGCTTTTTGAGCGCTCGCAACAGCATGTAATGCCACAGTTGTTTTACCGGATGATTCAGGACCATAAATTTCAATGACACGACCTCGCGGCAAGCCGCCTACACCTAAAGCAATATCGAGGGCCAATGAACCTGTAGGAATCACTTGAACAGGGGGGCGAGTCTCCTCCCCCAGACGCATCACGGAACCCTTACCAAACTGTTTATCAATCTGCGCAAGTGCAACTTCAAGAGCCTTATTACGGTCATTTCCTGTGTACACCGATGCGCTTTTACGTGAAGCTCCCATGGGTATTCCGTTCTGTTCTGGGCCTCGCCGGCCATCGTCTTATTCTGGTCTTGAACACCTATGCCCTCTCCGAGCCGGTGTAGATGACGTTATGCGCGACCAATCGCATCCGCACTCACAGCACCATCATTGTGGATATCTGAGTGTTCATCCACAGAAAGAATAGATGGAACATCTGTTCGAGCCCCCTCGACACGCCGAGAATTCTTCCGAAAATATCGAACAATAAATCCATGACGAGGTGCCACACACCAGGCAATAACAAAAACCACAGTCAGTACGCAAACAATTGAGGCACCTGTCGGTAAATCTGCAGCCCAAGACACGTAGATACCGATAAAACTCCCTGTCACTGCAATACAGATCGCAACCCACACCATATGGACAAAACGATCAACCAGCAGTCGCGCTATCGCCGCAGGAGTCACAAGTAAAGCAAGAACCAGAACATTACCAATCGTCTGAACCGACATCACCACCGCTAAAGACACCGCGATATACAAAACAATATCAAGGAAAAGTAAGGGTAAACCTTGCGCTCTGGCCGTCTCACGATCAAGTGACACCGCAATAAATTCCTTATGGAAAAAAGCTACAAGCGCAAGCACAAGAACCGAAGCGACCACAATCACGGGAATATCTTCAGCCGGCACACCGGTGATCGAACCAAAAAGAAAATCTTGCAAAGAACCCGCATAGCCTGGCGCCCAGGAAATAATCACTACACCCAGCGCAAAAGCTCCCACGAAAAGCACACCGATCACTGAATCTTCTTTGAGCCGCCGATTATGTGAAAGCAAAGCCACAAGAATCGCAGTACACACACCCGCAACAGAACCACCCAGCACCAAAGAACCCGACATCACGAATGCAATAGCTAAACCCGGGAAAACAGAATGGGCTACAGCATCGCCAATAAATGCCATCCCACGTAAGACCACATGAGTCCCCACCACCGCACACACAATGGCACTCATCGTCGCTACAAGTAAAGCGCGAGGTAGGAAAGCTAAAGACGGATTCAGTAGGTCCATCAAAAAATCTGTAAAAGAAAGCATCAGATCACTCCCAAAGCCCTCAGCAATGGATTATTTTCACGGATACGGAATGTCTGAATCCACAGCTGTGCGTCCATCAGTTCTTCTCGTCTCCCGCTGGCGACCACATGACGATTCACCATATATAACCGATCACAGTCAGCTAAAGCTGCCACAAGATCATGCGTACTCATCAGCACGCCGTGTCCTTCACGTGCAAGTGAACGGAAAAGATCAGTTAAACGTTCCTGAGTTGGCATGTCTAAACCTGTGAATGGTTCGTCAAGAAGCAATAACGATGGTTGCAGAGCAAGGGCGCGGGCAACAAGAACACGTTGCCGTTGTCCGCCGGATAATTCCCCGATGATTCGTTTACTTAAGTGAGCAATATCTGCTCTTTCCATTGCTTCTTCCACGGCACGTTGATGTTCAAGACGAGGACGGCGACCATACCCTAATGCTCCCGTCAGACCTGACACAACAACCTCACGCACAGTCAAAGGAAAATCCCATGCAAATTCATGACGTTGAGGCACGTATCCAATGTGGCGTGCATGTAATTTCTTTCCCTGACTAAGGATGTCACCACTACGTGCAGGTAAAAGACCCAAAATTGAACGAATAAGCGTGGTTTTCCCTGCACCATTAGGGCCAATTAAAGCAACAAATTCACCAAAATTCACTTGCAGGTCAATCTCGGTGAGGATCCGACGACCCCCTAAATCCACACTTAAACCGCGAACGTCAAGGACAGGCGCAGATTCGGTCAGCTCGTGAGAATCATCTATCCGCAGCTCAGGGGCGCGGCGTGCTGATTCGTTCATTGTTTCGCTTTTTTCGTTGATTTCGTAGGCTGCCTGCGCATGGGATACTTGAGGCGCGCGTGTCCCTGAAGTCTTTATTTGACGAAATTTCATGCTTTTACCTTTAGCTGTGCGGTTTTTCAGGGGTAGGTGGGTGTTTCTTATGAAAAACACTCACGTTATACCTCATGGTTTTGCATGTGTAAGCGGCGTTCTTCCTGTACTCGCATAATGTCTCGGCGTGTTGCACGCGAGCGCAGCACGATAAGAACAATCACAAGGATGAGGATGAGCACTGCGCTTGCAATCAGAATGTATGTCATCGTCGATATGCGCGTTTCAGAGACCCCTGAAGTCGCACCTGTTTTCGTCCCGCCTTTGCCTGGTGTGACAGATGCAGATGAGGGCGTATCTGCGGAGCTGCTTTGAGGAGTGGACATGTTTTCTGCCTGTGTGAAGTCCTCAGGAACAGGTGCTTTGAGGGCTTCCTCAGGATCTGTCGAGTCACCAACAGCGAAACGTAGGGCCGATTGTGCGCACATATGGGACCCATCTTGCATGTCAGCACATATGCGTATCGGCGCAATGTAAACACCGGGCTGAGTGAACACCCAATTTGCGTGCACATGAGTATTCACATCAATCCACACATCTTGCGGGCTGGTAACAGTAGCATCAACCAGCACACGAGGTTCACCGAATGTTCCATCTTGCAGGAATAGCCACGCTTGTCCAGGCCCGTGAATATGACCAATACTCATGGTGGCTCCCCGACTCATGCGTTGTGTTGCTTCAGGATCTTGCGTATTCCATCCTAACCACACAACATCTGGATTTTGAGTTTGAGGAATAATCCACCATTTTTGTCCTTCTTTGCCGCCAAGGAATTCATAGGGAGCCTGTGTAGGCGCGTCAAGGAGCCCACGATCATTGACTTTCAAGACAAAATGGTTAAGGTCACGCCATAGCGGTGTTGCACCGGAATCATCGCGTGCAAGAATTTTCCACTCCCCCTCAACAATCTTTGGACCAATATCCACGTGCCCTGATTCCACCACCGCATTGTGTGCAGATACGCTTTCAGTGGAGTCAACACTTTGAGCAAGGTCGTCCTCAGCCCACGCGGTAGGGGCAGCTAGCATAGGCGTGAGCCCTAGGAAAAACGCGCTCAGAAAAAATGCGATACGCCAGATGAAAGATTGTTGTGTTTCGGCACCATGAAAAAATGTAGATCCGCCCTGCAGATGGCACTCATTGGTTGTTTTCATACGTTGTCTTTCTTTTTATACGGTGCGGGAAGATGCGTATTGTGCTTGCTGCGGACTTGCCTCGCATCAAGGAAACAGCATTGACCTTTACCCTCACCTTTTCTTTTTCCTATGAAGAATAAATCTGATAACCGCACACGTAATTATCCTGTGGCTAGCGCATCACTACTGTGAGGTGCTCATGGCTGGTTTGTGCTCCCGCCTAAACATTGAGCAAGTGATCGGGCATTAAAACGCATCATCTCGATATATGTGGGGGCGGTTGCGTCAAGGGTATCACCGTATAAAGGGCATACTTCAATACCATTTTCAGCGGCAACGGTTTGTAAAGTGGAACGCCTACGTGCCAGTTGCGGCTCCAAAAAGACTGCCGGAATTTTCAAGTTCTTAATTGCGGTCACCAGCTTCTTACGGTCACTGATAGAAGGTTCGACCGCCGGATTGGGCGCAACAAATCCTGCCACGTTCATACCGTAAGCATTCGCTAAATACCCGTAAGCATCATGTGTTGTCACTAACTGACGTTGTTCTTGCGGGATAGATGAAATCATTGAGGTCACATATGCGTCGACTTCCTTTAGCTCACGCAAATATTCTTCAGCATTTTGCCTGTACTCATCAGAATGTTCAGGGTCACGCTCAATGAAACGATCACGTAAGACACGCACATAGGCAGCCGCATTATGAGCATCATGCCACAGGTGAGGATCAATTTCCCCGTGTACGTGTTTACCAAGAACCGCCTGCGGCAGGAGGTAAATATCTTGCCCAGGCGAACCTAAGAAACGAAAGCCTGACTGTCCAGGAATTTGTGTCAGTGTGCGCGTAGGAACGTCAACGACCACGTCATCTAAGGACACAGCAGCCAAGCCCGCGACGTGCGAGGCCCCTGGAACTTCTGGAACGTTCAGTGGATTTGCCCCATCTTTTGTACGGTCCACCATCAGGTCGATTGTGTGAGCGTCAAGGTCAACAGTCAGGTCAGCGTGCCCCGAGGTCAGGACTTGACGTCCCATTGTGCGGGCGACCTGAGCCGCATCCACCCCGACAGCGCACACAAGTTTCGCTGTGCCAATGTGAATGGGTGGTTGTCCTTGTGCTGTGCGTAGTGCTGCCGTCACATGAATGGTGTACACGCCAGGTTGTGTAAAAGCCCAGCTCATATGTTGGTGGGCATCGGCCGGTAGTGTCGTGGTGTCTTTCGCATACCCTGTTGATTTATCAAATCCGTCAGATGAAGCAAAACCTACTTCAGGTACTCCAAAAGTTGTTGTCAGGTATCCAGCGGCATCTCCTGGGCCTTCAATGGCTGTGACACTCAGGTCGATTTCTGAGGAACGAGTAGCACCATGTTGCGTGCCTTTACCGGCGACCCTCATCCCAAGCCACACAGTGTCCAGCGCACGGTCTTCCACGAGAGGAAGAATTGTCGCTCCTTGTTTCGCAGCTTCCTCAGCTAAAGACACAGAAAGCGCATCAGCAGGCAGATTGGCATCCAAAGTTTTAATCAGCGAATGCTGCTCTAGCATGAGGTAGTTCGTGACGGCAATATCAGCATAGGCAACATCACGAATACCGCGTAGTGAAGGCTCCCAGCTGTGGGGGTCAGCGCCTTGGGGAATCAGCTGGCTCACTTTCACATGTTCACCGCCGACTTGTCGAGCAAAATCAGCAAGTATGCCAGTGGTCGTTACTACGTTCAGCCTACGGGCTTCAGCAGAGGTCGGCATATGTGAACTACAAGATGCCAGCAGGCATACGCTCAGGCAGGCGCTTAACACCCACCCGAACCGTATGCCTGTTGACTTGAGTATTCGTTCTGTACTCATTTTCTTTCGTGTCAATCTGACGGCTTATGATCGCATCTGACGACGACGTATCATCATCGACGCGCTACCAAGGATGAGGAGCAGGCCCGTGCATAACACGATGTCGCGTACCTGTGCGCCGGTGGTAGCCAGTGAACATGCTTCACCACTGGGTGTACGTCCTACTGTTTCACTCACCATAGGTAGACCATTGGGACCTTTTTCACCTGTCAACGTAAGAGTTGATCCATTATGGGTTCCGCTACCGTTGAGCGCTTCGCCTAGAGGCTTTACTTTCATCAATAGCGTCACCTTGTAGGTTCCTGGTTGAGTGAAAACCCAGTTCTGGTGTGCATGAGTATTTGCCGGCAGGGTGTACATAGATCCGGGGGCGTCAAAAACGTGCGTGCCGACACCTGATCCAAGCGCTCCTGCATTAAATACTGCAAATTTTCCGGGGCCATTGACAGATTCAAGGGTGAAAGTCACTCCGCCTTGGGTTCCGTTCACGATTTCTTCACGTTGGCTGTTCATTCCCAGCCATGGGACTCCTTGGATTTGTGTGGAAGGAATCATCCACACATCTGATCCTTCTGTGGCGATAAATGACAGTGCAGCTGGAGCTTTCAGTTGGGCAGGAGTCCCTACAGCGAACACCAGTTGAGCTGGGTCGATCCATCGCGCAGGTTGCTGGCGCTCATCCTTGATTCGCGCATAGACTGTTTTATTTTCAATGGCGGGTCCAAGGTCAAAATGTCCGTCATTTGCGTTACCACGTGCTCCTGGTCCCACATTGAATGTCAGTGTGGTGCGCGCTGTATTAGCGGGAGCTTGTGAAGCGCTACGTAAGGTAGCAGCTTCGGCAGCGGTTGCTTCGCGTGTAATTGTGGTGGGAATACAAACTTCCGTGCCACGTTCAGGTGCAGGTGCTCCCGTGTTTTCATTTCCCTGTGGCGTCGGTGTTGTCTCTGCCGTGTCTTCTGTATCGGTATGAGGTAAGGACGTGGTATCAGCGATGTTTTCTTCCGAAGTGTCCGTATCTTTCTCATTGTTTCCGGCATTCACATCACCGACATCAATGGTGTAGGTGCGTGTCATTGTCGTTACTGTTTCTTCGTTGCCAGCGCTGCGGAAACCGCTTACCATTGTTGGGCGCGTTGCGTGAGCTGTCACGGTGAGTGTGTAACGCCCTGGGGCAGTAAATGCCCAGTTCACGTGAGTGTGTCCAGGGTAATTCTGGAGGATCTGTGAACCTGCAGGGTTCATCTCATAGCCACCGGACACTAAACGTGACTCCGGTCCGCCCAAGGGGTCTTGAATCCACATGTAGATTCGACCATTTTTGGGCGCCTTGTAGGACACGTCGAATGTGGTTTTCGTGTACCCTGCGGCTTTAATGCCTTGCGTGTCCCATCCTGGCCACAGCAGCTTCGGGTTTTGTGTTTGCGGCAAGATCCACGCTTTCTTTACTCCTGCTAATGCTTGAGGCCAATACGCTGGCTCAGATTCTTGGGCCATCTGAGCACTGTTTTTGACTTTCAGGAGGACTTTTTCTGGTTCTCGTAGTGTACCTACCGCTGTGTTGTCCTCTTTCAGCATGAGGTTCAGGTGTCCTGCACTATCAGCAGTAAGGTCAAACATGTCAACGTGCCCATGGTCAAGAATGACTTCAAAGCCCGAGTTATCACCAGAGGCATTCAGATCCTCAGTGCCAGTATTCGGTTGTGAGGCTTCGTTGGAATCCTCAAGAGTATGACCGGCAGCATCATCGGAACCTTCAGATGTATGAGCGTCATCATTATGTGAGGAGTCGCTGCTGTGAGCTTCGGGAGCGTGTTCTTCTAAAGTACGTAAGAAGTCTTCTCCGCAGGCTTGTTGGATAGCTTCATTACCTACCGCATAGTACAGGGCGTGAGCAGCGTAGGATCGAGCAAACCAGCCGCTGTCTTTACGATAGTGCGCAAGGAAGGAATAGCTGGCCCTGTAAAAGCCCGGAACATTAAAGCTGGTCGCCGTGTGCATATGCTCAGGCCCTGTAAAGAAAATACGTGCTTTGTCATTATGTGAATCGAGGAGTTTCTTTGAACCATCCAAGATGTTGGATTGCCATAGAATCATCCGGCCTGGTCCGGTGTAGTCTTCAATTTCTGTGAGAACACCAAGGGTATCGATCTTTGAGTAATCCATTCTTTCGGTGTTCATCCCCAGCCACGGCAGGTTTTCTTTTTGAATTTCCGGCAGTGTCCAGACTTTTGTTCCTTCAGGGCCGAGGGCTGTGAGTACTGCGCTCATACGTTCTGATGTGACTAAGTGAGAGGCCGAATCAGGTACGGGGACTACCACCGTGTTGCTGTTACGCATGACTCGTTTCGTTCCTGAGTCATCAGCCAGTTGCACATTCACTCTGCCATTTTGCTCATTGTAGGCTGTCAGATCGTAATGGCCTGGGGCTGCACACACATATTGTCCTTGCTCAGGCAGATTCGCATTTTCGGCTTCTACATCGTCAGTTGTTTCATCGGATTCAAAGAGGTTATCGTGATCTGTAAATTCTTCAGTCCGTACTTTGATTTTGTCACCTGGTGTTGTGCCTTCGGGTAGTTGCACATCAGTGTCAGTGCCTACA
Organism: Schaalia sp. lx-260; assembly: GCF_021083645.1. Lineage (GTDB taxonomy): Bacteria > Actinomycetota > Actinomycetes > Actinomycetales > Actinomycetaceae > Pauljensenia. The sequence goes on along the minus strand of NZ_JAJNRQ010000002.1, from coordinate 6,942 downwards.
AGCCATTCCACTGAATATTCATCGGAGGTAATGGATGCGCCTTCTTTTGTTTTCGCGGTGACAAACCATGTGGTCGTGTAACGTCCGGGTGCAGAAAAAGTCCAGTTGTAGTGTCCGTGGGCTCCGGCAATCAGTGACATTGAGTGTTTTTCTGGGTTTGCGGAGTTAAGGTCTTCTTGAGCGAATGATCCCCCACCGTAGCGCCACAGTGACATCCATCCTGGGCCTTGTACTGATTTCAGGTGCAGCTTCAATGTGTAGGGGTTAACCGTATCAGGCATACGTCCTGCGCCTACACCTGCCCATACTGGGCGGGAGCCTTGGTAGTGCTGTCCGGGAGCATTCCAGAGCACGTCACCAGGTTTTCCTAGGAAGGAAAGGATATTTGATTTCGGTAGTTTAATACGGGATACTTCGCGTCCGGTTTGCGGGTCAGAGTCAGGTCCTACGCGCACCGCAACAAGGTTGTGGGGACGCAATGTGCTTCCGTCAATAACGCCGACTGCGAGTTCTTGGTTTGTTTTATCCCAGTACACATGTGCAGCATCTACGTGTGTGCGCAGCAGCATTTCTTTACCGCTTACGGGGTCTTTCACATGTGGTTTCGGTGGCATGATACTGGGGATGTCACCGGTAAATTCAGCTGTTTCGTCAGCCTCATCATCTTCAGTATTTGTTGTTGAAGGTTGTGAGGTTATTTCTGTTTCGTTGGAGTTTGATTCTGTTGTATTGGCCGTTCCTGCTTCACTTGTTGGCTCACTGGGCGAGGATGTTGCGTCAGATAACTCATTTGTCGGTTGCGTAGGTGTGAGTGTGGCGTCCTCTGCAGAGTGCGATGGGGGCTGCTCTGCGGTTTCGGGGTTTGACGTGTTTTCTGCGCCTGTTGGGGATGAGGAAGGATCTTCAGATGCCGCGGCCGATGAGGTTTCACCGACGATCACCGTGTAGGTGTGTTCGACTTTGCGTGAGAAGCTTCCTCCATTATTTTTTTTACCGAGTGCTCGCACATTCAGCGTATAGGTGCCTGGCTTCGTGAAAACCCATGTGGTGTGACGGTTTTGCTGGCTTGTTTGTTCCAGCCAGGTCCCGGTGTGGTCAATTTCGTATCCTTCATCTGAATCTTCAGCGAGTGATACGGGTTCAGAGTTTTCGTTGTATCCGTAGGCGAAAATACGGCCACCTGCGGGCCCTGTGAAACCAACCTTCACAGAGGCTGCAGTGTAGTAGGTACTACGAGTTGTATCCCAGTAAAAAGCGGGGCTTTCATTCGTATTTTGTGAGGCGGTGGCATACCCTGCAGGAACTCCCTGTGGGGCATTATTGTGTGCGGTACTGAAGGTGCTTTGTGGAAGTTTCAGAGCAACTTTTTCCGGCTCGTATGTTTTTTCGTTAGCTTTGATTCCCACAGTGAAGTATGGGGTTGATTCGTCTTCTACCCCGCTTGCCACATCAAAGATACTCACTTTTCCTGAGGAAATAATTTCCTTTTCTTCGGGAGTATCAGCAAAGGCCATAAATGGTTGCGAGGCGATGATAACAGCAGACAGTGCGCATATGCTCGTGAGCGAACGCAAGAGATTTCGCTTGGTGCGCGACAGAATCGTGGTGGTCATGGCTGTCTTTCTAGAAGAAAATAATAATGATTCTCATTTAGAATAATCTGTTCATTTGCTATACGTCAAGCAGCACCCACACCCATTTTCACCTACACACAAACATCCACATTGATTCTTATTCCACATACAAGTACCAGATTTTTCACCTCTTTACTCCTTCCCCAATAATGACTGCACCTAAACCACACTTAAACCGCATTTAAGCCACACCACCACGAACCTGACATACAGCGTTAGCCCTCCCAACAATGCTTGCACACTCATCCCCCACCAGCTCAGACAGAGACTCCCGCACACAGGCGGTCGTCTTGGCACGACAGGGTTTTCGCGGGGAAACCAGAGACTCCCGCACACGGGTGGTCACCCGGCCCCGTGACTTCGCTAATCTGACGCACGCCGCAACGCCCAGGCACACAGGCGGTCACCTGTGGGGAAACTTATCCCTCGCCACCTCCAACACAAGGGAAGTATTTTCACCAAGCAAATAAATAGCTCTACATGAGCCATAACCCTTTAAAGCAAGCAGTCAGTATCTACTTCAACACACCCCTGACATAATGCACAAGGAGCCAGGTGACAACACATACGCACACTCGCCTTTGCCTGACCCTGAGCACGATGCGCAAGGCGGGCAACAAATAAGCCAGAACACCACACAGGAATAGCTTACGGATATGACCGCACTGCAAGGAGTACTTCAGTTTACGGATATGACACGCAGCATAAAGGCTATTTCACCTTACAAATCACAAAGAACAGCATATGAATAATCAAAAAAGAAGGTTCGACACACCGGTTCTGGACATAAATTCGCTTTTAGAGTGCTGGCACGCTATCATTATTTTTCGTCAGTTACGGCTGATGCTGCGGATGTAGCTCAATGGTAGAGCCTCTGCCTTCCAAGCAGATGGTGCGGGTTCGATTCCCGTCATCCGCTCCAGGCATGTCCTTTGCAATTCTTCACCTCTGAGTCATTGAGTGACAGGCGCAAAACATTCGCATATTTCTTGACAGGTTTGCCGAATATTGGTCTAATCTCAGCAGTTCCCATTAGCTACAATTTGGGTAACGGGAAGTAGTCCAGTATCACTGAGCCCCTAAACAAGCTGGCCCCGATCTCATCCGGCAGTTTCGGTTTGAAAAGAAACTGGACATGACTAATGCCCCCGACAGAACGAGGGTACCTAAACTCTCCGTTCCTTTTATGCTAGGCGAGATACCGCAGGAGAAGGAAGAAGAATGCGGCATCGGAAAATCTATTGGTTCAGCTCAGGGTATCGATGCGGGTTATCTTCTGAATGAGCTCTCATCGTCATGCGAAAACTTAGATTCTTACTCCATTTCCTGTTCGGTGGTTGCGCTCTTCTTTTGACGAGCGAAAGTGAATATGAATGGAAAAACACAGAGTACAATCAACCAAACGATGCTGGCACTTTGTGTATACCTCGGAAAGAATGAAGCAGCTGTGTAATACAGAGTTGTTGATGTAACGAAGGCAAAAAGTCCGTAGAGTAATATGTAAAGTAATGTGCCTTTTGTTTTTTGTTTCATCATGTTTACCTGCATGCAGCTCGGTGGCTTATTGTTCCAACCCACAGCGTGGGGCGAGAAGCAGGGCATTTCCCGTACTGACTAATGTAGACGGTTGCGGCTCCGCCGACAAAAGCGATCAGTCCAGCGGAAATTACGCTACCAACAACTGTTTCGGCTAACGCAGCTGCTGCAGCAGTTGCCATCGCGGCAATAGCTGCCGCTCCCCCAGTGGCAATTGCTGTTTGATCAGTTTGATTAAAAGTGATGGCAGGTTCCCAACCCCACATAGCGCCCCAAATGCGTTCCTCGTACCGCGGTATTTCGGTTACGAAACTCATGACGACTGTCCCGCTGTCTGGATCAACGACTCCGTATTCTTTTTCGAATACTGTGGGTGTTTCATGCGAAGACAGGATCTTTAGCTTTCCTTCCTGAACAAGATCATTCAGGCCCTGTGTGAATTGTTCTGGAGTGATGTGAGGGGTATTTGTTTCTTTGTTGGATGAACTAATAGTTGCACCCTGAATGGTGGCGAGTTCTTGCGCGTTTGCGATTCCAGCAGAAACAAATACTAGTGAAACCGCTGTCAATGTCGCAGTAAAGATCTTCGATGGTGAGGTTTTCATAATGTTTCCTTTTCTGTTTGACCATCGTCGGTGACGGGAAAGCACGCAGTAGGTTCGGACTGCATATGCTCGTATTACAAAACAAATGTTCTATAGAGCGACAGTTTCACTATATCTACATTCGGTAAGTGCGTCAAGGGATAGAGCACGTTTCGCACCTGCTGCTCAATGACCCAGGTGTGAAGATTGCAAGGGATATGTCTGGATGTTTCTTGACCAATTTGGACACAAGAAATTTTGGCAACGCTGGGAGGTGTCCGGGGTGCTGTTTTTATTGTTCTGAGGCAGTTTTGGGGTGTAGGGCCCGGCAATTGCGGGATCGTTAGCGTATTCTTGCTGGAAGCTGATTACCGTCTAGGGGCACTTTTTCAAATTGCTTTGTGGCCCACTCCGGCCGGTCGCGTCAGAAAGTATGGGACTAGCATCGAAAGGTGTTGCCCATTATTGAAATCCGATGCTCCGAGGAGCTTCGCTAGAATTCATCCTTATCTACGCGGGGAATACTCACTCCTGGTGATGATCGGGACCAGGTTGGTCCTGCTGTGGTAAAAAGAAACCCGCAACCTGTTGGGTGCGGGTGGTCAATATTGTTGCTTGAAAGGGGTTAGGCGAGGGACCCGAGGCCTGCCCCAGGATTTCTCCCTTAATGGTGGGCTGGCTGGCTTCCCTCGCCTATAAAAGCATATTATCGAAAATTTCGATGAATGCATTTTATATGTGTTATTATCTTGATTGCGGGGTTGCCACCCTGGGCCCGGCTTGAAATAACAACCCGTTGGATGAAAATCCAACTAGAACGCCCGGGCTAAGCGCTCCGCTTTACTATGCCAACTCGATTTCAATGAACTGGTCACCGTTACGTGCCAAATTCATCCTTATCTACGCGGGGAATACTCTCGTACTGAGTTTCCTCAAGAGTGGACCCCGCATGATATTGCCAGTGCAATACGTGAGGTGTTAGAGGCTAAATGAGATGGGCAGCTTGTAGGGACCTATTCTGCTCAGGTCAACGGAAAAATGATCACAGTGAAAGTAAACCCTCCGAAGAAAAACAAAAACGCTGATACGACCACAGCAGTTAGTACAGCACATATGGGATTGCCTTATTAAGGAGGGTAGAAATGGTTTTGACAGATGAGGAATTTTCTAAGATTTTAGAAATCATTCATTACGACCCCGACAGAAAAGACACATTTTTGCCTCTTTATGTCAAGTTGCGTCCTTATTCCCTAAAAAACCCGCAAGGGCATCGTGATATTGAAGATGCTGACAGCATGCTTATTCCTGATGAGCTTTTAGAAGAATACCGATTACTCTGCATTGAAAATAACGGTACGGAAACCTACACGTACGAAGCCTATCTTGATGCGCAAGCACTTCAAGACGAGCTGAAAGCCGAAGACAAACACGCCACCTTATAACCCCACCTGAACTACCCATAAGAACCTCAAGCGCACGTGAGCTGCTCTTGGGGTTTTCTTATACCCAATTTTTTATCAACGTGCCCAGTGCCGCATGGTGCCGGGTTTTTCACTCCCCCCTTCCGCATGGAAAGGACACAGCTCATACCAAAGACTCATCTCTACTTACGCGGGAAGCAGGCTCTTGACAAGCAGTAGTGCACACGGGGAGAATTCTCATGCGCGTGCTGGGGGTATCAGGGAATACAAGACCCGCTAGCGGGGAACACCTGTAGGGCACCTTCCATTTTGCCCGAGAGTCGCCCGGCACGCCGCCTTTTTATAGAACGGGTAGTAGACTCATCCCCGCTTACACGGGAAACACCGGCCTTTTGACGTAGCTTCTTCTGAGCTTTTTCCAAGTCACGAAATTCGGGAGCCCAATACGGGTCTTCTGGCATTTCAGCGCGCAACCGGGCCATGAGCTCATCAGGCAGAATCACATCACCGTTGATGAGCGGACTCAAAATGAAAATGAATGCGGTGCCCGGATCCATCTCGTAATATTGATCCCCTATAGCAACCTGCCCGTAGGGATCACGAGTCTGAGCCGCATACACATGCAGATCGTCATAGAGCTTGCGGACCTCCATCATCTCATCCAACACTGCGTTCACCTCCTACGGTAGCCCTTGATGCACGGTTTTGATCTCCAACGCACCTGCTTTATTTCGATGAATAGCCACTGTTACTACTTCGCCTCTAATAGTAGCCGATAAAGGGGCAAGCGACTCCCCGTCCCAATAATTTTCAAGGACTTCCCGTATAGCGTTAGTGATGTCACGCTGCGTCCACGACTGCGAAAACTCGCTACGCGGCCTCATCCCCTTAACCTTCCACCCGTGACCATACATGTGTCCGCCACCGTATTTCGGATTCCCGCCGTAGAGGATGTGCTCAAGCGGACTCATCCCCGCTTACGCGGGGAACACCAACTATCTGCTATGCTGTGTCTTGCGAGGTACTCCCTGGGCAAGGCTTGAAATAACAGCCCGATGGACTTTAGTCCTGTCTGAACGCCCGGAACGTGGCCCCGCTTTAATCTTATTTCAAGTGAATTTCTGTAAAGACCCTTCCATTTTCCGAAAGAACAAACAGACGACGTATAAGAAATTCGGGGCGTTCCTTGCGAGCTTGGTTGTATCGGCTTAACTGTGAGATCAACTTTGGACTAGCACTAAAGCGTCCTATGTCGATAACGAAAACATCCTTAGTTACTCCGTTTTTCAGAGCCTTCGCAACAGCGGATGAAATGTTATCGCGTATCGTGGAAGCTTTCGACGATGTGCATTTTAATCCGGATACTTCGTTATTATTCGTTAACCAAACAAAATCATTTGTTGAAAGAAACGTTTTCGTATCTCTTGGTATCCATTTCACTCTCTCCCCGCGTCTTTCAAATCTTTCGAGGAAATCCAGTTCGTGTTCGGCTCATCCCCGCTTACGCGGGGAACACTTCTTCTTCTTTTCTTTGTATTACTTTCTTTTCGGCTCATCCCCACTTACGCGGGGAACACTGACGGTGGGCTGGCTTCCCTCGCCTATGAAGATAGAGGGCCCCTTGCCTGGCCCAGGATTTCGGCTTATACGATAGATCTTGTTGGTGGGGGTTTATTCGTTGATGGCCTTGAGCGTGTTGGTTGACCATGTGAGGTCGGCCCAGGTGATGGCTTGTCCCCAGTGTTGTTGGCGGGCTTGGTTGGTTTC
>NZ_JAJNRQ010000001.1 GCF_021083645.1 Schaalia sp. lx-260 | reverse complement strand
GAAACCAACCAAGCCCGCCAACAACACTGGGGACAAGCCATCACCTGGGCCGACCTCACATGGTCAACCAACACGCTCAAGGCCATCAACGAATAAACCCCCACCAACAAGATCTATCGTATAAGCCCCCATCACTGTCTGACCAACGCCATGCACACCTAAACGCCACGACAATCCGCCACTGGCACCTGAACCACCGCCGCCAGTCAACACAATTTCAGACCAGTGACAGTTCTCCAAACCGCGTAATCCATCAAATTCCAGCGGAGATAAACCAAGGGCCACAATCAATGCGCGCACAATAGCGCTTCCATGTGATACGACAATCAAAGTTCCACCATCGGCCACGCCCCGCGCATAAGATAAAGCAGCCTGCATCATCCGCTGCCCTACACGATCTGACGCTTCAACGCCCGCTTCGATACTCTCCCCTGTTTCCCGCCACTGTGCAACATATTCTGGATATTTACTCATTGCTTCTTCAAGCGTTTGCCCCTCAAATACCCCGTACGAACGTTCAATGAAGGCAGGATCTTCCAGCACGTCACCTTCTAAAAGACCTTGTTCAGCAAAAACTCCAGAAATAATCTGTGCGGTTTGCGCCGCACGCAGCAACGGAGAACACACGATACGCACAGCAGGATTTCCCTCATCTGTTTCAGTGAAATTACGTTGCTTTTGACGCAGAGCTAGCCATCCCGCTAATAAAGCAGAGGCAGTCTGGGCTTGCTGACATCCCACCTCATTCAAAGGCTGATTAACAATACCTTGAAAACGCCTCTGAACATTGAAATCCGTCTGCCCATGACGCAAGAAAACAATACGTTTCGCACCCACAACAGTACAAGTATCTTGTTGAATTATTCGGTGATCTGAAGATAGGTTTTTCATTTGGGTATGCGTACTCACGTTATCACTTTCTTTTGCGCACTCACATATCTGATACAAGCCATTAGCTCACATATGAAGGGCATATGTCATGCCCTTAGGTGAATAACTCGGCAAGGAAATAACGTCCCCTCGGCTTGGATCTTGCATTGAATACACCGGGCAATCTCCCCAAAGTTTTTCAAGTGCGTAGTATTCTCGTTCCTCGTCTTTCAGCACGTGAATAACAATTTCGCCATAGTCCAGTAAAACCCACGTGCCTTCTGTACGCCCCTCAATATGAACGGGACGTAGATGCTCTTTTTCTGCAATAACGTCCATGATTTCTTCTGCAATTGCTTTGACTTGCCGTACAGTAGGTGCCGAAGCCACAATAAAGCCTTCTGTTAAACCTAAACGCTCAGATACATCCACCAGAACAGGATTGGTTGCAAGTTTATCGTGTGCAGCACATGCCACATGATGAGCAAGTTGAGTGGTAAAAGCAGAACAAACCATATACATCCTCTGACTAGTTGATGCACTCCTTTACGGATACTACCGGAGTACGTTAAATCAAGCAGGTTTTCCCCTCCTGCAAACGCACAGGAACTTCCTTTTACAAGGCTTCCACAATGCCTTTCTTTTACGCGCAAGCAAATGTGCATAAAAATCACAAAGACATCCGCACGCCACTTATTTCCTCATATCGCCAGAAGAATCTACCTCTGTGCTATACGTGATACATAGTCAATATAGGCGATTGAATAGCAGGCGATTATCCCAGTATCCCTGTGCTATTTATTGACGTTTCGATACAAATTATACTTATTGATATATTGAACAACTCCATCAGGAACAAGGTACCATACGGGTTTACCTTGTTCTACCCGCAGCCGACAATCACTGGAAGAAATAGCCATTGCCGGCACTTCCAGCAAAGATACCGCAGAACGCGGCAACCCCGAAGCATCCAGCGTATGCCCCGGCCGTGTCACACCAACAAAATGCGCCGACTCAAATAAAGTATCCGCTTCTTTCCATTGGACTATCTGCGCCAAAGCATCAGCACCCGTAATGAAATAAAAATCAGCATCAGGATACTGCTCACGCAAATCCGTCAAAGTATCAATAGTGTATGTGGTTCCCCCACGCTCAATATCAACACGCGACACACTAAAACGAGGATTAGAAGCTGTTGCAATAACCGTCATAAGGTAGCGATGTTCAGGAGGTGTCACACGTCGGCCAGCCTTGAAAGGCTGCATAGCCGTCGGCACAAAAACAACCTCATCCAAACCGAAAACATCCATCACCTCACTCGCTGCAACTAAGTGACCATGATGAATCGGATCAAAAGTTCCACCCATGATTCCAATAGCAGGGCGCGCAGAACTTTTCTTTTGCTCACGAGGCACTGATTTCATCCCCGTAACAATACCTTGATTTACTACACGCATTTTAAGGCCGTACCGTTCCTTGGCCTTCAAAAATCCATGTACTTGTTGTGAGTTCTTCCAAACCCATCGGCCCACGCGCATGAAGTTTCTGTGTGGAAATACCTATTTCCGCACCAAGTCCTAGCTGCCCACCATCCGTAAAACGTGTTGACGCATTAATTGCAATGGCCGCTGCATCAATTTCCGTACGAAAACGCTGTGCCGATCGCAGACTCGATGTACAGATCGCTTCAGTGTGACCTGATGAGTATGTACGAATATGTTCGATCGCCTCATCAATACTCTTCACAACCTTCACAGCAATATCTAAAGATAAATACTCAGTCGCCCAATCCACTTCTTGCGCAGGAAGAACACCATGCCACTGATCTCGACCAGATTCACGCAGAATACGACGAGTATTTTCACACGCATGGATACTCACCCCAGCTTTGGTCAGCTCCTCTACGATCACAGGAAGAAAAAGCGAAGCAGCAGCAGAATGCACAAGTAAAGTCTCCGCCGCATTACATACACCTACTCGCTGCGTTTTTGAGTTCATAACGATTTTTTCAGCAGCATCCAAATCCGCTTCCGCATCCACATATACGTGACAATTCCCCACTCCTGTTTCAATCACAGGAACGCATGATTCCTGAACCACTGCACGGATTAAGCTAGCTCCACCCCTGGGAATAAGTACATCAATGTCACCATGAGCACGCATCATTGCTTTTGCCCCCGCACGCCCCCACGGGTCAACAGTAGAAATCACATCAGGATGTAAACCCACGGCCGTAACCGCTTCACGCATAACGGTGATGATCGTGTGATTTGTTATTTCAGCGGCACTGCCCCCACGCAAAATCACGGCATTTCCTGCTTTTAAGGCAAGGGTTGCCGCATCAATAGTGACATTTGGACGCGCCTCATAAATCATGCCGATAACACCTATAGGCACACTGATTTGCTGCACACTTAAGCCTGCCTCTGTGGTGTATCCACGCAAAATACGACCAACCGGGTCAGCAAGTCCGATAATATGGCGAACAGCCTCAGCAATATTGCACAGACGAGGCACTGTCAACATGAGACGGTCAATAAGTCCTTCTGACATTCCACTCAAACGAGCTTTAGCTACATCTTGCGCGTTTGCCTCTAAAATTTCGTCGCTATGTTGCAGGATTGCTTGCGCAATCGCTTCTAGAGCAGCATTTTTAGTCCGCGTACTCGCCCCTGCCAGATGACGCGCAGCTTGACGCGCAGCCCGCGTAAGAGCCGAAATGTCCACAGTTTCTTGAATCATCGGACTACGCTCCCTCGTTTCCTTCATATACGCATCGACAAATGTCAATAGCATATACGTTCTTACCCTCCATATGAGATGCCAAGAAACACAGGGAAACGAAACACGTCACTTATTTGCAGGAATAAACATGCAAGTTTTGATCTATGCCGTATCAAAAAGCTCGTATTTACACGATGATTGCTAAATCATCACGATGAATCACAGGGCGCGGATTTTCCCAGCCTTGGGCCACTAAATCTTCGCGGCTACCCCCAAGAATTGCTTCGACCGTTTCCCAATCATAAGCGGTAAGACCGCGCGCTACGAGCCCTTTTTCACCAACAATATCAACGACATCTCCTGAAATGAAATTTCCATGCACCCCGCGTATGCCTGCTGCAAGCAACGATTTCTTCCCAACGGTGATCGCGTGTACAGCGCCTTCATCAATGAAAAGTTCGCCTTGAGATTGTGCGGCGTAAGCAATCCACAAAGTGCGTGATGCAGGTCGTGACGAAGTGGGATGGAACCATGTGCCTACACGATGACCAGTCAAAACATCAGCTATCTGATCTGCATTAGCCAAAATGACACCGATTCCCGCGCAGGTTGCCATAGAAGCGGCCTGCACTTTCGTTACCATTCCTCCTGAACCAACCGCAGAACCAGCCCCTGTAATCAGTAAATCCGCTATATCATCACTTGTTTTCACTTCAGAGATAAACTGCGCCCCCTCATGTGTTGGAGGAGCCGTGTACAAGCCGTCCACATCTGTTAACAACACGAGGACATCAGCCCCTACAAGCTGCGCCACATGAGCTGCTAAACGGTCATTATCCCCAAAACGCACTTCCCGTGTAGTCACCGCATCATTTTCATTAATGATCGGTACAACACCGTATGCCAGCAAACGTTCAAGAGCTTGCCGAGCATTCGTGTAATGGTCACGACGCATAATATCGGCTGTTGTCAAAAGAACTTGAGCCGCATGACGATGATGTGATTGAAAAGCAGTTGACCAGTGAGCGATTAAAAGTCCCTGTCCCATTGCTGCGGCAGCTTGAACATGAGCAAGGTCTTTCGGGCGACGTTCCAATCCTAAAGGCGCAAGACCTGCAGCTACCGCACCTGATGACACAATAACGATTTCACGTCCACTGCCCTGCCATTGAGCAGCCAACCGTGCAACCGTGTCGATACGATTCAGATTTAAGCCACCATCTGCACGAGTTAACGATGATGAGCCAATTTTGACAACAATTCTTCGCGCTTTCGCTAACGCTTCCGTCATCATCACAATTCATCCTCATCGGGACCAGCCCATTTTCCTGCTAAACGATCCATCCACAGTTCTTCACGGGCAGCAGTTTTCGCGTCCATGACTTCATGGAAATGCTGACGGCGTTCTCGACGTGTCGGACGAGAGCTTTGGTCAATACGCATATCTGTTCCACGGCTACCTAGAAGTTCAGGACCTGTAGTTAATGTCGGCTCCCAGTCAAATAGGACACCTTCATGCAAGTCACCAATGACAACAGTATCCCCCGCGATTGCTCCGGCTTTCATAAGGAGATCCTCCACACCGGCAGCTGCCAAACGATCCGCAAGGTAGCCAACAGCCTCATCATTAGTGAAATCAGTTTGTTTCACCCAGCGTTCCGGTTGAGAACCACGCACTTGATACACTGTTTCACCAGCATGTTGAACAGCATTCACAGTAATGGTACGACGAGTTCCCACAGGGGCAGGCCGCAGGATCTGACGAGTTTTTTCCTGAGGTAATTGCACTCGATGTTCTTCAACCATAGTGGCTAAAACAAATGACAAAGCACGTAGGCCCTCATGCGATACCGCTGAAACTTCATGTATTGGCCATCCGAAAGATTCAAGGTCCGCACGAGTAATCTGCGCAAGGTCACGCCCATCGGGGATATCAATTTTATTCAGCACAATAATGCGTGGACGCTGCATTAACGGGACGTAGCCTTCAACAACTCCGAGATCACTTTCATACGCTGCAAGCTCTGCTTCAATGGTACGTAAATCGCTCACAGGGTCACGATCAGTTTCGTAAGCCGCAGTATCTAAAACATGGGCAATCACACCACAACGTTCAATATGACGTAGGAAATCTAATCCCAATCCCTTACCAGCTGAAGCACCGGGGATAAGACCCGGAACATCCGCCATTGTGAAACGAGAATCTCCCGCTTGAACAACACCAAGATTGGGCACAAGCGTGGTGAAAGGATAATCAGCAATCTTCGGTCGAGCAGCCGACATCGCGGCAATAAGTGAGGATTTTCCTGCCGAAGGGAATCCAACAAGAGCAACATCTGCAACGGATTTAAGTTCAAGAATTATTTGGCGTTCCTCACCAGGTTCACCAAGGAGAGCGAAACCCGGGGCTTTCCGAGCTTTCGAGGCGAGAGCGGCATTCCCTAAGCCCCCTCGTCCACCTTCTGCAATCACACAGCGTGTGCCCGCCCCTGTCATATCAGCGAGGAGTTCACCTGAAGCAGTTTTTACAACTGTTCCATCCGGAACAGGAAGAATAATGTCCTCGCCATTTTTTCCTTGACGAAAATCTCCCATCCCTTGCGTACCGTTATGGGCGCGTTGATGCGGGCTGCGGTGGTAGGTCAGCAAGGTGGTGACTTGAGGATCCACTTCCAAAATAACGGATCCACCATTTCCTCCGTCACCGCCATCTGGGCCGCCTAGAGGCTTAAACTTTTCACGTTTCACAGAGGCAACTCCGTGCCCACCATTACCACCTGCAGCGTAAATGGTGACCCGATCAACGAAACTCGTCATTTTTCCTCCTAGTTGCGACCCTAATACATATAAACCCTACCTGTACGTACCATCAAGATCAGATATTTATTTACGTTCCTTCAGGCATCAGATATGTGGTAGTCACTATGTCAGGTACGCGGGGTATAAATGCAGGCTGAATTCATATCACAACTGCGACATCAGCATGCAAGCTGCTCTGGTCAAACAGTGTTTTACAGAGCGCGTATGTGTAAAGAGGCGTCCGGCTAAGCCGAACGCCTCTTAAGTATGAGATGTCTCAGGCTGAGACAGACTCGACGATGTTGACAACCTTGCGATCACGACGAGTAGCAAATTCTACTTCGCCAGCACGCAAAGCAAAGAGCGTATCGTCTTTACCGCGTCCTACGCCTTCACCTGGGTGAAAGTGCGTGCCACGCTGACGAACAAGGATTTCGCCGGCTTTAACAAACTGGCCACCATAACGCTTCACGCCCAAGCGCTGAGCATTCGAGTCACGGCCGTTACGGGAAGAACCCAAGCCCTTCTTATGTGCCATCAGAGCACCTACTTTCTGCTTGTACTCCAGCTAATGTCAGGCGATCTCAGTGATCTTGACGACCGACATCTTCTGACGGTGACCTTGGCGCTTACGGTAGCCGGTCTTGTTCTTGTACTTGATGATGGAGATCTTCGGGCCTTTCGCACGGTCCACGACCTCAGCTTTGACGGTGACCTTCTCCAAGGAAGCAGAATCAACAGTGACGTTGTCACCATCAACCAGCATCAGAGGCTGGAGTTCAATGCTGGAACCGATTTCCTCAGCCAACTTATCGACGACAACGACGTCACCGACGGACACTTTTTCCTGTCGGCCGCCGGCCTTGACGATCGCGTAGACCACGTTAAAGCTCATCTCTTTTGGTATGTGGGACGGAATTCATATCTTACGTCGAACGTAAACAGACAATAGTTATTCCGTTGGCACTCGTTGTGCCGACGTATAAATTTAGCTGAAAACATTCGTCACAGCAAGCTGACAGGGACATTTATTACTCATTTTGATTGTGCGATTCCACACCTCTTATGCGTATGCCCTATCAAAGCTCTTTCTATGCCTCCCCCGTAGATTCTGGTGAGACTATCCCTGTGCTCACAGCTCGACGGCGACGTTTAGTCTGTTGAGCCGCTTGTGTGCGCTCGGGCAAGATAATGTCATTGAGTGCTACCATCGCGCGCGCACTCGTACCTGTGCGGACCGGTGGCAATTCCAGCGTCACCGGATTTTCTGATGTTTCCGGCTCAATCGACTGAGCCGTTACACTCCGACGGCGACGAGTGGTGGATTTCACCTGACCAGATTTTTCGCTACCTCGTGATGTTTTTCGCCCCGTCGAGGTAGTCGCAGATCGTTTCCGCTGGGTTACTGTTTCACTGCTACCTGAGAGGTCGCTTATGACAACCTCCGCATATTCACCCAGACTCACTTCATCTTTTTCCTGCGATGCCCCTGTCACGGCAGTATCCGTATCAGTGAACTGTTTTTTTACAGTTCGACGAGCAGCTTGACGTGTTTTCTTTTGTTGCGCGTGATTGCGCGAGGTTTCGTCATGCGATTGTCCGCGACGAGTTGTATGAGCTCGCCCTCGTACCTCCCCCTGTGCAGATGAGGATGTTACGGAAGCTTCTTTTACTTCCTCAGATTGCAACATGTCCGAAACGGACTGTTTCTGAGTATTTTCTTGAGTCGTCTCAGACACAGGTTGTGTAATCGGAGGTTCTAGCACGGGCGCTGTCACCATGTGTCGAACGCGACGAGTTTTTGAAGTAACGGGCGTCTGTACGGTTTCTTCAGTACTTTCAACGCCCGCCTCACGGTCAGCGAGTTGCCTTGTCGTTTTTTCAGCTTCATGCATATCAGCTATAGGCTGTTTTCGCTTTCCGCGCGAGCGTGCCGATCGCGGTGCTTCCGACAAAGTATCTGCCGTTTTTTCTGGCTCTGGCGTTCCTTCCTCAGTTGCGTTAAACGTTGCATCATCTTTTTGTGATGTTGCCGCTGCGATAGCGCTCAAAGCTTCACGGGCACGTTCACGCTCAGGCCCTTCTTCAATGCGACGCGGCTCTGCCATGTTTTTCTTTTTACGAGTGCTCTTTGCACCACCGGCATGGCTTCCATCAGCTTCCACGGGGTGTTGATGCACGATAAAGCCGCGTCCTTCACAGGACTGGCAGGTTGTTGAAAAAGCTTCAACAAGGCCTTCACCAGCACGTTTACGTGTCATTTGGACTAAGCCTAAAGAAGTAATTTCTGTGACTTGATGCCGTGTACGATCACGACCCAAACATTCAACAAGACGGCGTAACACAAGATCTCGATTCGATTCAAGAACCATGTCAACAAAGTCAATAATGACAATCCCACCGATATCGCGTAGGCGCAGTTGCCTCACAATTTCTTCAGCGGCTTCAAGATTGTTACGCGTTACCGTTTCTTCAAGGGTGCCACCAGCTCCGATAAATTTACCGGTATTTACGTCAATGACCGTCATTGCTTCCGTGCGATCAATGATGAGAGTACCGCCGCTGGGCAGCCAAACCTTTCTGTCCATTCCTTTCGATAGCTGCTCATCTATGCGGTGAGCGGCAAAAATATCTTCGTGCGAGGTCCACAGTTGAACGCGCTCAGACAGTTCAGGAGATAATTCTTCGACATACTCTTTGACCCGCTGATAGGTTTCTTTCCCTTGAATAATCAGCGAAGCAAAATCCTCGTTAAACAGATCCCGCACTACACGGACAGCAAGATCTGGCTCGCCGCGCAGAAGAACAGGGGCTGACTTTCCATTATTCTTTTTTGACTCAATATCCGCCCACTGTTTTGTCAGGCGCGACACATCATCACGTATTTGTTCTTCCGTTGCACCTTCAGCTGCGGTACGAACAATCACACCGGTATTGTCAGGGACTATCTGTTTCAATATTCGTTTCAGACGCTGACGTTCTTTCTCAGGTAATTTACGTGAAATACCCATCATTGAACCGCCAGGAATCAACACAAGATAGCGTCCAGCAAGGGTGATCTGACTGGTCAGTCGCGCTCCCTTATGCATGATGGGATCTTTGGTTACTTGAACAAGAACAGGATCGCCACTTTTTAGGGCTGACTCAATACGCCGAGGACGGCCTTCTAAGCCAACAGCATCCCAGTTCACTTCACCTGCGTATAAAACAGCGTTACGTCCCCGTCCAATATCAACGAAAGCAGCTTCCATTGAGGGCAACACATTTTGTACACGTCCCAAGTAAATATTGCCAACCATTGTCCCGTGAGTTCGACGGGCCACATAGTGCTCCACTAAAAGGTCGTCTTCAAGAACAGCAACCTGATCTAATCCATCCTGATGACGGATAACCATGACACGATTAACAGATTCGCGCCGCGCTAAGAACTCTGATTCTGTGATGGAATGACGACGACGATTTTCTTTGCGACCTTCACGACGACGTTGTTTTTTTGCTTCCAGACGCGTGGAGCCTTTCAACGCTTTCACTTGATCTGTGAGGTCAGTCGAGTCCATTTCTTCATCGGCGACCGCATGTGAACGGCGGCGACGGCGACGACGAGTGGTCGTTACTTCCTCGTCAAAAGCATCCTCTACCTGTAATGAAGCTGCAGAAAATTCCTCAGTAGCATCCGTGCTCTGATCGTCAGATTCTGCACGCTGAGTTCCTTTTTCTGTGCGCTCATCATCATTCACAGAAGAAGCAGTCCGCCTGCGTCTACGACGATATGAAGGGGTCGTTTCATCATCATTGTGTAGATCCTCCGATGTAAGGACCGAACGGCGACGACGATTTTTCGTTGTCGTTTCCTCATCCGAAAACTCAGAATCTGAAAATTTTTCTTCGCCAGAAGGCGCATTCTTTGTTTTTCGTAGCTGGCGTGTACGAGTTGAGCGAGTAGGCTCATCTGCCGAATAGGTACTGACCGGTGGCGCTGCCTGAAAAGTAGGAGCTTGAAATTCGGGTGCACGAAAAAGCAATGATGCCGCTGGAGTTTCCGGCAAATTCAGATCGTTAGACACGTCTCTCCCATATGTGAAGCAGCCGTCCTGCACCAACGGTAGCTTCCTGAACTCGCCCCGCATGGGGGCGGAAAGCCTGTGGGTCCGCAGTGGCGGAGAGTACGTCCACGTGCTCATGAAGCACATATCTGGGCGACGCTTAACTCACGTCACGATGGTGCGATCGTGACTCCCATCTTCACTCTCATTCTCCCATAGTTCACTCTGGCAAGCAGTGCAGCCTCAGGTGGCTTGTACCACCTCATCAGATGAAAGCTTAGGCTGAGATATTTCCCACTTTTAATTACGTAAGGTTTATATAGTGTATTCAGTGTCAGAATCCTATTTTCCGCATAACGAAAAGGAAGCATTTCTTTTACCTGACATATTGCTAAAAACTGTCACGGAATTTAGTCCCAAAAGCAGTTGACGCACCGCAAATTGAGGGTATTTTTATGGCATGACGTTCTGTTTTTCAGGACGTTGGTCCATCAATTTTTATCCCGATCGGAAGGCATCACCATGCCCCTCGCTCAGACAGCGTTAGATGCGCTGACCCTGGGGCGCTGGCAGTTCGGTATCACTACCGTCTACCACTTCCTCCAGGTTCCACTGACAATCGGTCTTTCCCTTTTAGTTGCCATTATGCAGACTTTCTGGGTAAAAACCGGCAAAGAAGCATGGCTTCAAGCAACACGCTTCTTTGGCAAAATTCTTCTCATCAACTTCGCATTAGGCGTTGCCACAGGTATCGTGCAGGAATTCCAGTTCGGCATGAACTGGTCGGAATACTCACGTTTCGTCGGCGATATCTTCGGTGCTCCTCTTGCAGTTGAAGCTCTCCTCGCATTCTTCCTTGAATCAACATTCCTTGGACTGTGGATCTTCGGTTGGGGACGCCTCTCAAAGGGATGGCACCTCGCCACCATTTGGCTTACCGCTATCGGCACTTCAGTTTCAGCTCTATGGATTCTCGGGGCAAATTCATGGATGCAGCACCCCACAGGCGCTGTTTTCAACCCCGAAACTGGCCGAGCTGAACTCAACACCACATTCGGTTTCATTGAAGTCGTACTCAACCCCCTCTTAGTATGGGAATACACCCACGTCATCACCTCCGCTTGGCTAGTTTCAGGCACATTAGTTGCCGGCTTTGCTTTATGGTGGCTGACACGCGCAGCACGTGAAGGTGGCGAAGCAGGGCTGACTGAAGCACGCAATGTGTGGCACCCTGTCGCTCGCTTCGGCCTCATCGTCGTTATTATCGGCGGTCTTGGCACAGCAATCACCGGACACTTCCAAGGACAAGACCTCGTTAAGTATCAACCAATGAAAATGGCTGCCGCCGAAGGCGTGTGTGTTGATACTCAAGGCGCAGCATTCACCGTCGCACAATTCGGTGACTGCCCACTCAACAACGAGTCACAGCCAACGAAATTCCTTGAAATTCCTGGTGTAGCCGCTTTCATGTCGCATAACGACTTCAACGCGACAGTTGCAGGCATCGCCGATGAACAAGCTCGCATGGTCAAACTGCTCAACGCAAATAAAGATTTCACTGCGACCTACGGTGACGCTTCACAATACGACTTCCGTCCTCCACAAATGGCAACATTCTGGTCATTCCGCCTGATGATGATCTTCGGAGCATTCTCAGCCATTTTGGCCATTTGGGGCTTGATCGCTACACGCAAAGGCAAACTCCCCACATCGAAATCCCTTGGGCGTTTTGCTTTGTGGAGTATCCCCATGCCATTTGTTGCAGCATCATTTGGTTGGATCATGACAGAAATTGGTCGCCAACCTTGGCTTGTTCACCCAAATATCGAAGGCCTCATGAATGGCGATCCCGTTGGTTCTGTCCTCATGATGACTGATTTTGGTCTTTCTTCACAGGTTCCAGCATGGCAAGTCGGTACCACAATGGTACTTTTCACCCTTCTCTACGGAGCACTCGGTGTCATTTGGATCCTGCTCATCAAGCGGTACGCGCTTGAAGGTATTCACGCAAAATCCGCATCCGATGAGGCTTCAGATCATGATGCCCTCTCCTTCGGATACTGAGGAAAAGGAGCGGAACAATGACACTTTCTATTCTCTGGTTCATCCTTATCGCTGTCCTTTGGACAATGTACTTAGTCCTCGAAGGCTTCGACTTTGGTGTTGGCGTCCTCTCAGCACTCGTTGCACGCGATGACCGCGAACGCACCCAAGTTGTCCGCACCATTGGCCCACACTGGGATGGCAATGAAGTATGGCTCTTAACCGCAGGTGGCGCCACATTCGCAGCCTTCCCAGAATGGTATGCCACAATGTTCTCCGGAATGTACCTGGCTCTTTTCCTGGTTCTCGTATGCCTCATTCTGCGTATCACAGCTCTGGAATGGCGTTCCAAGATCGCCACCGCCACATGGCGCACTATCTGGGACCGTATTCACACAGTCTGCGCTGCGCTTGTCCCCGTACTACTCGGTGTAGCATTCGCTAACCTCGTTCAGGGCATGGCTATTGAAGTTGTCGGACGCGACGGTAAAGTCGTTGCCGCCGATAAAGTCGCTGGAATGCTTGACACATCCGTTCATCAGCTCACCGGTGGCTTCTTCTCACTCCTGACCCCCTACACCATCCTCGGTGGCGTAGTCGTATTAGCGATCTGCCTGTCCCACGGAGCACAGTTCCTCGCACTCAAAACTGAAGGACCTGTCCGTGAACGTTCCAATACACTCGCAGGACCACTCTCACTGGTCGCTACACTCCTTGCAGCTGTGTGGGTTATCTGGGGTCAATTCGTTTACGTATCAAACGTCTTTGCATGGATTCCGCTCGCTGTAGCAGCAATCTGCTTGATCCTGTCAGCAGTTTTCTCACAGTCCGCGCTGCGTTCAGAAGGAAAATCCTTCCTGTTCTCCGCACTGGCAATTGCAGCTGCCGTGACATGGATCTTCAGCGCAATGGCTCCAGCAGTGATGAAGTCGTACATCAACCCGGCTTACTCACTCACCATCGACCAAGCATCCTCCACAACATCGACGCTCACCGTCATGACCATCGTGGCTGTATGCTTCGTCCCCGTGGTTCTCATCTACGTGGCATGGTCTTACTGGGTATTCCGCCATCGTGTGTCAATCAATGACATCGAAGAAAATGCGGGTCTGCTACCAAAGAAGATCCGACTCGGTCAGAACTTCCTCGCAGGCTGACCTCAACCAACCAACAACGGGGTCCTGTGTTTCAAAAGCGCAGGACCCCGTTGCGCTGCATAATAACTGTATCGTTACACCTGAGAAAGACATATACGACCTATGCGCCCCTTGGATCCTCGACTCTTACGATATGCACATAGCGCACGACGTCACATTCTTTTGACAGCTTTTCTTGGCCTCGTCACTGCAGCTCTTGTCATCGGACAATCAATACTCATAGCAGCAACACTGTCCCCCATCGTTGAGGAAACAGGAACTTTCAGCTCAGTCATGCCATTATTCTGGGGCCTACTTACCGTCATCATTATCCGTGCACTCTTAATTGGACTACGAGAATCCTTAGCACATAAAGCAGCCGATTCCGCAATTAAAGACCTCCGACAAGCAGTTATCAATCACAGCATCGCACTTGGTCCTCGCTGGCTTGCTGTCAAAGGTACCCACACCACGACACTACTCACACGCGGACTCGATGATCTTGGCCCCTACTTTGTCCGCTTCCTCCCCCAACTCATCCTTGTCAGCACAGTAACCCCACTGGCATTAGCAACTATTCTTCTCATTGATTTCTGGTCAGCATTTATCGCAGCCCTCACCGTTCCACTCATCCCGATCTTCATGATCCTCATAGGGCGTTTCACTCAAGATTCTTCCTCTGCGCGTCTGCTTTCCATGCAACACCTCAGCCAACAGCTCCTTGACCTCATGGCCGGCTTACCCACTCTGAAAGCCCTCGGACGCGCACAAGCACCACGCCCTCACCTCGCAAAAATTGGACAAAAAAACACAAAAATCACAATGGCAACGCTACGCATTGCTTTTCTTTCAGGCGGTGTCCTCGAATTTATCGCCACCCTATCTGTCGCACTTGTCGCAGTTGAAGTCGGTATGCGGCTGGTTTATGGAAATATCGGGCTGTTTTCCGGCCTAGCAGTCATCATGCTAGCCCCTGAAGTATTTGAACCGCTACGGCAAGTCGGCGCACAATTCCACGCCTCAGCAAATGGAGTAGCCGCCGCAAACGCCGCATTCGACATATTAGAAACTCCCCTCCCCAATGAGGCACACTCCCAAAGCATCACAACCACAGCACACCCACAAGAACTATCAGACTCACTCCCCTGCCCCAATTTACGAACCGCTTCACTCACTTTCACACATGTATCAGTTGCCGCACGCGGCGTATGGGCTCCAGCAGACCTGAATGCCACAATCACTCCCGCCACCCTTACAGTCCTCGTTGGCCCTTCAGGAGTCGGTAAAAGCACCACAATCATGGCTATGCTTGGTCTCATCCGCCCACAGCAAGGCCAGATCAGTATTGACGGTATCGACATAACAACAATCAACCCGGATTCTTTATGGGCGCAAGTCAGTTGGGTACCACAAAACCCCATGATTATTCCCGGAACCCTGCGTGAAAACCTCATTCATGACACCAACGAGGACGAACTGAGCAAGGCAGCACATGCCGCAGGATTTGACACCGTCCTCCACAAACTCCCCCAAGGCTGGGATACACCTATCGGACAAGGCGGCATCGGACTATCCGGTGGGCAACGACAAAGACTCGCCCTGCTCAGAGCCCTCATATCAGACGCGCCACTGGTAATTTTCGATGAACCTACCGCGCATCTTGATGCAGCAACCGAGGAAATCATCCTCAACACACTCCAACACTTACGCGCGCAAGGACGCACAGTACTCGTCATAGCACACCGCCAAACCCTCGTATCAATCGCTGACAAACACATCACAATCAAAGCGCAGGAAGCAACAGCCGCAGATTTTGAACGCTGGCCCATCCTCGCCGCAACCAGTACACACGAGCACGCACACTTTGAACTCCCTGAACTTCTTGACGCGACAAAAGGAAACATGCGATGACCACCGTGTTCCTCACCTCTACTGAACGAAACGCGCTACGCCGCATCCTCACACTCCTGCACGTCAACCGCACACAATTTGCGCTCGCACTCCTTCTGGGATGTCTTTGCTTAGGATCAGCAATCAGCCTATCTGCAACATCCGCATGGCTCATTGCCCGCGCCTCCCAACACCCACCTGTCCTCCACCTAACAGTTGCCGCAGTCGCCGTACGACTCTTCGGAGTTTTACGAGCATTAATGCGCTATCTTGGCCGACTAGCAAGCCACCACGTGGCCCTAGAAGGAATGGATAACCTGCGCCAAGGAATCTACGCAACCCTCGCCAATTACGAAGCTGACACGATCACACACATAACACGCGGTGACCTGCTCGCACGTGCCGGAGCAGATGTTGACGATGTCGGTGATGTAGTTGTCAAAAGTATTTTGCCTTTTGCCGTTGCCACCATCGTTGGTATAGGCACAATCATTGGAATTGCTTTCCTCAGCCCAGCTGCTGCCCTCATACTTGCGATCTGTCTTTTAATCTCTGGCGTGTGTGTTCCTCTTGTCACTATGCACGCCACACGCACAGTAGAAGAAGCCACACGAAGTGCACGTACACAACTTTCCAGCAGCATCCAAACAGTGATGGACGGAGCGCCCTACCTACAGGTAACCGGCCAACTCCCCGCACTTCTCCACACAATTTCAGCAACTGAATCAGAACTTACTCACACAACAAGGCGGACAGCTCAACTGCAAGGATGGGCTGCCGGAATTGATCGACTCTCCATGGGAATGGCTGTCATAGGGGCACTCATCGTGGGTATACCTGCAACAACACAAGGAATTTTATTCCCTGTGCTCCTCGCAGTCATTGTCCTCACACCTCTTTCCGTATTTGAAACAACATCCGAACTCTCAGCAGCCACTGCACAGCTAGTTCGCTCCGCCGCTGCCGCCGTACGTATTAACGAACTCCTCGGAGGCAACACAACCACACCGAATACTCACTATGCCCCAGCAAAGCAGGACACCACGGACCAGCGCAACACAGAGAATCTTTTGCCCTTGCAAAGCAAGGATGAGGACAACAGCCAAACCACGCCTCATACAATCCTCAACGCTCACAACCTAGCAATCGGATGGCCAGGTGGCCCAACCCTTGCCGAGGACCTCAATTTCACTTTAACTACCAATGAACGTATCGCCCTCGTTGGCCCATCAGGAATTGGAAAAACCACTCTCCTGCTGACTTTAGCGGGCCTACTTAAACCACACGCAGGAACGGTGACACTCAACGGGCATAACATTGCCGACCTTGATTACGACACCATTTTTTCTGCCCTTACTGTCACCACTGAAGATGCGCATATATTCGCCACCACAGTTTTAGAAAACCTACGAGTTGCACGCGCTGATCTAAGTAAGACAGAAGCAACACAACTCCTATCCGCCGTAGGACTCGACACATGGCTCCAGTCACTACCTGAAGGTCTGAACACGCAACTAGGAACCGCAGGAACAACTATTTCAGGCGGAGAACGCCGACGACTACTGATGGCACGTGCTCTGGCCTGCCCTGCCCCACTCATGCTCCTTGACGAAGCAAGTGAACACCTTGACACACCTACTGCTGACACATTACTGACAGAACTCTTACGCCCCCACCTGGGTCGCGCAGTCCTCGTCATCAGTCACAGACTCAGTGCACTAGAAAATGCTGATACCGTCCTTGTCATGGACCGCCGTGCAGATACTCCTCAAGCACCTGCAACAATAGTTGCTCACGGCACGCATGAAGAACTCCTGACACATGCACACACCTACCGATGGGCCTATGAACAGGAACACGTATGAGCGAAAAATCTGACTTTCGGCTTTTAGAAGCCGTACTTGACCTCACATCAAATCTTGATTCACGACGTACCCTCAAAGCCCTCGTCGAACAAGCATGTCATTTAGCAGGAGCACGCCACGGGACTCTTTCTGTCATCGACACGTGGGGTGATACCGTCATGGAAATCATGCACGGTGAAAAACTCGCCGTTATTCCGCAAGAACTCATCGTTCAAATCCCCACATCAGGGCATCTCCTTTTCAATGATTTATCTGACTACCCTGAACTTAGCGGGATAGAAAATTTCCTTGGTGTTCCCATCCTCGTCCACGGACGAATGTACGCACGCATGTACCTCACAGGAACACATCATGGTTTTAATGAACATACAGCACATATCGTTGAGGCCTTAGCCCACGCCACAGGGGTAGGCGTTGAAAACGCACAACTATACTCCGATGCGCGTCGCCGAGAACGATGGATCACAGCATCGCAGTCACTGACAACAACCATGCTTGAAGGCACGGATGAGGAAGATGCGCTGGTCCTTATCGCCCAAACAGTACGTGAAGTAGCACGTGCAGATACCGCAGTAATCGTTTTACCTTCCGTTGGAGACACCTGGGCCGCTGAAATCACCGAAGGGCATGACGCAGATCGTATCCTCGGCGCGGTTTTCCCCGCTGAAGGACGAGCCATGCAAGTCCTCGCCGAAGGTACCGGGATGCTCGTGGATTCTTTAGCTCGCGCCACGTCGCTGAGGGTACCGGTTCTTTCCACTTTCGGACCGGCATTGTATGCGCCACTGCGTTCACGTGGCCGTTCACTTGGGGTCCTTATTTTGCTGCGACTTCAAGGAGCGCCAGAATTTGATTCTTCTGAGCTTACCCTCGCTGAATCTTTGGCTTCTCAAGCGACTTTAGCGTTGGCTTTGGCTTCTGCCCGTCATGCTGAGGATATGGCTTCCCTGCTTGATGAACGTGACCGTATTGGCCGAGATCTGCATGATTTTGCTATTCAGCAGCTTTTTGCCACAGGTATGCGTCTTGATGCTGCGAAACAAAAAATTCATGCGGGCGATTTAGACCGTGAAACACTTATCGCAGCTTTAGATCATTCTTTGGCGGGGATTGACGAGGCAGTACGGCAGATACGGGCAATTGTCCATGACTTACGTGAACCAGACCGGACAGTGGGCTTAGTTGAACGTGTGCGTCGTGAGTCTTCTTTATCACGATCATTTTTAGGTTTTGCGCCTTCGCTGCTGATTTGTCTGGATGACCATGCTATCAATCAGGATGAAGATCATGAAGAAAATATGATTGCTGATCTGGAGGCCCGTGTAGGTTTGGATCTCAGTGATGATGTAGTTGCTGTGGTGCGTGAAGGCTTATCGAATATTGCTCGTCATGCACGCGCAACAGCGGGTCAAGTACGGATTGATGTGACAGGGCAAGAATCTGACGGCATGATTCATGTGAGTATCGCAGATGATGGTCAAGGAATTGACCCTCATCGTACCCGTAATTCAGGTTTATCGAATATGACGGAACGCGCTCGCAGGCACGGAGGTTCTTTTACCCTGTCAGATGGTATTGGAGGACGTGGTACACGTATTACTTGGTGCGCTCCGTTATCTTAGGGGCCGTATTCTGGGTGTTCATGCTAGCCCATTAAAACTAGCGGACTGCTATTTCACCCTTACTCTAGGAAGTAGCTCACGAAATATGGTGCAGCATCTAAGCGCCACGAATAAAAGATTCTGCCCACCATTATTTCAACAAAAAGTCCGCTGACCCCATCAATGTTTCACGGAATACGAAGGAGCTCATCTCCGCATTCGGCTCATCATGAAGCACTCGGTACAAGGGATGACCAACCGCCCACTCGTTACCGCCGGTTGTTCCTTTCGATGGTGATGACGGTGTCGTAGAGGCCGATTTTATGGAGGTCTTTGCGGCGCTTTTGCTCTGCATGGGAGGCGTAGCCCACGTAGGACAGGGAGGCGTCCTCGTAGCGGCGGAACGCAAAGACTGCCTGGTTCATGTGGATGGAGTTGAAGACTCCCAGGTTCACCAGGAGGTTGAAGTCCTCCACGGATAGGCCGGTGACTCGTTTGAACAGTTCAGGCTCGATCTTGGTGATGACGTCGTAGAGCGTGTTCTCCCTAAAGTCAGTCAGGTACATGAACGCGGGGATCCGGGTAGCGAACTTGATGAGCTTTTCCTGGATCTGCTTGCGTTTGGACTTGTAGTCCTTCTCCTCGGCTGAGAGTTCCTTCTTCTCCTTCGTGGTCAGCGAGTCGCCCTTTTCCTTCTTGGTCTTCGACACGGATTCACTCTTGTTCACCACGGTCTCGAAGATGCTAGCACCCAGGGCGCGGAATCCTTCGATATTAAGGATGGCCTCCATGGCACGCTCGTCGTTCATGATCTTCTTGAGTGTCATGTTGTCGACGTTGACTAGGATCGCGGACTCCCATTTCTTTGCCAGCAGGGTGGCTGAGGTTCCAGACATGGCGATGTCAAGCACCTCGCCCGCGTCGATCTCTTTCATCGAGGCGCCGTCATAGGCCAGTACCGGCAGGTAGTTGACGAGCTCAGCGACGGCATGCTCGGGGCTCTTAGCCTCGGGATGAAGCCCCGTGCCGTAGTCGGCAATCTGACGCAGAGCACGGGTTGGCGCGAAGTCAAAGACAAACCCGACAGGCTTGAGGATCTTCTCCCGGCTTGGGTCATCCCCATCTGGGTTCTTAATCGCCCACGGGGATTGCACCCGAAAAGCGGCCTGGAAGTAGGACTCCGGGCTGGTGAGGTTGCGCAGCATGAGGATCGATGACCACTGCTTGACGGTCACCCCGGTGGTGAGTTTGCCGCACGAGAGCGTAATGGTCTTTGTATCGTGCCCATCCCCGATCGCCTCACGCACAGGTGGGAGTGCTTCAACCCCAACCCCAGCGCCCGCTCCAGCGGCGACGATCACCTTGTATTGGTGCCAGAAGGTGTTATGTCGGGCAGCGAGCAGGTTGGCCATGGCCTGGCAGGCAGCAACGTTCGGCAGGTACCAGAACGAGTGCTGGAGGTAAGGAAGCAAACGGGCATCCGCGTAAGGGAAGGGTGGGCGGCCGCCAGCTTTGAGCATGTCCATCTGCGTGGGCGCATGCTCGCCACGGATCAGGTCCAGCCATTTTTGTACATCCGACTCGTGAACAAACCCAGCTTCGTCACCGCTACCTGTGGCCTCGAAGAAGGTGTTGAGGTCGAACTCGTCGAACTCACCCTGGTGCGCGATAGCCACGAGGTCATCGGGCATTCGGTAGGTCAGCAGACGCATCTGTGGTAGTGCGGCATACGGGTTCCACTCACCGGGATGTTCAACAGCCCATTGGCGCTTAGCGAGCTGCTCGTCGGTGTAGGTCCAGTTGAAGATCTGCTCCTCAATGAACTCGCCTGTGGCCAGAGCCTTAAAAGGAGTACCCGAGAGGTAGAGGTAGGAGCGGGTGGTGATAGGAAGAAAGTCATCCTCATCGCTGCCGAGCTCGTCGAGCTCTTCATCGAAGGCGGCCAGCCCCTCGTGGTACTCAGCATTGAGCTCCTTGGCCGCTTCTTTCTCATCCTCACCTTCGAAGAGGGCCTTAGCGTTGTCCCGCCAGGCACCGAAGTGGTACTCGTCGAAAACCACCAGGTCCCAGTTGACGGTGTGAATCCACTCGTTCTTCGACTTGATCAGGCCGGTCCTCTTATCACGCCCGAGGAGGTCCTGGAAAGAACCAAAGTAAACCAAAGGCTGATCTGCCTTGACTTCGATACCCTCATCGAGGGTTTTCGCGCTCAGATACCGCCAGCCCTCAAAATCTACATGGCTAGCCAGGTCCTCACGCCACGCGTCTTGCACGGCAGGCTTAAAGGTCACCACCAGCACACGCTTGGCACCCATACGCTTGGCGAGCTGATAGGTGGTGAAGGTCTTGCCGAAACGCATCTTCGCATTCCATAAGAAACGCGGCACCGCGCCCGGATCCTCTTCCCAGATGGAGTTGTAATAGGCGAGGGTTTGCTCAACGGCACGTGTCTGCTCCGGGCGCATCGCGAAGGTCTGGTATCGCTCACCCGTGTACTCCACGCCGGTGCGCAGTTCCGCGATAGCAGTGAGCACATCAGCAGGTTTGCAGCGCACCCACTCCGTCGCTGACCCAAAGTGAGGGTTGGCAAAGCCCTTCGCCTTCAGGCGCTGGATGACGTCCTTGTCCCGAAAGAGGGTGCCGTCCTCACACTCAGCAATAATGTCAGCATGCAGAGTGAACTCCTGCTGCATCTGCCCCTGGGACTCACGGATCCGCTCGCGCACATCCTCCTTGGTTGTCTGACCAACCTTAATCAGGCCCTCATAGCCAGCAGGAGGATTCTTCAAAGACCACGCATAAATCCGAAGCCGTGCCGAGGGCTTAGAAGGAAGAAGCTCCTCATCCCGCCTGACCATCACTCATCCTCCATCGGGCGCACGATCGACTCAATGAACGCGATCTCCTCATCGGTGATCCCGTACTTGGCGTACAACTCCTCATCGGTCCACTCGTGGTCCCAGGTTTGCATTGGAACCCAGGTATATGTTGCACGTGGTGCGTGCTGTGTCGTTTTTCGCAATGAAACGAGAAATCTGAAGAATCGCGTGCGGTAGTAACTTTCGATGGATCGCGCCTCCGCTTCGGTGTCCACGTAGAAAAAGAGGAAAGACTGAGTGCATGCAGATCCTGACGGCGCGATCCATGGCTTTCCTAAGACGATGTCCGGTAGTCTCTGTCCACCATCGGACGCCGCCTCCGGTATCAGGACTTTCCAATAAGAGAGTAGATGCTCACTCTTGCAAACCTCCGCCCGATCGATGTACTTGATCTGTCGCATTCGTTCTTGAATACAGTAGACTGGGACAGAAGTATGAGTTCGAGTCTTTGACAAGCCTTTGAAATTTGAAGTCCAACCAAATTCTTTGTCCACCGATAAAATATTTTGGATCGATTCCTCAGACGCTGTAAGAACTTTTCTAAGAATACTTAAAGCCTTATAATGCCGCACAAATACATCAAATTCACTCAGGTCACGTTCATGTGGCCCGTCCACTAACCCGGCAGTGACAGTTGTTACACTACATGAGTCATTCGGCGTTGAAGTTCGCAAAAAATAGCTTACCCCCCCCCGCACCTCAACACCAGGAAATACCTCGGCCGATGATGGGTAATCCACAAGAGCGCGAATATTCTTGTCCGACAACATTTCTTTC
This sequence comes from Schaalia sp. lx-260, assembly GCF_021083645.1. Lineage (GTDB taxonomy): Bacteria > Actinomycetota > Actinomycetes > Actinomycetales > Actinomycetaceae > Pauljensenia. Next base: position 467,719 of record NZ_JAJNRQ010000001.1, on the reverse strand, counting down.
CGAAATTCAGACAAACCCAGTCCGGTGCTCATCCAACGCGAAGGGATAATCATGGCTAGATATCTAGAATCCAGCTGCTTCGCTTGCTGCACAAAATATTGATAGATTGGAATATCTCGATTGCCACCATTTGCATTCAACTGATACGGCGGGTTTCCGATCACCAGGTCAAAGTGCATGTCTGCTCCAAAGATTTCGTTAATGCGTTGCCTAATGTTGTTTGTGTGGATGAAGGCGTAGGCGTGGGTCTCAAGGTCTTCGCCGCGCCCGTAGTCGTTCTCGCCTGCCCCGCAGTAGGAGCAGCGTCGGCCAGTGCGGATAAAGATTTCCTCGCTGGAGAGTGGGTCAACACGGCTTTCGCGTGTGCCGGTTTTGTCATCCCAGGTGTGCTCGGTGCGTTCAAACCAGATATTACCGTCTGGTGTGTCGAAGGCGGTACAGATGGAGTGCTCACTGTTAGCGTACTTCGAGCAGTACACACTGCGGCGGGACATGAGGGCAGTGAGCTCAGTGATAGCAATCCCGTAAATCTGCTTGGTGAGGATGTGGTTGACCCGCTCCTGAGCATCAGGAATAACGGTAATGAGGCCTTCGTTGAAACGGCGGGTCGCCTCCCGTAGAAATACCCCGGTTTTGACGAACGGATCTAATACCCGGACGTTCGGGTTCGCCCACAGGTTCTCCCCGTCATGGTCACGTGCCCATGCTTCGGTGACGAGGTCAAGCATCGCTGCAGCCATCTCTGGAGGCGTGAACACTTCATCGTTCGAGAGGTTCGCGATGCAGGTGAGCACATCAGGGTTGTGCTTGTTCAACAGGAGGTTCGACACGCTCATGCTTGCTGCGCTCCTCTAGCGGCAACTTCGGCCACAGTCATTGGAGGGAAAGAGGTATCGGGGGTGAAGATTTCAGCCATGTCCATGGAACCAAACAAGGTGTCCTCCCCAAAAGCCGCACGTTTTGTCAGGTTCTGATACTGGAAGTCTCTCCGTTGAAACTTGCCCGCCCCAAGGTAACCCCACTCGGCGAAGGTCAAAGGCTCCCCGCTGGGGACCGTCATGGTCAAAGCATCGGCCTGCACGATGTTGATTTCCAGGACTGCGCGAGCCGCCGCCACCCACGTGCCGTCAGGATCCTCACCGATGAAGTCCGTGAAGATAGCGAGAAGGTTGGCGCGACAGATCTTGGCATTGTCAGCAAGCAGCTCAATGCCATAGGTGCTCATGAGAGCCAAGAGCGCGTAGTGGCGGCACTCAAAGTCGTTCTTGCCGTAGCGGGTTTGAACAGTCGAGAGCTTGCGGCGCAAGATCTCCTGAAGGAAAGCGCCCTCACCGCAAGCCGGCTCCAAGACGCGGGCATCGATACGCTCCGACTCATCTTTGACCAGGTCGAGCATGTCGTTGACCATCCATTCCGGGGTGAATACCTCGCCATGATCGGCCACGCGCTGCTTCGACTTAACTAGTTGCACCTGCTCGCTCACATCTCCTCCTGGCCTGCTCCAGCGTGGAGCATCGCGGCTGCCGTGGTTGTCTCAGCTCGATGCTCGAAACAGCCGCGAGGAGACACCCTGTCTTCCATTATCGGTTCTTTGGGCTCTCGGAGGGGTGAGGCGGGGCCGTGCGTGCCCCACAATCATGCGGTTTGCTCAATCAAACTCGTCAAAGCTGAACTCAAGTTGCCCGTCACTGCCACCCTTGCCTTGACGCTTCATGCGGAACGTGAGCAGCCGATAAACAGGGATCCCGAATGCGGGGCGTTCGTCAGCGGACAGCCTCGTGATATAGGCGAAGAAGGACTCTTCGTCAGCATCGAACGCGATGACGGTATGCACGGTGACGACTTCTTATTGGTTCTGGAGAGCGCGGATCTTGTCGCGGAGTTCCGCGTTGGGCCCGGTGACCATCTCGGCGCTGATCGTGCCCTTAGCCATCTCCTCTTTCAGCTCGCCGATGGATTTACCGGTCTTACGGGAGATCTCCTCCAGCGGGTTGAAACCGGCGTTGATCATCTGCATCAGGTCTTGGCCGGTCAGCTTGCCTGTCGAGGACATCTGGGCGAACGCCAAGGTCAGTGACTCCATCTTCTGCGCATCACCTTGGGAGATGTCACCAATATGCATCAGGTGCTTCTTCGCGCCCTCCAGGCTGATGCCAAAGGCCAGCAGGGTTTGCATATTCTCTCGTGGCACGCATGGTCAATATCAGTTCATCGGAGCGTCCGCCAATAACCACTACCGCATCAGAAGCCACATTTTTCGTTGTCATGTTTGGTTCTCCTTAGCTTGATACGGACGGTGCGGCAGGCTCGTAGACGGCCTTATATCAGTCGGTGATCGTTTTGGATGTGACTTTGGAAGCCCCTTCGGCGGCTTCGGCTTTCCACGGGTGGCGTCCCTTGCTATCGGGCTTGTTACGGCGCAGAATCGTGCCCTCCTGCTCGACGGTGCGGATCGTCCCGAATGCATCATTCGCGAATGTCTGGAGAGTATTAGCAGCCATGATCGGCTCCTTCCTAGGAAGCCGACAGATGAACAACACGGAAAGTTATGGCTTCCTAGCAGGAGGGCTTCGAGCACGCCAGATTTATAACCACACCCCGAAAGTTGAGGTTGCCTGCCCCTGAGCTATGACCTAGTCTTAATGTCAACATGACCGGTTCCGCTACCCACCGAGGTGGGAGTCCAGGGCCGGTCTTCGTTTTCTCAAATGCCGATCACGGAGTTGGCCTATTGGCCAAAAAGGACGCTCACCTTGTATCAAAATGAGCGTCCTAGTGGTTTTTTAGTGCCAGCGAATGATACAAGGGGCCTGCTGGGCGCATTTTCCCGAAGGTGGGTGCAGTTGGGTGCAGCGTCGCAGCACAGGTCATTCCACCTCACCGCTACGAGGTGAGGTTAGTTTGGGGCAAATGTTGACGGCCGTGTGCTGTCGAGCTCGACTTAGTTTTCGTCCTTGAAAGTGATGATGATGCCGTCAGCGTGGATGGTGGCGTGCTCGACGAGGGTGAGCTAAGCGGCCTCTGAGTATTGGAGGGTGCCTTGATTTTCTAGGTAGCGGGCGATGTTTTTGGCGGCAGCGATTTTCTCCTCCGCCCAGGCAATCTTTGCACTCAGTTCTTGGTAGCGCTGTTCTTGCTCTGCCCTCTCAGTTTCGAGTTGCTGGTATTGCTGGTCGTATTCGCCGGCGCTGATGGCGTGGTGGGTAGCCAGAGTGATCAGCTGACTAAGGCGTGACTGAACTTGCTCGAGGTTGGCGGTGATGTTCTGCTGGCGGGTTTTTAGCTCATCAATAGCCAGCACTTTCGTTTCGATCAAGCCCAGTGTGCTCTGTACACCTTTGGTAGCGGCGTAGCGGCTGGTTACTGCTTGGTTGAAGGCTTCTTGGATGTCTTCTTCGGATACATGTGGGGTGTTGCAGCGGGTGTTTTTCTCGTACTTGGCGCAGCAGCGCCAGATGTGTTTTTGGTATTTGGTTCCCGAATGCCACACCTTGCGCCCGTAGGCGCTACCGCAGTGTCCGCAGATCACTCGCCCGCAAAACGGGTGCTTGTATGAGGTGGCGTCTTTGGCGTGGTAGGCAAGTTTTGCTTGGACTAATTCCCACACGTCAGGGGCAATGATGGCCTCATGGTTGCCGTGCACGTAGTACTGGGCGACCTGGCCGTTGTTGGGTTTGATGGTTTTGGTCAGGAAGTCAGCGGTGTAGGTCTTTTGCAGTAGCGCATCGCCTTTGTATTTCTCGTTGGTAAGGATCGAGCGGATTGTGTGGGTGCGCCAGATTTGCTTACCCCTAGGCGTGGGGATTTTATCCCTAGTGAGGTCGCGGGCGATTTGGGCTGGTGAGGCACCGGAGAGGAACTGGGCGTAGATACGTCGCACCACCTTAGCTTGTTCAACATCGACCTCGAGGTTTCCGTCTTCACCTTTCTTGTAGCCAAGTAGGGATGAGTAAGGGACGAGAACTTTTCCGTCTGCGAAGCGTTTCCTGTGCCCCCAGGTCACCTTCTCGCTAATGCTTCTTGATTCTTCCTGGGCCAGGGAGGACATGATGGTGATGAGCAGTTCACCTTTGGAATCGAAGGTGAAAATGTTTTCTTTCTCAAACCACACCTCTACCCCGGCGTCTTTAAGACGTCTGACGGTGGTCAGCGAATCAACAGTGTTACGAGCGAAGCGTGAAACGCTCTTGGTGATAATTAAGTCAATTTTTCCCTCTAGGGCGTCGCGGATCATGTTTTGGAAGCCAACGCGCTTGGTTGTGGAGGTGCCGCTGATACCTTCATCGGAGTACATGCCTGCGAACTGCCAAGTAGCACGCGAATTAATCAACTTCGTGTAGTAGTCGATCTGGGAGCGATAGGACTGGGCTTGTTCTTCCATGTCCGTAGACACTCGCGCGTAGGCTGCCACCCGACGCACCACGTTCGGCGTATGCCCGAGGGTACTTTGGATAGTTTTGGTGGCGGGTATTGCCGTAATCGTTTTAGCCAACGCTTCTCACCTCTCCTTCCATACTTGGGTGACCGTCAGTCTGGTAGCGCCGGATGCTCCCTCCCGCCAACTCCACGCACACGCTCCGGTCGGGGCTGATTGTGATGGTGTTAATCCCCGTAATGACAGCTTCCTCATCCCACGTATCGAGGCCGAGGGCGTCTTGGCAGATGTGTTTGAGGGTCTCTTCGCGTACTTGTGGTGCCTGGCAGGGATTGCCCTGGCCGCGGGTCGCGTTGTAGCACCACCAGAACTTGTGGCTTGTTCCCGTTCTGGTTTTGGTGCGACGGTGGAAATGTTTCGAGCACACTGTGCAGGTGATTTTCGAGGTCAAAGCCATGCTGCCCCCACTTGGGGTGCGTGCCCGACCGACTTGGCGGCGCATGGCCAGTATCTGTTGGACTTGGTCGAAGAGCGCCGGGTCGATGATGGGCTCATGGGCACCATCAACCACCCACGAATCAAGCTCCCCTCATTACGTTGAACCGTGCTGATGGCTAGGTGGGGGCGGAAGTATTTTTGGCACACAACCCGCCCCGCATACACCTCATTTTCTAGCCACTTGCGCATCGTCTTGCCCCGAAACTTTCGCCCCGACCTAGGAAGCACACCCTCATCATTGAGCATGTGGGCGGTCTTTTCTGGGCTGATACCAGCCAGGTAGTTGTTGAACAGGCGGCGCACCACCACCGCTTCTTCCTCAATAACAACTAGGGTGCCTTGCTGGTAGGCGTACCCGTAGGGGTGGCGTGAATGTGGGGTGCCATCAGCGTATTTTTTGCGTATCCCCCACTTCACATTCGCACTGTTCGTCTCGGATTCTGCCTGCGCGAAAGCGGCAAGCAAAGTCAAGAGAACCTCGCCTTGGGCACTGGCAGTATCGATACTCTCGCGCTCGAAGCGCACTGATACACCTAGGCTTTTTAGTTCACGCACCACCTCGAGTAAGTCCGTGGTGTTTCGGGCCAGACGCGAAATCGACTTACACAACACCACATCCACCCCACCAGAGCGCGCCAGGCCCATTAAGTCCGCTAGGCCAACGCGCCCACTACGTTTAGTACCAGTTGCGCCTTCGTCTGAGAAAATCCCGGCAAACTCCCACCCTGGGGTGGACTCAATCAGGTGCAGATAATGCGAAACCTGGGCAGACAATGACGAGAGCTGGCGTTCATGCTCGGTTGAAACCCGCACATACGCCGCCACCCGTAACCTCTCCCCCACACTTGTCGGGGTAATCACTTCAACCCTGCCTGCCATAACCTTCCCCTTGTCACCTCAATCCACAACTCTCTGCATCCACCTAAGGGTTTTCTTTGCTTCTTGGTGTTTCAATGAACGCTTAAAACCTGCGGTTTATCCACTCCAACGCGCACAAACAACCGCCCCACCACCGCATTAGGAAACGCCTCGGTCAGCCCCTCCAACACCACACGTGCCTGGTCCTGATCAAGCACTCCCCCAGCAACGAGGGCTGACACGAACTGCGCCCCCTGCAACAAGGCCACCTCACTGGCTAGGTCCTGCCCGCCCATCAGCACCGACCGCCCTTAGTGCCAAACCGGGCACGGACATAACACGAATGGCAGCAGTACTTACGACCCTTATTCCCGTACGCGCTAAAACCCTCACCGCAGTGCGCACAAGTGAAGGAATAAATAGCCTGACGGTTAAGGTGCTCGGGGTGGGCATGCCACCAAGCCAGGCGGCAAGTAGCAGAGCAAAACCGGCGACGAGGCACCGGCATGCAAGCCTCAATTTCTTGGCCGCACTGTTCACACACCACCCCGCCATCCACAGCACTCGGGTTCTCGGTGTTGATGCTCTGGCGACGGCACAACGATTTGACCGTGTTGCGACTCAAGCCCACTTCCAAAGCGATCTGACCAAACGAGTGACCCCGACGGCGAAGCGCAAACACCTGCTCTCTGACAAGCGCATCCACAGCCATGCCAACCTCCATACGAGAAAAACTTTCCTGACGTATGGAGGGCTCTCAGCGGCCACGATTTATAACCCCCACCCCCAGATACGCAAAAAGCGCCCCCACCCAACCCAGTGAAGGGCCAGGTGAGGGCGCATGAAAAGGGTTGAAGCCCGGCTGTTTTAGTAGCCGAGCTTCTTGTTCACTAGGGCTTGGACAGCCTTGTAGTTGGCTCCCAGGCGTCGTTTGCGTTCCTCGCCATTGCCGAACTCGCCTCGGATGACCGCATCCGCCAAAGCATTCAGGTCAGGACCTGAGTAGGCGGGCGTGGAACCGTAGCCCAGGCGCTGGTTCACAATGGCCTGCACAGCAGCGTACTTCGAGCCGAGCCGGCGTCGGCGTTCGTCACCATTGCCATAGTCGCCACGCAGCACAGCATCCGCCAGTGCGTTCAGGTCACCGGAAGGCGCGCTTGCAGTAGTGGCGGGTTTGGCGTTGCCGCCACCTCCGCCTAGCCATGGTGCGAGCACAGTGGTGGGTGGGTAGTAGCGTCCTGGGCAGTCCGTAGAAGAGCAGTCCTTGTGTCCAAGAATGGTCAGCGGCCCGTGCTTGGCTTGCAGGTCGCGGATTAGTTCAGCCACGGTGGCTTTGTCGGCCTCATTGCAGCGGGGGTTGCATTCGATCCCAATAGACTCCAAATTCTTTGTCCAGTTGCCGGCGTGGTAGGCGGTGTTCCCGTCTGCAATCAGTTGGGCGACACGTCCAGCCTCAGCCACGTAGTGTGCGGATGTGTTGTTGCCGCCGCGTTCGAACCAGCGGATAGTGCCCTCAAAGGTGGGGTGTTTGGCAGGGTCATCCCAGTGATGCACCACAATGTATTTAATGCGGTGGCCTTGGCGGCCTCGGGTGAAAGCGGTGGCGTCATGGGAATGGTCAATCGTGTAAGACATAGCAGTTTTCTCCTTGATGTGGTGGATGGGTTTTAGGGTTGGACGATCACGTGCAACCAAATCAGCACAGTCAGTAGCGGGGTGGTGGCCTGGTCCCACACCCACCAGCCCACCCCGATTACTGAGGCGAGCATCAGGGTGCTGGCCAAAGCAGTGAGAATGGCTGGCAGGTGGGAGGCGGGTTTAGTCACCATCACCACCCGTCTCTTCATCGGGCGCGGGTTTGGTGGTGTGGGCTAGTGGTTTACGCACCTCGGAAACACTTGGGGTTAGAGGAATGTGCGGACGCGGCACCGCCACCGGCTCACTCGTGTTTGTTGCGGCGTGGCGACCGTGGGCCGAGCCCAAAAGACCATCCGTTGCAGTGCTTTCACGCTCGGTGAGGGTGGCTAGGACCTGGCTGAACTTGGGTGGTACTGGCAGGCCCAGGACGGTGGCGTTTTCAATCAGGGAGATACCTTCGTTGGCGATGTAGAAGAAGATCACCGCCCCGCGAAGCACCCCCACCCCACCAAGCACGTGGGTGTCCATCAGCTGGGCCAAGGCAACGAAGGTGAGGATGAGCATCTTGCCAAACAGCCCCTTAAACCCAACCGCACTGGAGAGTTTTCGGGTGGCGATCGCTGCCATCACCCCGGAGATGTAGTCGGCGGTGATGAACGCGAGCAAGGTGTAGAGCAGGGCGTCGGGGGTGCCAAATACCCAACCAGCCCCTGCGCCAATGATTCCGGCGATGGTGCGTAGGTAGTGGTCTAGTGGCATGAGAAATCAGTTCCTTCCAAGAGAGGTTTGGGCATGAAAAAGCCCCGAGGCTTCATTGGCCATCGGGGCTTGGTGGGATTGTGAGGATGTGGGTTTCAGGTTTCACCAGGGGCGGTGGTTCTGCTTCTTTTGGTGGCGTTAGTGGTTGAGCGACCACGGGTTCTGGTGGGGTGGGATCAATCTCCATCAGGGCACCTCCTTCCCGGTGGTCTCTTCTAACGCGTCGCACAGCAGGTCATAGGCTGTGGCGTCAGTCCCGGAGAACGTGCCTGGGTACTCGGCCAGAGCCTTGGTCAGGACGGCGTATTGATTCTCGTAGGTTTCGGGAAGCAATACAGCCTCACCCATGAGGGCCTGGTGTTCGGCCTTGAACTCACTAGCCTGACCGGGGTCCTTGAGTGTGAAGCCACCGGCCTCATCCAACAGGATTTCTCCGTCTTGGTCGAGGGTGGCGTACTGGCGAGCCAGCTCCACCTCAGATGCTCCCAATGCTTCAAGGTGAACAAGGAGCGAGGCGTGGAGTTTGGTTCTGGCACGTGATGCGCTACCGGCTAGTTCTAGCCCATCAAGTAGGCCGGTGATAGCAGGTAGATGGTGGTTGCGAATCTTCAATACAGCCATAGGGGGGTGCCTTTCGGTTAGGTGAGGTTGGTGGACATGGTCGATAGGCCGGTGTTCTTGTAGCTCGACCAGGCGACTCTGCCGCCTCCGATATCGTGGACTTCTTGGACCCAGCCCTTGTTCAGATAAGTGATGAGGTGGTTGACCCGCATAATCACCTCATTAAGACGCTTGGTGATCTGGGTGACCGAGTAGAGGTTGTTATCTGTCACCAAAAAGAGCGCCCCACTGGAGAAGGCGACCTGGCTGCGGGTATTCTCGCTACACCAGGCCGGCATCATCGTGCGGTTAACGTTGGAATCGAGCAGTTTGATCCCACGTTTACCCGTTGTCATTATTTTGTTCCCACCCAGGTGCAGGTCAATGCCCAGATGCAGACCACGTGCCCCCATGACGGAGCCTTTCGGGTCAAGGGTTAAGAGCACGACGTGGTCGTTGCTGCCGGCCCCATACGTCCAGGCCGCATATGAGGCGTCCTTGGAGAGCATGGTGTTGAGGCCCTTGACGCTCTCGGGTTTGTTTTTGAATCCTGCTTCACCGATTTGTCCGATGTACTTGGTGTCGTAATAAAACTGCAAACCACTTGAGCTCACTTTGCCGGTGAGGGTGTTGCCGTTGTACCAGCGGATCTCCGTGGGACTAATACGGATGCTCTGGCTCCATCCCGATAAGCCAACTTGAATGGCATTCGTTGCAAGCTTGTCAGCACTAATCGACCTTGCCCCGATTCTGCTCGCTGCCAGTGTGGCAGTAGTGATCTTGCCAGCATCCAAACTGGCAATTTTCGCGCTGTCAATGGTGCCGTCTTTGATCATCGCCCCCGTGATTACTGCCTGATCGATTGTGGTTTGACCTGTGATGTGAACCTTGGTCCCATCGATGAGGATGTCCTCACGCGAAATGTTGATTTGGTTGATGACCTGGTCTTTTTCCACCCTCAGGTTCACAGCACTTGAAAGTTGAGTTATTTTCGAGCGGGCCCCTTCGAGGAGGCTTCCGACCACAATCTGGTAGTCCTCAACTAGCTTGGCGTTCTCGGCTCCCTTATCGACTGCCTCCTGAGCCTTCAAAAGAGCCTTCTCAGCATCCCTTGAAGCGCTACGCACACGGGTGCGGACCTCGGTGCCTGCTTTGATGGCCGCATCTGCAACGTCTTTGGCTTCCGCTATCGCAGCTTCTGTCTCGTCGAGGCGTTGTTTAGCCTCCATATAGGTCAGATCCGTGGCGATTGGGAACCAGTCGTAACGGTTGTTTCGCTGCTCGTAGATCCAGATTTCCTGCTTCTCACCGTTCGTTTTGAACCAGACATCACCGGGGCGTGGATCCTTAGGAGTGGCACTGCCGTAGTGGTTGCGGTTTTTACCGTTCGCCGCCATCAGAGCCTCATCCACCCGCCCAGAAACCTCACCAACAGAAGCAAAAGCCTGGTCAGCCCTGGCCATAGCGTCACCAGCCACGGTGGTGACCGCTCCGGCCTGGGCGCTAGCATCCAGGGCAGCCCCCATCGCGTTTCCTGCTACCGCCATGGCCCTAGTGGATTGGCTGGTAATCCTTGGGGTGAAGGATCCCAGCGTCACCTGCGTGTAGCCCTCGGTGAGGGGGTTGTATTGGTAGGCCACCACCCGCGCCGACACATCCACACCAGCGTCCAGGTCTTTGACCGTGACAACGTCACCGATTGCCACACTCTCCAAAGCACGAAGATGGGCATATTCCTTTGTTCCGGCCAAATCGATTAAGTTCACTGTCCAGGTTCGGGTTGGCTCATCGATGCGCTGGAGGGCGAATTGCTGTTTTGCTGCTTGGCGCAAAGCGTTCTCAGCCTGCTTTGGTGGTAGTGCGTCCTCAGCGCTGGCTCCGTTTGGGGTGGCGGTGGATTTGATGTGATCAAACTTGATTACCCCAACCCTGGGGTGAGGGTATTGATCAAGTTTTCTCGAGTCGACCCATTTCTCCGGGAGCATCAGCCCATCAAACCCCACCGGCACGATGCGGGTGACCACCGTTGAGTAGTCCACTGACGCGGTCATGGACAACAGGTTCTTACCTGCCCGGATTTGCACCCCGTTATCCGCCCCACGCTTAGACACGAGGGAGATGTGGGTGTTGTTTCGGATTAGCTCCCCACCCCAGCGGTTCACGATCCCGTTATCAAGGTCCGGATCCATCAGGACTGAAGCGACAGACACCCTAACGAGGCGGGGTGAGGCACGAGTACTCAGGTTGCTGGTTGCGGTGAACGGGTGCTTGAACTGCGCCCCAGCAAGGACGCGGGTTAGTGCGCCGTTTGCGTCTTCGTTGACCAGGTTGGTATCCATCAAAAGGTTTGCAGCCAAGTCATAGAACACATGCTGAGCCGTGACATGCACCTGGTGGTGTTCGTTGGTCTGACAGTGGTGGATGCGGAAAAACTGGCCTCCAAGTACTGGTGCTGGACAGCGCACCAGGTTCCCAACCTGCAAGGATGAGGCTCCTTTGGCTGTGAGGGGGTAGTCGAACTCCAAGGCAAACGTGCCACCGAGTTCTTCAGTCACCACGGGGTTGATGATCTGGGCATCAAGGACGGCTAGTCCGTTGTCTGTAGTGACGTCTGTTTTGGGGATCGCGTTTGCGGGGTGTGTGGTGATCATTGGTTCCTCCACCTCGGTTCAATGACAAGCTGGCTGACCCCTGGGCCTAGTTGGACGTGGGATTTGCCGGGGCGGATGGTTGGGAATGGGCCGGTCATGTGTTGGTTTTGCGCCACATTGCCCTTGCGGCACTCCATGAGGGAACTGTCGACGGTGAGTTGGTCGGAGTCGATTTTCAGGTCCACCCTGTATCCGTTGGTCTCAAAAAACACCCTGCCACTGCCGTACACCGTGAAGACCGGACGAGCAACAGCATTACCGGGGTTAGTGATGTTCCCACTCTTAGTCAAGACAATGTTTTCCACACCCGTCAGGTAGGCGAAAGGGCCACAAAGGAGGGTGGCTTGGAACTGACCCATCATCGGAGACACCCTCACCAGCTCACTAAAAGTGACGCTCTTGACTTGATAGAACACGCCTGTGTCATGGCGGAAAGCAATCCGCTGAGCGTTTGTTAGTGCCACTACTGCTTTGCGCCATGCCCGCATCACATCACTAGAGCGGATGATCAGGTCGAGGGTGATGAGCCGGTCATTCCATCCTTGCTCGCGGGTGAGGGTGCCTTCACGGCCTGGCACCACAATCTGTTCCAGCACCCGTCCCGCCGGACTCAGCTTCACTGGAGAAGCCAGGTGCAGGTTCAGGTCCCGGCGAGCCTGGATAGTTCCATCCAACGTAAACACGGGGAATCATCCTCCTTCTCTTGAGTTGATGGCAAGTAGCGGGTTGCGGCGGGCTAGTCCCGCAAGGCTGGTATCGATGCGGGGTGCGAGGTGGCCGACTAGGGTTCCGTCATCAAGCACCACCCGAATATCCATACCCTTGAGCATCGAAGGCACCACGGCTTCGACCACAGACTGAATACCCTCCGCTGACAAACCAGTACCGCCCTCACCATTGGAAATCCCAGTAGTTAGCGCGGCAGTGGTTTGGTCGAGGTGAGCGAACTGGGCCTGGGTCTTGACATCGATTGGCACGTCCAGGCCTTCGGTGAGGCTGGTGAAGGCGGCGTCGATATCGGAGGCCATGGCATCTGCGGCTTTGGTGGCGCGCTGGGCGTTGTCGTTGATACCGGCAGCGAGACCGCGTGCGAGCATTTCACCGGCCCACGCCGTCTTGCGTGAGGGTGAGTGGATACCGAAGAATGACGTGATGCCATCCCAAATACCTGAAACCCAGTTAGATACTGAGTCCCATAGCCATCCGGCTAGGCCTTGGATGCCGTTCCACAAGCCCCGCACCAGATTCCCACCCACACTCACCATCTGACTAACGCCCTGCCCAAACGCGCTCACAATCCCAGAAACAATCTGCGGAATCGCAGACACGATCGTGGAAATGATCGTGGGCAGATTGCGGATGAGTGCGGTCAGTAGGGTGACGCCCATCATCATCAGCTGCGGAATATGGCTACTGATCGCGTTGAGCACGCTGCTGATGATTCTAGGGATGGCGGAGATGATGGTGGTGTGATGATCGTCGGCAACGCCTGAATCAATGCGACGAACAGTTTGATGCCAGCATCAATCAACAACGGCAATGACCCGAGGACGGCGTTGATGATCGCATCAATAATCTGCGGTAAAGCCGCCACGATCGTCTCAATAATCGTTGGGAGGGCTTCTACCAGCGAAGTGAGTAGAGTGATGCCAGCTTCAATGAGTTGCGGGATCGCACCCACCAAAAACTCCAACAGTGACTCAATGAGCGCTGGTAGTGCTTCGATGAGTACCGGGATGGCTTCGATAATGCCCTGCGCCAACCCCGTCACCAACTGCAGCGCAGCATCAAGCAGCATTGGTAGGTTGTCAATCAAGGCTTGGACGATCCCGACGATCGCCGCAATAGCAGCCGGAATCAACTCGGGTAGTGCCTGACCGATGCCACTGGCGAGGGTGGCGACCATGGTGGCGGCCGCCGTCGTGAGCTCGGGCAGCAACTGCAGGATCCCTTGGACGAGGGCGATGAGTAGTCCGGTTGCGGCCTCGGTAATCGCAGGCAAAACCTGAATCAAACCATCAGCCAACGACGTGACAATCCGCAAGGCCGCATCTAAGAAGGCCGGTAGCTGCTCGCTGATGAAGGCCAGGGCCTCTTGGATGACCTGACCTAAAGCGGTGATCAGCCCATCGACACCATCTTTTTCGAAGGCTTCGGACAGGGCGGAGACCCAGCCGTTGACTATCGGCATCACGGAGCCAGAGAGCATTTCGGTGAGCCCACCGGCCAACTGGCCTTTAAGGTTGGCGACCCCGTCTTGGAGGGTGGAGAGTTGGCCGTTGAAGGTTTTGGACTGATTCTCCATCGCCCCATAAAAACGCCCACCCTCAGCCGTAGCAGACTCGAAGGCCTCAGCCACCATCTCAGCCGAAATAGCGCCCTTACTCATCTCCTCCTTGAGCTCACCAATACTCTTGCCGGTCTTACGGGAGATTTCTTCCAAAGGGTTGAAGCCGGCCTTAATCATCTGCATCAGGTCCTGGCCCGTGAGCTTGCCAGCAGAGGAGACCTGAGCAAACGCCAAAGACAGCGAAGAAAACTTCTCCTTATCACCCTGGGCCACATCCCCAAGCATCCCCATGTACTTCTGCGCATCCTGCGCGCTGATACCAAAGGACATGAGGGTGCGGGTCGCATCAGCCAAATCCTGCATCCCATACGGGGTCGAGGTCGCGCGGGCCTTCAAGTCAGCGACGAGCTGGTGGGCCTTGGCCTCATTACCAAGCATCGTAGTGAACGACGCCGTGTAGGACTCCATAGTCGCGTTGTACTGGATGCCGTCCTTCATCGCGTCCACAAACCCACGCCTCACGGCCTTGATCGCACTGCCGATAGCCTTAACCCCAGCAACAATGGCCTCACTAGCGAGGTTGGCTTTCAGCACGTCGCCGAAGGACAGTGCCTTCTTGCCGCTTGAGTCCATCTCGTCGCCAAGATCGTCAACCGCGTCTTCTAGGCGGCCGGTGTCTTTGGCTGCGTCCCGTGCGTCATCCCCAGCATCATCAGCGTTATCACCGAAGGTTTCGAGGGTTTTGTTGTTGTCCTCCAACTCTCCCTCAAGGTCAGCCAACACCGCCTTCGCATTATTGAGCTGCGTCTGCCAAGCCAGAGTGCGCCGGTCAGTCTCCCCGAAATTCGTCGCAGCGTTCTTCAAGGCTGCTTCGAGGGTATTGATCTTGTCCCGCTGAGCGCTGATTTGCTCAGCCAACACTTTGCCTTTGGCGGCGTACTTGGCCTGAGCATCATCAGAGCGCTTGAACTGGGCATCAACCAGCTTCATCTCACTGCCGAGCACCCTAAAGGACGCGTTGATCTCCGTGATCGCCTTCTTGAACTCCCGCTCACCCTGCAGCGCGATTTTCAGTCCGAAGTCTTCAGCCATGAGCGGTTCCTTAAGTTGTAAAGCATGGATAATGGAGATGGAATTTCAAAATGGCTGGTCAGCTGACGTTCCCGCATAATGACAAAAGCCATTTCAGTTTGAACAAGGAGAGTTCCTGATGGGTTTTTGGTCTCGACTACTCGGCTTGCAAGATCCTGCTACGACCGATAAATCAATGAAAAATATCCCCATAAGGGGTGAAATCGGATACTACGGTCTTGAGGATTGGTGGTTGCATGAACTTAATGAGTCAGAACGAAAGCTCATCATCAATACCTACAAACCAATGGGTGTATCTAATTCAAAATCCACACTGTTAATGAGTAATGTAGAGTCTTCGCAAACTACTGCGTTTTGGTTGTCAGTTTTAGCTGGATGGTTTAAGCCGAACGACCCCGAGCAGTCTAGATTGATCCTGAAGATTGCTGATAAAGCCTGGGAAGTAAAGGAGAAGCTATCGCCAGCGACCGGAGACGACGCGATATTTTCAAAGCATCTAGCCCTTGGTGCCTTGGCAGAAATTTATTATCGTTTTCGTGAAGATCCGTTACTTCTTGAACGCTGCAAAGCTGCCGCTCGGATGCAAGTAGAAATGCAGTCAGAGGCGATGAAAGCCTACATTAGGAGAGAAAAACGTCTTGCCGTACCTGGAAAGAAAAACCAATCAATTATTTATCCCAGTCACAAGGGGTTCAAAAGGCTGGCGATTATTCTTGAAAAAGAAAAACGCTATGAAGATGCCCTTAAACTACTGGAAGGTGCTGCAAATAGTAAATGGGACGGTGACTGGGATAAGCGAATCGAGCGAATCAAAAAGAAAGCTCGTTCCCGACAATGTTGACAGTCTTCTAAACCCCGAACGGGATGACGTCATCAATGAATGTCTCCCGCAAAGGGCTTGCGGTGCCGGTGTGTTGGCGGTGGCATTCGATCAGGTCGAGTAGCAGGCCGAGGGGCATGTGCCAGACATCCGCCTGCCCCAACCCCAGGACAGTTACGCCCCAGTGGAGCAGGCGGATAAACGTGGCCTCATCAGAATCTGCTACTCGGCCTGCTGGTCTTTTCCCACCGGCTCCTGGGACACAATCTCGCGGCGAGTGCCGTTCACCAAAGCGGCCGTGATGGCCTCACGGTAACCAGCCAAATCAGCCGGACAGGTCAGCAACTCAACCAGGTATTCAGTGAGCAACTCCTGCTTGTCATCAGGATGGGCAAAGTTGTGGATTTGGATGCCCTGGTTAGCCAACAAGGTGACAATCCAGATGATCTCACCCAAAGCCTGGTCCATATCCTCACCCGTGAGGAGTTTTTCGCCGAGCTGATCTAGGCCGCCATAGCGGGCCGCAATCTTCCTAGTCGCCCCCGTCGAAAGGACGAGGGTGTATTCGGTGCCTGCGATGGTGACTGTGGCGGTGCGGCCATCGAGTGCGGGGTTTTCCATGGTCAAGGTTTCGCTACTCATGATTCAGTCTTCTCCTTCCCGCCTCAGGCGCTCTTGGGGGTGATGGTGGGTTCGTAAACCTTCTTGTACCAATCCGTAATGGTCTGAGGCTTGACCCCATCAACGCCTTCGGTGACTTCGGCTTTCCACGGGTGCAGGCCGTTCTTCTCAGCCTTGTTACGCCGCATGATGGTCCCCTCAATGCTCGGGGTCGCAAACGAAATCGAATCGCCCTTGGTGTTCAGACTGGTGGCGGACGGGGCGAACTTGACCCGGTAGAGCCAGAAATACGTGTACTTGCCGTTAGAGCGGCGGGCGCGGAAAGAGATAGCGACCGGCTTGGCCCCATCCTCACTGGTGGCGACCAGGACCTTGTTGTCATCGAGGGTGCAGCCGGTCAGTTCAGCTGCGACCTCGGGCTTGAGATCATCGATGCCCAGGGTGAGGGTGCCGGATTTGAACTCCTTGACCACCTCTGATGCGCCGTCGTCGGCGTACAAAATAGCCTCTGCTAGTTCAACGGAGAGTTCGGCGGAGATGGCTTTAGCCAGAGGTTTGGGGGTCGCGTAGGTTTCTTCCCCTTCGGGGTTTTCGGTGATGGTGGCGTAGTAGAGCTTGTCAAGACCAATCGTGGCCATGAGTGTCCTCCTTCAAAGACAAATGCGGGTGGATATATGGAAAGACCCCCGTACTAGTGGGGGTCAGTTCTTCAAGCTGTGAAACAACGACTTGCGAGTAGAAAGACCCCCGTACTAGTGGGGGTCAGTGGTGAGTGCGACTTCAACGACGTAGTGGTGGTAGCCGGCCTCGGGGTCATGGCCGATATAGCGGCGCTCACTAACCGTCAGGTCGTTTTGGCGCAATAGCGCTAGGAGCCGGTAGACCAGTGGCAGGTAGTTCTCTTGGCTGAACAGGTTGACTCTTACGTACTGAATCTCCACACCGGGTTGGTTATCGGCGTGCAGGTCGTAGACGTCCACTAGGGGTAGGAGGACGACGTAGTCGCTGGCCGGTAGGGCTGGCCAGGTGCCGGTGAACACTTCCATGCCAAGACGGCGAAAAACACTCACCAAAATCTCTAAACACTCCATGGGCCCACCTGCCTCTCATCCGGTTTTGCAGCACTTGTTTCATTGTCTCCAAGCAGGCCCGCCGACTTGAGGCTCTAGCCGGGCGTAGGAATGGGCGGGGCGTTTGCCCGGCCTTGCCGTATTCGAGGACGTTGGCGATCAGGGCGTTGGGGCGCCCATCCCTGCGGTTCTCGGTGAACCCGACTTTCACGTTGTGATCACCCTTGCGGTCCACTTTCGCAGGACTCAACCCCAAAGTGCCCAACAACTGCCCCGTGGAGCGTGACTTGCCCTTGGTATTCCCAATAGCCGCGGACAAGTTCGCCCGGACCCGGCTTTCTACGACCCGCCCGCCGGCTGTGACGGCCTCGTCGGCAATCTCGGGCATTGCTGTGGTCAGGTGAGCGAAGGCCTCGAGGGTTTTGGTTGGCATTTTGATTTGTGTTCTAGCCACGATGCACCTCCCTGCGTAGAAACAAGACGAGGTAGCGGCCTCGGCCTTTGACGTTTTCAATCCCGGTAATGGTGAACAGTTGCCCATCAGCAACGACTTTCTGACCCGTGACCGGGACCAAGCGTGGTTGGGTGCGAATTTTCGCTACCGCGTCTACTTGTTCGAATCCGGCCAGGTTCGCCCACCGGGTGGTGGCAGAACGCTCCTCGAAGACCCCACGACAGGTGAAACCCTCCAAGGCAGGTTTTGTGTAAAAGCCTTGACGGTCACTGTTCGCCATGTCGTCAACAAACAACAGCTCTGTGCGGAGCAATCCCAAACCCATCACTGCTCACCCCCTCCCTCTGTGCTTTTTAGACTTTCCAATCCCTGTCGAGAATCAGTAGTCGGTTGACGGCTTCCCACACGCGGGCGGCGGCCTGCGCGTTATCAGCGAAAAACCCGCCGGTTGAGCCATCCCTGGATTCGTAGAAGTGTGTTGCCAGCATGATCACCGCACGATACGTCGACTCCGACAACGGGTGATTCTCGTAGTGACCTGGGGCCAGGTGTTGGTAGGAGGTGGCGTAATCCAATCCCGCCTGAATCAACTCACCCAAAAGCTCATCATCCTGGCTGTGCTCAAGGACCAAATTGGCCTTGAGTGCTTCGATGAACTGGGCTTGGTTAAACGCGTGTGCCATGGCGTTACGCCACCCCCTTCTCCAACAACTGGCAGCGGATTACTGCTTCTGAACAAGCACCTTGACGGCCTCGGGCAGGATCAACTTGCCATCGACGCGTTGGGTTGCCATGAACCCCACCTGCCCCGTCGTCGCAAACAACTCATTCAGGCGCTTAAACGAGCGGCCAGCACGGTCAGCAATCCAGTAATAAGACAAGTCACCGAAGGCCACTGTCTTTGCCCCGGCCTTAATCTCCGGCACAAAGCTGGAGGTATAAATGGGGCGGCCTAGGATCATGTCCGGAGCCCCTGCCGTCAGGGCGGGCTGCCACAGGTACTGGCCCTGATTGTCCTTCAGCTTCCGAATCGCCTTGACCGTGGAGTCGTTGGTGAGCCACACGGCGTTCTTTCGATACGGGCTACGGAGCGCATAGAACAAATCGATGAGTTCGTCAGCGGTGATCGCTGCCTGGGCGGCAGCCTTAAGGCCTTCTTCTGCTCCGCCAGTCTTGTGGAAGATTCCGGTCGGCTTATTAGACCCATCCCCGACAAGGAACGCTTCTTCTTCAGCAGCACCGATACGACGGCCGAACTCGTTTGCCAGGTAGGCCTCGATGTTGAACGCAGAGTCAGCCAAGAGTTCTTCACTGACCTTGATGAAGGTGGAGAGTTTATAAGCCCCCAGCGTGACCTGCTTGAAAGCCTCATCAGACTCGGTGACCGCTGCCCCTTCATCGAGCCAGTTAGCCTTACCGTGGGTCGCCACGACGGGGATCTTGCGATCCCCAGATGTGGTGGTAATGCGCTTAGCCAATCCACGGATGATGTTTTCTTCCTGAAGGGCTTCTACGAGGGTGCGTTCGAACTCATCCGGCACCAGGTAGCCGCCTTCAGTGTCAGCGCCTTCTTTGAGGGCGTTGCGTACTTCGAAGGGGTTGGTGGCCATGCGCATGGCGTTCCAAAAGTTCTCCCGGTACTCATCCGTAGCCCGGAAAGGAACTGGCTTACCAGCCGGTTCTGGGGTGACGGTGCCGGGCATGGCAGCAATCGGTGAAGCCACTGGCTTAGACAACTGGGCGTCGAGCTCGGCGGCGCGTTCTGCTCGGGCGATCTCGCGGCCGAAGGCTTCGATTTCGGCTTCCATACGAGCGTAAGCCTCATCATCCTCAGCGGTCAGGATGCCGTTATTGGCGCTCTGGCGTTCAGTGAGGAAGGCCTTAGCCTTCTCCCACGTCTCAGCACGGCGGGTTCGCAGATCATTAATCATCGTTGTAGTCATGGTGTGTCCTTTCAAAACACGAATGGTGGATTGGGCATAAGAAAAGCCCCGGCGCGAATAGCGCTAGGGCTTCAAGGAATCGAGGGCGGATAACAGGTCATTGACCGCGCGGCTAGCAGGCGGCGGGTCAGGAGCAGCAGGCTCTACTACTAGTGGGAGCGGTTCTTGACCACCAGTGAGGTCTGCGTTGATGGCATCCAACAGTGAGTTCGTGACGGCGCGGCGAGAAAACACCATCGCTGACCTTTTCGCATCTGGCTGCGCGGCCGGGAACGGACTACCGGGGCTGATCAGGCCGTCTGCAAAGCCCAGCTCGATGGCTTTGTTCGCGTCCATCCAGGTCTCCGCATCCATCAACTCACTGAGCTCCGCACGGTCCATGTCCGTTTTGAGTTCGTAGGCGTTGAGGATGGATTCCTTAACCTCAGCCAGCATGGATACAGCGCGGAGCATTTCCTCGCTGTCGCCGATCGCGGCGGTCATGGGGTTATGAATCATCAACATCGCCACCGGACTCATCAGCACCTCGCTCCCAGCCATGGCAATCACTGACGCTGCGCTGGCTGCGAGGCCGTCGATTTTGACGGTGACGTGCCCTGGGTAGTCCATGAGCATCGAATAAATCTCGGCAGCCGCCACTACATCCCCACCAGGGCTGTTGATCCACACGATAATGTCGCCGCTGCCGCTCATGAGTTCGTCGCGAAATTGCTGTGGTGTGGTTTCGTCTCCGAACCAGGACTCGGGCGCAATCGGACCACGCAGCTCCAGAACGCGCTTACCATCCGGGCTGGTGGCATAATCCCAAAAACGCTTGGGGCTATTGGGGGTCTTCTGTGCTGTGGGGTCGGCTCTCATTGTCGCCGTCATCTGCATCCTCCTTGGGATCACTGTTGGGTTCATCAAGTTGTGTGTCTGGTTGGGTGTCTTGCATTTGGCGGTGGGTGTAGTAACTGCCCGCTTGGTTGAGTGGGAGCATGTTGCCGTTGACTAGGTAGAGGTCCCCGCCATCCTCGGCTGGGATGAGGTCGAGGTTTTCGAGTTGGCGGATGTCGTTGGCGCTCCTCCACCCGTTCTGGCGTGCTACCGCATACCCATGCATCCGGCTGGCGTAATCCCCACGCAACAGTCCTTCAAGGTTGAAGGCGATGGAGTACTTCTCCCGGTCAGCTCCGGTGAGGAGGGTTTTGGTGAGGGCTTGTTCCCACCTGATCACCCAGGGGTCGAGCGTGTACTTCACGAACTCGAGCGACTGTTGCTCAATGTTGGAAAAGCTGCTCTTTTCGAGGTCTCCGACCATGTGGGGTGGGATGCGGAAGATACGTGCGATCTCGTTGATCTGGAACTTGCGGGTCTCCAAGAACTGCGCCTGCTCCGGACTAATCCCAATCGGCGTGTACTTCATCCCCTCCTCCAAAACGGCGATCTTGCCCGCATTCTCGCTCCCGCCAAAGGTCGACTGCCACGATTCGCGCACCCTTGCTGGGTCACGAATCGTGCCCGGGTGCTCAAGTACCCCACCGGGTGCGGCACCGTTGGCGAAGAGCCTCGCCCCGTATTCTTCACAGGCCAGTCCCATGCCGATGGCGTTACGTGCCATCTGAATCGGCGAATACCCAACCAGCCCATCAAACCCGAGCCCTGGAATGTGGAGGACGTCGGCTGGGGATAAAACAACCACCGGCGGCCTACCGATGGTTTGAGGCCGATAGGTGTAACGCAATAGGCCCGTGTCCGGATCCCTATCGACGATCATCTGCGATGGTAGTAGCGGGTAGAGGCCGATGACCTCACCGCGCCCGTTGCGAATGACTTGGGCATAAGCATTACCCCACAGCAGCAGGTGAGTCATGAGGGTCTCACGGAACACAAACGAGGTCATCTCCGCATTCGGCTCATCATGCAACACCCGATACAACGGGTGCCCGGTCGCTCGTTCGTTGCCGCCCGTGCTGCCTTCGCGCTGCTGATACAGATGCAACGGCAGCGAGGCGACGGCTTCAGCCAGGATGCGCACGCAGGCATAGACGGCGGTCATCTGCATCGCACTGCGCTCCGTCACCGACTTACCCGAAGATGTAGGGCTGGTGAAGAATTCAGTGTTCGTTAGCGCCCAGTTGTTCTGAGGTTGGGGTGGTTCAGGTGGTTTGAGGCCGAGCCAGGATAGGAAACCCATAAATACACTCCTACAATTTGTGACCAGTCGGATTCGACTGTTCCTATTGACATGGCGATGGGAGAAGGTCTAGACTTTCAAGTGAACGACCTCCCCAGATCTTGGAGAGCGGATTCATCTAGTAATTGACCTGGCGTCAAGGGGAAACTCGGAACGCCCAGTTGGAAGCCTTTGCTTCCAGAAAGGTGGTAGTCATGCCACGTCCACACGATTTCAGTGCAACCAACAGCACCCTCGGATTTGAAGACGTAAAGCGTCAACTGGGAATCGGATCCAATACTCTATCGAAGTTGATCAAACTTCATCTCATCAATCGTGCCTCTGGGAATGAGCGTAACCGCTACACGGGAACATCAATCGAGAAACTTTTCCCTGCTCGTTCCAACTACTTACGGATTCCCAAATCAGAAGAAAAAGCACTAATCTGCTCGATCGGCTATGAAACTGGGAACTGTGTGCCATCTATGTATGTGGATGCCACTGGTCCACGAAATCTTGATCGATTGATTGACATCAAACAACATGTGACAGGCGACGAGTGGGTTCTGCTTGAGAATAACGAGCTACGAGTTACCGGTTATTGGTCTCTTAGTAAAGAGGATTCAGATTTCCTGACCGAGCAGCATTGCCTAGTCCTAGCTTCTTACGCAGGTTTCATCCTCGATGGCGGTCGCTTAATCCGCGAGATTGAGGGGATCAAGACTCATCGCGGCCGTCGTGCTTTCTTAGTAGAACCACTGGGAGATCCTGAACGAGAAACCTATGCTCAGAGCTATCTTCTTTCACGACAGGGGCCTATCAACCGAGTCTTGACAGCAGCAGAACTTGAAACTGCGGCTGAAGATCAAGCAGAGTTTGATAGTAACTGTCAGCGCTAAAGGAGACAATCTTTAGCGTCTTGTGGGGGTAGGTGCCTATGCGCTTCCCCCCACAAGACTTTTCAAAGAAGCAGTAACCCTCGCTGGTCGTATACCGACTCTGATGCTGGCCCGGCCCCACAACGTATGGCGCGGTCTAGTCCCATGATGGTGGCGACGACACCGTCGATTTTCTCGGTGCTCTTTTCTTTGTCGGGTTTGATGTTCCCGGCAGGATCTTGGCGGATGAAGATGTTGTCCATCATCCACCGCAAAACCGGGTGACCATCATGGGCCAGCTTGCCCTCGAGCACGAGCTTCATCAGCTCCTTAGTCGGTGGGCTCATGTCTTTGAAGCCTTGGCCGAAGGGGACGACGGTCAGGCCCATGTGGTCGAGGTTTTGGGTCATTTGGACTGTGCCCCACCGCTCGAAGGCAACCTCCCGCAAATCGTAGATTTCAGAGATTTGCTCGATGGCTTGTTCAATCGCCGCATAGTGGACCACGTTCCCTTCAGTGAGGTTGAGGTGGCCTTGGCGTGCCCAGAGGTCGTATGGGACCCGGTCACGCAGGACGCGGCGCTCAATGTTGTCTTCTGGGATCCAAAAGTGCGGGAGGACGAAGTAGGGTTCTCCGGCCTCGATGGGTGGGAAGACTTGGACGAACGCCGTGATATCCGTGGTGGATGACAGGTCGAGGCCGCCGTAGCAGACTCGGCCCCGCAGTTGCTCCGGCCGGAAGTCGCGCTTGCATGCATCCCACGCTGTCATGGGCATCCACCGCACGGATTGTTTCACCCACTGGTTCAATCTGAGTTGGCGGAAGGAGTTTTCCTCGGCCGGGTTTTGCTTTGCACTCTCACAGGCCGCACGGACCTTGTCGATGCCGACCGTGATACCCAGGGACGGGTTGGCCTTGGCCCAGACGGTCTCGTCGGTCCAGTCATCATCGGTGTCTGCACCGTAAATGACTGGGTAGAACGTGGGGTCGATCTTCCTGCCTTCTAAGATGTCCTGGGCTTTTTGGTGCGTCTCATAGCAAATGCTGTTCGTGTCTGACCCGGCTGTGGTGATCAGAAAATACAGGGGTTGGGTGCGGGCATCCCCGGAGCCTTTGGTCATGACGTCGAATAGGCGCCGGTCGGGCTGGGTGTGCAGCTCATCAAAGACAACGCCGTGAATGTTGAACCCATGCTTGGAATACGCCTCAGCCGAAAGGACCTGGTAGAAGCTGTTGGTGGGCTGGAAGACGATCCGTTTTTGGCTGGCGAGGATTTTGACGCGGCGGGACAGTGCGGGGCTGTTGCGGACCATGTCTGCTGCAACCTCGAACACGATGGAGGCTTGTTGGCGGTCTGCTGCGCACCCGTAGACCTCGGCGCGCTCCTCACCATCCCCACACGTGAGCAACAGTGCCACGGCTGCGGCGAGCTCGCTCTTGCCCATCTTTTTCGGGATCTCAACATAAGCGGTGTTGAACTGACGGAACCCATCAGGTTTGAGGGTGCCAAACAGGTCACGGATGATCTGCTCTTGCCAGTCGATCAGTTCGAAGGGTTTACCGGCCCAGCGGCCCTTGGTGTGGGTGAGGGCCTGGATGAACGCGACAGCGAAATCCGCTTTGCGCTGGTTGTAGGTGGAGCCGTCTGCCATGAACCTGGTCGGCTGATACGTGCTCATCATCGGGCAGATACTCCTTCCTCGTGTGGGTATAAGAAAAGCCCCAACCGTGTGGGGTGAAACGATCGGAGTGGGGCCAGGCCCGATCCGTGGGGGTCGGGGCGGCACGGGGGTTAGCGGTAGGTGGCGTGGAAGTCGGCAACCACCTGGCCGGTGTCGAAACCGCCGTAGCGCCAATCGGACAGGCCGCGCTGCCTGGCCAGGGCGATGATCTCCTCTGCCTTGGTGTAGTGCCAGCCGACGCGCGAGAGCGTGTGAACCGGGATCTTCTCGGCCCAGACCTCCTCGGCGAGCTCGTCGAGGACGCTGAAGGGGATCTCCGCGACGGCCTGGATCTCGCCGTGCGAAGCGGCGTCTGCGGGGATCTCCAGGTGGTTGGTGATCAGCTCTCTGGTGGCGTCCATCGTCGACTCCTTCTTGCCTGTGTGGTGTGTTGGTTAGATCTGGGTCAGGGCCCAGGCGATGGCGTGCCCGGCGTCGGCGAAGATGTGGTCGGCCTTGGCGATGAGTTTCAGGGCGCATTCGCTGCGACCGCGTGCGTTCGGGCCGAAGCCGTCGATCGGGGCTTCGGTCAGGCGGTAGACCTGAGCGCTGTTGCCGTAGCCGTCTTTCTTGGTCCAGGTCGCGAAGGTTGCCAGCGTGTAGTCGCCGTATGCGAGGACCGCCCCGTAGGAGTCGACGCGCATCTGCAGGGCTTCGGTGGTGAGCTTCTCGGTGGTGTTCATGGCTGTTTTCCTTTCCTCAGGTGCTGTTCTTTCGTCATGTACATACAGCCATAGGTGCGGACGCTTATCCAGTCATATGCGCTCAGATCAGGCTGAGATCTACAGCACCCAGGAAAACCGTGGAAAACAAGGCTTGTGACGAGAGGGAAACCCCGCTCGTGGCAGGGTTTCCGGGTGCCAGCAGGTCATGCGTCGCGATTGATGTGTCAGTTCTCCTTCCTGCTTGCTGGGGTGCGCCAGGCGGCGTCCCCCTCCAGGCCTGCCAGCAGGATGCGGCGGGCCTGCTTGTGTTCTGGGCCGATGAGCCCAGGGAGAGCAGAAAGCAGCGCATCGTATACTTGTCATTGCCCGGTGCAGGCGGCGTGGAGCGAATCCGGGTTGCCTCCTGGGCGCGCTGGCAGAGCCGGGCCACAAGCGGGATCACCGCCTCGCGTGCCGTCTCCGGCGTAATCGACTCACACCACGGGAACGAGACTGTCTCGTCATCGTTGAACTCGACGGGTGTGGCCGGGATGCCCAAAGCCTTGGCGATCAGTGGCCCTTTGGCTGCCAGGAGCGCTTCGAGATTTGTGCGAGTGCGCTCACTCCACCCGGTGGTGGGCATCGTGACCGTCAACGCCACCTCGCCCGGGTCAGTGGTGGCAAAGCCTGCCTGGCGGGCAGCCTCGAGCACGGCCTGCGTGTCGATGCCATCTGGCAGGTAGAGGGTCCAGTCCCGATCCAGCGAGGCGTCTGCGATCTGGTAGGCAAACGAGGGCGTGCCCAGATAGGTGGCCTTGACGCCAAGGTGATCGGCGAGAAGCTGGGCGAGCTTCTTCCTGCCCGTCTTGTGCGGGGTGAAGGCGAGGATGCTCATGCCACGACCTCCTGCTCGAACCAGGCGGCAACAAAGCTGAAGAAACACTTCGGGTCGTACTCGATCACGCGCACCACCAGCTGGTAGCCGCGTGCTGTGGCAACCCGCAGGGTTTCCTCGGGGTCGTAGACGTTGACTCCGGCTGCGATAAGCTCGCTGATTTCGATGTGTAATTCACTCATGACCAGTCCTTTTCGCTCGGTTCCCCAGGTGTGGGGGTGTTGTGGTCATGTACATACAGCCATACGTTTTTCCGCTTATCCAGTCGTTTTTGCCCTCGTCAACGGCTCATTTTCACGCCCCTGTTTTCCCTGCAATTTCGGAGTTTATTCGCGGTCGCGGTCAACCTGTTTGACCAGATCCAGGTACGTGTACTGGGTGCCGTCGCGCTGGCAGGTGATCCCGGCCGCGTCCCCGGTCGCCTCGGCGTAGCGGCGCAGGATCACCGAGGCGTACTTCTCATCAAGTTCCATGAGGTAGGCGATGCGGTCGGTCTGTTCGGCGGCCATCAGGGTCGAACCGCTGCCAGCGAAGGTGTCGAGGATGATCGCGCCTGCCTGGGTGGAGTTGCGGATCGGTAGGCCAGCAGGTCTAGCGGCTTGCTCGTTGGGTGGTCGGAGTTCTTACGCGGCTTGGCGAAGTTCCAGATCGTGGTCTGTTTCCGGTCAGCGAACCACTTGTGCTTGGCTCCTTGCTTCCACCCGTAGAGCACGGGTTCGTGCTGCCACTGGTACGGCGAGCGTCCCAGGACGAGGGAGTCTTTGACCCAGATGCAGCAGCCGGAGAGTGTGAACCCGGCGTCGATGAACGCTTTGCGGAAGTTCAGCCCTTCGGTGTCCGCGTGGAACACATACGCAGACCCGCCCTTGTCGAGAACGCCCGCCATGTTGGTAAACGCGGCGAGCAGGAACTCGTAGAAGGAGTCGGCCTTCATCGCGTCGTTTTTGATCTTGAGTCCATCGGAGGACTCAAAGGCGACGTTGTAGGGCGGGTCGGTGAGCACCAGGTTCGCGCTCTTGCCGTCCATGAGCACTGCGACATCGTCCGTGTTGGTGGCGTCCCCGCAGTCAACATCGGTGTGGCCGAGGTCGGCGAGCACTTTCAGGCGCTGGTGGCCGCCGACGACGTGGCCGGTGGTGTGGTTGTAGATCACCGGCTCGACGTAGCCGAACTCGGTGAGGCTGCGTTTGAGTTTTTCGTAGTCCGCGTCGCCGGGCTGGAGGTCTTTACGCGGGTTGTAGTCGGCGGGCTTGAGCTCACTGATGGGTAGCTGCTTGATGAGCACGGTCCTTCACCTCCGTCTTGAGCTTGTCGGTAAACGGCAGCGTCCATTCCCACTCGCTCAGGCCATGTCCCATGTGCCCGTAGGCGGAAAGCTTCGCGTAGATGGGGGCTTGCAGGCCCAGGCGTTCGATGATCGCGGCCGGGCGCAGCGGGAACACTGCACGTGCGGCGTCGGTGAGCAGCCAATCCGGGTGCTGACCCGTGCCGAAGGTTTCGATGTGGAACGCGACCGGATCGGCCTTCCCAATCGCATAGGAGATAGCGACGTGGCATTCTTCGGCCAGGGGCGCATCCACCACGGTTTTCGCGATCAGGCGCGCCATGTACGCGCCCGTCCGGTCGACCTTGGAGGGGTCCTTACCTGAGAAACGCGCCACCGCCGTGCGGGCCGAGCCCACCGTAGGTGTCGACCATGAGCTTGCGCCCCGAAAGCCCGGTGTCAGCGGTGGGCCCACCTGTGACGAACCGTCCCGACGGGTTGACCAACACGCGCTCAGCCGTAGCACCAGGCAGGTGCGCCTCGATCGCGGGAGCGACGACCAGCGTGCGCACCTCCCTTTCAAGAACGTCGAGGTCTTTATCGTGCTCGTGCTGGATCGAGACGATCACGGTGTCGATGCCGACCGGAGTGCCCAGCTCGTCGTAAAGCACACTGACCTGGGATTTGCCGTCGGGGCCGATCCCACGGATCGTGCCGTCGGCGCGGGCTGTATCGAGGCGGCGGCAGATCTCGTGGGCGAGCACGAGCGGCAACGGCAGCCGCTGACTGGTCTCGTTCGTAGCGTACCCGTAGACGGTGCCCTGATCGCCAGCACCCTGGCCCGCATAGGCCGACTCGTCACCCGCGCGCACCTCGAGCGAAGTGGAAACGCCTGCGCCGATGTCGGCTGATTGGCGGCGCACCCACACGTAGATAAGGAACCGGTTCGGGTTGTACCCGGCCCGTCGCAGCGCCTCCCTCGCGCAGGCACGCAGCTGCGGCCGGATGGTGGTGGTGATCTCGCCGGTGACGATGATGCGCCTGCCACTCGCCATGACCTCAACGGCCACGCGTGCCGTCGGGTCGCAGGTAAGGATGTCATCAAGGATATGGTCTGCGATCAGATCGCACAGCTTGTCGGGATGGCCGATACACACAGATTCAGCACTTCGCACTACAGACACGCGAGGGCTCCTTTCACAAAAGCGAACAACAACAAGAAAGCCCGCCCGGGTGCCGGGCAGGCAGGAAACGAAACAGGTGGAGTGGAAGGCGTTAGGAGGAAGCTTTGAGCAGCTGCTCCATGACCTCATCGCCTGGTGTGGTGCCGGAGTAGTCGGTGGTGCAGGTGGCGCGCACAATGTCGAAAATCTCGTACCAGTACACGTTCGCCTGCTTGCCGAACGACTGCGACATGGCCACGAACGGGCTGGCGATCGCAGCGCCCGTGGTGGGGTGTTTGCCGAGCAGACCGAACTTGGAAATCGCCTGCTCGCACTGGATGTAACGGGCAAACGCCTGCGCGTACTGCTCAATCAAGCGTTTGGAGACGAACTCGGTGCAGCCGCGTTCATCCAGCCAGTTCCACGTCTCCCGGTACACCAGGTCCGCGCCGAGCGGTTTGCCGTCACGCTGAATCTCCGACAGATAGTCCGATGGTTCGGGCATCGTCTCCCCGGCAAGCACCGCACCGTCGCCAATGTCATTACCTGCGAAGTCGAAGGGTTCGTTGAGCGGGTCTTCCAGGCGGGTGGCGGGGCGTCCGGCGGCGAGTTTCTCGCCCAGCGGGCCGGGCTTCGCGCCTGCACGCACGCGGCGTCCGCCCCTGTTGGTGCCGTCTTTGGCCATGGGTTGCCTCCCCGCTGTAGAATCGTCATGGTTTCGGTGCTGAAGTCCATGGGAGGTGTGAGTGGTTGAGTCTTTAAAACTATTCGTTCGGACCTACGCGTATTGGGTAGGTCTCATCCTTGGCTTCGCGATAGTGCCCGGTTCTCTGCTCTTCACTGCTGAAGTCGCCCCGGTGAACACTCCATTGTGGCTTGCACCTTTCGCCGGGCTGCTGCTTTTTGTCATTGATCGGCCATCAACATGGGAGCCGCCGCTCTGGCGAGCATTACTGATCCGAGTATTGGGTGCAGGATTTGCAGCCACCATGCTCATCGCGTTTGATGCAGTTGCTTCCACCCACTATGGATCTCAACACTGGAGTGAGACGCTCCTATCTTTCGGCCTCGGTTGGATTGTCTTCACGGTAGTGGCAGGACACATGCTCATGAGCAGCTCCGCCCGATTTGGCATACCTGCTCACACGATCAGGGACGCGATCCGTACCTACACGACATGGATAGGAATCTGCTTCGGGATTTTCTATATCCCCGCCGCGGGACTCTCCGCAGCTGGCACTCTTTTGATGGTTCTTCCGCTTTATGGAACGTTCCTCGCCGGCCTGGTTCTTTTGATAGTTGACCCGCCACGACGATGGCCGCAACCGCGAGTGAAGGCACTGTGGATACGACTCTTGTCAAGCGGGGCAGCAGCATTACTACTTGTTGTCACGAACTCGTTCTATCGCAGTACTCGCACACACGAGATTTTCGTCGGGGACTGGCAGGAAAACCTGGTCTTCTTCGTGGGTGCTTGGGCACTTTATGCCGCAGTGGCTGGGGCCACGTATCTTATGTGTGGCCCCAGCCACGAAGCAGATGACGAACTCAGTAGATGAATTCAGCTAGAGCTTGACATGCTGCCTTCTTGGTTTCTTCGCTAGGCTCAACGCCCGAGTAGCCGTATGCCCCATTGGAACCGTCTGTGAGAAGGCCAACGTATCTGTCATCCAATGGGCCATCAATTTCTGCAAAGAACTTGTCCTTTGCGGTTCCTCCGTCGCTTGCACCAACACTCTCAGAGATCGCCTTGAATCGCTGCAATAGCGAAACTGGATTGTTGTAGTAGCTCCTCAGCGTTCGAGACAGAAGGTTGGGGTCGTCGGGTCCCGAGCCTTTCAGTATCGCAGCCAGTTTGATCGCATCCCCGTCGCTACACAAGTCGGAGTAGTTGCAGTTGTTCGGCAGATCATTGGGGATGGTCAAACCTTGAAGTCCGCTGTGATTTTTATAGTTATCCCCTTGGCCAACAAGAGCTCTTGCTATTGCAATAATGTTTGAGCCGGGGTTCAGGTCAACAACCTTTTGAATCGGACCGAGCGCTGAAGCTAAGTCACCCGCCCAACCGGTCCACTTATCAGGGACGAGCGGGTTGAGGTTGATGTAGCCCAGGGTGGTCACGCTCATATGCGGGATATCTACTGCACCACCTGCGGGGTCCGTCCATTCTTGTCGATCAGAGCGAATCCACTTATTCAAGGCAGAGATTATCTGGGACGCTTGAGTGTCATCTTCCAGCCTTTTCGCGTCCGCCTCCCGATATGTTTCAGCTGCCGCGGACCACTTTGCGCTTCCCTTGAGGTAGACCGTTGATAGGTAGTTGAGGACACATCGCCAAGTCGGAACTTTAACCCATGTAACGTAACTGCCGGATGTGATCGGATCTTCTCCGAAAGCGTAGTCCTTATAGACCACGCGCAATTCCTCGAACCTGCTCTCAAGTGCTTCGATCAGATCGAGAAAATCTAGAGCGTCGTAATTCACTGGCTGCGCGGGGCGCACCGACGAATCGGCTGACATGCGACCCGAATATGCCACGCGGTCAAGATCCCATTTCCCCCGATATCCACTGATTTCGTGGAACTGATCAAATACCCAGTTGTCGGGGATGGGGAAACCGAGATTACCTGAGAATCCGGTAGACATGTCAGAAACGAATGATGCTACCGCGTATCCAGCCTGAGCTATCCGGGTGCAGATGTTTCGTGAGGCGTAGATACCCACTCGGTAGCCGCCGCCGAGGCTTTGCGTTACTGCCTTGAAGTAGGTCAGGATGTGGCTGGTCACTTCAGGGTCTGTGGCATCGTAGTCGACAGCGAAGTAAATGATTGTTGGTGGCACACCGAGTTGTTGAGCAGCGGCTTGTGCTTCTTTCGCGTGACGGTGTCCGTTGTCAACAGTGAAATGACTGAGCTTGGTTGAGTATTCTTGGAAAATCGGGAAGTACTTCAACCCGTGCTTGACAATGCGTTCGAGTTCTCCCGGTCTCAATGCCTTGAAATAGTTCTCCGGTTTCAAGACGCCCATTCCCGGCTCCGTCAAATAGCGGCCAACGATCTCGCATTTATCTTCTTTGAGATACTCAGCGAGCTCGTCTGTGATTTCAAATCTCGTATCGCACGCGACGCATTCACGGTCAGGATCACCTTTGGACGTGAGCAGGCTCATCCATGTGGTTGGATCGACAGCGCCGGTTACTGGCAGGGCATAGTCTTGTTGGAACGTGCGGATCGTGGATGCCAGCATGGAAGACCATGATTCACTCGGAGTAACTTTGTAGCCGTTACATACGAGTGCCACGCTCGCGAGCCATACCCATTGGCTTGTGCCAGAAGAGATGGTACGAAGCCGGGATCGTGTTCCTGAACCAAAGTTGCCGGTAGCTTGTGAGGGAGTAAAGCCTTGTAGGGATTGGAGAACCTGGATCAATGCTTTATTCATTTCACGGCTATACAATCCATCGGTAGGGACGATCCCCGTGTAATTCTTGTAATTTCGGTTGATGGCTTGTTGTGCAATGCGGATAGTCGTTTTGCCACCATAAGCTGCAAGTAGACGGAACTGCTTCATTGACAGTAGTGCCATCATCATCTCAAGATCAATCGTGGCGCTCGTGTCAGACAGTCCGATATCGGCCTTCATCTGGCGAATAGAGTCCGCCACGTTATCGGTGAACTTGGTCGTGATTCCACCGTATTCGGCTGGGTAGCCTTTACACCACAAGGCTCCTTGAATGATCCCGTGTACGTTATTTTCTGCCGTGTTTTGGCGAATACCGCTTGGCCAGCGGTTCTTGAAACGTGATTGTGTTCCAGAACCAAAATTGTTCGCGGTTGCCGTGATCCCCAGCTCGATCTGCAATGCACGAATGAGCGCGTAAATTGTCGCCCATCCTGTTTTCCCTGTCTCTTCTACTGCGCCGAATCCCGTTTTGTTCTTGTACGTTACGTTCAACCACTGTTGCATCGCGAGTACCATGTGATCGGTCATTGTTTCCTCCTTCAGGAATTTTTTGTGTTTTCACCAGGCGAGCACGATTGCTTGCCTACAAAGAAGGCTTCAAAGCAAGGGGTTTTATAACCCACACCGTTCGCCTTCACATATACGCCCTCGAGCAAGCCCAAATCCGGACTGTGTGGGAAAAATAGTCAAATGAGTGCGAAAAGTATGGACAACCCCGCACCGGAGTGCAGGACTGTCCACACTTTATTCAGCGGACACGATTGAGATATGTTTGCAATTTCGCTACATAATCCTGATGTGGAAATCGCGTTGCTTTTCTCAGCTTGCCGTCATGTCGATAGAGAACTTTTCCATCCTTCATAACGGTAAAACTCCAGTCGACTTTTGCATCGAGGCTGCGTCGTAAAGCATCCATGGTGTAGGGGCCGATAAGACCGTCAATCACGCGATCATAATACTTCTCCGCAGCCAACCAACGCTGAATAGCAGTTCGGGTTCCATGCCCCTCAATACCGTCTACTACGTAAGAATGGTTATACCACCCTCGACGCTGAGCAAATACCTGAAATGCGTAGATCGTTTCTGGCCCCAAAGACCATCAACGACGATTGGATTATATGGATATGCCATAAAGACACCTTTCTCTAAAATTGAACCAGGTTGTTCAAAAATAATTCGCAACGTCATTGGACGACGTATATGCAAGACATGCCACCTCGTAGAAAGCACAATGAAGATACGGGGACTAATTCAACCCCAGAAACCCGCACGAACAGTGATAGTCAATACCCTGTTTGATTCGGAGCTTTTGTGCGCGAGGGGCCACGCCCGCTGAAACCCCGAACAGCCCCAGAGATGCTGACCGCCCCTCCCCAGACTGGGGCCAGGGTCCAGAGCCCCGAGATGCTCCTGAGGTTCGTCAGTAGGTGTAGACCTGCGACCCGGCAGCCCCGTATTTCGCCACCGGTCACCATCCAAGGCAGTCTGCCTTGAGTGGCAGGGCTTTGCACAGGCTCATCAGGTTGTTCTCGTCGTGGGTGCCGCCGTGAGATAAGGGGCGGATGTGGTGGACCTCAGCCACCGGCGTCAAACGCCCTTCGGCCTCGCACTGTTCACACAGCGGATGCTTGGCAACGTACTGCGCGCGGATCTTCCGCCACGCACTCCCGTAGCGTTTGTTGATCTCAGGGTCACGCTCAAAGCGACGGTAGTTGCTGTCGGCTTCCTTGGCGTGGGCTTCACAGTAGCGGCCATCGGTGAGGGCTGGGCAGCCAGGCCAACGGCACGGAGTCTTCGGGCGACGAGGCACTGGTGCTCACCACCTTCCACGCGGGTACGCCGGAGCCCCAGCAACCAAGCTGGCTACTGGGGCTCCGGGGATATTTTTAACTACTTACAGTGTAGGTGGTCTGTAAGTGGTTTTCTATCGCAGGATTCGGACACTGTCTAACGCTAAAT
Organism: Schaalia sp. lx-260; assembly: GCF_021083645.1. GTDB lineage: Bacteria > Actinomycetota > Actinomycetes > Actinomycetales > Actinomycetaceae > Pauljensenia. The sequence goes on along the minus strand of NZ_JAJNRQ010000001.1, from coordinate 433,909 downwards.
GCGCCCATACAGTGCGGTTGCCAGGCGGTCCACGGCGCGATTCTTCCTGCGGTAGACGCTGTCACGCTGGATGCAAAACTGTGCCTCGATGACAGCTACCCGCTCATCTTGGGAGCCTTGGCCAAGGAAGAAGTTTTCCAGCGTGTAACGGTCATCCTCGCTCAGCGCTGCCCATGCGGGAAGAAACCAGTCCATGTACTGGCGGGCTGCTTCTTGGCGTCGTTCAATCATGCTGATTGCATCCAAGGTTGCGGCCAGTCGGTTCTCACCAGCATGCGGGTCCTTCGCACCAGGCAGTCCATCAAGGCGCGGGCTTGAAGGCGAAGCCAAGTCATCACGCAGGGCTTGAATTTCGGCCGTGTTGTTGTCTGAATGGAGTTGGGCTTCCATCAGTGGGTAGTCGGTTAAGGCCGCGATGGTAGCCTTGCGGGTGTCGAGGTAACGGGTCATGACATGCATCAGCGGTCTCCTTCCATAGTGATGGTTGCTTTGACCGCATCAATCAACGCAGCCTGAGTGGTGTCCTTAACCGCCAGGGCGGAAAGGATTTTCTGGTCAATCGTGTCCTTGGCAGCGAGGTGGTGGACGACCACCGGCTCCCGCTGGCCCTGCCGGTATAGGCGGGCATTAGTCTGCTGGTAGAGCTCCAAGGACCAGGTGAGCGTGAACCACACCAGCGTCGAGCCACCAGCCTGCAGGTTCAGGCCATGACCGGCCGATGCAGGGTGAATTAGCGCCAGTGGGATCTGGCCGTTGTTCCAGGCGTTCATGTCCGCACCTGTTTTGAGCAGGCGAGCCTGCGGGAACCTGTTTTGGATTCGTTCGAGGTCGTGCGCGAACCAGTAGGCCACCAGCACCGGCTTCCCATTCGCCACCTCCACCAAATCCTCCAACGCGTCCAACTTGGCCTCATGGACGAGGTGCCAGTTGCCGTCCTCGTCATACAAGGCCCCGGAGGCCATTTGGGTGAGCTTGCCCGAAAGTGCTGCCGCGTTAGCCGCCGTCACCTCCATGCCCTCGAGCTCGAGGACCAGGTCTTTGAGCATCCGCTCGTAAGCCCGCCGGCCCTTATCACCCATGGCCACGTCGATGGTGTTGTAAGTGACCTCTGGCAGGGTGAGGTGGTCGCAGGTGCGCATCGAAATTGTGACATCGGAGATGCGCTTGTAGATCTCGTCTTCCGCGCCCGGTTTGGGTTTGTAGGAGAAGACCTGCATGCTGTTGCGCTTGTCAGGGTCGAAGAACTCACGCCGGTAATGCGTGATGTAACGCCCAAGACGCTCACCCATGTCCAATAGGCGGAACTGTGCCCACAGATCCTCTAGGCCATTGGCGGCCGGTGTCCCAGTCAAGCCCACGATGCGTTTGACGTGCGGGCGGGCTTTGAGCAGGGAGCGGAAGCGCTTGGCCTGGTGATTCTTGAACGAGCTCAGCTCGTCGATGACGACCATGTCCCACTGCCACTCCACACCACTGCGTTCGATAAGCCAGGTGACATTCTCCCGGTTAATCACCGTCACATCAGCCCCGGCCTGGAGTGCTTCAAGGCGCTTTGCTTCTGGCCCGACGGCCACTGCCATGGTGAGTCCTGCTAGGTGGTCCCACTTGGAGGCCTCGAGAGGCCAGGTATCCCTCGCCACACGAAGAGGAGCCACCACCAGCACGCGCTGGACTTCGAAGCGGTCGTACATGAGGTTCCAGATCGCCGTCAACGCGATCGAGCTTTTGCCAAGGCCCATCTCAAGCAGGAGGGCTGCGATGGGGTGGGTTTCGACGAACTCGATGGCGACTTGCTGGTAGTTATGCGGCTTGTAGAGCATCACACACCTCCTGGATCCCATCAGGGTGGTCGAGGAGGATGCAGGTGAAACCCTGACGCTGCAGTTCACGCATGCGGGTGACTTGTAGTGGGCGGGGGTGTTTGCCGGTGGTTTTGACTTCGACAAACACTGCCCGTCCATTCAGTAGGCAGATGCGGTCTGGGACGCCCGTCAGGCCGGGGGAAGTGAATTTCCAGCAGATGCCGCCCATCCGGCGAATAGCCCTTGTTAGGCGGGTTTCGAGTTGTTGTTCTTTCATTGTGTCTCCAAGATTTTTGTGGTCTTGGAGCCTGGTGTGCTGGTCTATGCTGTGCCGTTCTAGAACTTTTATATAGGGTTTGTATTTTTTATCCCTATATGGAAAGTCCTAGAAGAAAGTGACATAGAGCGGCACTCGGCTCTCAAAAACTGGTGCTTACGGCTTCAAAGTCGCTGCGTAGGACAAGGCCTTTGATGAACTTGCCGCGACTGTTCCGATATCTGCCGAACCCTCGTTGTTCGAGGGCTTCGTAGAAGTCGGTGGTGGAACGGGCGTACTCTCCTCGCTCCGCTGCGAAAGCCCTGTAGGTGGAATAGACCCGCCCCGATGCTTCACTCAGGTTCTCGCCGACCTCGCAGCGCTCATCAAGGAAGGGCGTAAGCCAGTCGTTGTTATCCCTATACGCCCCGATCGCTTCAGCCACCACACGCGGATGGGTCAGGTGGAAACCCTCAGCATGGATGCGCCTGGCGCCTTCCATGATCCAAGACAGGATCGCCCCACCAGCATGGTTGTAGAGGTAGTCGGCGTAGTTCTTAATGTCCTGGCTGCCTTCGATGCGGGCCTGGAACGGGATCACGATAAGACGCCGCCAGATGCCTGGGTCCATGCCACCGACCCTGGGTAGGTGGTTGGTGTAGAGAACGAGAGTGTGGGTTGGGGTGTAGGCGAAAGGAGCCTTGTATTTCTTCTCCGCATATATCTCGTCAGTCGAACACAGTTGTTTGACGTTCGAGGTGTTGAGCCGCATGCCTTCTTCGAGCTCAGCGGCGATGAGGAGGCGTTTGCCTTTGGCTTCGGCCAGTTCGGGTTTGACGTTGCGTTTGGCTCCGATGGTGAGCACGTCCGCTGAAAGGTTCCCGGCATAGGATCCGAACACGCGAGCGATGGTGTTCCAGAACGTGGATTTACCGTTGCGTCCGTCTCCGTAAGCGATGATGAGGGCTTCGACCATGACTTTACCGAAGGCTGCCAGGCCGACGATGCGCTGTGCATAGCCGATTAGCTCACGGTCGCCTTGGAAGAAGGTGTCCAGGGCCTGCTCCCAGATCTCTTTGCCGTCCTGGTTGGGGTCGACGGTGGTTTGTTTGGTGATCAGGTCTGCTGGGTCGTGGCCCCGCGCCGAACCCATACCTTCGATGAGGTTGTAGGTTGCTGAGGGCGTGTTGATGAGGAACGCGTCGGCGTCGAGGTCGGTGGGCAGGATTTGCAGCATCGGCCGGGCTTCTCGTAGCGCGTTAGCCACTCCACGCGATTCGCGTCGTTTGAGAGCAAACTTGTAATACTCCATCGCGTCCTCGTGAGCATGCCAGGCTTGACGCTGGGTGGGGTTCATCGCGGAGATGGCTTTGATTTTACTCATCGCCACCAGCAGGCCGGTTGCACCGGTTTGGTTCATGGCTTCTTTTGCGTCAGCGACCGCGATGAGGGCTTCGTCGAGTTGGCGGCCGGTGAGGTTTTGGCTCATGCCTTGGGCGCGTGGTTCGGATTCTTCCCAATAGGAGCCGTTGTAGGTGACAAAGTCCGTGGCCGGAGAATGCTTGAGTAGATGCCCGTATTCACGGCACAACACCTCAGCCTGACCCACATCCGAATAATCACCAGGCTTCAATGAACATGCCCCTTCGGCGTACTGCTCAGGCGGCACATACCCATCCTGAGAAAACACATGCTTGGCAAACCTGGTAGCTGAGGCCCAGATCTGCTCCACCTCAAAACCTGGCAGGGGCGGGTCGCACAGCGCAGCTTTCTGGTTGAACAGTTCTCGGGCTCGCTCGGTGGTGCCGTAACGGATCAGCACCCGCCCGGCGAAACGAGACAAGGTCGCGTTACGAGAACCTTCACCAATCAGGGATGAGGCCTGGTCAAACTCGGCGAACAGGTCGCGGGCCAGCCATTCATCGACGGGGCTCTCGCCGTCTATGGCCTGCATTTTGGCGTCCATGTTGCCGTAGATAAACCGCCCCGCATCCAACGCGTTCGAATCGAATACCGGCACCTGCGCAGCCAGTTGACGTTTGAGCGCAGCGTAGGCTTCCGCGTCCGACACTGGGTTGATGGGTAGGTAGACGTGGAACCTCGGCCGGGCACTACTGGTGCCTTTTGGTTTCATGTGGTTCCGGCTGGTGGCTGCCATGAAAGGGACACCGAGCATGAGCTCAGCAAGGTGGCTTGGGGTCACCCACTCCGTCTCGGTTTCAGAATGGTCGTTGTCCACGTCCATCACCAGGCAGTCCGAGGTTAGGAACCGGGAGTTGCCGCGCTGGCCACCCTCATACTCAGCGACCACATGATCGAAGACCACAACAGCCGTCAAATCATCCAAACTGGCCACAACATGCTGGTGTGGGTAGTGGGTGTTTTGTGCCTGCCCGGTTACTTCGGAGGCATACATGGTCATGGGGTTCACGGGCGTACCTCCATTAATTCGGTGCGATTGATGTAGGTGATCGGCAACGGGTGCTTGTAGAGGGATGCCCATTCGATTTCCAGGCGCATCCCGGCAGTGATGTCTTCTTCCCAGACCCACAGGGATTCGCATTTGCCCAGCATGATGCGGTTCATGAACATCGCCAATTCACGGTCAGAGTCAAGGTCGTCGTCCATGAATTGCGGGAACAACAGGTGTGGAGCCAAAGGGATCTTTTTGCGCTTCACTGCGAGGGCGCACAACTGCCTGGCTAGTTCTGTGTTGGCTTCCACGTCACCTCGGTAGGGTGAGCAAATGTAGGTCAGCGGCCGGTAACCAAACTCAGCTCGCTGCACCCGGCGCAGCGCCTGGAAGGTGGTCGAGTCCGGGTAACCCTCAGCGTTTGTGGTTTCGATACCGATACCAGCAGCAGCCATCAGCTCACCAAGCGAGGTGTCTTGGATGCGGGTGGTGCTCATTTGTCATCCTCACTCTCGATGGCAGCATGGGCCTGTTCGACAACGGGCAGGATTCCGAAACGGTTTTTCAGCAGGTCATAGATGAACAGCCGTCCGGCTTGGGTCCACTGGGTATGCATCCGCACCTGCCCATCAGGCAGGGTGAATGTCTTGGACTGGGTGTAGCCCTTGTTGGCATGGTGGGCGTAGAGGAACCACTGGCCCGATTGCTTGAACTGCACCTTCGCCTGGGCCAGCAGCGCATTGAGTTTCTTGGCTGAGAGCCCATAGTCCTTAGCGATCGCGGTCATTGTCACCAGCGAAGGCGAGGCTAAAACGACGTCGTAGTAGGAGGCTTTAGGTGCGGCCTCGGCTAGGGCCTGTTCGGCTGCCAGGCGGGCCATTCGCTCGGCGCGCAAATGCTCGATCGCGGCCTGCAAGAAATCATCGTTATCCAAAAGCGAGTCAACGGCATAGATGCCGTGGCGGCGGATACTGGGCAGGACTTCTTCCATCACCCACGCCTCAAAACGCTCTGCTGCCGCCAAGTGCGAGGAGACAATCAGGCGGTAGAGGTCGGCTTCGGTAATGAAACGGATTTGCTGTATGCCGCCTGGGGTTTCAAGGGGGTAGCGTTTCACGACCCCCTTGCAGTGACGCCCGAGCGCATCCTTGGTGTTGCTGTATCCCAGAGCAGTGGCAACATCTTTCCCGCCGAATAGGATCTGGCCGTTTTCGTCGGTGGTGGTGCGGATGGTTCCGAATGCCTCATGGTTAAAGACCTGCAAAGCGTTCGTGGTAGCCATGCTGGCTCCTTTCTAGAGCCAGCACCTAGACGACAAGATAAGGATTGGGCGTACCGGCTCTACCAGGAGGGCTTCCAGGCGGGCCGGTTTATAACCCCCGATACGCAAACTGTTTCCGGTCAGTCCTTCATGTAGTAATCACACCGGTAACCATCCGCATCCAGCGGCAAACCAGCAGCCCAGGCTGGTGATTGGCACATTGCATTGGCGATTTCATCGACGGTGACGGTTCGGATTGGGACTTCGATGATGAGTTCATCGTGAACATGCATGACTACCGGCCACCCCTTAGCCTCCACAGTGTGAATCGCATAGGCGAGGAGGTCGCGGGCGGTTGCTTGGACAATGTTCTCCACCAATTTGGGTCCGTAGGTTTCGATCAAGTCCCAACGTTTGGCCGTGTTCTGCCCTTGACAGGTGATGACTTCCCGCCCGAACCGCCCGGTGGTGATCGTGGCTCCTGGGTATGCCAAGCGACGCCCTGAAAGTAAACAGCAGAACAGGATTCCGGCCTCGCGGGTGAACGTAATGCCATGAGTCGAAGTGGGGCGTCCTGTGGTGAGGGCTTGCTGGGCTGCTTGGTCTATGGCCCACCAGAAGTCCACGATCGCTGGGTTAGCTTCCCGCCACGCACTCACCAGCCCCGGCAGCTCATCCTCGGACAAACCCATGCGGAGGGCTCCCATGTTTTCTAGCGCTCCTACGGAGCCGCCGTATCCACAGGCGAGTTCTGCGATCTTCCCCTTCTGCCGCAAATGCGCGTTCACCCCGTGCTTCTCCACAGGGACACCGAACATTTGGGATGCGGACTGGCAGTAAATATCCCCACCCCGCTTGAACAGGTCCAGCCGCCAGTCTTCTCCGGCCAGCCAGGCGATCACGCGGGCTTCGATGGCCGAGTAGTCAGCAACAATGAACTCACACCCCTCACGTGGGATAAACGCGGTACGGATGAGCTGGGAGAGGACATCTGGTACGGAGTCGTACAGCATTTCCAACGCTGTCAGGTTGCGGTCTTTGATCAGGGCGCGTGCGGCGTCAAGGTCGGGTAGGTAGTTGCGGGGCAGGTTTTGAACTTGGATCAGGCGGCCTGCCCAGCGTCCTGTTCTGGCTGCCCCGTGGAACTGTATCAACCCCCGCGCCCGATGATCCTTCGGGTCAGCGCTGGAGGTCATCGCCTCGTACTTACGCACTGACGACTTCGAGAGCTCGAGCCGCAGCGCAAGTACTTCTTTGACTACTGGGTCGGTGGTGGCGGTGAGGGTGTCTTGTACTTCTTGCTTGCCCATCGACCCCATAGTGACGCCACGCGTGGCAGCCCAGTCTTTAAGCTGCAACGGGCTGTTCGGATTATCCAAGCCAGTGAGCTCACTGGAGCGGGCGAGGTTCTTCTCCCGCACCTGCTTATCCAACTCAATCGCCGCATCGGCTAGGTCGAGGTCAAGGTGGATGCCTCGGTCGTTGATGGTCTGGTCGTCCCAGTACTCGCTCCACACCTGCTCAGGCAACGGGAAAGGTGAGAGCTTGGCATGCAGTTCCAGTTCTGCCTCCACGTCCCTCGCGTTATAGGTCTTGAACTGTTCCCACTTGTCTGGTACGTGACCGGGGAGGTTTCGGGTCAGGCCATTGTTGAGCAGGGATGGTTTGGCTGGGACGGAGAAGAACCGAATGAGCTCTTTACCGGTGGATAGTTTTGCGCAGGTAAGTTTGAGCACTATGGACACGCCGTCCAGGGAGAGTGGCAGTCCGAGGGCTGCTGCCCAGACCATGTGACACCGCCACCCACGAGGAGACAGTTGCCTCCCCAAATGAGCGGAGAGGCAGGTGCGCTCAAAAGCCGCATTGAACGCCCACTTCGTGATTCCCGGGTCATCAAGTGCGGCCAGCACGTCAGCGGGGATTGACTCACCCGAGGCGACGTCAATGGTCTGGACTGAACCCGCGTCCCAGGAGTAGGACAGGAGCAACAGCTCAAAAGATGGATCGTGGGCGTAGCGGTACATGCCCGCCCTACCAAGATTGACTTCGCTGAAAGTTTCTATGTCAATGAAGAGTTCGCGTTTCATATGTGGTGGTCCTTGAAGATAGGCGGAGGGGCACCAGAGGTTTGCTGCACCTTTGATGCCCCTCACGCTTGGGTTGGATTACTGGTTAGGACAGGAAGTCATCCCCACCAGATGGGGCTGCGAAGGGGTCGGTGAACGGGGTGAACTCCGCCTCCGCACTCACGCGGCCACCGAGGGGTTTGCCGTCGCGGATCTTTTGGATGTTGTGTAGTCCGCAGGCCACTCCCTTGTTCCCATTGGTGTTGAACGCGTAGAAGCTCAGGGTGACGCGGGCATAGACACCGGAGTACATCTCAGAGCGCTCAATGATGGGTTGCACGTTGGCATCGACGATGCCGGGCTGGGTGGTGGAGTTCGCGTTGACGAACATGGAGTTCGCATAGGCTTCGTCGTCGCGTTCAATATCCCCATCTCGCAACGGGAGTTTGAGGGCTCCCTTGGGTGGGATTTTGCCGCCGAACTTACCCACACCCTCCTTGATAGCCCCATCGATGGCCGCCTGGATTTTGTTCGAGGTGTCGGTGTCGGTTTTGGGGATGATGATCGAAGCCGAATACTTCGGCTTACTGCCCTGGATGCTCTTGGGCTCCCAGCAGTTCAAGTACGAGAGGCGGACGATGCCGGTCATCACGATCTTCGGATCATTGGTTGTCATTTGTTGTCTCCTTGTTTAGAAATGGATCCTGTGCCAGCAGTGTTGCTGTCATCAGGTTGGATCGGGGTGAACTCCTCAACCGCACTAGCGACAGTGAGTTCGGGTCTTGGGTCATCAGCTGGCACCAGGGATGGTTTGCCCGCTGGCTTGGTAACGAGGTCAGCGAAGACGGCCTGGAAGGTTTTCTTTCCCACCTGCTTTTCCAAAGCGGCCGGGGATTTGAGCTTCTTCTCGTAGATCTCCAAACCCTGGCTTTCAGCAACCGCCGCCACTGCCGTCTCGTCCGTGTACTTGCGTAGTGACCGGCCGGCAACCACCTTGAAGCCCTCAAACCGGATGCCCTGGTTGAGCACCGCGCTTAGCGCGTAGGACTGGATGTCACCAGCCCACTTAGTCAGTGCCGGGATTCGGCTGAGGATGCCCGCGATTTCCTCAGTTGTGAGGGTGTCGGGCTTAGCGAACTCAAACTTGGCAAGCTCCAACTGGGCCTCAGCGCGGGCGCGGCAGACGTTTTTCGCCTTGCAGTACCCACACCACTCCCCCGCCTGATACTCACCCTCACCAGCCAGCGCCTTTACAGCCGCAGGCTGGATAACCTCCCTTGCCCATGCCTCCAGCGCACCAGTGGCGATGGTTTCAGAAAGCACCGCGCCCCGTCTGGGTTGGAAGATGGTGGCCCGCACCTGAGTGAAGTCGTAGAGCATCCCATAAGCCCGGAAAGCACCCAGCGCATAAAGGCGTAGTTGTGGGTTGCCTTCGGCCTGGACTGGATTAAACCCGTACTTGAAATCAATGACCTCAAGGACCGGCTGCCCCAGGATGATGCAGTCGGCAGTCCCAAAAGACCCAGCCACATCAGCTGATAGATCCAGTTCCTGCTCCACCATGACCCGCGCGCCTGGAAACTCCTGCCGGGCTAGGGCGAGACGTTCAAGCACGTAGGCGACGTAATCATCCGTATGCTCTTCCATCTCCCCATCAACCAACGTGGACTCTGGCCGGTGGTTGGGGTGCTGGTGGAGGGCGCGGCGCAGTTTATGCTCCGCCAACGCGTGGGCCACTGTGCCTTCCCTGGTGGCGTCCGTATCCTCATTAGGGAACTGGGACTCCAACGCCAAGGACTTAGTGCAGTTAGTCCACTTGTGTGCACCTGATGGTGAGGCTTTTGCGTGACGATTAGGCATCAGACCAGCTCCCTGGCCTTAGCCAGCAGCCACCCATAATGCTCAGGTGCCACCTCAGAGAGTTTTTCCACACCGGTCTGGCGAATCAGGTCACGAACCTGATCGGTATGACCGGCATGGGAAATATCAGCTAACTGCCCGCGCAACTCATCCAAAGACAAAACCGGAGCAGCAGACTCGGCCACAGGGGCTTCGGCTGGTGTCTCCTGTGCAGTGTCAGTCTTGGATTCTTCGGCTGACGGGTCTTCCATCGGAAGTTCCTCAGCAGCCTCAGTGACAGATGCTGGGGTTTCCAACCTCGCGGCCGCGATAGGACGGGCACCGCTCATGCCGGCGTGGTCTTCGATCCCGTTCCACGCCATCTCCTCCAAAGCAGCACCGATGGTGGTGGCGGCTTCGGCCATCAGGTTCAAGCCGTGAATCAACTTATTCGCACTACGCACGTTCATACCACCTCACCGCCATCAGCCATGACACCAACCGCCTTGGCGAGGGCGGTCAGGTCCTCGTCAACGGTGGTGACCGTGATGTCCTTGACCGCATCCCCAGGGGTGAGCAGCATCAACTCCCGCACATCCCCGAACAAGAACCGCAGGATGCGTTCTCGAATACCCACGCGTTTGGCGCGTAATACCTTGCCGCGCACGCTCGGATGATTCGTACTCACCCGGACTTTCAACTTCTGTGCCATCTGGCCACTCCCATATCTCCTAGAGCAAGGGAGCCTCAAACCATTCCCACCAGGCCAGCGGGTGGTCGTCCCTTGCATAAGGAGGGCTTCCAGGCACACGGGTTTATAACCCCCACAGTTGGGCTTCATGACAGCTGGGCCTCCAGGCATGCAATGGCACGCTTCAAGATGCGGTTAACCATCGGCTGTGAAACACCCAGGAATTTGGCAACCTCACTTTGGGTGTAACCCTGGATTTTCACCGCCACCAACACCATGCGTTCACGCTCCGGCAGTGCCCGAATCGCATCCCAAAGGTGAGAAGTGGCTAAGGATTCTTCAACAGGGCTTTCCACGCTAGTGAGTGCTAACTTCGCGCGCGGCCCATCGCCAGTGTTCTCGCCACTAGTGACACGGTTAGAGCCACGTAAAACATCTCCACCACTAGTCAGAGAGGTTTCGATAAAGCCCGGCTTATCTTCACTGCCCGGGTTGCCGGCTGTGTTACGCACCCACTTCTTCGCCTGGTTGTACTCAGGCTTAGAAATCTCCTCTTTGAAGATTTCATCTATCTCCCGACGCTCCACCGCATCCGGATCTTCGGCTTGGTTTCGGCGCTGGGTGTAGTCATTTTCAATGATGATCTCAGCCTCATCAGCGCTGATTTCGAAAGTCTGCTCTCGATACGGCCGTGCAGGGTGAAAAGAGTCCTTCTCGAAACGAATAGTGATGGACTGGCGGTCACCCTGAGCGTGGGAGGAGTAGGCGAACTTTTCTTTGTTGTTGGCAGCATTTGCCATGGGGGTGTTCCCTCCTTTGAGGAGGGAGACCCGCTCGAGAAATATTCAGTTATGACGCCACACCAACCAGCCGAGAGGACGCAATGCTCGGGTACAGAAAAGGACAGGACCCCAATGACGGGGTTCCTGCCCTAACTGCCTCGAACGCGTCTCCCAAAATGGTTTGGTGGACAACCTGCGCTTAGCTAGGGCTCAGGTAAAAATGAAAATCAATAGCACTAACAAATGTGTGGTGCCTGTTCCTGGCCTGCCGGCGTGGCCATAGCGGAACCGGTGGTGGTGGTTTTTGGTGCGTTGTGCACTACGCCCCATCAACCCTGACGACTACCTACTAGGTGCTACTGCGACTAACAGGTGCCCATGCGGCAATGTCCTTAGCCCACTGCGGTGCAGTGCCCGGATTTTTCGCCACAAGATCAGCGATCAAGGCAGGCAGCACGCTGCCAACGTGTACCGGCAAGGAAGACTCAGTGGTCGTACTCATGGCTGGGTTTTCACCTCCTTCCTTCTTCGAGTCAGTTGTTGTGCATTGCGTCGCTGGTAAGAACGGAGGGACAAGTTCGCTTCTCTCGGCCAAACCAACAACAGATCCTCGCGATCTGCCCGTAAAATCTCATTGAGTGTTACGGCACAGCAGCGAGGCTTTGTTCTAGTGATATGTCGAGTGTCGGCGTTTGTAGCAGATGAAGCAGGCGCAGTCCGTACACAGCGGTACATGCGTGGTACACAGCCGTACATAGAGAAAGGAGGACAGCGAATATGCTCGTCGTGGATTTGCTGCGCCTCCTGCATACCAATGCGCACTTCACTCGTCTCGAACTCGAGGAACAACAGGCGTATTCCAAATCCGGAGGTGGATGGTTTATCCGACATCTGGCAGATCTGACGATGAAACCGGAGTCAGCGAGGAAAGAGAACAACCCCTTTTACTTTGCACAGTGCCCAGGGAGGTACGAACCAGAGAAGGAAGACAAGTACCTCAGAACGCTCCAGCGGTATTACTCTGGGGAGAAGAAGCGTCTAATTTCAAAATACCGCGCTCAGTACTGGCTATCTAACCTTGATCGGGACAGGTTACTGTCCTATCTGGAAACTGGGTTTCATCTTGATCGTCGTCAAGATTGGCTAGAGATATTCCGTGCTAATGGCTTCGAAGTGTCCGTTAGTAAAACACCAGAGCTCATCGCTGACCTTCTAACCCAGGGACTAGCCAATCTTGCCCAGGGTGATCCTCAGATCAACGATTTGAAGTGGAATCCTTCTCTCTTTGAGGCCACCAAGGAGTCCTTGGCGGAAGAAGACTTCTTCGAGGTCAGATTCTCAAGCTTGAAGGCAAGCGACATCTTCGTCGCAGATGGCATGCTCCATGTCGGCAGCCGCAAAGTCGCCCTGCCGGAAAGTTTCAAGTGCGATGACGCCACGAAGTACCGTAGCCGTCGGTTCATCGACCAAGCCTGTCTAGCATTCAGCGAGGACGCCGGACAGAACATTACGGTCGAAGAAATCGGTAATGCGCCCGAGCAATACCAGGAGGATTACGCCGATTACATTCAGTGCTTCCACACGGCCATGAGCATCCTGGCTTTGATGAGGGAAGTCAGCGTGGATGGCGAAGAAGAGTTTGATCGGATCAAACTTGACCTACTTTCTGCCCTTAAACCGGTACTGCGCCGCAAACAGGGCAACACCTATGACAAGCTCAACGACGCTCTTGCCGAATCCACACGGGCGCTACTAACCAAATCGCACGTACCTCAGACGACAGGACTGTTCGACAATGATGCCCGTAAAGGCGTATGCCACAGCCTGGCAGACACCAGCCACATCACCTGGGTAACCACGCCACCCCAGACTGTTGGGAGCAATGATGAGTAACCTACTGAACTCCCGAATGGACCTGGCAATCCGCTGCCTGCTTATCCTGTCTGCCACCCCGAATACTCCTCGTAGCATCACGGATCTGGCTGCTATCGACCTGCTGGCAACGCGCGGAGCAGATTTCGGTCTGATGCATACGAACCTTCACGGCGACCTGCGTACCGAACTAGGTCGCCTCTCTGGGCGTGACCCCCGTATCCGTGCTGCTATCCAGTGGAGTCAGCTACGCGGACTGACCACACGAACCATCCAAGGCATTCAAGCAACCAAACAGGGAAGTGATCTGGCCGCGCAGCTCGATAGTCCCTACTACCAGCAGTACCGAAAAGCCCTCATCTTTGCCCTCGACTACGTCGACCGGCACACCCTTGACCAAGTCCGAGCAATGATTCACGCCGTTGCTCCCCGAGCCTTTGAGGAGGAACAATGAGCGAAAGCCCCACCTTCTGGATAAAAGAAGTCCGCATCACCAGCAGCGACATCTACGATCAACGTAAGCCCTCGGTAATCGATCTCATCCCAGGGGTGAACATCATCCACGGCCCTTCCGACACTGGAAAAACCTACCTGGCACGCTCCATCCGGTTCGTCCTAGCGGGAGGCGCAACACCGTTCCCACGAGAAACCGGCTACGACACGGTCACCATCACTGTGGAAACTGAGTACGGCCCTGCGACCTTCAAGCGCATGATCGGGTACGGTCTCGCCGAAGTTCGCCTCCCCAGTGAGTACGGCATTCCCTCCCAGACATACCCGGTCTCCGTCACCGAAAAAACCAAGGGTCAGTTGACCGTCTCGGACATCCTCCTGCGGCTACTCGGCATCAAGATGAGCCCCAAAGGCGAACGCCGCCAGATCATCACCAACCAGTATGCCCGCAAAGAAGACCTCACCTGGCGGCACCTGCACCAGGTACTCCAACGCACCGAAGGTAACATCACCAGCGAAACCTCAATTTTCGGGCAGGACAGAACAGCCACCCTGACTGCTTTCGACCTTATCTTCAACGACACCCACCACGAAGACACCCGTGAACGCCGCGACCCGAGAGATGAAGCTCGCCGTTGGGAAATCCTCCAACCTGAGTACTCCACAGAACTCGCATATCTCGAAGACCGGATTGAACAGCTAGAAGGAGAACTTCCCACAACGGTGCAGGTTGAGGCGCTCACTAACGCCAAAGCCGCCATCGAAGACCAGATCCAACACCTACAGGCTGCACAGAAGGATCTGCGCAACAAACTCGCCGACCAGATCCACCAAATCCACGAGGCTGATAAGGAACTAGTTGCCCAGCGGTTTGTGTCTGAACAGAACGAACAACTCGCCGGGGTCTACCTATCCAATATTGAGCGCCTCACTGCGCTCGCCGACGCACAGGACGCACTATCAGGCGTTGAGCTTCCTACGGATTGTCCTACCTGTGGGGCACCTGTAGAAGCCGATTCTGACGAGGCTGCGGTCATTAAGCAGCAGGCTGCTGCCGAGTTGGAGACACTCATTACCGATCTTCGTTCGCTGCGCTCCGCGCAAGAAGCCCTCGATGAAAAGATCGCTACTACCAGCAGCGTCAAAGAGGAACTCGCACAAGAAGCGGCTGTCATCGAGTCTGACCTGGTTAGTTTCCTGCAACCCCAACTCGCTGACCTTGCTGCACGGGTACGCGACATCGAACAGACCATGCGGATTGTCCCGGAACTCGAATATCTCAAGCAGCGTCAGGAATATGTCGAAAAACGGCAGGGTGAAATCCTGATGCTCACCCAGGAACCCGATGACGAACCGTTCAATCCGCTCGCACCTTTCGACGGATACTTCAAACAAAACTTCAGCGTCTACCTGCGCGACATCCTCAAAGAATGCGCCTACGTCGGCAGTGAAAAAGCCGGACTCGACCTAGATTTCTTCGACATCCAGATTGGAGTAAAAGGAAAAGGTAACCACGGCAAGGGCTACCGCGCGTTCTTCAACTTCATCATGCTCATGGCACTGCGTCGTTACCTCAAGGATCATGCTGTCTATAAGCCTGGTTTCGTCATCATCGACACCCCAACCTTGGGACTTGAACAAAACAGCAGCGACACTGAGCTCGTTTCCGAACGCGCAGGCGGCAGCGGCCGCCCCAAGCTTGGACTCATCCGCAGGCTATTCGACTACGCCCTTGACAACGCGACAGACGGCCAGCTCATTATCATCAACAACACAGACGTCACTCCACTCATCGACTACAAAGCCAACAAAGCCAACGAAATCGTCTTCACCGGCAAGAAAGGAGAAGGGCGAGCTGGGCTACTCGAGGAACCCGAAGAGTAGCGGTTCTAGAAGCCGGTACAACTCGCAATTGGCACCGCAGCAAGGTAACCTTAACTTAGTAAGCATTGGTAAGGTTGAAGGGTTGCAAAATGCAGGATTTGTTATCGCTGACCGAGACAGCTACATATCTAGGAGTCTCAAAAGGCACACTGCGAAACTGGGACCGGAGCGGAAAACTTATCGCGGTTCGTCACCCTGTAAATGGTTACCGGATGTACCGACTAAGCGAAATTGAAGCGCTCAGGAGTTCAAGCAGTCAGAAGACCAACAAGGAAACAGGTGAATCAATTGACGCTACAGCAAATGAGTGGAAGCGCTCACTTTCTAAAATACACAACATAATAAGGGACAGTGATTCAACATCGGGCATTATGGAGCGCTTTGATGAAATGTCAAAACTGCTCCAACTAGGTCTACTTCAATCCGAGTCAACATCTCGTCTCAAAGGTGAATCAGATCCGGCCTATGCGAGGCGTTTACGACACATACATGCTCAGGGGATGAGCAGAGGTGGAGAGTCCCTAGGTAGATACTCCGAGCCGATTCGACTTCCAGATAGTGCTCTCTGTCAATGTGTAGAAATCATTAACTCACTCAACAATAAGAGTGCATCATTTGATATCCGGGGTCTAGCCTACGAACAATTTATCCAAAACACTTTCGACAAATCAGACAACCAACAGTATTTTACACCGCCACAAGTAGTGGAATTTATGGGTGACATGATGCAGCCTTTCCTCCATGGAGTTGCCTGCGACCCAGCCTGCGGAACTGGTGGTTTTCTGCGTGTCATAGCAGCAGAACATGATGTTACGCGCCTAGTAGGACTAGAAATTGACCCACGCTTGGCCTGGATTTCGCAGCTAAATCTTGAGATGCACGGAGGGACTAATAGTGAAGTTCACATCTTGGGGGCGGGGGGAAGCTTAGGGTCGGAAGCAAAACCGTTCTTTGGCGGTGTGGATGTTATTCTCACCAATCCACCTTTTGGTTCTGATTACAAAGATCCAGAAATATTAGGTGCCTTCACCTTAGGTAAAGGCCGACCTTCGCGGCGGCGGGGAATTCTATTTATTGAGCAGTGTTTTAACTTCCTGAAACCTGGTGGCACAATAGCAATTGTTATTGACGATGGGGTACTAAATTCACCCAGCACCGAAGATGTAAGGCAGTTTATCTTAAGCAAGTTTGACGTGCTTGCTATCGTAAGCTTGCCAGTTGCCGCATTCCAACCATACGCTAACGTAGCCACATCAGTCCTCATCTTGCGAAAACAAGGAGGCGCAAATAAACTCCCGAAACAGACTTTCTTCGCCAAAGCTGAATCAATTGGAAGAAAAGCAAACGGTGACGACGAGTTTACATTTGATGAACAAGGGCGCGCTCAACTGGATAGCGATCTACCTAAAATTTTGACTCAATGGATGCGCCACCTGTCTGATGAGACAATCACAGCGAATAATGTCTACGCTGCAGATATCAGTTCACCAGGTCCAAAGAGAGGTTTCCGCCTCGATTTTGCGTACAACGAGCCTCGACGTCGCGATGCGTTAGCGAGAATTCAGTCTCGCCGCGCGAACCTTGTTGAGCTTAGCGAGGTTTGCACGGAACGTAATGAGCCTTATCTACCCGCTCAGGATGTTGAAGCCACAACCATTCGCTTCACGGGACTGGCCCACATCTCACCTATGGTCGGCAAAGCGAGACAGGTCGAAGTAGCAGCAAAGTCGGTAAAAAGTGCTGTAAAACGATATGAACCTGGGGATATCATCTTCTCTAAGCTTCGCCCAAATCTACGAAAAGTGGCAGCAATTTCATTTCAAGAGGGAGGATTCGTTTCGTCAGAGTGCATCGTTCTTACACCTCGCGCGGATTTGCTTCAGACTGGGACATATGACTCCGAGCTCCTCGCTGCAATCCTCCGTTCCGACTTTGTGTACGGTCAACTCATTGGAACCGTCACTGGAATTGGACGGCCCCGCATTTCCGTAAAGGATATCCGAAGAATTTTGGTCCCTAGCCCTACCCCCGAGCGATTGAAGGCAGCTGCTATCGCCTTAAGGAATGGCAGAGATGCAGCCGAAACTCTTAGATCCAAAGCAACAGCTCTCCTAGAAGAATCTGAAATACTTTCTAGCAGCACTTTGAGTACCGTCGTAGATTTAGCAATCGGAGGTTCTGATGACTGACATTGACGCTAGAGGTATCCTTTTAGGGGCGAAGCCACCACGGGAAACTCTCGACTGGCTTAACCATGATTACATGCCAGAACTTAAAAAAAATACTGAACAGCACAGACTCTCGGCGACGTCTCGGACTTTATGCAGGCGAAGTGATCCCATCCAACGAACGAAACCTCACTGACGTTCGCACCAGGATGGGAATTCTCATCGAATTTGAACTTGCGCGCGCTGCAAACATGATGCTCGAGAATAGCGGAATCCATGACTTATTTTGGACCTACGTAATTGCGAACCGCTTCCCTGATCTAGAGATCAGAAAAACTTCTGGCGAAAGGCTTCTTCGGATGGAAGTTAAATGCCTCCAAGCTCGTGCTGAGGAAAAATCTGCGAATTTCGGAACACTCATCAAAGACATCGACCCAAACACTGATTTCCTCATCGTATGTTTGTGGGAGTGGGACCCTGAAATAAATGATGACGTTCTATGGGACCGGGCTCCATTAATTCTTGATATTTTTGTCTTCCATGCCTATTCCCTTGCATTATTAAGGGATTTTCGATGGCTAAATACCCCTCCTTCTGGGCTAGGTGGTGGATACCAGGGGTACGATATTCGTTCAGCCCTGACGTGCCGTGCGGGCCATTACTCTAAAGAGCAGGGCAACTACGGAAAGCTTTTGAGAATTTGGTCCAACGGCCTCGAATATAACGGCCCACATCATGAGCTACTAAATGCAACTATCGGCTCCTATGTTGAATTCACAAAACTTATTTCTACACAAGGTTTTAAATCCATTGCCGAGGATCATTTTCGTAACCTTGGGATGGGTGAGCCACAATTCACTGAACTTGAGTCCGGGGCACTAGTGGCTTTCACTAGCCAAATAGCATACTTGTACTCTGCCAGCAATAGAGACTTGAAGGAGCTCCTAGATAAGAATAGATTCTCTTATATCGTCAAAATGGGATCTAAATACAAAGCTACACTATACGCAAGTGCGGGCAACAAAGTGGACGGTGCAATTAATATAAAACCCAAGACTCTGTTGCTTCTACTGCGCAGTCGCTTACTTAATCATTACGAAGATTTACTTCTCTCTGACACAGAGTAAGTATCTGTTCACTAAATTCTCTGCCCGAAAAGTGATTAATGAAGCGTACGCATTCATCGCTGCTAAAAGTACCCGAATAAGTCCGGTCGAGATCGTGCACTCCCCAGCTAGAGGAAGAGGTTCTCTCTAAAAAGAAGAAATAGCCACCTCTGTTCTCGTGGCCTGTTTTAGAGCGCACACACAGAAATAATTCGCTTCGAGAGCCAGCTAAACTCTCTAACTGTTCTACAGTGAGTGGTTCATTTTGATCGACTAATAACGGTTCGGTCGTGGGCTGAAATCGCACTTCAAACGATGGCACTTCGTAGCCTCCAGATGCCTCATTCTGTACTCTCTTACCATCTCAGAGTACAGTGTCGATTTGGTGCGTGTCGCTTTCAAGCAAGACACCCCTTCTACGCTGGCATCTAAGCGCGAGTATGGTCGTTACTCATTGCTCCTGTCCAGAGGGAAACAAGTAGGTCGCACCAACCTGGCAGAGCGCTACCAGTTAAGGCAGATTTTGCCAATCGGGCTATGAAAATGGCGTCAGGTTACAGCGCTGGTGGCTAGTAGGGCATACAAGTTCTAGATGAGGTCTATATGCACGGCCAGAGAGGTTTGTAGGCTCTTACGTAGAAGGCTAGTGAACACCCAACTAGCATGTGTACAGTTCGAACGCGTCTTCAGCGCCTAGAACTCGATAGATGTTCGCTCATTTGCTGTGCCAGCGTTTGGGTAGTGCCAGGGTAATGTCGCGCTTGGTAGCGGTGGTGAGGATGAGGCGGCGGTCTTCTGTTAGGAGCCCGTCGGCTAGGTGTGCGCGCACATCATCCGCATGAGCCACTAGGTCCCGGGTGTCACTGTTGAGGATCATGGAGGCGTGGGCAAGGACAGTAAGCCTCTCGGCTTTCGATGCGGCCACCAAAGCGTCACAGGACATGGCCACGATTTCTGGGTCTTCACGGAGCAGGATTTGGAGGAACTCCGCGCGTTTCCACTTGAAGACCTCATCCAGCAGCCACCCTGTCGGGCATGAACCCCGCTTAGCGTGGGACACCTGGCACTCCCACACCACCTTGCGATAGCTCGGCGAAGTCGAGTGATGAATGTTCCGCCCATAACAGGTTCCGCAACTTTCACACATAATCAGCCCCATGAACAGCCTGCCTGGTGTGCCGATAGGCTCTGGTCGGCCATCAGACCAGTTGCGCGGCGCGGCTGCATACCAGGGGAGGCTTAGTTCTTTGGCGATGCGGGTGCGTGCCCGGTCAACAGTCGGCCAAGTGAAGTAGAAGCCCGAAGCAAGGTTGTCCAGGAGGAAGCAGGCCAGATGGTAGCGGCGTATCGCCACCAACGGCAGCGGTTCCATGGAGACGGTCGGGGCTATCGGTTTTCTTCTGATTCTCTTCGTGGTGCTCATGGCTGACATCAATCACTTGCCACCAGCCCAGCCGTCAAGCCCAAAACCATACTGTCTAACGCAAACCACGTTCCGTTAGACAGTTGGGTGCAAGCACCCCGCCGGTCTTTCCCCGCAGCCGTGCGGAAACCTGCCCGTGGGCATGAAAAAAGCGGCCCCGAAAAGCCGCCACCGAGAAAACCGCTTGGTATCAAGCCACTAGTGCACATGCACCCAAATCGTAGGAGCGTATGAATATCCACGCCCTTGGCTTCCTCAGGAATATCAAGATGACACGCCCCGGCTGAACCTTTTGACGCTACATCTAAACCTTTTGACGCCAGCCCATACTTTTTGACGTTGGCCTAAACCTTTTGACGCCCAACCCACGAGCAGGTTAAATCCGACCTCCGAACCCTCTGCATGGCACCCAAATCCCCATCCATGCGACCGGCACAAGGCTCTCAACCACCACCCTACTCCCCCACAAAACCCAGCATTTGCAAGGGAAAACCCGCCTTTGGGCATGAAAAAGATGCTGGCTTGGATTGTATCCAAACCAGCATCTAATTGGTGGAGATGCGGGGAATCGAACCCCGGTCCGACGGCTGGCCCCAAGGTATTCTCCGGGCGCAGTCTGCTTGATATTTCTCGGCCTCCGGCATCATGCAGACCTGTTACCGGATAGGCTCAGTCGATAAAGTGTTGAGGAAAACCGACCGACACGGTGTTCCTCCAGTGGCTCTCTGAATGACGCCAGGAACCGAGCTGAGAGCACCACTCGGGCTGACGGACTAAAGGTTCACGCGGCGATATCAGGCGGCGAGAACGTAGTCGGTGCGGTTCTGTTCGGCACCTATTGGTTTGCGCGCGTCGTTTACGAGGTGAGCGCACATCCTCGGCCCGCTTCCCCTTGATCGACAACCGTCGTCGAAACCGATCATCCCCTATTGAGTTCACAACTCTTCCTGCCCCAAAGAACAGATTTTTCATTCTAAACCCTTGAAAAGATGAAAGCAAACGAAATATTCTCATCCTTCAAGTTTCAAATACTTGGATTTTTATATTACTTCCAGAGTCGCTCTACAGGACCAGAATCATAAAAGAAGCGTTATCATGGATGGAAGGGCATTTGCCGCTCCGTTTCTGTCAGACTCTCAAGACCAATAAAACAATGTAGCTCACATGTGGAATACGCTTTTCCTCAGTGAAAGAAAGATTTCTGTGAATTCCTCGTATATTTTTGACACGCAGATTAGCGCTGACGATTACGATACTTTTGTCACTTCACAAAAGAATTGCAACGTACTGCAATCTGCTTGCTGGGCAGAAGTAAAAGACTCATGGGATTCTTTCCGCGCATGTGTACGCGATACACAGGGAAATATTATCGCTGCCGGCTTAATTCTTATTCGCCCCATTAAATGTGGATTTACTATGTGGTATCTCCCGCATGGGCCTATTCTTGATTATTCTGACCATGCTGTTTTAGTTTTCTTTTTAGATTCATTAAAGAAACTCGCTCAAAAATCTTCGTGTATATTTATTAAAATTGATCCTCCTGTGCCACTAAGAGCTGCAAAAATCGAAGAATTAACAAGTGATTATTCAGCCGATTCACTTGAAATAAGGGATGTATTTCAAGAATCAGGTTTTAGGCATCTGGGTTTCACAGAAAAAATGAGTGATACTTTGCAACCGCGTTTCACTACGGCGACTCTGCGACCACCTGAAGGTGAAAGTATTTTGCAGCATGTCCCTAAGCGCACAAGGCGTTTCGTGAAGGATGCAGTGAATCGTTATGTGGAAGTCCGACGTGCCAATATTGAGGCACTTGATGATTTCATGTTCCTCATTGCGCAAACAGAGGAAGCAAAATCAATATATTTACGATCACGTGAGTATTTTGAAAAAATATTCGATGTATACGGTAATGATGTCCTCTTGTATATCGCTTATCTTAATGTTCCTTCAGCTATTAAGAAATATCGTAACCGCATAAGTGAAACAGAAAAGAAACTTTCTGAACTTGGCGAAAACGCGAATCAGAAACGCCGAGAATACGAACAGCAAATTAAAAGCCATCAACAACAAATTGACTTTTTAGAAAAAGAGCATTCCGCTAATCCTCAAGATGTTATTCCTTTAGCAGGGTGCTTATCTGTGCTTTATGGGACTGGGCTTGAAATGCTGTATGCGGGAATGAATCGTCACTTTTCAAAAATTACTGCACAAGATCTTGTGTATATTCAATCCATGACAGAGGCTTTTGACCGTGGCGCCCAGTATTGTTCTATTGGCGGCGTATCCAATACTCTTGATGATGGATTAATGAAGTTTAAGTCACATTTCAACCCCATCGTTATTGAAAAACTTGGGGAGTTCGATTTTCCTATTCGGAAGTTAATGTATCGCGTCGTTAAGTTTTTTATCGATCATCGCGAATAGTTTGAGTAACGCAAACACTTCCTCACACCACTATTTCTTTCCAGTCGCAGAATATGCCTATCTGCGCACACCTATTGCCCGCGCATCTGCGTATTCTTTTATCAGTTTGAGGGGATTCAAAGGACTAAAACTTCGCCTTCCTTTCCAATGACGATCACTTACCACCTCCAAAAGATTTACTTCTTCCCACCAAAATTTATGCCCGAGATCACTTCCAACTCCCCTTTAGTTACTTTGAGGTAATCTGTTACCAATAGTTATTCTTGTGTGCGTCACAAACTCCACCACCGAAAGGAAAAATCATGAAGATTGCAGTGATCGGCGCAAATGGAATGATTGGCTCACAGATTGTTTCTGAGGCACTCTCCCGCAAGCATCAGGTCACCGCTTACACACGCAGCGGCACACAGATTGAGGGAACCACATCCGTCGCCCTCGAATTAACAAACACTTCCACAGTTGCCAAGGCTATTAATTCCCATGATTTCACCGTGATTACAGTTGCCAGCCGCGACAACTATCAAGCCGCAATTGATGCACATACTGCTCTCATTCATGCTGCCCCCACGGGCCGCTTCCTTATCGTTGGCGGCGCTGGCTCACTGGAAATTAATGGTACTCGCCTCTATGAAACCCCTGATTTCCCAAGTGATTACAGTGTTGAAGCCCGTACATTCGGCCAGATTCTCGACCTCTACCGCTCAGCCCCTACAGATGTACAGTGGACAATCGCAGCTCCCTCCCCTGAAATTGCTCCTGCAACCCGTACCGGCAGGTACATACTGGGGTCAGATTCGCCTGTTGGAGATTTTGTTTCTACTCAGGACTTCGCAATCGCAATTATTGACGAAGCTGAAAAGAAGCAAAATCTTCGTCGTCGTTTCACTGTGGCCACCGAGCAAGCCTAGTATCAACCTCAGAGATTTCACAGCACTACACCTCTAGTTTTAGGCGTAACTACACGCATGAGGGGATGCAATCACAAAAGGATTACATCCCCTCACAGCTATTATGCACGGGCTTCCCGCACCTCTCGGTTACATGCATTAATGACAGGATGAAACGCCTACTCGCTCCCCTTTGCCTGCTTTTCCTTGCACGCAACAAAATTTCAGTGTGACTGCGGCCCCGTATAATCATCGAAACGTTCGGGAGCACTGGGAACACCCATCTCTCCCATACGTCCAATTAAGTCAGTTTGCGCAGGATCTACTTGTTGGCCTCGAGAAATATCCGTCATTGCGCGGCGTGACACGACTTTGATACGTTCACGGCTTCCGCGATCACCTGGAAGATCCCCATAAGAGGCTCCTAAAGATTGCTCATATTCGTCAAGTAATTCCCAGCCATCCCACGTGGTGTATTCAATGTTGCGTTCTTCCAGCAGCTTCACGATGGCTTCATGCCCGACTGAAGTTCCTCGCGCGCGTAGGCGACCAGCTTGCGCGTCTTCCACAAGATGTGCGATTGTCTGTTGCGCGTCAGATTTTGTCGAGCCAATGAGTCCGACAGGGCCGCGTTTAATCCACCCTGTTGCGTACAGACCGTCGATAGTTGCGCTGTCTGGGTCAGATGTTTCACGTACACGTCCTTCATCATTAGGGATGATGCCGCGTACCGTATCAAAAGGCATACCTGGAATTGGGCTGGAGTAGTACCCGACGGCCCTGTACACAGCTTGCACTGGCCATGTTGTCATCACCCCGGTTCCTCGTACTGTGCCGTCGCCAACCAGTTCCATACGTTCAGTGCGTAGCGCGCGCACGTGTCCTTTATCATCGGGAACGATTTCGATAGGTGATTGGAAAAGGTGAATATGGATGCGACGCGAAGCTACGTGTTCTTCAGGGTCAGCGCTTGCGTAGGCGGTTAAAGTTTTCACTACTTGACGCTGTTGATTCGATGAGCGCAGTTGGTCTTCGGAGCCTTCATCGAATTCAAAGTCTTCTTCTGAAACGATAATGTCAACATCTGGCACATGGCCAAGTTCTCGTAATTCAAGGGGGGTAAATTTTACTTGAGCAGGGCCACGACGACCGAAAACATGAACATCTGTCACAGGGTTTTCGGCCAGAGTTTTCGCCACATTTTCAGGAATTTCTGTGACCAGCATATCCTCAGCGTGTTTAGCGAGTACACGAGCAACATCTAAAGCAACATTTCCTACACCGATGACAGCGATTTCACGAGCGTTCAGAGGCCATTCGCGCGGATAATCGGGGTGTCCGTCGTACCAGCTCACAAAGTCAGCTGCTCCGTAGGATTCAGGTAAGTTAATGCCTGGGATATCCAGCGGAGCATCACGGTCAGCACCGGAAGCAATAATAATCGCATCGTAGTGATCGCGTAGGTCGTCAATTGTGATATCTCGGCCTACTTCGACGTTACCGAGTAGTTGTATATCGCCACGCTGCAGAATCCTGTATAGGGCTGTGATGATTTGTTTAATACGCGGGTGATCTGGGGCTACGCCATATCGCACGAGGCCGTAGGGAGCAGGGAGGCGTTCAAAAAGGTCAATGCTGACATCCAGTCCTGATTTGGACAGAATATCTGAAGCGTAGATTCCTGCAGGGCCTGCGCCTACAACGGCAACATGTACAGTACTCACTCAATATTTCCTTCATTCATGGTGTGTACTTTGTAAAGTACACCGAATATCTCACTTCCGATATCCTAGCGCTGCATTAGACTTCTGTTCAGTGGCACAGCGCATACTGTATTCAAAAAGCTACTTGAGGACAATAAAACAGCCTGCAAGGTAAGGAATTCCGCTATCTCGAATACCACATGAGTATTCTCTATTTTCTGAAAAAGATGCAGGATTATTACGTATCAAGGGCTCTAACGATCAGAATATAAAAACTCGTCCGCAATTCTATCTAAAAAATTTGATACGTGAATAAATTCTTTACCCAAATCGAGTGTACGCACATCAATACGATTTCCCGACATAGCGTACCTTAAATCAAGGTTCATCATGTCTTGAGTTTTCGCATACAACAACATGCCACTTATCTGACAGCCAGAAGATCGAAAGGCTTCCTGCTCATTTTTTACATATGAAAAAATTTGATAAAGATGAGAAGATCTCACAGTTTCACTCCCCCTATTATGTTGAAAAATATCAGAATAATATTTAGCGTCAACAATGAGAATTTTATCTTTATATCGCAGCATTATATCGGTTTTCATTAAAGGCAAGTAATCATTAAAATTATCATCTAAAGCCCATGAAACTCTCGAAGCAGATACGGAGAGCAAGGGATGTTCTTTCCGATAATATTCTAAAATGAATTTTTCATATAGTTTTTCAATAAACTCCACTTTGAATGAAGAAAGAAAACGCATATCACCCTTATCAGTTGTCACAATAAGGCCTTCACATACCAACTGACAGATATTCAAGAGAAAACGATAATTTTCACTTACCTTGAAAGTATTGACATATGACCAATTAACATTAGCTAAGAAAATATCATCTACATCAGAAAAGAAAATTAAATACTTTTTTAGATTATCCTTATTTTCAGCACTAATAAAAGAATCAGTAAGCATTGAAAGAATTATCGACTTTAACACTTGATTTATTAGATTATTTTCCGAAAAGCTATCGTATTCACAGAAAAAAGTCTTTCGCCTCGACATGAAGTTATTCATCGTTTCGCCACTTATCAGCTTACCTCTCAGGAGATAAATGTTTTCTTTAACAGAAATATAGTCTTTATGCAGACCATGTTTAATTTGCTTTGAAAGAGCCGAAGACAACAAGCGGGCAAGAAATTCATGCACATTCTCAAATTTTTCAGTATTTAATGAATAGTGCTTCAATAATTTCCAATCATGGAAAACATAGCAGAGTATATGGTATATATTTTTAATTTCAATACCTTTATCGACGATCATGCGCCAATATTCCCTCTAAGCGTTCTTTCCATGAAAAATATTCTTCTTCATTATCAAACCAATATTCAGATAAGAGAGGAAGAATATCGAAAGAGATAATAGAAGAAAGAGTTTCAAAATCTATAGCAGAATAGCCGGTAAAGTAGCTATGCCCGATACAAAATCCCCTGCCCAATCCCCGATCAGATCGTATAACACTGTTGAGCTCTTTAATCTGCTCAAGCAGAGCATCCAACAAAGGACTATTTAAGTTTTTTTGATACACCCTGAAACCCTCTGAATCAAACTGTGGCTCCAATTCAAAGAAACTAAATCGCCGCCTCAGAGCATAGTCAATCATCGCAATTGATCGATCTGCAGTATTCATCATTCCAATGATAAATAGGTTATCAGGAATAGAGAAAGATTCACCATTATAGGAAAGGGTAATTTCTTCATTACGATGATCATTCTCCATAAGCATCAGAAGTTCACCGAAAACTTTTGATACATTTGCCCTATTTATTTCATCTATAATAAAAAAGAATTTTTCATTCGGACACTTTTTCGCCTTAATGCAAAAATTATAAAATACGCCTTCACGAAGTTCAAAGCCCTCAGCCAGAGGACGAAAACCCATAATAAATTCTTCATATGAGTAATTTTGATGGAACTGAACGAATTCAATATTATTAGTTTTCGCGCTACCAAGAAGCAACCAAGCTATACGCTTTGCAGCAAAGGTTTTTCCAACACCAGGAGGCCCCTGAAGAATTATATTTTTCTTACGTTCAAGTGTTCGAATAATAGAGCGAATCTTCTCCTCGCTCATATACACTTCTTTTAAGAAATCATCTATAGGGTAAGAAATCTCTACCTCAGAAGGTTTATCAGTTAAAACAAATCCGAGGGATTTCAAAATATTTTCATAGACTTCTTCATCAAGTTTAATAAGAGTTTTTTCATCAAGATCATCCATCACAAACTTTGGTAAAACTCCTGTAGATACGAGGCTCCCCCAAGTTTCTGTACTCACAAAGTTTTCAAGCTCAATTAAAGTAATAAAATCCTCGTCAACATTGTCAACAATACACTTCGCTATAAGTTGACCTTCAGAAAATTCTCCAAGACATACGACGTAGTCACCTTTTCTAATTCTCTGTAACTTTTTATAAATTATTTCCTCTTTATCCTTGAATATAAAACATGCCTCAATATTTTTCACAGGCATAGCTATGTAAGTAAAGTTTTCTTTTTGAAAATCAAGCATCCAATATGACAAGTTTATTTCCTTATCTTCGATAAAATTTTCATAAAGCGGAATAGTACTAAGATCTACACGTTCAAGAGCCTTTGACAGGTTTTCACGTAAACGCCAAACCCAACCACCCGCTTCATATCTCGTGGCTCTTCGAATTTGATAAAGTACAGCTACACCGGCTCCCGGTGGTTTTGATGCCCCTCGTGCCGCTAAAATACGCTCTGCTAACGCACTAGAAACATTTTGATACGTACCTGAGCTCGCACCATATTCCATGGCAAGCTGCTTACAGGAAGCTGTTCCGCCTATATCTTTCATACATTTCATGACTCTCAGACTTTTTTCTGTAAAAATCTCAGAATCCTCTAGTAAAGAAACCCATTCTTCAATACTTATTCCAGGATCGTACTCTGATTTTGTAGGAAACCAGACTTCATTTTCTTGTAGCCTGCGCATTTTTACCTCTTCACTGAAAAATTTTACGTACTAAACTCGCCTCAAAGACTTCCGCTTCTCCACCAACAAAGAAAAGCTCTCAACCTTACTTTCCCATTCGGTATCCCTTAGACAGCCACATTGCCAAAAGAAAGCCGTGTGAAACATTTCCAGTTCCACACGGCTTCCTCATGCGAGACGATCAACCATTAGCCCAGCGAAAGATTCAAGAGCTATTTTCGCTTCACTCGGCGGTAAAGAATCAAGCAAAGCAACCGCTTCATCAGCCCAGGTACGAGCAAGCTGACGTGTTTCTTCGAGTACATCATGCGAACGCAAAGCTTCAACGAGTTCTGCCAGCAGCTCATCAGATGACAAGTCTTGTTCCAAAAGCGACAAGATACGTTGCCCATCAGCATCAATCTGTCCACGTTCTGCGCGACGTCGCAGCAGCAACACAGGTAAAGTGTCCACACCTTCACGTAAATCCGTTCCCGGTGTTTTACCTGAAGTACCTTCCGCTGCAATATCAAGGACATCATCGGCAATTTGGAAAGCCACCCCGACTTTTTCACCAAAAGCCGCAACGATTTCCGCTACTTCATCCCCTGCTCCGCCATGCCATGCTCCAAAATGAGCAGCAGCAGCCACTAAAGAACCTGTTTTATCTGCAAGCACTTGCAAATAAAAGTCCACCGGGTCTGCATCAGGCGTTGGACCAAAAGTTTCGTTCAGCTGCCCTAAACACAAGCGTTCAAATGTGTGAGCGTGACGTTCAACCGTTTCTGGACCAAGCTGCGCAATCAAAACCGAGGCGCGCGCAAAAAGGACATCGCCAGCTAAAATCGCGCGATTATTACCCCACAAGTGTTGAGCCGACGGAGTACCACGACGAGTTGGAGCTGAATCCATAACATCGTCATGATACAAAGAAGCAAGGTGCGTGAGCTCAATCGCTGTTGCAGCGGTAATTACTTTCTCACGAGAAGCAGCATCATCTGACCCAAGTTGCGCACACACCAAGGTCAAAACAGGACGAATACGCTTACCACCAGCCTGTGCTAGATGGGATGTTAGATCATCTACCAAGTCACGCGCACCAGTAACAGCTTCAAGTAAATGCGCTTCAACTACCTGCAGGCTCGGCGTAATGCGAGCCTGCAAAGCTGGCACGTGAAAGTCAGGAATTTTTACACTCACGGAAGAAGAATAACCACCTTGTCCAACAAAGACAGAATAACGTTCGGGAATACACCCAAGATAATAGTTGCGCAAGCGCATAAAACAAC
This sequence comes from Schaalia sp. lx-260, assembly GCF_021083645.1. GTDB lineage: Bacteria > Actinomycetota > Actinomycetes > Actinomycetales > Actinomycetaceae > Pauljensenia. The sequence goes on along the minus strand of NZ_JAJNRQ010000001.1, from coordinate 404,596 downwards.
AGTGACAGTGCTAAAGCCTTCTGACTGCACAACCTCTACATCACCCGTTGACTCAGTGAAAAACATGAGACGAACAACGCGGAAATAGAAGAAAGCAGTAACAGCCGAGCATAACAAAGCTAGGGCAACAAACCAGCCCATTCCTGCCGTAAATGCGTCAGAGAAAATCAGGAATTTACCGATGAAACCCGAGGTTAACGGGATACCTGCAAATGACAGAAGGAATACCAGCATCGCAGAAGCAATAAGCGGATTCGTTCGACCAATTCCTGCCCAACGAGTAATATCTGTCACTTCACCCGTGGCTTCCCCGTTCTCGTTCACTCCTCGGACCAAAGAGATAATTCCGAAGGCTCCAACGGTCGCAAAACCATAGCCCGCAAGGTAGAAGATCACATGACCTGAAGCACCGTGTGTCAGCGATAAAACACCTAAAAGCACGAATCCAGCGTGAGCAATCGACGAATAGGCGAGCATACGTTTGATGTCTTTTTGCAATAAACCCGCAAAAGTACCAACACACATTGTCAAAGCTGCGACGCCAAGCAAAACAGCAAGCAAATCCCACTGCAGAAGGGCCGCGACAACCTGATAGAAACGCAGCAAAGCAGCAAAAGCAGCTACTTTAACCGCAGCAGCCATGAAACCTGTCACCGGTGTCGGAGCACCTGTGTACACATCAGGAGTCCACGCATGGAAAGGCGCGGCACCAATCTTAAAGAGTAAGCCCACACACACCATGAAAACGCCGGCTAAAGCCAACCAGTCCATACCGGTGGTTCCCGGTAAAGCTGTAGCCACCTGAGAAATCGTTAAAGAACCTGAGAATCCATAGAGGAAAGCCGATCCCATCAGCATGAAACCTGAAGCAAAAGCACCCAAAATGAAATACTTCAGAGCTGCTTCTTGAGAAAGCTGACGACGACGACGCGCTGTTGCAGCTAAAACGTACAAAGGTAAAGACATGACTTCCAATGCCACGAAAAGTGTGACAAAAGAATTCGCTGCAGGAAATACCATCATCCCTGCAAGCGAGAATAACGCCAGAGGAAACATTTCAGAACGCTGATAGTTTTTACGATCAGATAATTCCTCATCATGTGAACCTGGACGGTCTGAAGGCTGGGCAGCAAATGCGCCATCCCCCACCGATGTGCGTTCTGCCATGACCATGAAGGCAAAGAAGGCGACAAGTACCAGCAAGAACTGCGTTGCCACAGTCAGAGAATCTTCAACGTATTCCCCTACTGATACGGGAGCATCAAGAACAACAAGCCATCGCGCTACCAAGGTCACGAGCGCAACTAGGGTTGTCAGTAAAGAAACACCAATAACGATGGGTCGTCGAGTTTTCGTCGGCGCGAAGGATTCAACGAGAATAGCCAAAACCGCGCCTGCAAGGACAACAATAACCGGACTAATGGAAGCCCAGTGGATATCCGGAGCCGCCAAAGTTTCTGTAGGAAGGAGATTCACTTCGAACTCCCTTCAAGAGCCGAGGAAGAAACCGGAACAACAACAGCGTCGGCAACCGGAGTGACAGCTGTTACCAGCGGAGCCGACCAAATACCGAGGATGAGCATGGCAGCAATCAAAGGAACCATAACTGCACGTTCGCGCCCACCTAAATCAGTAATCTTTTCTACATCACGGTGAGCTTTACCTGTGAAAACACGTTGATACGGCAAAAGCAAATACAGCGCCGCAATGACGACACCAAAGACAGCAAATATCGCTACCACAATATTGACCTGCCATGTACCCATGAGAACCAGGTATTCAGGAACGAAACCTGACAAACCTGGCAATGCCACAGAAGCCAAACCTGAGATCAACCATAAACCAGCAAGCACCGGAGTGACTCGTTGCATACCTGAGTAGTGGTTCATGTCAGCAGTCTCACCACGTTCAGCCAGCCAACCAGATAGTAAGAACATTGCGGCAATGGAAACACCGTGAGCCACCATGTAGAACATCGCACCTACGAGAGCAATTGATGTTCCAATGAAGGTACCTAAAACCATGAAACCAAAGTGTGAAACCGAGGTGTAGGACACCAAACGCATGATGTCATTTTGTCCTATAGCGGCAAGGCCACCCCACAGAATCGAAATGACTGCAAGGATAATGACAACCCATCGTGCCTGTGCGCAAGCCGCAGGGAATAATGGCAAGCACAAAGTAATCATTCCGAAAGTGCCAATTTTGTCGAGCACACCGACAAGGAGCACTGACGTGCCAGGACGGGCAACTGCTGCCGTATCAGGTAACCAGGTGTGAACGGGAACCATCGGCGCTTTGATGGCAAAAGCAATCATAAAGGTAACGAAAACACCCAGCTGTACACTGCCAGACAAGTTACTGGCCAGCATAGCTAAGGAATCTAAACGGAAGAATGTTCCAGTTTCACGCGCCGCTGTAGGTGCCCATCCCCATAAAGCAACCAAACCGCCAAGCATCGCCAAACCACCCGCGAGGGAGAACAGAAGGAATTTCATCGCAGCTGCGCGACGGGCCTCAGGCTCACCACGACCGTAACGACCGATCATCACATATAGCGGAATGAGCATCGCTTCAAAAGCAATATAAAAGACGACGACATCAAAAGCGGCAAATATCAGCACCATGAATGCTTCCAGAAGGAGCACCCATCCAGCATATGCGCCACCGCTACGTGGGTGTGCATCCTCAGACCATCCTGCGACAAGCACAACAGGCACAAGCGCAACAGCTAGGAGCAGCATTACCGCGCCCAAAGCATTCACGCCAAGAGCCCAGCTGACCCCCATTTGGGGTATCCAAGAATACGATTCAACCAGCTGATAGGACGCTGGTGTTGACCAGTCAAAGAAAACAATGAAAGCTACGAGGGAAATCACTAGCTCAATGACTGAAACTACTACAGCAAAAATGCGTCCATAGTTACGTACTGCTGGAATAGTCAAAAATGCGGAACCGATAAGCGGTACAGCAACAAGTAGTGTCAATAAAGGCATTGACGCATTCATAATCTCAAAAGTCTGCATATCTGTGAACTCCCCTCACAGCCTAAAGCCGAGGATGATAGCCAAGGCAAGGACAACCCCACCAAGGATGTATGACGCATACGCCCGTATATATCCGTTCTGAGTGTGCGTCACTAGGCGCCCCAGACCACGAGAACATGCACCGATAGCACGAACTAAACCATCAATTCCCTTGCTGTCACCCGCCGTTGCAGCAGTGACAAGCGCAGAACCCGGAGTAATGAAAACCGCTTCATTTACTTGGTCTTGATACATGTCGTTACGTGCTGCCCGTACCAGGACATTCCCTGAAGGAACAGCAATCGGGACATCATGCTGCGCGTATTTAACCCATGCCAACGCAGCGCCCGCAGCGACTAACAGTAATGTCAGAACTTGAATGACCCACACAGGCATCACAGGATGGCCGTGTTCCACAGCTCCCAGTGATGGTTCGAGCCAGTGAACAAAAAGATCACCAAAGGACAAAAGCCCACCAACTCCCACTGCGAAAACCGCGAGGATAATCATTGGGATCGTCATGAACGGTGAGGATTCATGAGGATGAACTGGGCTTCCTTCAGCTTCAGTAGTCCAACGTGCTTTGCCGTGGAATGTCATGAAGAACAGGCGCGACATGTAGAACGCTGTCACACCGGCGCCCAGCATAGCGATCCAACCGAAAAGCCAGCCAGCCCACGGTGCTTCTACGCCGAATGTGTGCAAGGAGAATGCGGCCTCAATAATTTTGTCTTTCGAGAAGAACCCTGCAAAAGGTGGGACACCTAAGATGGCAAGCCATCCCGCCATGAAAGTCACCCATGTTACTTTCATGGCTGTACGTAAAGCACCAAAACGACGCATATTCACTTGGTCAGCCATACCGTGCATGACAGAACCTGCACCCAAGAACATCAGTGCCTTAAAGAAACCGTGAGTGAATAGGTGGAATATTGCGAAAGCCCAACCAATCGGACCAAGGCCTGCGCCAAGCATCATGTAACCAATTTGGCTCATTGTTGAAGCAGCCAAGACTTTCTTCATATCGTCTTTTGCTGAACCCACAATAGCTCCGAAAACCAAGGTGATAGCACCGATGGTGACGACAGCTGCAGCCGCAACAGGTGAAGCCTGATAAATCAAACCTGAACGAACAACAAGGTACACACCTGCAGTAACCATTGTTGCAGCGTGTATGAGGGCTGATACCGGTGTCGGGCCAGCCATAGCGTCACCCAACCATGCTTGTAATGGGAATTGTGCTGATTTACCACACGCACCCACCAGCAAGAACAAGCCCATCACGGTGACAACACTCATTGGTAGGCCGGGAACCATGCTGTTCACTTGCGAAATATTGACTGTGCCGCAAGCCGCAACCATTGTCATCATCGCTAAAAGGAGTCCCATATCGCCCACGCGGTTCATAACGAATGCTTTTTTCGCTGCTTTTGCGTTATCTGGCACATGGTTCCAGAAACCGATAAGCAGGTAGGAGGCTAAGCCAACGCCTTCCCAACCTACGAAAAGAACCGCGTATGAATCGCCTAAAACCAATGTCAGCATCGCTGCAATGAACAGGTTGAGATAAGCGAAGAATCGACGACGATCCGTATCATGCTCCATATATGCCACCGCGTACACGTGGATAAGGGAACCCACGAAAGTCACAAGCATAACGAAAGTCAAAGACAACGGATCCAGTAAGAACGCCACATTCACAGTGAAAGAACCCGCTGGAATCCACGTAAATACATGGTCGAGTAAACGACGTCCCCCAGCAGGAGCTTGAATCAACTGAATCAGAATGAGCAGACCTACAATGAACGAAGCCCAGGACGCACATGTGGCCAGCCAATGGCCCCATTTATCGGTTTTACGTCCAAACAGCAATAATGTTCCAGCACTTAATGCCGGAATAGCAACCATCAGCCACGCATACTGCGCAACACCGGTAGCTGGAAGCACCTCCGTTGCTGTGTGCATATGCGTTTGCGTAGCGGCAAGCGCAGAGAAGACCAAGGATGACATGCTGTTAACCTCCCTCAGTTCTTCAGCAGATTCGCGTCGTCGAGGCTGGTAGTGCTCCGCGACTTAAAGATCGACACAATGATGGCTAACCCGACCACTACTTCAGCGGCCGCAACAACCATAACGAAAAATGCCATGATTTCACCCGACACGGTACCGTGCATACGGGCAAATGTGACAAAAGCAAGATTCGCGGAGTTCAACATGAGTTCAACGCCCATGAGTGAAATAACTGCGCTTCGACGCACAAGGACAATCGCCGCACCTATCGCAAACAGGAGTACAGCAAGAATCAGATAATAGGACATGCTCACTTGCTTTCCTCCTCAGTGACAGCAGGTGTGCTTTCGTTTTCTTGCACTTCGGGTTCACCAGCATCAGTTACAGATCGCGTAGGTAGATCGTTGAGGCCAGTCGGTGCTTTCGTTCCAGGCATCCCCCATGCGCCTGAACGTGGGACACGCGAAGAAGCTAACGGGCCGAAAACAGATTGATCGGCACGACCTAAACGAATATGAACCAGTTCATCAGCCACAGATGAATCGACTTGGCTGATATTTCGCAGAAGTCCCTTGACTCGCAAAACACGAGGAACAGATTCTTCTACCGGTCCCATTGTTTCACCGGAAAGCGCGGGGACATCGACAGCATTTGAATGAGCGTACACACCGGGTGCTGGTAGCTGCCCCATATGGCGACCACGTTCTTTGAAAGCACGCATCTTTGCTTCAGCAGTACCATGCTGGTCAGTACGAGGACCAAGCTTATCTGTGTGAGTAAGCAGCATAGCTCCAATGGCTGCGGTAATCAGCAAAGCTCCCGATAGTTCCATGGTGAACCAGTGCTGCCCGAACAACTCGGTAGCAAGATTAGTGACCGGCGCATTGGAGTATGGATCGACCTGTGTCACAGGAAGCTCCGTCCCTTTATGGGTCCTCGCTACCACGCCAACAAGAATAACAACCAACCCGAGAGCCAACAGCAGGGCCGCGACAATATTTCCTTGACGCTGAATCCTGTATTCATCAGAGGCACCCAGACCGATCATCATGATGACGAATAAGAACAGCATCATAATGGCGCCCGTATAGACCACCACTTGAACGGTTCCAAGGAAAGCTGCTCCATGAGTCAGATAGATGACAGCCAGACCTAACATGACAAGGACCATACACAACGCGGCATAAGCTGCTTTACGGAAGAAAAGAACACCTAAAGCGCCCAAAACCATGATTGTAGCCACACAGCAGAAAAGAATTGCTTCTGAAGTGGAGCTCATTGCAGGCCAAGTTCCTAACTCAATCACTGCTGTGCCTCCTTATCGGTGGGGCGTGCTGTGGCAAGGGTTGGATCATCTGGACGGTTCTGACGTACCCATTCGATTTGTTCGCTTGATGGCCCAGTGACTTCACCTCGATAATAGTCACCATCAGATAGCCCCTGCACTTGCGGATGCGGTGGAGCTAACATCCCTTCTGCCAGTGGAACCAGCAGATCTTGTTTTTCGTAGATGTCATCCAGACGCTCATATGTAGCAAGCTCAAAATCATGGCCCATTGTCAAAGCACGAGTGGGGCACGCTTCAATGCAGTAACCGCAGAAAATACAACGCAAGTAATTGATCTGGTAGATCGCTCCATAGCGTTCTCCCGGTGAATATTGTTCTTGCGGTGTATTAGAAGCAGCTTCAACCAAAATCGCGTCAGCAGGACAAGCCCATGCGCACAATTCGCAGCCGATACATTTTTCTAAACCGTCAGGATAACGATTCAGTTGATGGCGGCCATGGAAACGTGGTTCAACGAAAGGCCCTTCGAAAGGATACTGTTCAGTAACTGTGGGACGAAAGAAAGACGATATGGTGACCCCGTAGCCTGCGAAAGGTGCAAAGAATTCACCAATAGGACCCTTAGGATCTTGTTCGTAACGCATTTCGTCATCCTGGGATACGGACTTGTCTGTCATTGTGCGTCCTCCTCAGTGATGGTCGCAGCGATAGGGACTCGGCCTGCACGAGGCGATGGCGGCAAAGATTGCCCCGGCAAAGGCGGCACAGGGAAACCGTCAGCAAAAGCATCAAATGGCGCATTCCGCTGAGCGTGCTTTGCTGTTTCAATGGCTGCTTTCTTCTTTTCATCAGCACGATCTGTAAACCACAAGATCAGCAGGACAATCAGGAAGATACCGGCAATTGCACCAATCAGCACAGGAAGTGACACATTAACCCATTGGCTGATGCCTCTGACCAGAGCAACTGTGACAAGCCAGCCCAAAGAGAACGGGATTAAACGTTTCCACCCTAAAGCCATGAACTGGTCGTACCGGAAACGAAGTAAGGTAGCACGAGTCCAAATCATGAGGAACATAAAGAACCACATCTTCAGGAAGAACCACCCTAAAGCAAACCATCCACCATTGAGGATTTCAATATGGCTCAGAGGCCACGGCGCATGCCAGCCACCAAAGAACATTGTGGTTGCCACTGCCGATACGTTCAACATATTGACGTATTCTGACAGGTAATACCAACCAAACTTCATTGACGAGTATTCCGTCATATGGCCGGCCACCAATTCGCCTTCCGCTTCAGGTAAGTCGAAAGGCAAACGGTTTACTTCACCGACCATGGAAATCAAGTAGATCACAAATGCTGGGGCCAGAGGTAAGAACCACCATGTGTATCCTTGCGAGGCAACGATCTGTGAGGTAGACATCGAGCCCGCCATCAAAAAGACTGATACGAGCGCCAATCCCATTGATAATTCGTAGGAAATCACCTGAGCAGAGGAACGTACCGCACCATATAAAGGCAAAGTTGAACGAGTCGACCAACCGCCCAAGACAATTCCGTAGAGCCCTAAAGATGTAATGGCCAAAATGTACAGGACTGCTACAGGCATATCTGCAAGTTGCAGCGGCGTAGAGCGACCAAGAATCGTTACATTCGGTCCCATTGGGATCACAGCGAAAACACTGAAAGCACAAAAAGCCGAGATCGCTGGTGCTAGTAAGTATAAAAACTTGTCAGAACGCCGGGTCCACATGTCCTCTTTGAACAAGAGTTTGCCGGCATCTGCAATAGCTTGCAGCAAACCTAAAGGACCCGCCACATTCGGTCCCGGGCGTGTTTGCATACGCCCTAAACCACGGCGTTCCACCCACAGGGCGATCAGAACGTTCAAAATAAGGAAAACAATGATAAAGACAGCCTTGATGACAGTCAGCCACCAGGTTTCTTGTGAAAAATCTGCGGCAACGTACTGCGCTGCTAACGGCGTGTAGTTCACCGGTCCACCTCCCCAGTGGTGCTCAGAGTGACGACAGTACCTGCCCTGCCGAGCGACTCATGGACATAAGAGCCTTCCGAACATTCAGGCACCCACACGACGCAGTCAGGCAGGTCCGCAATATGCGCGGGTAAGGTCAGAGCACCACGTTCAGTGCTCAACGTCAAGGCGGGGCCGTGCAAGCGAGGTTCGCACCCTAAAGCCGCCATTGTTCCAGCGGAAATATACGCCACAGGCCGACGAGCAGTTCCTGCAAGATATGGAGATTCGTTTTGTAAACGACCAGCATCAAGCATGGGCTTATGCGTGGCAAGGAGGGCCTGTCCACTTCTTACCGCCGTCGGCGCAGGAGCATCCACCATGTCGAATGAGGCGCGCGGTCCGCGATAGGACATCACCGCGTTGACTTCCTCGTACAGATCGACAAGTGTTCGGCCGCCTAGGTCCGTATCGTAGTGCTCCGCGAGGCGAACAAATATGTCACGATCCGTCAATGAGCGAGCTGAAATTGCCTGACCGAAAGGACGTAAACGCCCTTCCCAGTTAATGTACGTGCCGTGTTTTTCAATAGGTGGAGCGACCGGCAAAACAACATCAGCGCGTTTGGTGATATCTGAATGACACACTTCAATACTGACCAAGAATTCAACAGATTCACATGCGTGACGTGCCTGTGCTGGATCAGCAAGATCACGCACATCCACACCGCCAACAACAAGTGCGGACACTGTCCCTTCGGTTGCTCCGTGAAGAATCTGAGTGATATCTAAACCACGTGTGGTCGGGACGTTTTCCCATCCCAGTTCGGTAATTGACTCAGCACATAAAGAACGACCAAAAGGCAACAGACCCGGCAACAAACCTGCTTCAATGGCTCCCCTGTCACCTGCGCGACGTGGAATCCATTGCATACGTGCCCCTGTGCGCTCTGCCAGACGTGTAACCGCTGTCAGTAAACCAGGTACTCGACCTGCACGCTCACCGACAAGGATGATACCGCCAGCTAAATCACCTGCCAGATCTGAGTGAATACCACCTGAAGCAATCGAAGTGACAACTTCCACTTCTGTTCCCGGAGCCGCATGAAGAACATGCGCATTCAACTTACGCAGACCTGCTGTAGTCATCGGCGCAACAGCCGATACCGTCAACATGCCTTTACGTGCTGATTTGCGCATACGCAAGAATAACGATCCACATTCGTCTTCTGGTTCAATGGCAACAAGCAGGACATGGGAGGCTTTTTCTACATCCTCGTATGTCACTCCTAAGCCGCTGCCGGCAACATGGGATGCAAGGAAAGAACGCTCCTCCTCGCTGATTTCACGTGAACGGAAATCAATCGCATCGGAACCTACAACTGTGCGAGCAAACTTTGACCATGCCCATGCATCTTCAAACGTGAGGCGACCACCCGGCAAGAAGCCCACAGTCCCTCGTTCACTCGCTTTCGTCAGCCCTTCGTGTACACGCTCAAGGGCATCCGACCATGAGGTAGGAACAAGTTCACCATTTTCACGAACAAGTGGAGTCGTAATGCGGTTGTGTTTTGCCCAGTCAAAGGCGAAACGATCTTTATCAGTAATCCATTCCTCATTGACCTGTGGATCATTTCCCGCCATACGACGAACAACTTCGCCACGTCGCACATCCACACGAATAGAAGAACCTGAAGCATCATGTTCAGTTACCGATGCCGTGGAGTGCAGGTCGAATGGGCGCGAACGGAAACGGTAGGACGCGGCTGTTAAAGCACCTACCGGGCAAATCTGAACAATATTTCCAGAGAAATATGAGGCGAAAGCGCGTCCAGACATGTCACGATCATTTTCTGCGACGGGTCCTGAGTTCACAGAACCAATCAGCCCTTCATCCCCGTAGGGACCTGATATTCCCGCTAAATGGTTATCTTGAGCGGCATCATCATGGTAGCCGAGGACAGCCGTATCAAAAGAGCCGATCTGCTCACCCATAAATACGTGGTGTTCATCAGGGGCTGTGCCGCCGCCTCGTCCTTGTAGATCTAAGAAGGCATCGCCGGCAATCTCTTTACCGAAACGTACGCAACGCTGACACAGAATACAACGATCACGGTCAAGCAGAATATGGCTTGTTAAGCGTAAAGGCTTCGTGTATGTCCGTTTAGAATCAACGAAACGTGACTTTGCTCGCCCATCCGTCATTGCTTGATTTTGTAGAGGACATTCGCCTCCCTTATCGCAAATTGGGCAGTCAAGTGGGTGGTTAAGTAGCAGGAATTCCATCACGCCTTGCTGAGCTGTGGCAGCAACTTCAGAGGTTTCCTGAGTTTTAATGACCATGCCTGGGGCAACTGTCTGAGCACAGGAAGGCTGTGGTTTAGGCATAAAACGCAGCTCACCCGTGTTACGATCCGGCATTCCTACTTCGACTAAACACTGACGACAGGCCGCCACTGGTTCAAGTAGCGGATGGTCGCAGAAACGAGGAATACGAATACCTGCTTGTTCAGCTGCGCGGATGACAAGTGTTCCGGCAGGGACACTCAGCTGCACATCATCGATAGTGACATCAACCATGGAAGTAGTCATCGTGCCCCTCCTCGCGCGAACACAGCGGATGCCTCATACGGGAATAATTCCCGCGCAGGCGTTGTTAACCCAGCTTCAAATTCGGAACGGAATTTCTTGATACCGGACATAATCGGTGTTGAAGCAGCATCACCTAATGCGCAGAAGCTACGCCCAAAAATGTTGTGCGCGATTTCATCCAGCAAATCCACATCTCCGGGTTTGCCTTTACCGGCTTCTAAACGCAGCATAATTTGTTTCAGCCAGTAGGTTCCTTCACGACAGGGCGTGCATTTACCGCATGATTCGTGTTGATAAAACTCAATCCACCGCGTAATTACTCGGACAACTGACGTGGTTTCATCAAAAACCTGCAATGCGCGTGTGGCAAGCATGGAACCTGCAGCGCCTACGGACTCGTAATCTAACGGTACGTCCAGATCTTCTTCTGTAAATAAAGGCGTTGAGGAACCACCCGGTGTCCAAAACTTCAAGCGGTGCCCCTGACGAATACCGCCAGCCATATCAATCAGCTCACGCATGGTGATACCGAATGGCGCTTCAAATTGTCCAGGGTGAGCAACATGGCCGGAAAGCGAGAAAATACCGTGTCCTTTTGATTTTTCCGTGCCCATCTGCGTGTACCAGTCAACACCGTGCTGGAAAATACCTGCCACTTGGCTGACAGATTCAACATTGTTAATCACCGTGGGACGCGCATATAAGCCTGCGACCGCTGGGAAAGGTGGTTTCAGGCGAGGATGTCCACGATAACCTTCAAGAGAATCGAGGAGAGCTGTTTCTTCACCACAAATGTAAGCACCGGCACCAGCATGTGCTGTAATTTTTAGATCACCTAAAATACCAGATTGTGTTGCTTCCTCGATTGCATTCATTAAGCGACGGTACACATGAACGACCTCACCACGTAGGTAAACGAATGCGTGTGTACAGTTAATTGCTCGGCTTGTAATCGCCATACCTTCAATGAGGACATGCGGGTTAGCCATAATCGTTGGAATGTCTTTACAGGTCCCCGGTTCAGACTCGTCAGCATTAACCACCAAATAGCGAGGTTGGCCGTCGTCTGGAGGCAAGAATGACCATTTCAGACCTGTGGGGAAGCCTGCACCACCACGACCACGCAGACCAGAGGCCTTAACCAGATCAATGATCTGCGCAGGTTCCATTTCATTTGCTTTTTTCAGGCCCTCGTATCCTCCACGTGACAGGTAAGAGTCGAGGGTCCACGAACGATCATCCCCCCACCCTCGGGTGAGAATCGGGGTCAGTGTGCTGGGAGCACTATATGTACTCATGCGTCCTGTCCCTCCTTTACGTGGTCTGTTGTGTCCGCACTGTCAATAGGTGTCGGAGCCGTCCAGCCATTTGTATCGGCAATTTTGAGGCCAAGAAGTGACGCTTCACCGGCGCTTGGACCTTCATGTACACGCCCATCAGGGAAACCAGCGAGGACGCGCTCATTTTCTTTGAATGTGGCTACCGTGTCAGGTCCACGGGTCGGGCTAACAGGACGGCCTGCTTCTAAAGCATCAACCAAGGCGATAGCGGATTCAACCGTTTGGTTATCGAAAAATTCCCAGTTCACCATGATGACTGGCGCGTAATCACAGGCAGCGTTACATTCTAATCGTTCAAGGGTGATTTTCCCCGAGGGGCTGGTTTCATCAGAGCCTACGCCAACGTGTTCAGATACGGCTTCCCAGATTTCGTCGCCGCCCATAACTGCGCACAAAGAGTTAGTGCATACGCCTACCAGGTAGTCGCCGTTAGGGTGTCGTTTGTACTGGGTGTAGAAAGTAGCGACAGCGCTGACTTCTGCGCGTGTAATGTCAAGGACATCTGCGCATAATGCAATGCCGTCAGCTGACACGTAGCCGTCTTCGGATTGGACGAGGTGCAGCATCGGTAAAAGCGCACTACGTTCGTGTCCTGTGGGGTACCTATCAATGATCTGCTGTGCTTCGTCACGTAGACGAGCTTCAACTTCAGGAGTGTAAGTCACCGGTCAACGCCTCCCAACACTGGGTCGATACTTGCCAAGGAAACCACAACATCAGCGAGCTGTCCGCCCTCAGTCATCATTGCTGTGGACTGCAAGTTTGCAAATGAGGGGTCACGGAAGTGTGCCCTGTATGGACGTGTTCCTCCGTTAGATACGAGGTGCACGCCGAGAATACCTTTTGCATGCTCCACCGTCTGATACACCTGACCAGATGGCACAGTGAAACCTTCAGTGACCAGTTTGAAATGATGGATCAAAGATTCCATTGACTGTCCCATAATTTCAGCAATATGTTCCAAGGAATTACCTTGACCGTCACTGGCAACACTTAAACGGGAAGGCCATGCGATATGAGCATCAGCAACCATTGTGGGCGCGCCTTCACATGCTTCTAAACGTCGAAGCACCTGGTTGATAATCTTCAAAGACTGGTAGCACTCGTTGAAGCGAACAACGACACGGTTATAACAGTCGGAAGCATCAGCAGTAACCACGTCGAAATCAAATTCTTCGTATCCGCAGTATGGTTGATCTTTACGTAAGTCTTGCGGCAAGCCAGCAGCCCTCAAACTTGGACCGGTCATCCCCAAAGCAATCAGACCCGATAAAGGCATATAACCTACGTCAACGAAACGCTTCTTAAAAATCGGATTTTGTAAAACAAGATCCTGCATTTCACCAATGTCACGGCGAACTTTCGGAAGTTTTTCACGAATGTACTCAACCGTGCCGGCTGGTAAATCCTGCGCAACACCACCGGGGCGAATATAGGCATGATTCATACGCAAACCGGTGATACGTTCAAAAATCCTGAGGATTTCTTCACGACCACGGAAAGCAATGGTCATCATTGTTGTAGCGCCTAATTCATTGCCGCCTGTGCCGATAGCCACCATGTGACTGGCAATGCGGTTCAGTTCCATTAACAGGATACGAATAAGGCTGGCGCGTTCAGGAACATCGTCGGTGATACGCAGTAGTTTTTCAACTGCTAAGCAGTAGGCCACTTCTTGGAAGAAGGGAGCCACATAGTCCATTCGTGTACAGAAGGTTACCCCTTGGGTCCACGTGCGGTACTCCATATTTTTTTCAATACCGGTATGCAGGTAACCGGTATCAACACGGGTTTCCCGAACGGTTTCACCGTCAAGTTCCAAAATCAGGCGGAGCACACCGTGAGTGGAAGGGTGAACCGGTCCCATATTCAACACGATGCGTTCGTGGCTGATTTTTTCAATTTCCGCTAAAACATCCTCCCAGTCACCGCCTTGTGCGAGGACTTCAGGAAGTTCCTCAATATTGAGGCCCGCGGCAGATGCAGCAGCGTGAATTTTTGTGTTCTGGATACTCATGAGTTGTAGGACCTCCGCGTGTCAGCAGGCGGAACAGTTGCACCACGGAATTCCACAGGAATACCGCCCAGTGGGTAGTCTTTTCGTTGAGGATGACCTACCCAGTCATCAGGCAAAGCGGTACGAGTCAGTGAAGGATGTCCGTCGAAAATAATTCCCATCAGATCCCATGTTTCACGTTCTTGCCAGTCGTTTGCTGGATAAATGGAAACAATTGAAGGGATATGCGGATCGCTTTCTGGGCAGGCAACTTCAAGACGGAGAACTCGATTATGTGTCAGTGACTGCAAAGGATAGATCGCGTGGAGTTCGCGTCCAGTATCGTGAGGGTAGTGAACCCCATTTGTTCCTAGGCACAATTCAAAACGTAGGTCTTGGTCGTCGCGGAGCCACTGGCATACACGTTGAATATGCTCGCGTGTAATGAAAATAGTGAGTTCACCTCGGTCGACCACTACTTTTTCAATCACATCTGCGATGGGGAGTTCAGCAGAAGTAATCAGTTCTTCTAAAATGTCAACCACCGAGTCAAACCATCCACCGTAAGGACGTTGAGACTCACCTGGTAGGTATTCCTGAGTAACTAATCCACCAAAACCTGTGGTGTCACCAGCATCATTTACCCCGAACATACCCTGACGGCGTGCAATAGGTTCAGTTGCAGCAAAACCACGATGCGTTTGAGTAAGTTCCACACCCGCTTCAGGAATCTGTTCGGCGTGTACTTCGTTGTTCATGCCAGGAGTCCTTTCAGTTGGTGGGTCGGTGTTGCAGCAAGAGCTGCTTGTTCGGCTTTACGAGCAATTTCACGGCGATGTGCGCCCAAAGGTTCTTTGCCGATTTGCTCACGCAAAGTCAAAATTGCGTGAATCAGTGCTTCTGGTCGCGGTGGGCATCCCGGTAAGTACACATCCACTGGCACGATATGGTCGCATCCTTGGACAACCGCATAGTTATTGAACATTCCACCGGAGGATGCACATGCTCCCATGGAAATCACCCATTTGGGTTCAGGCATTGAATCGTAGACGCGGCGAACGATTGGTGCCATTTTGTGTGACACGCGACCAGATACGATCATGAGGTCTGAGTGTCGTGGCGAGGCACGGAATACTTCAAGACCAAAACGTGACATATCAAAACGCGGTGTACCTGCTGCCATCATTTCAATAGCACAGCAGGCCAAGCCCATTGTGACAGGCCATTGACTGTGCTTACGTGCCAGCCCTAAAACTTTTTCAACGCTTGTCAGGGCAATGCCCGCAGGAATACTTTCTTCCAGTCCCATAGTTTTCTCCTTGACCTTCGCTCAGTAGTCCAGTCCGCCGCGGCGCCATTCGTAAATATATGGAACCGTAATAAGCGCAATGAAAGTGAGCATTGCGATCAAACCGAATAGGCCCAATTGGTTAAAGCTGACAGCCCACGGATACATGAACACAACTTCAATATCAAAGATGATGAAAGTCATGGCGACAAGGTAATAACGCACAGGAAAACGACCCAAGTCTGCCGTATGAGAACTGGGATCAATACCGCATTCGTAGTTATCAGCTTTTGTACGCGATTTCTTTGTTGGACCAAAGATCGCAGAAGCAGCTAAGCCTCCGAAAGCCAGTACCAGTGCAGCGGCTGCCATGATAAGCAGCGGCACATAGGGGTTCATTTCCATACCTCCCAGTTTTGGGTTAATGCCCTCATGTCCTTGAGGGGCCAACAGCGGTGTCCTGAAAAATTCATACAGGTTTCACCACCTTTGACAGGGCTGTAATCAGTAGGTCGTCAAAGTCTCCGCCGTTTCGTTCGTATCCGTCGGAGAGCAGTTTGTGAACAAGGGTCATCAGTCGAGGTAAAGGTAAGCCTCGCGTCGTACATAGCCGCATAATGTGTGGATTTTCAATGAGGCGCACAAAAATTCGACCCAGTTGATAGTAGCCGCCGTATTCTGTACGCATGGCTTCGGGGTACTCACTTAAAGCGCGGTCAATACCGACTCGCGTGTTCCGTCCCATTGCTTGTGCTATTGCTGCGGCCGCGTAGCGCCCTGCTTTCATACCTGGTGCGATACCTTCACCGTTGAAAGGACTCACCATACCTCCTGCATCTCCTACGAGTAGTAGGCCGTTTGTGTAGTGAGGTGTACGGTTGAAAGACATAGGTAAAGCTGCGCTGGCAAGTGGGCCAACTTGGTTTTCAGGTGTGAAGCCCCATTCGGGTGGCAGGTTTTGTACCCATTGTGCAAAAACTTTTTTGTACGGCAGGTGTGTTGCTTGAGCGTGAGAGGCAACTGACCCAAGGCCCACATTGACCAGCCCATCCCCCAAGGGGAAAATCCACCCATAGCCGGGCAGTAAATCCGATTCCCCTGGTTTTCCAGCCCATAGCTCTAAATGTGATTCCATCCATTCTTCGTTTCCACGAGGAGAACGGAAGTAGGTGCGTGCTGCAACTCCCATAGGCCGGTTGGGGTTTTTCTTTATTCCGAGGCTTGTGGCAAGGCGAGCAGATACGCCTCCTGCGTCAACAACAAGTTTTGCTTTGATCTGCCCTGTCACGGCTTGAGGTCCACGTCCTGAACGTGTGGTGATACCAATAACCCGTCCCGTTGAATCTTGGAGAGCGCCTGTGACTGTCACATTTTCGTTGACACGCGCCCCGGCTTCGCGTGCTCGCTGTACAAGCGCATGGTCTAAGTCCATCCGGCGACGCGCCATGCCGTAGCCTGGGAGAGATTTTTGGTCGGGCCATTCTAAGTGAACGGTATGACCCCCACCAATAACGGTGAGGCCGCGGTTACGTGTCCAGTCTGTTGTGTCGATTCCCATGAAAAGAAGCTCATGTACCGCTGCTGGTGTTAGGCCATCACCGCATACCTTATCGCGCGGGAAAACAGCTTTATCAACCATGAGGACATCAATCCCCATAGTTGCTAAATGATATGCGGTGGAGGCACCAGCAGGACCTGCCCCAACGACGACAACGTCGGCGGTGGCAGCAACGCCCATGTTTTCAATCACTCGCGTCCTCCAGGTCGCTCTTTCATATTCCGTGAGGAAGGAACACTACAGTCCAAGGGGTAACATTACCGGTTAAGACAGGTAAGAGGGACCAAAGCCAATTAATCCCTTGTTTTTAAGCGATCATCAAGGTAAGCAAGGAACAATACACGCACTATTTCGGAAAGACTTATGTTTTCAATTTAATGTGAGTGGATTTGAGTGCTTCATATGAAAGCAATATTTTCCCTCTTTCATTTCTGAGCGCGATGCAAGGCAACAATGCCGCCCGTAAGATTGCGATAATGAACATTTAACCAGCCCACACTCTTTATCATATGAGCCACCGTTTTTTGATCCGGCCATGAACGAATTGATTCCACAAGATAGTCATAGGCCACATCATCAGAGGACACCAGCGAAGCCACACGCGGCATGACATAGTCCAAATGAAGATCGTACAGGCGACGAAAAAGCGGATGCGTCGGAGTAGAAAACTCTGAAACAACCAGACGACCTCCTGGACGCACTACACGATACATCTCACCTAAAGCCCGATCCGGATGAGGAATATTACGCAAACCATATGAAATAGTCACAGCATCAAAAGAGTCATCATCAAAAGGCAATTCCATGGCATCACCATGCACAAACTCTAAGGAAGGATGACGACGACGGCCTACTTCAATCATCCCCTCAGACAAATCACAGGCCACCACATGCGCACCACTGCGAGCTAAAACCTGTGAAGATGTTCCCGTTCCTGCAGCCACATCAAGAATACGATCTGACGGGCACGGAGCGACCGCGCGCGCTAAAGCAGCAAGCCAGATATAGCTCATACCACCAGTTAATACAGCGTTCGTCACATCGTAACGCGCAGAAACATGATCGAACATTGAAGCGATTTCATGCGGCGCTTTATCCAAATCTGCACGTTTAACCGGTGAAGTTCCCTGAGACATATGAGAAGAATTCATAACTCAATCCTTACACGTTGTCCCCCTCAGAGTGAAGCCAAGAAGCTATTTGAGCATTAGCATGTGCGTATGGCTACATGTCTGACTTCAGATTTTTCTGCACTTCATATTCGAGTAGAAGCCTTGCCGGAAAATCACCCACTGGCTCATGTCCCCTTATTCGACCTTGCTCCGCATGGACAGCAGCTCCTCGCGTGGAACGGGACGGGTCACCAGTTACTCGGGTGGGGCAATGCCCTCAGCATCACAGTCGATGGCCCTCACGCTATACGTGATGCTGCGCGAATATGGGATGAGGTGCGTTCTGTGGCTCATGTGGACTCGCCTACCCAGGCACCACGTGCTCCTTTCGCTTTCGGTTCCTTTGGTTTTGCATCGACAACCCCAGGAATCCTCCGCGTACCTGAAGTCACAATTATCGACCATGATTATCAACGTTTTATTGCAACAGCAGCTTTATCTGCCCCAGCACCTGACCCACTAACCAGCGCAGAAGCAGCAGCACAGGAAAAAGAACAGAATCCTATTCATATTCCCTCAGGGCTACGGACTCAACCAGGCCGCATGACACAAAACGCTTGGGCAGAATCAGTCAGACGTGTCATTGAACGTTTGCGTTTAGGTAGCGCATCAAAAGTCGTGATGGCACGTGATATGCGCGTCACCAGTCCTTTACCAGTAGACGAACGATTTTTACTCCAACGTTTAAGCAAACTGTATCCCACCACATGGGTGTACGCCGTTGACAAACTCATCGGAGCAACTCCTGAATTGCTTGCCAGTACGCGCGACGGCACCGTTCATTCACGTGTTCTCGCTGGGTCCGCACGTACACATGCTGATCGTCTCATGACTGATATGAAAGAACGGACAGAACACCTTCTGGCTGTGGAGTCTGTTGTACGCGCATTATCACCTCTGGTTGATTCACTTGACGTACCTAGCGAACCTTTCCTTTTAGAGCTTCCAAATGTTACGCACTTGGCAACAGATATCCACGGGCACCTCAGGGATTCAAATGTCCTTGATGTGGTTTCTGCTGTACACCCCACGGCTGCCGTATGCGGAAGCCCTACTCCTTTGGCTTTTGATCTTTTATCAGCATATGAAACCACCGAACGCGGACGATATTGCGGCCCTATCGGTTGGATTGATGCCCAAGGTGAAGGCGAATTTGGTATCGCTTTGCGATGCGCTCAGCTCAGTAAAGATGGGACCAACTTACGACTTTTCGCAGGTGCCGGAATCATGCCCGATTCTGTTCCAGAAGCAGAACTCGCAGAAACACGAGCGAAAATGTCACCGCTTCTTGAAGCACTCGGCATATAAGAATACGAGCAGCTCATCACATTAGCTTTATGATTGTGTGGTCTTGCCATCACTCAAGGCCACACAATCACTACTCATCTTTCTTTTACTTCTTTGATTGTAAAGTCACAGAGATCTCTGAACTCTTACCCTCGCGAACAACTGTCAGTTTCACTGTGTCGCCACCTTTGTAGCGACGAACATAGCCTGATAGGGCTTTCCCTGAAGCAACATCAGCACCATCAACGGCGGTAATTGTGTCCCCAGATTTCAGCCCTGCTTTTTCAGCGGCACCGCCGGGTACGACTTCTTCAATTTGCGCACCTGCACGAGTAAATGAATCAACTCCAACAGCAGCAGTCTTAATGGTTACTCCCAGAACCGCATGATCGACACTTCCTGTTTCTACCAGTTGTTTCACAACAGAGACAACAAGATCTGAAGGGATCGCAAAACCTAAACCAATAGAACCAGCGGAGCTAGCGGATCCACTGTTAGAAGCGATAGAGGAATTAATGCCAATCACTGAGCCTGTTTCATCAAAAAGTGGCCCACCTGAGTTTCCTGGATTAATTGAGGCATCCACTTGAATAGCATTTGTAATAACAGGTTCATTGCTGGCACTACGATTTCCTTCATCTTCACGCGGCAATTGGCCGAAAGGATCAAAAGGATTCACTTGCTGGTCTTGATCGTTTTCTGAGGAAGTGGAAACCGCAACTGGCCGGTTCACAGCAGAGATAATGCCTGTTGTCACGGTATTTGAAAGTCCCAGTGGCGAACCAATCGCCATCACCTGCGTACCGATTGTTAGCTGCGAGGAAGATCCAAACTGCGCAACAGTTAAATCAGAGGGTGGATTTGTTAGGCGAATAACCGCGAGGTCAGTTGTTTGGTCGTGTCCAACAACGGTTGCGTCAAAAATTCTGTTATCAGCGAGGGTGACAGAAATTTTCCCTTTCCCGTTCAATGCGCTGGAGATAACGTGGTAGTTTGTCACGATTGTGCCGCGGGGATCATAAATAACACCAGAGCCCACACCTGAAGCGTTTTGACTGCTCACATTGATTGTCACAACTGCCGGCGAAACAGCAGCAGCAACAGCTTTCCAATCAGCTATTGTTCCATCGGAGCTGACAGGAGCAACTGTTTGCGTTGTGTATGCAGGAGCCGAAGCGCCTCGTAATCCTGTTATTGCTATTGTTGCGCTCACTGATAAAGCCGCAGTGACCCCCATTGCGCATAGGAGGGCAATCCACCCGGGGGCTTTGCGTTTTTTCCGTTTACTTCTGGTAACAGGTAACGGTGCAGGCGCATAGGGTAGTGCAGATGTGCCCGGATTCTGATTGTGAGAAGTAACGCGAGGCTCTTGAGGAGCGGCAAAGGGGAAAGATTGCGACTGAGAATATGTTGGTCGTATTTCTTGAGGGCTCATCTGGGGTGCCATATAGGGGCGAGGATTTTCTTGGGCAGGCTGAGCTGCTACACGCTGCGCTTCTGGTTCGTGTGGAGGCAGAGGTTGCGTAGGTGCCTGAAAGTGTTCGCGCATCAGATCAGTGTCCTGTGAGCGTCCTTCGACTGTGTGAGTTGTCTGCCCTTCAGTTGCGCGAATATGCTCCTGTGAAGCAATGGGCGTTGAACTATGTGTATCTGCGTGCTCAATAGGTGCGGTATGAGGCGAGGTAGGCATGTCCTGAGCAGAAGTGGAAAGAGGCGTATTTTGTGCCTCATCGTTACCTTCCCAGCGTTCATGAGGTTGCGGAATGGGCCATCCACCTGTTTCGTTTCCATGTGACTCGTTCATTATTCCTTCTTTCGCAAACTCTGTTCTACGGTTTTAGTCTGCCGGAGAATTTTAGAAGTTTACCGAACCTTTTCTGAAAGTTTTCTGAAAATCTAAAAGAGGTGGTCACCCTCGAATACGTTTATACACTTCAGGCACATGATGCACCGGAATATGAACCACCTGAATCCCCCGCCACGGAGCCTGACACACAGCAGGAATATCTTCCACACTCACACACCGATAATCCGCTCCATAAGCCTCACACAATCCTTTCACTGAAACATCAAGGCGCGTACGAAACCACCGATCAAAAAGCTCTACAGGAGCCGCCCCATGTTCCAAAGTAGAAAAAATAGAACCACCCCCATCATCAACAACAAAAATACGTACATCCGGCACATACTCACCATGAGGTACAGCTAAAGCACCCGCGTCATGAAAGAAAGTCAAATCACCCATCAAAGCAGACACGCACTCACCTGAAGCAATCGCCACACCACATGCCGTTGCAAGAGTCCCATCAATACCTGCAAGCCCCCGATTAGTAATCACTAAGCGAGGCCCCCCTCCCCTCGCAACAAGATCGACAGCACGCACAGAATTCGATGCGCCCAAGACAAGGACACCTGAAACTGATTCCCACACATGACGCGCAACCTGCACAGCAGAAGAATCAGCAGGCTCTTGAGCCAATACATCACGAATACGCGCATCCTCATCGTGCGCCACTTTCCACCACAGGTCATACCATGCGTGATCTGGATGAGGCTCCTCAGGCCCAGCAAGAGCTGCCACAACGTGAGTAGCACAGCCCGCCACATCAGTCCACGGTCCTGAAGGAGACTGCACAATAACACGCACACCTTTTTTCGCCAAAAGCCCCTGAACCACACGCGAAAGAGTCGGTCGACCAGTAACAATAACCTGCTCAATCCCCTCCATCAGCTGCGAGCGCGACAGCAAACTTTGTTCGTATGGCAACACGAACTCACTTCGAGGAACAGACGGCTCTGCGATCAAAGGCACACGGGCACGCGAAGCCCATTCACCAACCTGCTTATCAGCGCCTTCACCTGCTACGATAACCGTTCGCAGTTCAGGAACAATGACACTATTCCACGGCACAGGCACAGGCACAGCCGCATGTACTGTCGGCGTGCGCCTAGCTGCTTCATCTGCATAGTCGCACACAACATCAGCAACCCATTCACTATCCTCGCAAAAAGATGTGGGAGTAAGAGGGTCACGTAAACCCACATTGATATGGACTGGACCCGCTTCACCTGTTGGTTTTCCTTGAGCACAAGCCAGAGCCCGTCCCACAATTGCCGGCAGCGATGCTACTTCGTCACTTCCCGCAGGAATATCCCAATTGCCCCGCACATGCGAAGCAAAAACTCCCACCTGATCTGTCGTTTGAGATGCGCCTACTCCTCGCATTTCAAACGGACGATCCGCCGAAAGCACAAGGAGCGGAATCTTCGCATGAGAGGCCTCGGCAATACTTGCATGAAGTTCAGTGACAGCAGTCCCTGAGGTTGTCACGATAGCGACCGGAGCAGGATTTTTACCCTGAACCTCTGCGCCACGGCTTAACCCCAGTGCCAAAAAACCTGCTGAACGTTCATCCACACGAATATGTGAACGCAGATAGCCACGCTTTGTTAAAGCATCCAATACGTAAGCAAAAGGTGCGCTACGAGATCCAGGACAATACACCACATCACGGACGCCCTGCGCATATAAGGCGCCACAAACTGACGCAGCCAAGCGAACACTCGGAGAAATCATTGAGGCATGCCTCCTCTTTTCCTCCTTAGGCTCTGTCTCCCCCGTATGACCAGCAATATTTTCTTGACTTGTTTTATCCCTCATGAAAACGCCTCCATATATGCGCACATATCCCCTAAACGGCTCACCCACCTGTCATAGGTTCCATCCGGTAACGGTTTTTTACCTATTGCCTCCTCATACGGCTCAATAGGGGTAACCGGTAAGAAGCCCTCCGCAACCTGCAATGGTTGATACGTGACATCTGCTGCCAGTAATTGAGATGTTGCCAAACCACAGGCCACAGGCTCTTGCTGATCCATCAGATATGCGGCTGTGCGGATACCGGTCGCCAATCCGACCGATGATTCCAAAGCAGAGGAAACAACCACCCGTACTCCTGTGCGTTCAGCTAGATCCACTGTGCGCTCATATCCACCTAAAGGCGCTACTTTCACAACAGCCACATCTGCAGCTTGCTTACGTATGACTTTCATCGGGTCATCTGCTCTGCGAATTGATTCATCTGCAGCAATGGGAACATGTTGGGCTTTACGCACATAAGCTAATTCTTCAACTGTCGCACACGGCTGCTCCGCGTATTCAAGGCCACCAACGCTACTGGCTGCACGGTCAAGCTCCGCTAAAGCACGAATAGCCTCATCCTTATCCCACGCTCCATTAACATCCACGCGCACGCGAGCACGCTCCTGTCCCACAGTACGCACAAGCGCATCAGCAACAGCTTCTACGCGCTCACAGTCATCATATAAACGAGTACGAGGATCTGCGACTTTTACTTTCGCAGTCGCACAGCCACCGCTTCTTTCCACACGCTGCACTGCTTCTTCTGGAGAGCTGACAGGGATAGTAACATTCACAAGGACCCGATCAGCATGTACCTGCGGCGGGGCTACACAGGCTGCCTGCCATGCTGAAAATAGCCAGCGTGAAGATTCTTGCGGACCGTATTCAACAAAAGGCGCAGCTTCCCCCCAGCCGTATTCACCGTGGAGCAACAGGCCCTCACGTATCGTCACACCGCGAAAGCGCGTCACTAAAGGAAGCGAATACACAACTATGCGATCCACGCCCTGCAAGGTACGCCGAATATGCGACGAGCATGAGGACATATCAACCTCACGCATTGCCGCATACGATCGTGAAAAAGGTAGGCTTTGGGGTTTCATCGGTTGCGCCACAGTTTCACGCTCTAATGCGTTTGTCTGCACAAAAGAAGAATCCTCTGTCTGTACAAGAGAAGAACCCTCACGCGACGAAAACTCGTAATCCACACAGGTATTGTGTCATTGCTTGCCCTTAGCTGTGGACTCAAGAGCTGCATGTCCTCCTGTATCCACCACCATGACGCTACGCGGAGCAAGCATCACGTGCCCACGGCATTCTTGCTGATCGACTAAATCTGTCCCAATAATCCCTCGTAATTCAACAGATTTATCTGAATGATTCAACAAAAACAGGTACGGTCCGCGTCGTTGCGCTTCTACCCCATCAGGAAGGTCTGCCATCACCGGTCGCACACGCGCGTAAGCACAGACCAAAGTTGCTATGGCATAGCGTGATAGAGCATCCACATCACATGCGATATACCAGGCTGTCCCTTGCCCGCACAGATGTCGGGTAATTGCGGGCATACCTGAAAGATCTGCGCCACCGCCTCGGCCATCAAATACTGCGATAATGTCAATGTCTGTTGTTTTCTGCCACGTATCTCCTCGATACGGCATGATTTCTTCTGCCCACATACCGCAACGCATATCTGGCGCAGGAGAACCAATACGTTCCAGACAGCGACGCAAAGGCTCAGACACTACACTTAACCCTGCCCACGTACACGCGCTTGGCACACCCACAGCACGACTCAAACGGTTCACAGCATCTCCACGACTATCACTTGCTGAACTGGGAGAAATAACCTCACCCGTTAAAGCGGCGTGGTCGCTCACAGCAACACCTACAAGTTCACGCAAAGACCCGAGGTATCCGCCTGTGACTGCTTTCATGTGCTCATCAACAACACCTGAAGGTCCTTCCACAATCACGTGTGCTCCCTGCTGGGCTGCTTCACGTAAACGTTGAGCACAATCTGGATAGTCAATGAAAAGTTCCGGAACAATAATGAGGCGATACTTACGAAAATCTGCATCCACTGGGATAACGTCTGTTGCAATCCCCGCTTCCCATAAAGTGCGGTGCCACGCCCGTGTGCGTTCAAAAGGCGCATCAGAAACCGGGCCGATAGCAGATTCTTTCGCCCATTGGGAAGGCCAATCCATCACAACCGCCACCTGAGCCTCATATGATGAACCCATCACGGGGGCAAGACGCTGTATGACTTCGCCTGTACGCACCACCTCATGCCATGTACGTGATTTTTTCCCTGAATGTGGCACCATCCCCGAATGGAAGGTTTCTGATCCGCGCACGGATTGCCGCCACTGGAACTGTAAAATCCCATCAGCACCGTGCGCCATTTTTGCTACAGACCAGAGGGTAAATTGTCCTGGTCGTTTCGGTGAATTGCGTTCACGCCATTGGACCGCGCTGGGAGCTTGCTCCATCAGGAGCCATGGTTTCCCCGCTTTTAAGCCTCGCATAATATCTGCAGTCCAGGCCGCTGTATGCGCGGCAGCAGGATCGGCTGGATCAGGGTATGAATCATCAGAAATAACATCAAGATATTTCGCCCACTGCGCATAGTCCAGACTTGAAAAATCACCCATGAAATTCGTTGTCACTGGGCGATCGGAGTATTCACGTATCGCTTCCTTTTCCATACGCATAAGTGAAAGCAGGTTTTCTTGGCAAAAACGTTTCCAATCAAGATCCTGAGCAGGATTATGGAATGTTGGCATTTCACGAGGCGGCATGATCTGTTCGTAGGCGGTGTAGCGTTGCGACCAAAAAGCCGTTCCCCATACTTCATTGAGCTCTGTGAGATTGCTGTAACGGTTACGTAACCAGACGCGGAATGCATCTGCGCATATGTCACAGTAACACTGTGCTGTGTGACACCCGTATTCATTACCGATATGCCATAAAGCAACTGCCGGATGGCCGCCAAAACGTTGGGCAAGACGCTGAACCAGGCCCCGGGCAGCTGCACGGTAGATAGGGGAAGATGGACAATACTGCTGTCGTGAACCAAAACCTAAACGCACACCATGCTTGTCTACAGGTAATGTTTGAGGGTATGTATGGGCCATCCATGCGGGTGGGGATGCT
This sequence comes from Schaalia sp. lx-260, assembly GCF_021083645.1. Classification (GTDB taxonomy): domain Bacteria; phylum Actinomycetota; class Actinomycetes; order Actinomycetales; family Actinomycetaceae; genus Pauljensenia. The sequence continues at coordinate 378,260 of NZ_JAJNRQ010000001.1, read as the reverse complement.
GTTCCGCTGGCAAGATCAACAGCTATTCCTGCTGCATGTAAACGGTCAATAATGGAAGCCAACCAGTCAAAGTCATAGTGCTTTTCTGTTGGTTCAAGGAAAGCCCACGAAAAGATGCCGAGGGAAATCATTGTGACCCCGGCTTCGCCCATCAGGTGAATATCCTGATCGATTGTTGCTTCGTCCCATTGTTCGGGGCTCCAGTCGCCACCATACGCGGGTGTTCGTAGCGTTGGAATCATCTTCACTTCCTTTGACTTTGCGTACACATGTACGTGTATTTCAGCATAATTTAATTGAGGCTGAGACCGCCTATCATTGCTCATATTGCTTGATATTGCTTGCCTTTTCCTCATCCCTTGGGGGGCAAAGTTTTGAAGAACTGCTGGCGTGGGTTGAGCGCGTCGTTTTCCCTCGTTCCTTGGGAGCAAAGCCTTATGAATTCCACACGTGCAGCTTGTGGCACCTAAGCTAGAGATCATGAGTGCTTTAGATTGTGTTTCTGATACTTTCGATCCCACACGCTGGCGTGAGGTCAGCGGATTTACTCTGTCAGATGTCACGTATCATCGTGGCATTTCACGTGGCTATGAGCTTGATGGAAAACCTGCGGGTAAGGATTTACCTGTTGTTCGGATAGCTTTTGATCGACCGGAGATTCGTAATGCTTTCCGCCCTCATACCGTTGATGAACTATACCGGTGTTTAGATCACGCGCGGATGAGTTCTGATGTGGCTGCTGTTATTTTGACAGGTAATGGTCCGTCGCCGCGTGATGGTGGGTACGCTTTTTGTTCTGGTGGCGATCAAAGGATTCGTGGGCGTGACGGGTACCGTTATGAAATCGAAGGCTCAGATGCGAATGCTGATACTGGTACGCGGCGTGAAAATGTTGATCCTGCGCGTGCTGGACGCTTACATATCCTTGAGGTACAAAGACTTATTCGGACTATGCCGAAAGTGGTGATTGCGGCTGTTCCTGGTTGGGCTGCTGGTGGCGGCCATTCACTTCATGTGGTGTGTGATTTGTCGGTTGCTTCACGTGAGCATGCGGCTTTTATGCAAACTGATGCGAATGTTGGTTCTTTTGATGCAGGTTATGGTTCTGCGCTTCTTGCACGTCAAGTGGGGGACCGCAGAGCACGTGAAATATTTTTCCTTGCTGAACGTTATGATGCTGATACCGCAGAAAAGTGGGGTGCCATCAACCGTGCTGTTACGCATTGCGAGCTGGAAAATACGGCTTTAGAGTGGGCACGTATCATCGCAACAAAGTCACCACAAGCAATACGGATGCTGAAGTTTGCTTTCAATCTCGCTGATGATGGTTTAGCCGGCCAGCAAGTGTTCGCAGGAGAAGCGACACGTATGGCGTATATGACGCATGAGGCTCAAGAAGGACGTGATGCTTTCCTTGAACATCGCACGCCGGATTGGTCGCAGTATCCGTACTATTACTGAGCTATTGCTGACAACAATAAGGGTTTTTCATGAGGGCTGCTCTGCGGTTTCCTCGTAGTCCATACGCGGTAAAACGACCGTATATATCGTCCCATGTGTCATATCTGCGATAGGTTCTTCTCCCTCGCAGACGGTGCTTAAAATTACTTTCCCACCTAAGGCTTCTACGATTGAGCTCACAATGGAAAGACCTAATCCAGATGAGCCTTTTCCAGTGGCGCGTGTGCGGGATGTATCAGCACGAACAAAACGATCAAATACCGTATCGCGTAAGTGTTGAGGAATACCTGGGCCGTTATCACGCACAGTAATCACAAGGTTTTCTTTCCCTTTGTCTGCGGATTGTTCATGCGCGTCAGAATCGACAGGTGTATTCGTGAAATATGTTGTTCCTTGAGCTTCCTCTGGCTGGATTGATAAATCCACAATTGTTCCTGCCGGAGTGTGTACACGCGCGTTGCTCAACAGATTCGCAAATACCTGCCGTAAAGCGGCTTCATCACCGCGCACGTAGCAGTGTTCAGCTTGCGCACCTTGAGGAATATTTAGATTCCATTGGTGCTGTGGACTTGCTGCGTGAGCATCTGTCAGGGCGTCAATGGCAAGAAGAATGATATTGACAGGTTCCGTATTCAGTTCCCGTCCTGCATCAAGGCGTGCCAGTAATAGTAGGTCCTCCACAAGGTCAGACATACGTGCTGATTCTGCGCCAATACGAGTTAAGGCTGTTGAAGTATCAATGGAGTTTCGTTGCAAAAGCTGGGTGTATCCCTGAATTGAGGCTAAAGGGGTACGTAATTCATGTGACGCATCCGCTACGAACTGACGTAAACGTTGCTCAGATTCGGTGCGAGCTTGGAAAGCATGTTCCACATTGTCAATCATGGCGTTTAACGCTTGGCTCACGTCCCCAACTTCTGTTCCTTTAACGATCGCAGTAGGTTCCACCCGTTCAAAAGGTTCTATTGTCTGTGTCGCGCTTAAATCTTTATGGCTTATTTGGCGCGCTATTTGGGCAACTGCTCCGAGGGGTTTCATTTCACGGAGCACCCAGCGGCGGCCAAGCAAGGCAGCTACACCTGCAATCACACATGCGCACGCGCATGCAATCAGCAACAATGTGCGCGTCAGTCCATATACATGATCCAATGATTGTCCAACAACAATGCGCGTGCCATCCGAGGTTTCTGTGGCAGCTACACGAAAATATCCGTGTGGTCCTACATATACCGTGCGATAGTGTCCTGTTGTTGGCACATGCGTGAGGACATCAATTTCAGGTTGTTTCAGGGTAAGTACTCGAAATCCTCGCACAAGACCGGTGTATATGCCTTGGCTTGTCGATATGAGTTGCAGTTGACCGTCATGTGATCCTGGACCATCCAAATCTGAAGGAGGAAGCGGTAAACTCTCAGATTGCTCCGAGTGTGCTAAGTCCCCCGATTGCTCAAGTGGAGCGGCTTCTTCACTGGGTTTTTCTGTTTGCTGGCTTTCTTTGTCAAAGGCGTCAAATGAGCGACCAATATTTTCCGCTGCTTTCACAGCAGGGATCACATCTTCATTTTCAATAAGATTTTTGACATGCGTTAAGTCTTCTTGCACTGACATGTCCAGTTCGTGAACCATCCAAGTGCGCATGGCATAGCTGGCAGCACCTGTCATTAAAGCAAGCGACACAGCAACAATTAAGGCCATAAATATAGATAGGCGTGTTGATAAAGCCCATCGGCGTATAGCACGTCTTGTTGTTTTCATATTCATCACTTTCACACCCCTTTTTTCCAAGTGGAAAGGTTTTCATATAGACAGTTCAGAGGCATTTTCTGTAAGCAGGACTCTGAGGAACATTCATGAAAGCGAATACACATGGCTACTTGCTCTAGGCTGGTGGACGCAACATGTAACCTGCTCCGCGTAATGTGTGGATCATTGGTTCACGGTCACGATCAATTTTTTTACGTAAGTAAGACACGTACAGTTCCACAACATTTGCTTGCCCACCAAAATCATATGACCACACACGGTCAAGAATCTGAGATTTTGAAAGCACAATATTTGGGTTTTCCATGAAATATCGTAAGAGCTCAAATTCTGTATTTGTTAAAAGAATGGGTTGTCCTGCGCGTGTCACATCGTGTGAATCTTCGTCCAGAACAAGGTCACCCACTGTGAGTATGTGGCTTACTGTGGTGCTGGCCATGCCAGCTCGACGTAAAAGCGCATCAATGCGGGCGATTACTTCGTCCAAATCGAAAGGTTTTGTCACATAATCATCCGCACCTGCACGTAGACCCGCTATACGATCAGCAACAGCGTCACGTGCTGTAAGGAAAAGAACAGGGATATGTGGATGTTTTTTGCGAAGGCGTTCCAGCGTGGCCATTCCATCCAACCCTGGCATTTGAACGTCAAGGACAACAATATCCGGTTGGTATTCATCTGTGCTTTCTAAGGCTTCCCAACCATTAGCTGCGGTGCGCGTCATCCATCCTTGGTGCCGCAATGCTGCACTTAAAAGTTCAGCAAGCACAGTTTCATCATCAACAACAAGGATGCGGATGGGGCTACCATCGGGTCGCGTAAATGAAGATTGATTGGAAGTCACATTCGTCATTTTGTCAGGTCGCACTAAAAAAGGACACCTGAAAAACTATGATTTTCCTGTGGAACTGAAGAAGTTGTGTTTCTTCGAGTTTTTAGTCGATGTGTCTGCGGCCTTCAAGTGCTCGCCCGAGTGTCACAGCATCGGCGTATTCTAGGTCGCCTCCCACTGGTAATCCCATAGCAAGTCGTGATGTTGTCACGCCAATAGTCGCTAAGGTGCGCGCAAGGTAAGAGGCTGTGGCTTCGCCTTCAATATTCGGATTCGTTGCCAAAATAATTTCAGTTACTTGCCCGTCTTGAAGCCGTGTGAGCAGTTCACGTATGCGTAATTGTTCTGGGCCGATCCCCCTCATCGGATCAATTGCGCCGCCCAGTACGTGATAACGACCTCGGAATACTCGGGCTGCTTCAATTGCCTGTATGTCTTTTGGCTCTTGGACCACGCAAATCATCGTGGGGTCACGACGTATGTCACGACAAATAGCACAGGTATTTTCTTCTGTCAGATTCGCGCATATTTCACAGTGATGAACACGAGTACGAACTGCGTTAATGGCTTCCACAAGCATTGATACTTCATCAGGTTCTGCTTCTAAAAGATACAAAGCCATACGTTGAGCTGATTTTGGGCCAACTCCGGGAAGGCGTCCCAGTTGATCAACGAGGCTTTGTAAAGCACCTTCATACATGGGTGTTTCTTTCTTTCAGCTAAATACCAGAAATGATGACGAATCGATCAAACATAGGAATACTACGCGTTGATGTCAGCTTTGCTGTGGAGCGTAAGAGGTGGGTTTATGTGTTTTTCGTGTCAATTACTGTCCCGCCCAGCACATCAAAAACTGCTGCTAAACCAATTTTTCCTGTGTTTTCCGCGTCAATATCGTCAATACTCGCTGATTCATCATCTGCTGCACTTACACGAGCTGGGCGCGCAGCAGGCTGATTTTCCTGTGTCACAGTCATTTCTGATGATGCGGATTCATGATGTTTTCTTTGAGGATACCTGTCGGAAAAAGCTCCATATCCGAAAGCTTCCGCCACTTTACCTTCGGATACAAAAGGATCCTCATTACTGTATGTGACTTCTCCCCCGGGCACAGCCACCGTTTCACTCCAACCATTTATCACAGGTACAGATTGCATATGCGGTGGATCTGCTGGGCTAAATGGCCCTGCGTCATGGGCAGAAGGAGCGATATTTCCTTCCTCTTTTTCTATTCCAGTAGTGCTTATTCCTATGGAAGCATCAATGGATTTTGTGCTTTCTGTGGGGTTTTGTTGATATGCAGGTGAGTGTGACAGATCATTTTTTTGACTTTCTGGAGGAATATTTTTTACAGGCAAAGGCTCCCATTCAGCTTCAGCGGGTCCAGGACGGTAATCGGCGTATTGTGTTGAGTCTACGTTTGTCGGCTCTACCAGCGCAGATTCATGAAAAGGTTCCTCTCTTGTCAGCGAATTTTCTCCCTCAACAAGGTACGTATCACGATAATCTTCAGGGAAAGTGTGACTATGGTTTTCTTGTGTAGGTGAGGCATTGGCCTCGTCAGTCATTCCTCGCCTATTTTCCTCAGAAGAAGCCGGGAAAGAGGTGGGGGGGATTGCTGCTTGCGGCCACACTGATTCAGAAGCAGGGACTGCTTCCGTTTCCCGATATGCGGGTGATTCATCAGGGAGTGAATCAGATTCACGCAGTGGCATATTGACAACTGCAGAAGCAGCCGTCACGGGTCGCCCACCCCCTACTTGTCCTATTTCAGCACGAACCTCAACATGTATACCTGTAACTGCGTGGATTGCTTGGGCGACGATATTTCCACGTCCACCGTGAGTAAAGTGCGAAACATGCCCTGCGGTGGGCAAAAGAATGACCACGGTATTTCCATCTACAGCGCCCAGCTGCCCGTATTGGTGAAGTAAGGACCACACCACACGGCTGGTTGATGCTAAGCGGTCAACAATTTCACCCCATCGCCCTCGGATAGCATCTGCTTCTTTATGCAAATCTGCACCCTCAGCAGGGATGATCGGCCTTTGTTCCGTTGAAGTATCAGGATGAGCAAAGGCAACAGGGGATGTATCTTCAGTTTTTTTGCTCTGTTCGTTGTTTTCCTTTTCTTTATCGGGTGAGGCAGATACAGTCCTAGTGAAGCGGTCACCGTTTTTTACCGTATCCGCTTGTGCCCCCTCAGGTCTTATATCTTCAACGTGATGTCCAGGAACACGCGGTACCGTGTCTTGCGGCCATGAAGATTGCTGCGTTGGCGCATCAGGCATTTCGGGGCGAGTATTTCCTGATTCCAGTCCACCACTGTGAGGAATATTCATTGCTGCGTTGGGCGATTGCGCCGAAAATTCAGCATTATGTTCACTGGTAGCACCGTGAGTAGCTGCCGTTTGGAGCGATTTACCTGAAGTAGCTTGTGCTTCTTGACGTTTACGCGCATATGCCTCACGTGCTTCACGAGCACCAAAGCGACGCGGAACCTCAGATTCATATGTTTCGCGCGAGGGGGCTTCTGATTGTTCAGGGGTGGGTGCTCCTCCGCCGCTTAAACCAACAATGCCTGGCACCGAGGATTCCTCAAGGTCTGCCAAATAAGCTGTGCGTTTACCTTGCGCCCAGCTTTCCGTAGGAACCAAAATACGACCGATCAACAGCTCTAATTGAAGGCGAGGTGATGTCGCACCCGTCATTGCTCGTAAGGCTTCATCCGTTAAATCAGCAGCACGTGAAAGCTGACGTGGTCCCCAATTACGGGCTTGCACATACATGCGTTCCAGCTGATCCTGCGGTATATCTGAAAGGACTTGCTTAGCCCCCTCGCCTGCCACAGAAATAATCAGCAAATCACGTAAACGCCGCAAAAAGTCCTCAACAAATCGACGTGGATCTTGACCTGATTCCACCATGCGCTCAATGACACGATACGCTGCTGCCCCATCACCACCGGCGAGCGCATCAATGCTATGGTCAAGAAGCGCTTGATCTGTGTACCCTAATAAAGCTACAGCTGTTCCGTATGACACGGATTCATCAATTGCTCCAGCCATCAGCTGATCTAAGACCGATAAAGTGTCGCGTACCGATCCTCCACCCGCGCGTATTACCAGTGGGATCACCCCAGAATCCATGGTGATGTGTTCGTCATTGCATAGCTGTTCAACATATGGGGCAAGAACATCTGGGGGTACTAAACGGAATGGATAGTGGTGTGTGCGCGAACGAATAGTGCCCAGAACACGTTCTGGTTCTGTCGTTGCGAAAACAAATTTCACATGTTCTGGGGGTTCTTCCACCAGTTTAAGTAGGGCGTTGAAACCTTGCGGTGTCACCATATGCGCTTCATCAACAATGAAGATTTTGTAGCGATCACGTACGGGAGCAAATGTGGCACGTTCTCGTAAATCGCGCGCATCGTCAACACCACCGTGGGATGCCGCGTCAATTTCAACGACATCTAAAGACCCTGGTCCTCCTGTCGCAAGTTCACGGCATGAGTCACATTGACCGCACGGGGTGTCCGTAGGTCCGTGAAAACAGTTCAGACATCTGGCCAAGATACGTGCAGATGTGGTTTTTCCACAACCTCGTGGGCCTGAAAAAAGGTAGGCATGGGTTACGCGGTTCGCTCGTAAAGCGGCACGTAAAGGATCGGTGACATGTGTTTGTCCGATCACTTGTGCGAAAGTGTCAGGGCGATAACGACGGTAAAGGGCTGTGCTCACATATCAACCCTAAAGCCCCGGACCCACATTTGCGTCCTTGACCATCAGATGTTTTTTATTAAAGAGGCAAATTGACCTGCAAAATCATCGACAGCCCGCCAATCGGTGTAGACCTTTTTCACACCGGGGCCATGTGGTTTACCGGTGTGGGCAAGTATTTTATCCATAACAAATGCGTCAACTCCACTATATAAATCAAAGTCAATTTCCCCACCGAAAAGGCAGAGCAGTGTCGGTTCCCACGGTGTGGAAGCAAGGAATTTACGTGAATACACATTTGTGTCTGGTTCAGATTTATCAGGGTTTTCTGACGATAAGCTAACTCCAACAAAGGCTGTTGGCATTTTATTCAAGCGACGCGCGTGGCGTCGTGTCCATTTTTTGAGGCGTGGCGAATAGAAACCATATCGTACGGAAGCTCCGACAAGAACTGCGTCTATGTCCTCAGGGAGGGATCGCATAGCATGTACCGGTCGTATAAGAACTTCATGCCCTTCACGTTCAAGGATTCGCGTCATTGCGCACACAATTCGAGTGGTATGCCCGAAACGACTGGAATGGAGAGCGAGAACTTTCACGATTCCTCCTGCGCGGTCTTTTGTTCTGTGGGGAAATTAATACGTAGATGAAAACTCATCCTTCTCAACGGTACGCCATTGTCATCACCTATCTGATGACAAGCTGTCATATCGTGCTACGACAGCGAGTAAACCTATGCTTCTCAGTATTTTCTGTTCGGGATGCATATTTTTCTTTTCTCATCTTTACCTATTGTGGGCCTTCCTGACTCCCTGAAATTCGATACATGACTGTCATGAAAGTCCTTTTTCTACCTCCACATTCATGCCGCTTCTACGCCACGAAAGACATGATGGGAAACAACATTTTCCTGGCATTCACGTCACAACAGTTCAAAATGGCGTGTCGCAGTAAATAATATGACATTCTTAGTTCAAGTTGTCACAAACCCTTCGGTTTTCTTTCCTACTTCTCCTCCACTCATAAGGACACCCAATGACCACCTCAACCCCCACAGGCCATGCCCTCGCTCCACGCGCACTCATCAACATCGGCATTTTCGGCGCAATCTATTTCTTCATACTTTTCCTCAGCTCACTCGTCAGTTTCGTCAGCCCAGCACTACACCTAGTCGGCATCCTTATTGGCACGCTTATCAATGCCACCGTCGTTATCCTTTTCATGGTGAAAACACCCCGCGTATTCGCTATGACGCTTTTTGGCACACTTATCGGCGGCACAATGGCCCTTCTCGGACAATTCTGGGGAACCGTTATCGTAGCTGCCCTATGCGGCTTTATCGCCGATCTCATCCTTTACTCTGGTCACTACACTTCACGGTGGCGCGCATGCCTTGCCTTCGGTATCTTCCAATTCTGGTTAATCGCGCCGCTCATCCCCGTCATCATTGGATCTGACGCTTTCTTCCAACGCATTACACGACGCCAAGGAGCAGAATACGCAGACTTTATGCGCAGCCTCTTTACTCCGTGGTTCCTCATTGGATTCCACATTGCACTCTGTATTGTCGCTGTCGGAGCCGCATGGGTTGGCACCCGCATATTGGATAAGCATTTTTCACGCGCCGGCATCCTGTGATCCTCACGTGTCATTCTTCAACAACATTCACTTCTTCCACGGAAAAACAGCACATAACGCCACATCATTTCGTGTAGATCCCCGAACGAAAATTCTTGCACTCCTGCTCACAAATACTCTTGTCATGGGCCGAGGCCCCTTTTTGCTGGCACTCGTATGCGCTGTACTCCTTTTTCCTCTCCTTGCATCAGCCGTACCACTACGTAAGGTATGCATCTGGTTCACATGGACCTTCCTATGGGCCGGTGTCTATATGTGCGCACCACTCCTATGGGTTGGTTGGATCCCCACCCTCACAGCAGGATTAGGCTTTTGGTTTACACGTTTCAGCGTATGCGCAGGAGCCGCGTGGTACCTTATTTCTTCCACACAAGTTGCCCACCTCATTGCAGCACTGTCAGCACTGAAAATCCCCCAGTTTTTCATTATTCCCCTCGCTGTCATGCTCCGATTCCTGCCCTCACTTTCTGTGGAACTACATAATATTCACGACGCAATGCGCCTACGCGGAATAGATGTCAGCCCTCACAAAATAATGCGTCACCCCATACGCACAGCTGAATACATCCTCGTTCCTCTGCTGACTTCCACCACACGTATGGCCGATGAACTCAGCGCCTCCGCTCTGCTACGCGGATTAGGACGAAAAGGGCCACATACTAGCCGAATTACTCTACGATGCTCGCTTGGAGACATCTACATCCTCTGCGGCCTCTGCGTCCTCGTGATTTTTTACTTCTACGGATGGGAATTGAACATATGACATATGAAGCTGCCCCCACAAATCCACGCGGAAGTATTCATATCCACGAGGCCTCATTCCTTTACCCCACCCACACAGGCTCAGCTTCCCCTTGGGCAACAAAAGAAAACACGCAACCCCTCACACAAACATATGAACACGGCCTGCACGATATTACTTTCTCTTGCCCACCAGGAAGTACCACGCTGCTCTGCGGCCCAAGCGGAGGCGGAAAATCCACCATACTGCGACTTATCAACGGCATGATTCCACTTTTTCACAGCGGAACACTCAGCGGAAAAATCCGCGTCAATGGCACTGAACTTCCCTACGATTCTTTGAATCAGGCAGGTGAACTCACCTCCACAGTCTTTCAAAACCCACGAACACAGTTTTTTACTACCCACGTGCGTGACGAACTTGCTTTTCGCGCAGAAAACTACGCAGAAAAGCCTGAAAATATTGACCATTCGATCTGCGCTGGTGCAGAAAAAATGGGAATAAGTGCGCTATTAGATCGCCCACTCACACATTTATCCGGAGGCGAACTACAAAAAGTCGCTTGCACGCAAGCCTATATCGCACATACACCCATCATTATCTTCGACGAACCAAGTTCCAATCTCTCACCTGAAGCAATTGAGGACCTGCGCTTGCTCCTACAAAAATTACGTAACGACAAACGCACTCTCCTTATCGCTGAGCACCGCGTATATTTCCTCCGCGAACTGGTCGACCAGGTATTACGTATCGACGGTGGGAAAATCACACACAGGTGGAGCGGAAATGAATTTTTTGCCCTCCCAGATCAGATACGCCACTCTTTAGGACTGCGCACCCTGAAACCGCCCTCCAAGTGGGATGACGTTAATCTACCTACTCAAAATCACAGCTCTCATACTGCGACACGCGCTGATTTGGCTGCCCCTGTCCTGCTACAGAAAAACAGCCCTACAGCTACGAACAGCCCTACAAGTCATGCTTTTGACCTCTCCCCCACATCCCTTGTCTCTCCGGAAACACTCATACTCACAGACCTCGAACACGCCTACCAGCATCAGCAAGTTCTTCGCATCCCCTCCCTTCATATTCCAGCCGGCCGTGTATGCGCTCTCATCGGGCCAAATGGTGCAGGTAAAAGTACACTCGCGCGTATTCTATGCGGCTTGCGCGAACCTTCAGGAAAAAGAAGCACAATCCAATGGGATGGGCGCTCCCTCAACGCACGTGAACGACAAAAACATAGCGCCGTCGTCATGCAAGACGTTCATCATCAGCTTTTCACACAATCCGTCACCGAAGAAATACATTTAGGTAAGGACCCTTCCGTCAGCGCAAACGATATTGAGGACCTTATTTCGCATTATCAGCTCACAGATGTCGAAACACGACACCCTCAATCGCTTTCAGGCGGACAAATGCAACGTGTCGCAATGGCGGCAGCACTTGCACGCCGCGCACATATCCACATATGGGATGAACCAACATCCGGTATTGATGCTCGTCATTTACAGCGCGTCGCACAGCAACTCACAGAACTAGCTCAAGCTGGCCATGTGGTCATTGTTATCACGCATGATTCTGAACTCATTGATGCATGCGCAGACCATGTTTTGCTTTTACGTTCCCTCAAGGATATATCCCCTAAAGAATCACAAACTGTGTGGCTGAGCTAGGGGAAGCAAAGGTTAAGAAAAGAAAAGATCCTCCGCGCACCCGTCAGCGCACCCTTATCCTTGCTGCCTTCCAGCCCTGGGGAGGTTCGGATGATAACGTCACACGGAGGACCACTAGGAAGTGTACACGCCTAGGCACGTTGCGTCGAATGGGCGTATCTATGAGCGGCCAAGCTAAATAGCCCACAATCTGGGCAGCGCTTTCTATTACCTGATGAACGTCCTGCACATACTGGCAAATATAAGACAATCAGTGCCGCGCTTGACGAACATAGCGACGCATCGCGCGCTCTGCTTCACGTTTATCTTGCGCTTCGCGTAATGCATGGCGTTTATCAAATTCTTGTTTGCCTTTAGCCAAAGCAATTTCCACTTTAACGCGTCCCATAATGAAGTACAGTTCCAAAGGAACAATTGTGTAGCCTTTTGCTTGAACTTTCTGCGCTAATTCAGCGATTTGTGTACGGTGAAGCAGCAATTTACGTTTACGTGTAGGCGCATGGTTATTCCACGACCCTTGCGCATACATTGGGATATTTGCACCGTACAACCACGCTTCCCCTCGCGCGATTTCAACCCATGAATCCACCAAGGATGCGCGGCCCATACGTAAAGCTTTTACTTCAGTTCCTGAAAGGACCAGCCCCGCTTCCCATGTGTCCTCAATCAGGTACTCGTGACGCGCTTTTTTATGACGCGCAATTGTCTTTTTCGCATCAGAAGCAGCTTTACGGCGCTCAGCCTCTGTCATTTTTGGTTTTTTCCATTCTTTCGGCACAGTTCATCACCTCCTCTTTTTTTCATCGTGTAGCACCACGCAGTATCTATACGCTCGCATCATATATCCGACGGAAGATAAAAGCTTAGGCGCTGCTCCCCTGATTGCACTCAGATCTTTGTGTATTTAGCCAAAGACACCATTGAGGCAAAAAGAGCTAAAAGCACGGCGGCACCAATAAGAACCGGAGCCATAATCCACACTTCACGCACGCCAATAAAACTTGTCCACTCAAATACTTGAGCCAGCCAACCTTTCACAAGTAAATGCACACCTGCGAACAAGGCTCCCACTGCGAGTAAGGCACCGCAGATAGCGGCAAGCGCCCCTTCGATCATAAATGGAGCTTGAATAAATAAGCTAGAGGCACCTACCAGACGCATAATCGACGTTTCACGCTCACGACTCATCGCGGACAAACGAATCGTTGTCGTAATCAACAGAACCGCAGCAACAATCATCACTGCTGCAAGACCTAAGGACATCAGTTTCGCATTGTCGATCACTTTGAACAGGGGCTCAACAATTTCACGTTGATCTTTCACAACGGCCACGCCTGGTTTACCTGAAAATTCCTGTTGAAGGACAGAATACTTTTCCGGATCGACAAGTTTGATACGGAAAGATACCGGCATCATATCTACCGTTGTCCACTGACCAATTGAAGTATCCCCAAAAAGCTGCGTGAAATTCTCAAAAGCTTGTTCTTTTGTTTCTTCGTAGACTTCCTTCACCAAAGGAGCGATATCAGCAGAGGCTAAACGATTACGTACAGCACTAATTTGCTGCTCTGTGGCTTCTGTAGATTGACATGCAGGTATTTCATCATTGGAAGCACACATATAAATGGACACTTCAATTTTGTCGTACCACTGCGATTTCATTCGGCTCACTTGCATTTGCGCAAGCCCCGCCACGCCAACGAACAACAAAGAAACAAAAGTCACCAAAACAACTGCGACACTCATGGCGCGGTTACGTGAAAGTCCTTTACCGACCTCAGCCAGAATAAAACGAAGTTTCATCAGTTTACTTTCCTTCGCCGTACACACCACGTGACTGGTCACGAACCACGTGACCGCTATCAAGTTCCAGAACACGTTTACGCATTTGGTTCACGATCGCCGCATCGTGTGTTGCCATAACAACAGTGGTACCTGCTCGGTTAATACGATCCAAAAGGCGCATAATCCCTAAAGAAGTGTCTGGATCAAGGTTACCTGTTGGCTCGTCTGCTAGTAAAAGCTCTGGGCGATTCACCATTGCTCGCGCAATTGCGACACGTTGTTCTTCACCGCCAGAAAGTTCATGTGGCAGACGGTGTTCTTTTCCTTTAAGCCCAACCAAGTCAAGGACATCTGGCACCGCTGTTTCAATTGCACGCCGTGATTTACCGATTACTTGCATAGCTAATGCGACATTTTCGTACACAGATTTCGAAGGTAACAAGCGGAAATCTTGGAATACTGTCCCTACTTGTCGGCGAAGTTTAGGCACGGACCAGCGTGATAATGCTCCTACGTCCTGCCCGAGAACCCATACATGACCAGATGTTGCTTGAATTTCACGCATCACAAGCTGCAGGAAAGTTGATTTACCGGAACCTGATTTTCCAACGAGGAAAACAAAATCTCCACGCTCTACTTCTAAAGAAACGTGGTCAAGTGCTGGGCGCGCGCCTTTGGCGTACACCATAGAAACATCGTCAAAACGAATCATGTCGCCATCCGTGTCGGGGTCATGGTCCCATCTAGCCTAAAGGCCATATCAATTCCTTGCATCAGGAGACACGCTTTATTCCCAACAATATCGCGCACTATTAAGTCACATAGTGTTCCATGCGGCAAGCGCAATGGGTGCTCAGTTTTTCACCTCGCCGTAAATGAAAGGGCGAAAGCCTCTGCCACTCAATTGCAGATAGCCCCGCCCTCATCAGAAGGAACCTTATTTAGGCTTCCTCATCGTTTTGGTTTTTACGCCAACGAATACCAGCATTGATAAAACCATCAATATCCCCATCGAAAACATTTTGCGGATTCCCCGACTCATGTTCCGTTCGTAGGTCTTTCACCATCTGGTAGGGCTGCAATACGTAGGAACGCATTTGGTCGCCCCATGATGCTTTCACATCGCCAGCAAGCTCTTTTTTCATTGCTTGCTCTTCTTCATGGCGGCGCATCAGCAATCGTGATTGCAATACGCGGAGCGCGGCTGCACGGTTTTGGATCTGAGATTTTTCATCCTGCATCGAAACAACGATTCCCGTAGGAATGTGAGTCATACGCACCGCTGAGTCAGTTGTATTCACTGACTGTCCGCCGGGACCTGATGAGCGGAAAACGTCCACTTTCAGCTCGTTTTCAGGGATCTCAATATGATCGGTTGATTCAATTAAGGGGATAACTTCCACCGCTGCAAATGATGTTTGGCGGCGTCCTTGATTGTCGAAGGGACTGATACGGACGAGGCGGTGCGTGCCAGCTTCAACGGATAAAGTTCCGTAAGCATATGGGGCTTGTACTTCAAAAGTTGCTGATTTTAGACCGGCTTCTTCTGCGTAGGAAGTATCCATCACTTTTGTGGGGTATCCGTGTCGTTCAGCCCATCGTAAGTACATGCGCAGCAATATTTCAGCAAAGTCTGCCGCGTCAACGCCGCCTGCTCCTGAACGAATAGTGACAACAGCATTGCGTTCGTCATATTCACCGTCAAGAAGGGTACGAATTTCCAGATCAGAAAGGTCCTCACGTAGTTTTAGGAGGTCGTTTTCGGCTTCGGTGAGTATTTCGTGGGCTTCATCGGTATCTTCTGAAGCGATTTCTGAGGCCATATCAACCATGGCTTCCAGATCATCAATACGTGAGGTCATCGCCACAACACGATCAAGTTCACTTTGAGTATGGCTGAGCGCTGATGTTACTTCTTGTGCTTGCGCAGGGTCGTCCCACAGGTCAGGTGCCGCTGCTTTATCAGAAAGTTCAGCGATACGCGCACGCATTTTATCCGGCTGAACAACAGCGAGAATATTGCCCATCGTTGTACGTAGGGACTGGATTTCTTCAGGAAACTCAATTGCCACGTCGCCAGCCTAGTCGATATATGCCGCCTAGATGAGCATTAATGAGGTTCTGAGCTATTTTGTTGGAATTATGACACCTTTTCTCAAGGTTATGACGGTAAAAGTCGCTTCATACTGCTGTTTGTGTTACTCGGTTTTCTTATGCGTTTATTTTCCAATATCAAAGAGGACAGGACCCATGTGGCCCTGCCCTCTTTGTTGCGCTTTTGACTATCAGATAAGTCCGTGTGCCACCATTGCATCAGCGACTTTGATATATCCAGCGAGGTTTGCTCCTGCGACATAATCGCCGGCAACACCGTATTCTTCAGCCGTTTCCAAGCAGTTACGGTGAATATTCACCATAATCGAATGTAAACGTTCTTCAGCAACATCGAAAGTCCATGATGTGCGACCGGAATTCTGTTGCATTTCCAAAGCGGAAGTCGCAACACCACCAGCATTTGATGCCTTACCTGGGGCATAGAGCACACCCGCTGATTGTAAGAAATCGATGGCTTCTGGGGTGGTTGGCATATTCGCGCCCTCAGCAACCAAAACAACTCCGTTCTTGACGAGGCTACGAGCAGCTTCCAGAGGGAGTTCATTTTGGGTGGCGCAAGGTAAAGCGACGTCACAGGGAACATCCCAGATTGAACCGCCTGAGATAAAACGAGCTGAGGAGCGTTCAGCAGCATAGTCTGAGATACGGCCTCGTCGAATTTCTTTGACCTCTTTGAGCAGGGCAAGATCAATACCTGCTTCATCAACGACGTATCCTGAGGAATCTGAACATGCGATCACTGTGGCACCTAGTTGCTGCAATTTTTCGATCGCGTAAATAGCAACGTTACCTGAACCGGAAACAACTACTTTTTTACCTTCAAATACTTGTCCCTTGGTTGCAAGCATTTCTTGCGCAAAGAACACAAGTCCGTATCCGGTAGCTTCGGTACGCACCTGAGAGCCACCCCATGTCAGGCCTTTACCTGTTAAAACGCCAGCATCGAAGCGGTTACGGATTCGTTTGTATTGTCCAAAAAGGTAACCGATTTCGCGGCCGCCTACGCCGATGTCGCCTGCAGGAACGTCTGTGTCAGGACCGATATGTCGTTGAAGTTCTGTCATGAATGATTGGCAAAAACGCATGATTTCCGCATCTGATTTGCCTTTCGGATCAAAATCAGAGCCACCTTTGCCGCCACCAATAGGTAATCCTGTTAAAGAGTTCTTGAAAATCTGTTCAAAACCCAAGAATTTAATGATGGAAAGGTTCACAGAAGGATGGAAACGCAAACCGCCTTTATATGGGCCGAGCGCGGAATTAAATTCCACGCGGAAACCGCGGTTTACGTGTATTTTTCCTGAGTCATCAGCCCATGGGACTCGGAACATGATTTGACGTTCTGGTTCAACGATCCGGTCAAGGATGGCAAGTTCTTGATATTCAGGTTTGCGATCAACGAGCGGCGCAAGGGAAAGGAAAACTTCAAATACAGCTTGCTGAAATTCTGCTTGATCGGGGTTACGGTCAATGACCGCTTGATATTGGGAGCGCAATGACGGGTGGATACGATCAGTCTGAAGATGAGTCATATCAAAATTCTTACAAAAAATATTTTGCCTTCATATTACCTTCCAGTATTCGGACTTTATCTGTCGATGAGTGACGAAATCAATACGCATTTTCTTTCATTGCCTTGTACCGTCTTTTTGTCGCTTAATCTGCAACTACGCGGCCGTGATGCGCATTTATTCATGTGTTGAGCGGTACGGTGGATGTGTGAGTCGCACAAAGAGCCCTTTTGAATTAGCCGCACTTGCCACAGTAGCTGTCCCTGGTCTGAAAGTTGTCGCTATTCGCCCTCCTTCTTATAGTGATGACGTTGTCTCTGTGACTGGCATTGTTGATACGCGCGGTGATAAGTGGCTTGTTACGTGCCCTCATGACACTATTGGCGGCTTGGATTTACATTCACAGTCCACAGTTCTTCATCGCCTGGGACAGGCTTATGATTACCGTAAAATTTCTTTTGATGTGCCGCGTCCTGCGGGTTCTACGGTGACTCCTGAAGGGGACCGAGTCCTTGTTCATAAAGATCTTGGTGGGCGTTTCCTTGAAGAATCTGATTTTGATGATGAGCATTTACTGCCCGCTTCGTTGGGACGCGCGTTAGCTTCCCTTCACAATTTATCTGCTTTAGCGTATACGGGTGCTGGTTTGCCCGTATATGACGCGCAGGAATGTCGTCGTCGTCATGTGGCGATTCTTGATGAGGCTGCTCAATCTACTTTATTGCCGTCAAATTTGTGGAGCCGATGGGAAGCCGCTTTAGAGGATGTGTCTTTGTGGCGTTTTTCCACTGTGCCGTTGCATGCGGATTTGCAGTTACGTTCTATTAGCGTGGACCGTGGTTCTGTTATTGCTTTATCTGGTTTTCATGGGGCGCATGTGGGCGATCCTGCTACAGATATTGCCTGGGTGCTCGCTCAAGCAAGTGATGGTTTCTTGGATCGTTTCCGTGAAGCGTATGCTATGGAGCGGTCAACACCTGATTTGCATTTATTTACTCGCGCCCAGCTGGTATCTGAATTGGCGTTGGTTCGCTGGTTTGTTCACGGTGTTCATGCTGAAGATCGTGATATTCAGCGTGATGCAGAAAAGATGATACGTGAGTTAGCTGATGATCTTGGTGATGAGCAGCTAGTGAATCGTCGTCCTTCCCCTACTGCGTTAGTTCCTTCCAGTGCAACGGATGAGTCTGCACAGGCACAGGAACCGCAGGTACATCAGGTTATTCATTCGAGCGCTCATCTTTTGCAAGATGTTGATACTTATTTACCTGATGATTCTGCAGATACGGCTCCTTTCGTTGATCCTCGTTTGCTTTCTGACACAGATAAGATTTCTCCTATTTCCGCAGATAACGAAGCGCTCTTTGTAAGTTCGGGTAAGTCATATAGCAGTGCATCGGATAGTGACGATGTAGTTGATAGTGACGATCTGCCTACTGTCAGGCTTGAGTTCCTTTCCGATAACAGGTCATAGTGGTCGTACAGATAAACGGATAGGTTATGCACCTGCGTCATATACATCGTTTGTTAAGGTACCTAACACCCCTTTCCTACGTATGTGTAGAGCGCACGGACTGGATAAAGCCGAGGGTGGATAGGCAGCCGTGCTTATGCGTGCATGTGTAGAGCGCGCGCGTGCTGCCTGTTGTCCTACTCATTGTCGTTTTCTTTGAAGGTGCCTGTTTTTGTGTTTTGACCAAATACTGTGGAAACCATTTCTTCAATGCTGGTATGCGCATATGAGCCAAGGAATTGTTCCAGTTCTTGCAAAGAAAACACGCGTGGACCGTCTAAGAATGCAATACAGGCTTCCACTTGTTTTTCTGTTTTTCTTTGGCGTCTCGCCCATGCTTTACGGTACAGGCGTAGTTGTAAGACGTATTCCATGAGATGTTCAGGCGGGGTTTTTGGCCCAACAGGTCGTCCTGTTTTCCAGTCAATAACCATGTCATGACCATTACGATCCCGCAGGACAGCATCCATTCGACCGTGTACTGATATACCTGCAATTTCGATGGAAAAAGGTTCTTCGACAGCCACCGGATTACGGTCTATTAAAATATCTAATTTTTTCCAATGTTTTTGCAGGCGTTCAAGTTTTTCCCGTTCTTTTTCACTTAAAGATTCCGCTTCGGGTAAAGCTTCATCCCATAAAAGTGCACTTGATACTCTTAACTGTTTTTCCACCCATTTGTGGAAAATAGTTCCTAAAGTCGCACTCGATATTGGTTCTGTGGGGATCGGTCTGCGTAACATTCGAGCAAATTTTTCAGGGTCTGTGGTTAATGCGGACAGTCGTGTTGCCGCGACCTGATGAATTGGAAGAAGGTTCTGTTTTCTTTGCTCAGCTTGATATTGCCGTTCTTCAAGTAATGCGCGCGTATCTTGTGTCAGTTCTAAACTTTCGCTGACATACTGAATGAAAGAGTCATTTTCTATCTGGAGTGTTTGCTCCTCATTTTCTGAATGCGTACTAATAACAGGCCCTTCATTAACTGGTAGGGGAATTATTCCTATTAAGGCTCTACGCATTTCTTGTTCATTTGACATTCGTAACGCTTCTTTAAGTTTTTCTTCACGCAAACGTAGTGTCATCAGAAGATCTTTTTCTTGCCGTATATGTGTGCGCTCCATATGTTCGTACACTCGTTGCGCAGCTTGAGCAGTGTCGTGACGACTTCGACCTGCTTCTGGTGGAAAAAGTTTGATATGAGGTTCAGTCATTGTTGCACGGATGTCATCCTCATTGGGATAGTGGGTTACATGTTGTGTGAGCCTATCTAAGGATTCTTGTTGTTCTTGGCTTGTCAGACCTACAGTAATGTGTTCGCGTTGCTCACATGCTTGCGCGTAGTCGGCGCGAATGTTTTCAGGCGCTGCAGCCAGTAATGTTTCACATGTGCCCTTGTGCGTACTGGTCTCACTGTTATTTCCTGAGGGTAAGGGGCCAGCATTTTCTAAACTCGTTGCTTCCTCACGTATGTCATTATCGTATTCATTCGTTTTTACGGGTAGCTGTGTAATCTGCGCAATCCACGGTGAGCTTTCGTCGTGTTTTTGTCGAAATGCGCTCAGCAACTCTGCTTGAGCTTCCATAAGGTAACGGGAAGGATAACGTGGTTGTTTCCCATAGCCCATCCATGATCCTGTTAGGAACATATGTGTTCGTGCCCGTGTAAAAGCAACATACGCTAAACGCCGTTCTTCACGTTCCGCGTGGGCACCAAAAGCTGGTAATACTTCAGATTCTAGGTGCTGCTTAAAAACAGATGATTCTGTGGCTCTGCTATTACTCGCTTGTACTTCACGGACTTTTTCACTGAAGTATGCGGACATGCTTTCTGTTTCTTCATGTTCGCACAGTGAAGGTAAGTCCTTGTAGTCGCCTCGTAATGGGGCAGGAAGTTCCTCATGTTTCATCAGCCACCCATTGTTCTTTGGTGGATTATCAGTCCAAGGTACAGAGGTTCTTGAACGATGCTCAGGAAATAAAGAATCCACGAGAGAAGCCACAGCCACCGAATCCCATTCCAGCCCTTTTGCTGCATGCACGGTCAATATGTGAACGGCTTTCTCCTCGGGAACAGTCGAAGGCATTTCCAAGCCGTTTTCTTCTTCTTCTGCTATTTCCAGCCATGACAAGAAACCACGCATATGCGCATAAGGTACTTCTGTTTCATATTTCAATGCTGTGTCAACAAAAGCATCCAAGGCTTCACGCCCATTATTTTGCAGGGGATCAGCAATGAGGTCTTCTGTCATTCCAAGTATGCGGATGGCACGTTCTACTTGTTCAGTGAGACTACGACCATTACCTTCACGTATTTTCCTTAATTGCTGTCCGAGTATGCGTACCCGCGTATGTGCTGCTTGAGTAAAGCGTGGTCCACGGCTATCTTTGCACCATCCCACGGGGGGAACATTATCAATGGCGTCCAAGAGGAATACGTTCACATGTTCAGCTTCAGGATCGCGCTGACGAGCAAGTTCACGCGCATAGGCGTGTAATACGGCAATATCTGATGTGCCGATATCGCGTGCAGCAAGCAAACGCATAATCCATCGGGAAGCCCCTACATCTGCGCTCAGCTCCAGTGCTGCACGCACATCCCGTACTGCTGGTTCAGAAAGTAAACCGCCTAAACCGAAAACATAGGTGGAGATTCCTTCATCACGAAGTGCGCGAGCTATTTCAGGAATATCGCGTCTACGCCGACACAATATTGCTGTTGAAGTCCACCGTCGATTATCGTGCCGATCTGAGGGAGGCAAAGGATGGTGAACTTTTTTCACAAAATCAACGAGGTCTTGTATTTGTTTTTCACGTTCAAGCGGGTATGTCAGAGTTACAGTGCCGTTTTCTGCCTGAGGTTGAGGATTCAAAATAGGTGATTTTGCATAGGTAGAGTGATTGCGCAGTGGCTGGGCAATCGCATTTGCTGCAACGAGAATCTGCCTGCTGTTACGCCAAGCTGTTGATAGTGTCAAAGATTGGCTTTCCATATGGGGGGTACCTGTGTGGAATCGGTGAAGAAAAGATTCTAATGAGGATGCAGAAGCCCCACGCCACCCGTAAATGGCCTGGTTCGGGTCCCCGACAGCTGTCACAGGATGATCGTGAAAAATTGTGGATAAAAGTTCCATCTGTACAACTGAAGTATCTTGAAATTCATCCAAGAGTACTGCGCGGTATTCTTGGCGTAATGATTGAACTACTTCAGGGGCTTTATGCACAATTTGAGTTGCAAGAAGTAACTGATCGGAAAAATCAATCAGTCCTTCTTCGCGTTTATAGGCGGCGTATGCTTCAACGAAATCAAGCAACTGTAGACGCGCACGATTGACTGACAGAATTTTTTTGAGAGGATCGCTAGGCTTTGGTGAAATCTCAGCAAAATCATCGTTGAGGTATTCCAATTCTTTTCTTGCTGATTCAACGCTGAGGTTGTGGTCTGCTATTTGCCCTGAAAGTTGCAGAGTTTTATTCACTATGACCGATAGAGCCATGTCCTCCGGTAAATCATCCTGCCATGACTCCACAATATGTGTCATGATTTCGCAGGCTCGCGCACTACCGATAAGCTGCAAATCAGGGTCCAGATGGATATGCATACCGTGTTCTCGAACAATATTTTGTGCGAAAGAATTGTAAGTGGCAGCGATCGGTTCGCCTTCAATGGAATATCCTGTATTCGCAATAAAATTCTGCAAATCTTGGCGCATTTTATACCCGAGTTCACCTGCAGATTTACGCGAAAATGTCAGACCAAGAATACTCTCTGGCGCGAAACCTTTATTTGCAATAAGCCATAGCACTCGCATAGACATTGTTGTGGTTTTCCCTGCTCCAGCACCAGCAACAACGAGCAGAGGAAGCGTTTCTGATTCAATAACTTTGGCTTGTTCACAAGTAGGTGGGTAAAATTTTTCTCCCTGTGGTGTAGCAAGGACCTGTACCTTTTTAGCAGTTAAAGAAGAGTCTCCTGTGAAAGGATGCGCCTCGCGCATATTAACTATCGAGTGGTTCATTCGATTGTCCTCTTTCCTTCATCGTTTGCAGGACACATATGCGCATAAGAGCAGTATCGGCAGTTTTCCTCTGAAGGTGTTGCAGCATAGTAAGGACCACGCATACTCTCAGATACCGCGTGTATTTCTTCTTCCCATTGCTGAGTCGTTTCTTCGTCAAGGCCCAGTTGATGCGCGTAACGCACATCTTCATTACCAAAAAACACCAAGCGTGCGCTGGTAACGTTATGCCCTTGAGCGCGTAAAGCAAGCTGGTACAAAGCAAGTTGAGGATTATCTGAAGCATCAGCAGGTTTTCTTTTATTCCCGCCTTTACCGGTTTTTAAGTCCGTAATCCTTATGCCTTCATCAACATATTCAATTCTGTCAATTTTCCCTTTAATGACAGCATTCCCTAAAGGAAGTTCAACGGGTATTTCCACGTCTACTTTTCCTGGAACTGTGGCAAGATACTCCCCTAAAGCCTGAACAACTTTTTCTGCATGAATTTTTGCTTTACGACCTGAGCCAGTATTCTCATCAAGTTCAAGTTCTCCTGCACGTTTTTCGAATGCTGACTGTAATTCCTCATCTGTTCCGTGGGGGTTCTCCTGCGCGATTGCGTGAATAAGTGTTCCAAGTGCTTGAGCGCTCCCAATAGCCGGTTCAGCAGCGTATTTTTCTAAAAACCATTTGGCACTGCACTGTCGAGCTTTTTCAAAGTTAGACGGAGAAATACGAATTTTATGACCTGTATAAACCGGGTCATCACTTGTCACACCTCCACTTCCTGTCCAGTATTGCGGATCCGCACGCCACAAATGACAAGAAGCAAGTTCCCCCAGAAGCTGCGTCGCATATTCACGTTCAACACTTGATGTTTCTTGTGTAGCACGGTGACGTAATCGGCCGACATGTCCAGTAAAATCCAAAGGCGGAGGCGTTTGTTGAACCCACATTATTTCTTCTTCCTCGTTTCCTTTAGATTCTGAGGAAGTAAAGACATCTAAAAACTGTGAAGGCGCAGAATTTTCTTGTTGCACTGTCCCACAATGAATGAAGTGTGTGCTTCGTGAAAGAGCGAGCGCAAAAAGTCGCCTTTCATCGTCAAGGAGAGAACGCCTAGCTACATGCACATGTCCTTGATGAAGTACGTGTGCCTCATCGTCTGCATCATAAGTGCCCTGAGTAATATACGCGAGGAGTTCAGCGTGAAGTATGCGGTTACGTAAACGCAGATCAGGCCATGTTCCTTCTTCCAGCCCACATATGCACACAACTTCCCAGTGGCGACCAACCGATTGGGCCGGAGTCAGCACTTCGACTCCCTCAGGTCGAATACCCACATTCGTCAATGTGTCAACAGGAAGTGTTTGCATCAAAATTTGCTCAGCAAAATCAGCAGCAGAACTATGCGGATAATGTTTTTCCCACGTATCAGCCACACGAAATAAAGCAAGGACAACATCTAACTGATCGTCGTAGTACACGCTGTCACTGTCATTACGTAAAGCGTATTCTTGCCATTGCTGTGCAACCCCTGTGGCCTCCCATACGCACCATAAAGCAGCGCTAGGGTTCATATCCCCTAATTTTCCACGTAACTTCCACACTGCGTGCGCGCGTGTCATTTGCTCAGATAAGACACTAAAAGGGGATTCTACTTCGGGATCCACAAGTGTCGAGGATAAAAGATCCGGGTTCCCAACCAGGTCAGTAATCGTGTACGTATGCTGATTTTCTTGTTCACAATCACCTGTCATTTCGCTGATATTCATTTGACGATTAAGCCAGCGTAATGCCCTATTGAGATCTAAAGAGTCAGTTCCGATAAACGGCGAATCTAAAAGAGCTTCCACCCATTGTTCTTCATCATCACCATAAGCATTGACAATCACGTCAAGTAGCGTGCGCGCGGCTGGCTCCGCAGAGAAAGTAAAAGCTTGGCGCGTATTTTTGATGGGTATGCCTGCACGCCGTAAGTACCGGTGCCATTCTTCAACGTGAGCTGTTGATTTTACAATCACAACTTGTTGTCCCCACGCGATACCATCATGCAAATAATGTTGGCGAAGAAGTCGAGATATTGCGGCTCCTAACTGTGGCCCTGACCCATGAATATGCAAAGAAATACCTGAATCTTCATCATCAGTTTTTTCCTGTAATTCACAGGTTTCCTCAGGTGTATCTGCTTGCACACATTCAACCATGCGCCGCCCAAAAGGTCCTGATTGTCCGATCCTGCTAACCACGCGACGCACAAGATCACGTAAAGGCGCATTACCCAGATAAACCGGCCCCAATTCCATTATGTCAACGCCTAAGGCTTGAGCAAGACGTCCATCTAATTGAGGCTCACCACCTCGATAAGTCGCAATAGCCACATCGGGGTCAGAAAAAGCGACGATTCTGCTTCCTAAAGAAGCCGCAGCACACAATAATTCCACTGTTGAGGGAGTACAGTCCTGCAAATCGTCAATAACAATCACAGCAGGAATAGGCGGCTCAGCGAATACACCATATTGTGGAGCCCATTCATGCCAATGACGTAAAAGCATGCCCGCAATATGCTGTAAACGTGATACATCCGCGTTCATCACACCGCGCGTGTGTACTGAAAAACCGTCAGATTCTTCCCATTCTTTCAACAGTCGAGCAGCCGCCACCCATTCGTCATACCCGTATTTTTGTCCTAAGTAATTCAGTTCTTTCGGACTGAGCGCTGCTTCCCCTACTCGCGCAAATAAGTTTCGTAAGTCTGCACGAAAATGCGGTAGCTCCCGTAACTGGGGAGTAACGTGAGAAGGCCAAGGTGCATCAATCTGAGCAAGCATTTCCTCTAAACGTTGATCTGTTCGAGCACCTGTCATCAGTTCAAGGTCCCCTAAAGGATCATCACGCTCTACACGCCAAGTATTCACAATGTGATAAGCCAAAGCCGCAGGTGTACGTACAGGACGAACTGCATCAGGGAGCAAAGTCTGTACCTGAGGTGTCAAATGTGTGGCTCGCAAACGATCTGGCACAAGAAGAAGCACCGTATCTGGATTTGTCGAATAATTCGATGAAACAGAGACACTTCCGTGTGACTCTGATGTTTCCTGCGCGCGAGAAATAGATTCAATGAGTGCTATGGCGCACGTTGTTCGACCTGACGCGGGAGCACCACGAACAACAACATGTGATGTTTTTGCTCGTTCAAGCACACATTGCTGTTGTTCATTCAGCTGTGGCAATGCGTATTCTTCACTGCGAGCGGCGTAAATACGTATCGGCGTTTCTGTCATAGTTCCATACTCTCAGACGGCACCTACATCTGCGTACGCTTACCATGGATTAAAGACATTTGTGTCAAACTTGAGGAGAATCTATGAATATCACTGTTGGTCTACGTGCAGTCCCCCGCGAAATCACTCTCGATGTTGATATGACCCACGACGACCTCTTTCATGCCGTTGATGCCGCACTTCAATCAGGCGTGTCATTACGCCTATCTGATACGCGAGGTGAAAAATTTCTTTTCCCAGCCCAATCCATCGGCTACGTACAGGTAGCAGCACAGCAAAAACACCGAGTGGGCTTTTCCATTCAATAAAACACACGCCCTCGCCCTCACCCAATTATCTGGGTTGAGGGCATTTCTCTTATTTCCTTATTTTCTTCAGCGGCAAAATTCGGGCGAATACCCAAAAAATCCACAAAATTCCTACGCGCGTAGCCCTAACCCTGCCATACGATCACTGTGTTGGCGTGTAACTTTTTCGGCAATCTCATCAGCTTTTTCTGGAGTATCAACCAAAGTGGGATGAGTAAACATCGTTGAACGCATCAGAGCAAAAACTTCCCCGGCAACACGACGCGCCCACAGGGACATCCGAGCAGATTCTTCTTCAGTGCTTAGATACGAAGCAACATGCTCCCTCACCCATTGCCCTTGACCCAGATCCCAGGTAGCTTCAGGTAAGACATCATGGTGCGCAGTAAGCTCGGCAAGAAAATCTGTCAAGATTCCAAGAGTGACGTAAGTTTTCACTGAGCGTTCACGCCATGTCGTTGGACGAGTACGCGCATCCAAATCATCAAAAATACCCGAGTAGGCTTCTGCTGCTTTCAGCAAGTCACACTGCCGGTGAGCAGCCCACACTTCAAGTTCTTGGAAATGAGCAAAAGTTGCAGCCGACATTCGCGCATGTGCCACATGAGCTTCAATTGTTGGGGCTTGATCTCCGTCTTTCGCTAAGCGCGTCATTGCAGCAAGTGCCGCATATGCCACTAACCCAATTACTTCACTTTCACGCGCATTCACTGGCTGATAGTTTTGCTCCATACCGACACCCTAACAACCTTTTCATGTAGACGGGCTTACCTCGCCGTGAAGTGGCTGAAAAGAAAAACGCTCACCCACCCTCAACGTGCATTACAATGAGAGAGTACTGATGCCCGATCGTTTTGGTTTTTCTTCTACGCATATACACAGTGCTTTCAGGTAATTACACGATCGGCTTCCGAATATACCTACGCCATATTCGCTAAAAGGTAAGGCTGACCGTGACTAATTCCTCCCTTCACCATGCGGGTGAACAAACGGAGGCAGGAAAAGCAGATAAACCTGTTTCACCTGCCCCCAGTGATAAACGTTCTTTCGCTGACTTCGGTGTGAGTGATCCTGTTGTTGATGCACTAGCTGACCAAGGAATCACCCATCCTTTTCCTATCCAAGCACTGACTTTGCCACCTGCCCTTGAGCGCCATGACATTATTGGCCAAGCTAAAACAGGAACAGGGAAAACCCTCGGTTTCGTTATCCCCATATTAGAAGATGTGATTGCCCCTGACGAGGACGGGTACGAGGAATTACTTAATCCTGGCGCCCCTCAAGCTCTCATTATTTTGCCAACTCGTGAGCTCAGTAAACAGGTGGCTCATGATTTAGCTTTAGCTTCCACATATTTATCTACTCGTATTGTTGAAATCTACGGTGGCGTACCTTTTGAACCTCAAATCGCGGCATTACAACGAGGCTGTGACATTGCTGTGGGGACACCTGGCCGTATCCTTGATCTGCTGCGCAAAGGGGTTTTGCATCTCAGCGGTGTGGAAACAGTTGTCCTTGACGAAGCTGACGAGATGCTTGACCTTGGATTCTTACCTGATATAGAAACCATTTTGTCACGCACCCCCGCACACCGTCACACTATGCTGTTTTCAGCCACTATGCCGGGGCCTGTCATCGCTTTGGCACGGAAATTCATGGTTCAACCCACACATATTCGGGCGCAAGACCCTGAAGATCAAGGGGCAACCGTCACCAGCGTAAAACAAATGGTTTACCGTGTACATGCGTTAAATAAGGTCGAAGTTATCACTCGTATTTTGCAGGCTGCTCATCGTGATCGGACCGTTATTTTCTGTCGCACAAAGCGCACCGCGGCACGTTTAAATGAGGATCTTACAGAACGCGGTTTCGCTGTCGGTTCTTTACACGGCGATTTAGGTCAGGCAGCTCGTGAACAAGCCATGCGCGCCTTTCGTAATGGGAAAATTGACATCCTTGTTGCTACCGATGTGGCTGCACGTGGTATCGACGTGGACGATGTCACGCATGTCATTAACTATCAGTGTCCTGAAGATGAAAATATTTATATTCATCGCATTGGACGTACCGGTCGAGCAGGCCATTCAGGTACCGCAATTACTTTCGTGGATTGGGAAGATCAGCCACGTTGGTCCCTTATTTCGCAGGCTTTAGATTTGAATATGCCTCAGCCGATTGAAACGTACCATACGTCCCCTCATCTGTTTACTGACCTGAATATTGATCCTTCTGTCACAGGTCGTTTACCGCAATCCCAGCGCATACGTGCGGGGCTTCGTGCAGAGGCTATGGAAGATTTAGGGGGACGACGACGCTCCTCTGCACGTTCTTCTCGTACTGCGAGGACACGTCATCCTAAACGCACACTTTCAAAGAAAACACGTACACCACAAAGTGAAGATAAGCAGGGCGCGCCTACTCGCTCACGTAAACGCAATACTCGTGACGTTTCGCGCTCTCATGCGCGTCCGATTCCTTCATCTGAGCATGATACCTACGAGGTACCTCAAAAGAAACGTTCACGGATTCGCCGTCGTAAAACTCGTTCTGAAGAATAATGACATTTATGAGCTAGTGCGCCTATTCGCTGACGTTGGGGATAGGCCGCATATGCCATGTGCGAGAAGCATTATCAGTGCTATTCTCACTCATTGTTATACCCCCAGAGAACCGATTTTCACCGGAAATCTCTGGGGGCATAAGCATTCGGGAGGGATAACCCTCACGGTTTTCAGCTGATTAATGAATCGGCATCGCTTGCAGTTTCCATACCTCATCAGCATAATCACGTATCGTTCGGTCAGAGGAGAATCGACCTGAATTCGTGATATTCACCCATGCTTTACGTGCCCATGCGCGCGTATCAGCATGGTCTGCAGCCATCCGATCTTTGGCCTCACGATAGGCAACAAAGTCACCGAGCACATAGTAGACATCCGCAGGCTCGTACCCTGATTCCAACAGGGACCAACGCAAATCGTGGAACCATCCTGAACCGTTGTCATCCAAAGTACCGTCAACCAGCGCATCAAGAACTCGACGCAAACCAGGGACATTCTCGTAATGCCACCGTGGATCGTAGTTTTTCTTGAGTTCTGGCAGCTCATCATCGGTGGCGCCAAAAATGTAGGCGTTTTCATGGCCTACGGCTTCCACGATTTCCACATTGGCACCATCGAGGGTTCCCAACGTTAATGCGCCATTCATCATGAACTTCATATTGGAGGTTCCGGATGCTTCCTTACCTGCCATTGAAATCTGTTCAGAAACATCGGCAGCTGGGATGATGTGCTCCGCTGGTGAAACATTGTAGTTGTGGATAAAGACCACTGTGATACGCCCATGAATATCAGGGTCATTATTTACTAGGTCAGCGATAGCGTTAATGAGTTTAATAATCGCTTTCGCTCGCGTATATCCGGGGGCTGCTTTCGCACCGAAAATGAAAACACGCGGAGGTACTTCAGCGCTTGGGTCTTCTTTCAAACGGAAATACAGATCTAACACATACAATGCGTTCAACAATTGGCGTTTGTATTCGTGGAGACGTTTTATTTGAACGTCAAAAATAGCATCCGGATCAATGTCAATGCCTTCACGTTCTTTCACCCAACGAGCAAAATCCACTTTATTGTCATGTTTAATTTGCCAGAGGCGATCAAGCAAAGCATCGTCAGCAGCGTCGGAATACTTTTTCAGCACCGATAAATCTGTCACCCATTCATCTGAACCGGTCACTTCATCGAGCAAAGCTGCTAGTCGTGGATTACATTGTTTGAGCCAGCGGCGAGGGGTGACACCATTGGTCTTGTTATTGAAACGTTCCGGCCAAATATCATGCCATTGTTTCAGTGTTTCACGCTTAATAATTTCTGTATGCAGGGCTGCCACACCATTAATGGAATACGAGGCGTAGCATGCGATCCACGCCATGCGCACCGTATTGCCTGCTACCGGAGCCATGTAATCAATCGTTGCTTGGTCAATACCGCGTTGCTCCATGTCAATACGGAAACGACGGTCAATTTCGCGGACAATTTCAACGATACGTGGGAACAATCGATCAAAAATCGTCATTTCCCATGTTTCTAAAGCTTCAGCCAGTACTGTGTGGTTCGTGTAAGCAAAAGTGCGGCTGACAACAGCCCATGTTTCTTCCCATCCAAGACCGTGTTCGTCCATCAGTAGACGCATGAGTTCAGGGATAGCGAGTACAGGGTGAGTATCGTTGAGTTGAATGGAGTTGTATCGGGCAAAACCGGTGAGGTCATTCCCATGCTGTTCAATGTAGTTGTCCACGATCGCTTGAAGTGAAGCCGAGCAGAAGAAATACTGCTGGCGTACGCGCAGGACTTTACCTTCGTAGGTTGTGTCATTGGGGTAAAGAACACGTGAAATATCATTCGTGCGTTCACGGTCAACAATGGCATCTGTGAAACGCTGCGAGTTGAAAGCATCGTAGTCGAATTCTTCCATCGGCTCGGCTTTCCACAGGCGCAAAGTATTCACGTTTTGCGTACCGTAACCAGTAATTGGCATGTCGTAAGGAATGGCACGCACGTCAAGATCAGCGTAGTGAACAATCCGTTGGTCTTCTTCACGGCGAATAACGAAGGGGTAGCCTTCTTCCATCCACGGATCTGGATGTTCCGTTTGGAATCCATTATCAAAAAGCTGTTTGAAAAGGCCGTATCGGTACAAAATTCCGTACCCTGCAACGGGAAGGTTCAGTGTTGCGCATGAGTCCAGGAAACATGCGGCGAGGCGGCCAAGACCGCCATTGCCGAGTGCTGCATCTGGTTCTTGTTCGAGGACAACAGAAAGGTCTTGTCCGAAAGCGTTGAGACTCTCACGTGCTTCGTCAAGCATGTCAAGATTTGAGAGATTGTTCAGCAGGGCACGCCCCATGAGGAATTCTGCGGAAAAGTAATGTTCGAGGCGTCCTGAAGCGTATGTGCGTTCGGTTGCGTGCCAGCGATCAGCAATTCGATCAACGACTGCGGCGGAAAGTCCTTGCCATACTTCCATTGTTGTTGCAGCACGCAGTGGACGTCCTGATCCTGCGCGTACCTGAGATGAGAGTGTCTCGGTCAGGTTATGCGTCATATGTCCTCCTTGTATTCGGAGTCGTAAAGTACGATCCAGTCATACTGTAAACGCTTACTTCCTTTGACACGTAACCTAATGATGTGCAGACACTCACATGAGGTGGAAATAGCTGGTCCTTCTGCAGAGCCTTACAAATCCCTCATAAGAAATGATTAAAACTTTCTTTTTACACTTCATGAGACGTATGAGGATAGAGCACCTCTAAGAAGCCTTGTTCCTCAATCTGACGAAAAACATGTTCTGATGTCAGATTTTCACCTAAATGATTCGGTTTACCGCTTCCGTGATAATCAGAAGAACCTGTCACGCATATGCGCAGGTCACGCGCTAAACGTTCCACATCTTTTTTTCCTTGTTCATCATGATCGCGGTGGTCGCGTTCCATGGCGAAAAGACCGGCCTCTGCCATGTGCGCAATAACGTCTTCCCCTAAAAGACGTTGACGCGCCGCTGCCCGAGGATGGGCCAATACCGGTACCCCTCCTGCTGCGCGAATCTTTTGGACCACCTCAACTGGGTCAGGTGCCCAATGGTGAACATAGTAAGGGCCACGCGGGTGAAGCACGTGCACAAAAGCCGCTGAACGATCAGGAAAAATTCCTGCTTCAACGAGGGCATCGGCAATATGTGGGCGACCAATAACTGCGCTTCCATGCGCCTGACGCTGGACATCTGCAAAAGTGATCGGATAATCGGCGGCAATTCTTTCGACGATACGTTGCGCACGTGTCTGACGATCATGGCGAGTTCGTTCGCATATACGCATGATATCGGGATCTGTCGGATTAAAAAGGAATCCTAAAATATGCACTGTTATACCGTCAGCAGAAGCCGAAATTTCTGCGCCTCGCAGCAAAGCAACCCCTGAAGCGCTGACATGTTGCGCTGCTTCATCCCATCCGTCTATCGTGTCGTGATCGGTCAGGCCGACTACGTTAAGACCAGCGCGAGCGGCAGCATACATCAGTTCTTTCGGAGTATCGGTTCCGTCAGATATGGCTGTGTGCGCGTGAGGATCAATACGAAGCATATGTCGAGACTATAGGAAAGTGGCGCCACATTGCAGGCTTCATCGGTGCGATAATAGATAGCATGACTGCTGATTCCACCTCAGATACTGAAACTTCTGCCACTGTCAATCAATCAATGGCCAGCCGTGGAGAGAACCGCTCTCATCGTCCTGATTCTGCTGCTTTTAAGGATTTTATTGGCTCAAATTGGGGGCCACGTCAGGCTGCCTTACCTGAACGTGAACCGGTTGCTGATTACTTATCTGCCCGCGCAGAATATGCGGGAGCTCCTTTTCCTGCGGAACGCCTTGTCATACCAGCAGGAACTTACAAGACGCGCAACAATGATTGTGCTTACCGTTTCCGCGCTTATTCAGCTTTTGCTCACCTGTCAGGTTTAGGAGCAGAACGTGAGCCTGATGCTGTCATCGTCCTTGAGCCTGCTTCGCTTGATGAGGACGGTAATCCCCAAGGCCCACATGAGGC
This sequence comes from Schaalia sp. lx-260, assembly GCF_021083645.1. Lineage (GTDB taxonomy): Bacteria > Actinomycetota > Actinomycetes > Actinomycetales > Actinomycetaceae > Pauljensenia. The sequence continues at coordinate 345,309 of NZ_JAJNRQ010000001.1, read as the reverse complement.
TGTTTTATTTTTCAAACCTCGTGCCTCACGTTCTTCGGAAGAATTTTATGCGGATGCGCGTTATGGAGAATTTTGGGTGGGTGCACGTCCTTCTTTAGAGGAAGTATCAGCGGCTACGGGCCTGCGTTGTGCTCATATTGATACATTGCGTGATGCTTTAGCAAAGGATGCCGGTCAGGTGTCGTTGCGTGTAATCCGTGACGTGGATACGCAGATTCAAGCAATGGTTGATGAGGTACGGGCACAGGCAGGTTTGCCCGCAGGAGATGAGGCTCGTGAATGTGACGAGCGTTTAGAGGAGCATTTGTCTGAGATTCGCCTGCGTAAAGATCCGTGGGAGATCGCGGAACTCAAAAAAGCGGTTGAAGCCACCCATAAGGGTTTTGATGAGATTATCCGTCAGTTGCCGCGTGCAGTGAATCATCAGCGCGGCGAGCGTGTCATTGAGGGAGCTTTCGGTGCTCATGCGCGTGAGGAAGGCAATGGTTTAGGCTACGACACGATTGCTGCTTCCGGTAATCATGCAAATACGTTGCATTGGATTGATAATGATGGCCCTGTTCGTGAAGGTGATCTTGTACTTGTCGATGCCGGTGTGGAAGTGGATTCTCTATACACTGCCGACATTACGCGAACTTTACCTGTCAATGGTCGTTTTTCGCGGGTGCAGGCTCAGGTGTATCAGGCTGTTTTGGATGCGTGTGAAGCAGCTTTAGCGCGAGCAAATGAGCCGGGGGCACGTTTCCGTCATTTACATGAGGCCGCTATGCGCGTGTTGGTGGCGCGTTTAGATGAGTGGGGGTTACTGCCTGTTTCACCTGAGGAGGCATTGTTGCCTTCTGGTCAGCAGCATCGTCGCTGGATGCCGCATGGGACGAGCCATCATTTAGGTCTTGATGTGCATGATTGCGCTCAGGCGCGACGTGAAATGTATCAGGAGGCTTTGCTGGAGCCTGGCATGTGTTTCACCATTGAGCCTGGTTTGTATTTCCGTGCAGATGATTTGCTCGTTCCTGAGGAGTTCCGTGGTATCGGTGTGCGTATTGAGGATGATGTTGTTGTCAACGAGGATGGGTCGGTGACTCGCATATCTGAAAGTATTCCGCGCACGATTGCTGATGTGGAAGCATGGATTGCGCAGGTTCAAGGCTGATTTTATGTGTATGTCGCTGATTATAAGCTGATTGAGGCAGGGGTGTGCTGTGTATTTGCTGTACTCAGCACACCCTCAGTGTGAATGTGGGAGGCGACGAAGTTCCGCTTATTATTTTGCTCTTTGCGCATAGGATGTCCCAACAGGCAGAGTGCAATGAGATGATTGTGGAACTATCCTTTCCTCGCGTTTTCCTTAGATTTTTCTCAATTTTTATCTGGCCAGTTGGGTTTGAAAGCCATTCCGTAAACTGTCATGTCTTGCGACAGGATTTGGTTGAGTTGAGGTATGGATAGTAGTTCTTCACTTTCACCGGTTTCAACGTTGTAGCGCCTAAGTGTGAAAGGTCCATCTGTTTCTTCCCCGCTGGGTCCAAGAGCATACACGTACCCGTCCCGCACACGGTATTCACTCCAAAAATAACTCTTGTAGACCGGAACTTGCGGCTTTTCATGCGTGACTCCTGTTGTCAGGTCTGTTGTAAACACCTGACCATTACGAGCAAAAAACGTGTAAGAATTCCCTTTTTGCTCACCCTCGAACACTCCGGAATCATCTCTATCTATCTCAATGTTGTGACCTTCTTCGTCATGTAGTTGCATGTAGCTTCGCGTACCGGTATCCATGTCCCACACTTGCATATACAGTGATGCCCACAGCGGCCGCTGTCTAACTTTCTCAGCGTTTGGATCAAGAGGCTCATCCTTATCGGCTGGGATATATAACTTGTTACCGATGCACGGAAAATCGAGTGCGCCTGCATTCATATTCGTATCCTCCACACTCACCGCAAGAATCTTCGGATGCAAAGTACTTTCGCGGGGATACACCTGAACAAGAACTGCGTATTTATCTCCCTTTTCGCTTTCAGGAACCTCCGAACCAATATTCGGCAGCTCTTTTGCCATACGCGCGGCTTCAGCGGAAAGTTGTGGAGACAAGCGAGTATCTGTGACTGCAAGAATACGATCCCCACACTGTCCCATCACCATATAAGCACCTGGAATATCAATAACCTCCACACCACTGGTGTCACCTGCCACGATACGTTGCAAGTATCCGTCAGGAGTGCCACCACTGTTATAAAAGGAAATAAAACCTTTCCCATCAGGGCTGAGAAAACGCGACAGTTCACGACTTTCTTTAACCCCACGTGGCAGAGTCGTCACACCATCATCAGAAAGCAGATACTCATTTTCAGGCCCACCAAAATACACACCCGCATCAGACCACAGGGGACGCCCCTGTTCCATTCGTCCAACATTCAGAGCTTGAATACTGCCATCAGCATGCACTAATACAAGGTAACCCACGTTCTTTGGCAAAATTGATTTTTCTTGAGAATCATGTCCCGCCTGCACAACCATCACGACATCACGCAGTGAGGCTTCCTGCATACTCACACGATGAGCAGGACCACACCCCGCCAGCAACGCACACAAAGCAGCCACACACGCAGTAATAAAACGTTTTCCACGCATGATCTACTCCTTCGATAAACACCCACATGCGAAATTCTGAAACACAAACGAACACATAAACCCTGAGGCATCATCACCTCAACAAAAAGAAAACACCGGCGTAACTATCGGCCCAATCCAACCCAACAGAAACCAAAACCCATATTCTCAGTCGCGGCCCCTCAAACAAGAAACCCTACGCATACACAGCATGACACAGGAATAAAGAAAAACAGATAGTTTTACTCTCCCTTGGCTTCGCGTCTCACTCCCCCTCAAAATTTCTCACTTCACTTTATTCAGCCACTCAGGGTTGAAAGCCATACCAAAAACCCACATGTCTTCCGTAAGAAGCTTATGAAATTCAGGAATTGTAAGAATTTCCTTGCTTTCACCGGTTTCAACGTTGTAACGCTTGAGAGCGAAAGAAGCATCTGTCCCTTCCCCGCTGGGTCCGAGAGCATACACGCACCCATCCCGCACACGGTATTCACTCCAAAAAGAATTCTCATAAATCGGTATTTGCACTTTTTCATGCGTGACTCCTGTTGTCAGGTCTGTTGTAAACACTTGACCATTACGAGCAAAAAACGTATAGGTATTCCCTTTTTGCTCGCCTTCATAGGGCCCCGCATAGTTATCATTCAGCTCAATACTTTGGCCTTGCTCATTGTGTAACGGCATGTACGTGCGCTGGCCTGTACTAATATCCCACACCTGCATATACACGCTTCCCCATCGAGGGTCCTGCTCTTGCTTAGGAGCATCCGAATTCCCTCTCTTATGTGCGGGGATGTACAAAGTGTTATCAATACAGGGAAAATCCACTGCCCCGGCACTCATATTCGCGTCTCGCTTGCTCACACCAACGATCTTTGGATGTAAATCACCTTCACGGGGATACACCTGAACAAGAACGTCGTAACCTTCTTCTTTATCACTTTCAGGAACTTCTGAGCCAATATCCGGCAGCTCTTTTGCCATGCGCTCAGCCTCAGCAGAAAGCTGAGGTGCGATACCTGTATCTGTTAGAGCAAAAATACGATCACCGCATTGCCCTACTGTTGTGTAGATTCCAGGCACATCAAGTGTTTCTACGCCTTGAGCATCACCGGCCACAATGCGCTGCATATACCCATGCGGGTCGCCTCCACTGTTGTAAAAGGAAATAAAACCTTTCCCGTCGGGAGTAAGGAAACGCGAAATTTCATGTCGTTCTTCCTCACTACGAGCAATTGTTGTGAGAGCATCCGCTGAAAGTAAATATTCGTTTTTAGGCCCACCAAAATACACACCCGCGTCAGACCACAGAGGCCGAGCAGTAGCCATCAACCCGACATCTACTGTTCGGTAAGTACCGTCAGCATGTACTAAAAGTAAGAATCCTGCCTTTTGAGGAAAAAAGGACTGGGTATCTACCTGATTTCCTACCTGTACAACCATCACAACATCACGCAGTGAGGCTTCCTCCATACTCACGCGATGAGCAGGACCACACCCCGCCAACAACACACACAAAGCAGCCACACACGCAGTAATAAAACGTTTTCCAGACATACTATCTGTTCCCTACTGAAAATTTCGCTCTTATAAACACAAATTTTTATGAATTCACAATCCAGTTCACTGCAGTCAAAGGCGAGTCACGAATATCCCGCGGATACACACCTGGACCACCATTACCATCCAAATCAATACCAACCGATTTGTAATAGGCAAGCCACACGAGCTGAGAGCAGTTCAATTTATCCGGTTTGAGTGATTTATTTGCCCAGAAAACCATGTTATAGGGGTAGTCTCTCAGGTTGTTATAAGCATAATCCGCAGCAATATTACGTTTGACCTGATTCGTTTTCACTTCCAGCAGAAGTGTTCCTCTGAGGACTTGAAGGTCATAGTGCCATTTCCAGTCACTTTTCTTCCCTATTCCAGAGGCTTCAACCAACCAGCGTTTATCACAATACAAACCGACATGTCCCCAGTTCGCCCCAGAACTACCCGCATCCGTGTAGTAAATATCGCCTTTGTTGTATGAAGTAGGAAGGTAAACAAGACCAGGTCCTGCTGATCGGAAGCTGCTTCCCTGATTTCCACTTTCCACAGCAAGCGCATGCTGTTCGCGTAGCTCCATCAATGCTTGATCTAAAAGTTCAGACTGAGTTTTCCCTGTCTCTTGGGAATACTCCTCCAAATGAGTACGCACTTCCTCACGAGTAAGCTCATACGGATTCAAACGAATAATCTCATCAATCTTCACATCATCATCACTTGCCGCATAAGCAGCCCCCGACGCAATAAATAACCCACACGAACACACCACCGACATACACGCAGTAATAAAACGTTTTCCACGCATGATCTACTCCTTCGATAAACACCCACATGCGAAATTCTGAAACACAAACGAACACATAAACCCTGAGGCATCATCACCTCAACAAAAAGAAAACACCGGCGTAACTATCGGCCCAATCCAACCCAACAGAAACCAAAACCCATATTCTCAGTCGCGGCCCCTCAAACAAGAAACCGTACGCTCACACACAGCATGACACAGACACAAAGAAAAAACAAGCACTTTTACAAAAATCTTAAAAACGGCACAAAAATTCCATAATAAAAGTAAGGCTTGCCGCTTTATAGAAACAGCAAGCCTTACACAACAACACCTCACGGAGCGGGACAAGAAATCATTGTCTTTTTACTCCCCTATACTCCGCGTGGCGCGACAGTCACAATCTACACCTCGTGAGTATCAGAGATCTCAGTCGCCTTACTTGAAGCCGTCTGCTGATCGTTCATCTCATTTCCATCCAGACGCACACCAAAACGCGGCTGTTCATCAGGACGCGACCCATATTCTGTTGGACCACTCAACTCAGCCCTACGCGAACGTCGAGGAGCCGGACGCATCTGATTACCCCGCGTATTTTGTAAAAGCTGGAAAGCCTTATCCACTTCAGCAGAAGCCAGAACAGCGTAACGCGCCGCTACTACCTGTGAACGCGACGTGAAATCACGTTTACCGCCCGATAGTGCGTAACTTAAAGTTGACATCACCATCCCCAGCAAAGCGCCTCCACCCAAAGCAAATGACAAAAGCATCCACGGCATCGTTGCCTGCTGATTACCAAAGAAAGTAATGAAACCAATACACCCGCCCCACAGGAAACCTGTCATCGCACCCGACAAGGCCACCGTCGCCATTGTGCGTCGTCCAGTTACCCGCTCCACCATGAATAAATCAGTCCCCACAATTGTGATATTTTTAATATCGAATTGAGTATCTGACAGATAATCCACTGCGGCTTGCGCTTCCGCATATGTTTTATATGATGCAACCTCAACACCATCAGGTAAATGCGGGCCACTCATCATTTCTCCAGTTCGTTGAATCATAGGTCGCACCCTTTCCTCATTGTGGACACAAAAGCGCTCACAAGCGCGTATAGCTCCACTTTCTTTTAGATATCAGCCTAGGCTGTTCTTGTGAGCACTGCACCCTTGGAAATCGCAACCCGTCGCCGCCGTATCTACATCGGCAAGCTCGTAGGCACCGGCGTTTTTGACCCATTGGGCGACAAAGTAGGTAAAATCCACGATGTCGTTGTAGCTTTCCGCCTCAACACAGTGGCCAATGTCATTGGATTCGTTGTAGAAGTAGGGCCACGCAAACGCGTATTCCTCCCCATGACACGAGTCACCGCCATTGAATCTGGTTCCATCATCACCACAGGCCTGCTCAACATTCGCTCATTTAAGCAACGCCCCATTGAAACACTGGTTGTTTCAGAACTTTTTGACCGAGTTGTCCGCCTCAGCGAAGATGACAGCGAAGTACGTGTCCTTGACGTCGCAATGCAGCAACGCCGTCCCCGTGACTGGGTAATCGACATGTTACACGTTCAGCGTGTACGCACCACTCCTCTAGGTTTCCGACGAGGAGGCGAAACACTCACCGTCAATATTACGGATATCACCGGTTTGTTACGCACTGACACAAACCAAGGAGCAACAGCCCTCATTCAACAAACAGAAGATATGAAAGCCGCAGACCTCGCGGACTTCATACATGACCTACCTGCAGACCGACGTATCGCCGTCGCACAGGCGCTAACCGATGCCCGTTTAGCTGACGTCCTTGAAGAACTCAGCGAAGAAATCCGCGTGGAAATCGTCTCACTCCTTGACGCTTCACGCGCAGCAGATGTTCTCGATGTCATGCAACCTGATGACGCAGCCGACCTTGTTTCTGAGCTCCCCGTAGAACGTGCACAAAAACTGCTGGGACTTATGGAACCAGAAGAAGCAAAAGACGTACGTCGCCTCCTGCGTTACCAAGAGTCCACAGCAGGTGCTCTCATGACCACAGAACCGGTGGTTTTGCCACCTGATGCCACTGTCGCCCAAATGCTTGCCGCTGTACGTCGTGAAGATTTATCTGTTTCTTTAGCAACCGCTGCGTTCATTACACGCCCACCTTTAGAAACACCTACTGGACAATTCTTAGGAATGGTCCACATTCAACGCGCACTACGCGAACCACCCCACACACAAGTCGGTACCATTGTGGATACGGACATTGAATTAGTTTCACCCGAAGACCACGTCGCTAAAGTCACCCGACTGCTTGCAACATACAACCTCACGGTTCTGCCTGTCGTTGATACAGACGGGCATTTACATGGCGCAGTTTCAGCTGATGACGTTCTTGACGAACTATTACCTGATGATTGGCGTAACTTTGATGACGAGGTCACGGACCGACTGATGGCAAGGAGCATAGATGGCTGATCGTCTTGATACACCAGCAGAACGCCGTCAATTTCGACTGCCTCGCATTAACCTTGAGTCTGAGCGCATAGGTCGTGGCGCAGAACTCATTGCCCGTTTCAGCGGAACCCCCCAGTTCTTGGTGTACCTCACGCTTTTCGTTGTCGCTTGGATCGGGTGGAACACTCTCGCACCACAAGCATGGCAATTTGACCGCGCAGATTTAGGTTTTACTGCGCTCACACTCATGCTTTCCTTACAAGCATCATATGCTGCTCCTTTGATTTTGTTAGCCCAAAACCGGCAAGATGATCGTGACCGCGTCCAAGCTCAACAAGATCGCCAGCGTGCTGAACGAAACCTTTCAGACACCGAGTACCTCACACGTGAAATAGCTGGTTTACGTATCGCAATGGGCGATATGGCTACACGTGATTTTGTTCGCTCAGAATTGCGTGACACACTCGAAGAACTCCGTGAACACATTGAACGCCTCAGCGCTCTTACTCAAGAAAACACAAGCCCTTCAGCTTGCGGCCCTGATGAAACTCTCGCACGCACAGAAACAACGGAGACTGCAACCTCGTAAGTGTTTTACCCCAATTACCCCTCACTTTCCCTCAAAATGAACGCGGGCGAGTCGGCACGTTCTTCATCACTAAGCGTGAGGGCGGCCAGCACATTACGATGGTAGGCATGAGCGTGTCCCATGAACGTATTCTCGAAGCCCTTTCAACAGTTATTGACCCTGAGATTCACCGTCCCATTACTGAACTCAATATGGTTGATTCCATCTCCATTGATGGCTCAACAGTAGCAGTCACTATTCTTTTAACAATCGCTGGCTGTCCTATGCGTAACAAAATCAATGCTGATGTTCATGCTGTTCTCACAGCTCTTGAAGGCGTTGATGATGTCACAATCACCATGGGTGTGATGAGTGACGAGCAAAAGAAAGCCCTCCGTGAAAAACTCAATGGTGGCAGGCCTGAACGAGAAATTCCTTTCGCTTCACCTGACTCACTTACTCGCGTCATTGCGGTCACATCCGGTAAAGGCGGGGTTGGGAAATCCTCGATGACTGCGAACCTTGCTGCCGCTTTAGCTCGCTCAGGCGTCAAAGTCGGTGTAATGGATGCTGATATTTACGGTTTCTCTTTGCCACGTATGCTCGGTATTACCCACGAGCCGCAAGTTCTCGATGGCATGATTATTCCCCCCGTTGGTGCAGCCGGAGTCAAAGTTGTATCTATTGGGATGTTTGTTCCAGATGGGCAGCCTGTTATCTGGCGTGGGCCTATGCTTCACCGTGCGCTCCAACAGTTCCTTGCAGATGTATTTTGGGGTGATTTAGATGTGCTCCTCATTGATATGCCGCCTGGTACAGGGGATGTGGCAATCTCGATTGCTCAGTTACTGCCAAACTCTCAGATTCTCGTGGTCACTACTCCTCAAGTAGCAGCCGCAGAAGTAGCTGAACGCGCAGGTTCAATTGCAACGCAAACTCACCAAAAAGTGATCGGTGTTGTCGAAAATATGTCATACCTTGAACAAAATGACGGTACTCGTTTAGAAATTTTCGGTACAGGAGGCGGTGATTCGGTTTCCCAACGTCTCACTGCGCAGCTTGGCTATCCTGTGCCTTTACTCGCTCAAGTTCCACTGGATATTGCTTTACGTGAGGGTGGTGACACAGGTGAACCGGTTGCTTTATCGCAAGGACCGGCTGCTACTGTGCTCACTGAACTTGCTGCTTCTTTACGTCACAGTGATCGTGGTTTAGTGGGTCGTCCTTTAGGAGTTTCTCCTTTGTCGAAGAATTCATAATTCGTTCCCTACTCAAACTTCACACATATCAGATATTCGACATGCCAGAACGCTGGTGTATGTGGCTCTCGCACGCACTTTTCTTCAAAGTAAAGTGTCTGTCATTATTGCGTACAATTGGTGAATATCTGGAGCACAAGTGAAGTCATGCACTCAAACGCGTACATTTTATGTGTTTGTCTGACATGCCCACACAACACGATTTAGGCTTAGATACGCGCTCGCACAGGCGCTTACCGTGCCTGTAGTTACTACACGGAGGCATCATGTCCACTGACAAGGCTCAAACATGGGTGTACGCAGAAGATTACATTCCTGAGCATGAAGTTCTTTTAGCTGCACGTGACGCTGCCGTTGAGGTTGGCGCAGCTCCCGTCTCAACTGGGATTGGCGCGACTTTGCGTATGCTTGCCGCTGTTTCTGGTGCGCGGGCTGTTTTAGAGATCGGTACCGGAGCTGGAGTATCGGCCCTGTGGTTACTTGATGGGATGCCTGCTGACGGGGTGCTCACAACTATCGACCACGAAGTTGAGTTCCATAAGCACGCGCGACGAGCTTTCACCGCCGCAAAAATTTCACCACAGCGTACACGCCTAATTGCTGGTCGAGCACTCGATGTCCTCCCCCGTATGGCCGCTCGCGCCTACGACATGCTGGTCATTGACGGGGATGTTCTTGAAGCGCCTCAATACCTCGATCATGCTGTACGCGTTTTGAGGCCTGGCGGTGTTGTAGCTTTTGTCCACGCTTTATGGCATGACCAAGTAGCAGATCCTGCTCGTCGTGATCCTGAAACAGTTGTTTGCCGTGAACTTGTCCGTTTCCTCAGCACATCAGAAGATTTCATTCCTTCATTACTTCCTGTAGGTGACGGCCTGCTTGTCGCTGTGAAACGTTAAGAAGCCCCCATATATCTCATCCGTGAGCCTGTCATTGAGGGGCCTCGAACATGCATAAAACCTGTAGCTACTTATAAGTAGCTACAGGTTTTATATTTGGTATCTATATCTACAAGAAGCACCGCAAAGGATCTATCAAGATACCGTATCGACTTTTATTTTCTTATCAGGTAGGCCTGCAACGGCTCCATCAAATATCGCTCAGATTTAGTGTTCAGCCGCAGGCTCACCTTACACAGCGGAAGCAAGAGCTTGCGAAAGTGCCTGAGCTTCTTCAACAGTGAGTTCAATGACGAGGCGACCGCCACCTTCACTCGGAATACGCATAACAATTCCGCGACCTTCCTTTGACGCTTCAAGAGGTCCGTCACCGGTCCGAGGTTTCATGGCTGCCATGTGTATGCTCCTCACAGCTGAATTTCACTGACAATACATTGACACCTATCAATGAATACACTAATTCTACCTGTCTTTCGCATACCTGACAGAAGATATGAAAAAGCCCGACACTATCATTGTTTTTCACCCGTACCAGCGAAATTACTTTTCACCGATCACGTAACGCACAGCCTCCTCAGGTTCATCAACAACATGAAATAACAGCTCCTGACCTTCAGAAATCATCCCTTCATCCCGCATAGTCCCACTGATCCACTCAACCAGCCCCGACCAATAGCTACGCCCAACTAAGACCACGGGGAAAGAATGAATTTTTTGCGTCTGTACCAACGTAAGAGCTTCAAAAAGCTCATCTAATGTTCCAAAACCACCAGGCATCACAATAAAACCTGATGAGTACTTCACAAACATTGTTTTACGCGCAAAAAAGTAGCGGAAATTCACGCCACGATTCACCCATTGATTCAGTCCTTGTTCATGCGGTAATTCAATACCTAAACCAATAGAGGTTCCACCGGCTTCCCAAGCCCCTCGATTCGCCGCTTCCATCGCGCCTGGGCCACCACCAGTAATAACCGCATAACCTGCTTCAACCAGCAAAGAACCAATACGTTGAGCTTTCACATAATACGGATGATCGCGAGGTATACGCGCCGACCCGAAAACAGAAATAGCTGGACCTACTTCAGATAATGCGCCAAAACCTTCAACAAACTCCGACTGAATACGTAGCACACGCCACGGATCATCATGTAGCCAGCGAGTATCTTTATGATGCCGTAAAAGCTGTGTATCTAACGTGTCTTCAGGGATCTGACCACCTCGTAATACAAGCGGACCCCTACGATGCGCAGGTTGCGGATCAGAACCGACTGCCATATCCTCAGTCCGCTGTTCCTGTGGAACAGACATCCCCATAGTCGCATCATTCATCTTTGCCTCCACTGACATATCACAAGTTCCACATCCCATTATTTTCCTTCATCACACTACGCACACACCCACCTAAGCAATTTGAGCGCCTATCCTACCCATTCACATATCAGCTCTTATGGCCTAACCAGGATGCCAACGTATGAGCACATTGACGTATCTGAGCAACTTGTACACGTTCTTCACGAGTATGAGCCAGCAAAGGATCTCCCGGACCATAATTCAAAGCAGGAACCCCCCTTGCAGCAAAACGCGCCACATCAGTCCACCCGTATTTTGGCCCCACAATGTCGCACGAATATCCATGATAAACAGAGGCAACCGAGCTAACAGCTGACACAAAATCCTGAGCAATCGGCATATGCATTCCCGGACGCGCACCCACGGCCACATCTTCCACACATATGTGCGCGCCAGAGCCAGCAAAATATTCACACACACGTTCTACTGCTTCTTCAGGTGTGCGACTAGGCGCAAAACGATAATTCACCCACACAGAAGCCTTATCTGGAACAACATTCCCAGCAATCCCACCTTCTATTCGGACCACCGATAAAGACTCTTTATATGCCAATCCATCGACATCCACCTCAGGGTTCCCATATGAGGCAAGCGAGGCAATAATAGGGGCTGTCTTGTGAATCGCATTATCCCCTGTCCATGAACGCGCTGAATGAGCTGCTTTCCCCGAAAAATCAGCGCGAATACGTACCGTCCCGTTACATCCACCTTCAATACGAGCATCTGTCGGTTCCCCAAGAATAGCGAATTCTGCATCCAACCAATCCGGATGATTCCGTTCAATCCTGCCCAAACCATTCAATTCAGCAGCGACTTCCTCATTGTCATAAAAAATCCATGTCACGTCATAGCGTGGATTTCGCACATGGACAGCCGCGTATAAAGCCATCGCCACACCACCAAGCATGTCCACGCTGCCGCGGCCTACTAAATAATCATTGCCTTCATATGTCAGGCGTTGGTGAGGAACATTATCAGCTATCGGCACGGTATCCACATGTCCTGCAATAATGACACGCTCAGATGCGCCTTGATGTGTGCGAGCAAGTACTGCATCGCCATCACGCAGCACTTCTAAATGTCCGCATGTGCGCAGCAGTTGTTCCACAGCGTCAGCAATCTGTTTTTCTTGACCACTTACCGAAGGAATATCAATCAGCTGAGCAGTAAGTGTCACTGGGTCATCGGCTGTCAGTTGATATGTCATTGTCTTCCTTTATGCTTTGTGCACAATTTTGTTCTTATGTCAGAGGATACGTGTGAAGATACCTTCAACGCTTCCCTTATTTTCCGTGTTGACGCATCATGACAGTTCGTAACAACCGCACTGCAAGCTCCCCTGAGCGTATTACACGCATACGCACCATCGCATCACAGCCCCGACAGACACAGAAAACCGCCAAAAATCGTGAAATGCTTCTGTGGTTGCGTAAAAGAAATATCACAAAAGACGTGCGGATATTTTTCAACATGTACCCACCAAAGGTAAAAAGTAGAATTTCTGGCATGTCTGATCTTGTTCATACACCGGATATTCGCGTGTCTTCTTCACGTGATAATGGTCCGGCTCCCCTGAGCGACACTAATCCTTTTGAGGTAGCGGAAGCAGCTGCACGTTCACTGCGTTCTCGAACAGGTATTGAGCACTATGACATTGCTTTAGTTCTTGGCTCTGGTTGGGCCGAGGCCACGCAGTTACTCGGTGAAGTTGTCGCGTCGATTCCAGCACGCCAAATTCCTGGTTTCCGCGCTCCAGCGGTCCCTGGTCACCAGCCCTGCCTCATCTCTGTCAAGATTACTGGCACAGACCGCTACGCCCTGGTCCTCGGTGCCCGCACACACTATTACGAAGGTCATGGTGTACGCGCGGTTGCTCATGCTGTTCGTACAGCAGCCGCATGTGGAGCTGGCACTCTTATCCTGACAAATAGTTGCGGTTCTGTACGACCCGAATGGGGGCCTGGAAGCGTTGTCCTCCTTCGTGACCACATCAACCTCACAGGTGCTTCACCTATCGAAGGCGCTCATTTCGTTGACCTTACTGACCTGTATTCACAGCGCCTACGTGACATTGCTCATCGCGTTAATCCTGATCTTCCTGAGGGCGTGTACACGCAATTTTGCGGACCCCATTACGAAACACCAGCCGAAGTACGTATGGCAGGAATACTTGGTGGGGATCTCGTCGGAATGTCTACCGCTTTAGAAGCAATTGCTGCTCGCCAGTCAGGTATGGAAGTGATGGCTTTGTCTTTAGTGACAAATCTTGCCGCCGGAGTTGGTTCCACACCGTTATCTCACGAGGAAGTAATTGAAGCCGGACGCGAAAGCACTGAAAGAATCTCCACTTTACTTGCTGGTATCGTCCACCGCATTGCCACCGAGAATTGCTGAACCTATACACGTGTGCCGCGCCTATGACAGGCGCGGCACACGTAAATAATCGAACGGATCAGGCGATCACAAAATCAACGTGCAAGAGCACACGAGAAACAGGGTGACGCTGTACCTCACGCATAACCACTGTGTATGTGGTTCCATCGACAACCACATCAACAAGATCTTGACGGTGGTCACGTACAGCGAGGAATAATTCATGCCCCGGTACATCTACGTGTAAGGTTTCCTGGCCCTTGCCATACACGGAAACTGGAACTAATCCGTCACGGCGAGCGCGACGAGCAGCACCCTTACCGAACTCTGAACGAACCTGACCAACAAGAACCGGTTTTTCACTCATGATGAGCCTCCTTCACAACTGCGAGTTCACATTACGCGCACCAGCACACCAGAACCCGCAACGCATACACATTACGGAGGCCCTGTCGATAACGGCTTTACTTCACACCCTGCCCTTATGCGCAGTCATATGTAAGCAGCCCTCGCCGGAGCAACCCCACCAGTGTAGCGTGAATAGTAATATTTAAGCCACTCCATCAAATAAAGATGTGACGGAACCGTCTTCAAAAACCTCATGAATCGCAGTTGCCAGTAGGGGCGCGATAGGTAAAACCGTGAGCGTGGGGAAACGCTTTTCCGGCGTAATCGGCAAAGTATCAGTCACTACAACTTCCGTTGCACCGCACTCTGCTAAACGACGTGTCGCAGGGTCAGACAAGATACCGTGTGTCGCAGCCACGATCACAGACTGCGCGCCCGCAGAGTACAAAACCTTTACTGCTTCAGCGATTGTGCCTGCTGTATCAATCATGTCATCAACCAGCACACACTGTTTACCTGCAACATCACCTACCACTCGGTTTGCCACAGCAACATTTGGTCGAGTCGTATCACGAGTTTTGTGAACGAAAGACAAGGGACAGCCCCCCAGTTTTGCTGACCATTTTTCTGCCACGCGGATACGACCTGCATCAGGTGAAACCATCACCACATTGCTTAGGTCAACACGAGTACGTACATAATCAACTAAAACCGGCATAGCCCACAGGTGGTCAACGGGACCATCAAAGAATCCCTGTTCCTGCGAGGCGTGTAGATCCACACTCATCACACGATCAGCACCTGCAGTCTTATACATATCTGCTATAAGACGCGCTGAAATAGGTTCACGTCCTTGATGTTTCTTATCCTGACGCGCATAGGGGTAGAAAGGTGATACAGCTGTAATACGTTTCGCAGATGCACGCTTTGCCGCGTCAATCATCAAAAGCTGTTCCATCAGCCATTTGTTAATTGGGGAGGTGTGGGACTGCAAAACAAAAACATCAGCGCCACGTAAAGATTCAGTGAAACGCACATAAATTTCACCGCTCGCAAAATCGTAGGCAGTTGTCGGCGAGACGCCGCACCCGAGGACCTCACCCACCTGATGTGCGAGTTCAAGGTGGGCACGTCCCGATACAAGGACAAGCCGCTTCTCACCACTGGTCACCAACCCGCTCATAGGTTTCCTTCCTCACAAATGGAATAAAACAGTCAGCCCGCTTGGACCTGACCACGAACACTAAAAGGAACCACGACCTCGCCCTCATCAATTTGAGCACCCACTGTCCACGCTGTTGGAACATGAGCATCATGCCCCACCTGCGTATCAATCAGTGTTGCCCCAGGACCGATAAGGCAACGAGAACCAATCGTGGTCCTCCCCCGCAACACGGTCGCAGGGAAAATTGTGGTATCTGGACCAATGGTGACATCCACATCAATCCATGTTGACATCGGATCAGGGATTGACACCCCTGCTCGCATATGTCCTTGACAAATCCGGCGATTAAATTCTGCGCCTAATTGCGCCAATTGAACACGATCATTACATCCTTGAATTTGCCAATGATCCTCAACGATCAGTGCTCCCACGGTTCGCCCTGCAGGGGCAGCCGCAGCCAACACATCAGTTAGATAAACCTCGCCTTGAGCATTATTTGCTTTCACATCATGTAAAGCGGCGCGTAAAAATTGCGCATCAAAAGCATAAATACCCGCATTTACCTCAGAAATTGCGGCTTCGTCCGGCGTAGCATCACGTTGCTCTACGATACGGGTCACAATGCCATCAGGATTACGAATAATACGGCCATAGCCTGTGGGATCATCCAGTACGGCAGTTAATACCGTGACCGCATGTGAGCCTTCCTCATGCGCGGCAACAAGGTCCTCTAAAGTACGGACCGATAGCATCGGCACATCACCGTAGGTCACAACAATCGTTCCGTTGATTTTTCCGCAGACATTTTCCAATGCGTTGACAGCGCATTGTACGGCGCGACCTGTTCCTGGGATTTCATCTTGATCTGCGATCAGCGCATGTGGAGCAAAACGAAGGATCTCATCAGCAACTATTTCACGTTGATGACGGACAACCGCGACCAGATGTTCGGGTCGTAACGCCAAAGCCGCACGCACAGCATGACCGATCATTGAGATACCAGCTAAAGGATGCGCAACCTTAGGGATATCTGATTTCATTCGCGTACCCTGACCAGCGGCAAGAACAATAACAGCTGCAGGGTGAGTCATGAATCCTCCCAAAAGGGCTCAATCGGTGCGCGTCGAAGCAAAGCTCCACCAGCAGCTCCGCCCCCAGGATTCGAACCTAGACTAAGGGCACCAAAAACCCCTGTGCTGCCGTTACACCAAGGCGGAAAGCACATTTATTGTGCCACAACCTGAGGCACAATATCGAATCACGAATAGCACTTCAGCAATTAAGAGAGGAAAGCCACTAATCTTCCCTCAATACGACCGGAGCAACAAAAGCTGCGATAACGTGAAGAATATGAACGAAAAACGCACACGTATGACAGGTGTCGCCCGTCGTGAACAGCTCATAAACGTTGGCAGGACCCTTTTTGCATCTAAAGGTTTCGATGCGACAAGTGTCGAAGAAATCGCAGCAAAAGCAAAAGTGTCAAAACCCATCATTTATGAACACTTCGGCGGGAAAGAAGGACTATACGCGGTGATAGTGGACCGTGAAGTTCAGGCGCTCACCACAACTCTTGAAAATGCGCTCACCCGTTCACAGCGGCCCCGCGTCATCGTTGAATCCGCTGCGCTTGCCCTCTTAACATATATTGAAACGCATACCGATGGGTTCCGAGTCCTTATGCGCGACGCCCCATCAGCACACCATGCTGGCTCGTTTTCATCCATCATTGGGGATGTTGCTGCGAAAGTTGAGCACCTCCTCGCTCAACAGTTCGATGCTTCACATATGAATCCGCGATATTCACCTCTGTACGCACAGATGCTTGTCGGGCTCATAGCTCAAGTCGGTCAATGGTGGCTGGATGAACGGCATATGAGTAAAGAAAAAGTAGCTGCCCATGTTGTCAACCTTGTGTGGTATGGAATGAGGGATCTGCGCACAACACCTTCACTGATGTCTGATAAAAACAATTCAGGCACTAACGTAGTGCTATGACTACCACGATTTCTTTTGATGAAGCCACTGTACGCCAATGGATTGCCGATGATCCTGATCCTGATACTGCGCGCGAACTCAGCGAACTATGTGAGGCAGCGATAAATGGGGACGCGGAAGCTGATGCGGAAGTCGCCGATTGTTTTTCTTCGCTCCTGCATTTTGGTACTGCTGGCCTCAGGGGAACTCTTGGACCTGGCCCTCATCGAATGAACCGTGCCGTTGTTATTCGTGCTGCTTGTGGGCTATCACAGGTCCTTCATGAATGTGTAGGTGAAGGTTTTAGCGTAGTTATCGGCTATGACGCACGCTATGGTTCTGCTCAATTTGCTGAGGATACTGCCGCTGTTGTTGTTGCAGCTGGCGGCCGTGCTTTACTGATGCCCTCTGCTTTGCCTACGCCTGTAACTGCCTTTGCTTTGCGCCATATGAATGCTGATGCCGCAGTCATGGTGACAGCTTCGCATAACCCACCTCAAGATAACGGGTATAAGGTCTACCTAGGTGGTCGAGTCATTACGGATGCTGGCCAAGGGGCGCAAATTGTTCCGCCTTTTGATTCACGTATTCATGAGGCTATTGCTGCTGTTCCTTCAGTTTCTTGCGTGCCACGCGCCACGTCAGGGTGGGAGATTGTCAGCGAAGACATCATTCAAGCATATGTTGATACTGTCGCTTCCCTCATCCCAGATGGGCCGCGTGACCTGCGTATCGTATTAACTTCAATGCATGGTGTCGGGGGTGAAACTATGCTACGTGTCCTTAAAGCTGCTGGTTTCACAGATGTTCACGTGGTCCCCGAACAGCATGATCCAGATCCGCGTTTCCCGACGGTTTCCTTTCCAAATCCTGAAGAACCTGGTGCGCTTGATTTATCTTTTGCGTGGGCACGTGAACTTTCAGCAGATATTATCTTGGCAAATGATCCTGATGCTGATAGGTGTGCCGCGGCGATACCTGATCCGGCATATGAGGGTGCGTGGAGGCAGCTCACTGGCGATGAAGTAGGAGCACTACTGGGCGAGCAGATAGCTCAAGCATATGAAGGTGATTCGCAGGCTGTTTTAGCTAATTCTGTGGTGTCGTCACGTTTACTCTCGCAAATAGCGGCAGCGCATGGTTTGTCTTATCAGCACACGCTGACAGGTTTCAAATGGATTGCGCGTGTTCCTCATTTAGTTTTTGGTTACGAGGAGGCCATAGGCTACTGCGTTGATCCGCTGCATGTGCGTGATAAGGATGGGATTTCTGCCTGCTTGAGTTTGGCCGCTCTTGCTGCCCAGTGTAAAGCCAATTCGCGGAGCCTGCGTGATGTCCTCGATGATTTAGCGCGTACTCACGGGCTTTATGCGACAAGCCCGCTAAGTATCCGCGTGGAGGATCTGTCTTTGATTGGGAAGGCAATGGCGCATGTACGTGCGCATGGTATTGCTTCTTTGGCGGGTTCACCGGTGGTGGAATGTGTTGATCTGTTGGAGGGCTGGAATGGGCTTCCTCCGACTGATGGATTACTGTTCCTGACGAAAGCTCATGACCGTGTCGTTATACGCCCCTCGGGTACAGAACCCAAACTCAAATGCTACTGTGAAGTTATTATTCCTGTAGAAGGACAAAATGTAGCTGCTGCACGACTTCACGCGGATGAACGTTTAGAGCTCGTTAAAAATGATGTCCGTCAGGCATTAGGTATGTGATTTCTGTGGCCGTGCGTAACATAAAAAGCACGGTTTTTACGTGAAGTCATAAAAGAGTATTGGGCGGTGAGTTTTTACATTCACCACCCAACAGTTTTAGGCGCTCACCCTAGTTGTGGGTGTTCACTTACTCGGCTAAAGCCTCCAAGATTTGTCGAGAGGCAGAAAGACCTAATCGATTCGCACCTGCTTCAATCATGGCTTGAGCTGTTTCAACATCACGGATACCACCGGAAGCTTTTACTCCCATTTCTTGTCCTACTGTGGCTCGCATCAGGGCCACAGCATGAGTGGATGCGCCCCCCGCTTTATGGAAGCCGGTGGAAGTTTTCACAAAATCTGCTCCTGCCGCTTGCGAAGCCTGACATGCAGCCACAATCTCATCATCTGTTAAAGCTGCTGATTCAATAATGACTTTCAAAACGACATGCGGTGCCGCTTCACGAACCGCACGAATATCTGATTCAACTGCGTCCCAGCGTCCTTCTTTAGCGAATGCAAGATTAATGACCATATCAACTTCGTCGACGCCATGAGCGGCAGCTTCAGCAGCTTCAGCAGCTTTCACAGCAGAGCTATGCGCCCCTGAAGGGAAACCGCATACACACGCAACTTTCAGTCCTTCAGGAACACGGATCGGCAACATACTTGGTGAGACGCATACAGAGTATGTGCCAAGTTCGATGGCTTCTGTGACAAGGGCTTCAACATCCGTACTTTTTGCTTCAGGTGCTAATAAAGTATGGTCAATCATTGCAGCGATTTCGTGACGTAGCATTTTCTCCCCTATACGCATATGCGTGTATTTTCTGTATTTTCCTTTGTGTTCTTTACGCTTTCGTAGGCCGAGTACTACCTAGCACAGACTTTACGAAGCAGTAATACGGTCAATAATGACACTTCCTTGTTCCCCTGTAGCTTCAGGACCAATGCTTATTGCTCCGGCGAGCGCTTGGCAGGCTCGTTCAAAACGTTGCGGAGTTGCCGTATGTAAACGCAGAAGCGGTTGCCCTTTGTGTACAGCTTCACCTGGTTTCGCAAGGATTTCAATGCCTGCTTCACTTTGTACGGGATCTTCTTTACGGGCGCGGCCTGCCCCTAAACGCCATGAAGCAACACCAAGAGCAAGGGCATCCATTGATGTCAGATAGCCACTGCTTTCTGCGCATATTTCTTCTGTGTAAGGTGCTACCGGCAGCGGGGCATCAGGGTCACCGCCTTGAGCGCGAATCATATCGCGCCATTTATCCATTGCACGTCCGTCTTTCAAAGCAGCTTCAGGATCAGCATTCGGCAGGCCGGCTAGGGTCAGCATTTCTTTAGCCAATGTGAGTGTCAATTCAACGACATCTGCTGGACCGCCACCTGCAAGGACCTCACATGCTTCACGAACTTCCAGTGCATTACCGACCGTGCGACCTAAAGGCACATCCATCGCGGTCAAAAAGGCAACGGTGTTCACAGCAGCGTCATGCCCCAACTCAACCATTGTGCGCGCAAGCTGCGTCGCTTGTTCACGATCTTTCATAAAGGCCCCCGCCCCCACCTTCACGTCAAGGACAAGCGCACCGGTACCTTCCGCTATTTTCTTTGACATGATCGATGAAGCGATCAGAGGCACACAGTTCACCGTAGATGTGGTATCACGTAAGGCGTACAGTTTCCGATCAGCTGGAGCAAGCCCTTTCCCTGCAGCACAAATAACAGCTCCGGGACCAGTGCCGAGGATATTCATGATTTCCTCATTGCTGAGCAGTGCGCGCCAGCCTGGGATTGCTTCCATTTTGTCTAGTGTGCCACCTGTGTGTCCAAGGCCTCGGCCAGAAAGCTGAGGGACAGCCACGTTAAATACTGCAACCAGTGGGGCTAAGGGTAGCGTGATTTTATCGCCAACCCCTCCGGTGGAATGTTTATCAACGGTTACTCGCGGCAAGGCAGAAAAATCCATCCGTTCGCCGCTACGGATCATGGCGTGTGTCCACCGTGCTATTTCAGACCGATCCATACCGTTGAGGAAAATAGCCATAGCTAAGGCGGCCATCTGTTCATCAGCGACCACGCCGCGCGTGTAAGCGTCAATAACCCAGTCAATCTGGTCGTCGCTTAATCGGAAACGATCTCTTTTAGCAGCGATAATGTCAACAGCGTCAAAAAGTTCCGTTGTCATGAGTTTTCTCTCTCGCGGCGAGTATGTGCGTATTGAAGATCTGAGGGGCCAAAACCTCCGGGGAGAACTTCATTGATTGTCATGTATCCCTGTGGCATCAGTAAAAGCATGTTTGGTGCTGCATGTTCAAATAGAAGCTGACGGCAGCGTCCACATGGAGCGCACGGATTTCCGTGTCCGTCAACGCAGACAAAGGCTAGGAGTTGTCCGCCTCCACCTCGTATAAGATCAGAAATCAGACCACATTCAGCGCATAAAGTCACGCCATAGCCCGCGTTTTCGACATTGCACCCTGAAATGATGCGTCCGTCGTCTGTGAGTGCTGCTGCTCCTACGCGAAAATGTGAGTACGGAGCATAGGCGCATAAGGCGGCTTCGCAGGCCACTTCATGAAGTTTCTGCCATGTTTGTTCACTGATAGGGTCACGCTGTCTCACGGGTAAGGCACTCCTTCTGCAGCGGGGGCACGGACTGCACCAACAAATCCTGCGACGGCGAAGATTGTGACGACATAGGGGATCATGAGTAAGAATTCTGCGGGGATTGGCGCGTTAACGGCCTGCATAATTGCACCCAAGTTTGTTGCAAAACCAAAAAGCAATGCTGCTGCGAAAGCGCCTTTCGGATTCCAACGACCAAGAATCATTGCAGCTAAAGCAATGAAACCGTTTCCAGCCGCAATATTCTTTGAGAAAGCAAGACCTTCACCGACAGTGAAAACAGCTCCGCCAAGACCTGCGATAGCCCCCGCCATAATGACGTTTTTCCAACGCAAGGCATTGACACGGATACCGACCGTGTCAGCAGCTTTCGGATGCTCACCACAAGCTCGGGTACGTAATCCCCAACGTGAAGAAAAGAGGGCGATTTGAACCGCGATAACCGCTACGTACATCAGGTAGACCAGCAGTGTTTGGTTGAATAAAACCGGCCCAATGATTGGAATATCTTTCAGCACGGGAATGGGCATAGTCGGCAATGGTAATGCTTGGTTTAATTCTGGCGCATTTTTCAACTGCGTTGAAAACATGAAGCTGGTCAATCCCACAACAAGCATATTCAATACGACACCGACAACAATGTGGTCTGCACGGAATTTAATGGTAAATAAAGCCAGAAGAACAGAAACCAACATACCTGCGATTGGTGCCGCAATAAGGCCATATAAAGGATTACCACCAAGCGAAGCGGCCACGACAGCAAAGAAAGCACCCAACAGCAGTTGGCCTTCAATCGCGATATTAATAACGCCCGTGCGTTCACAGATAATACCTGTCAATGCCCCATATACCAGGGGGGTCGCAAAAAGGAGGCCACCAGAAAGTAAGGAAACCACTGGCAGGACTGATGATTCTTTGCCGGCGACTGTCCATATCAGGAATACGAGGACGAAAGAGGCACCGACAATTGTGACCAGCCATCCGTTACTTTCACGGCGTTGGCGAGCACGTATCCAGATGACAGCGGTAACAATCAGCGAGCAGGAGCTCAAAATTATTCCTGTGAAAAGTGCAGGAATAGTTACTTCACCTAGGGTAAACCACGAGGTTGCACCAATAAAAGACACACGTGAGTTTCCTGAGGACATGCATGTCATCAGTATGCTCAGGGCAGTCATGATGGCACTCACGATAGGATCACGCCACTGAACGGGTTTAAGGACTTTCCCGTTTTCTGCTTGCGTAATTGCAGGGACGATGCTGCTACTCATGCTTGGGCCCCTTTCGTTGCTGATGTGCGCTGAGAAGCCTGCGCTGATGAAACACGATCGGCTGCTTTCTTTTCTCGTCGCAGACGAATCGCTTCCGAAGCAGCGATCAGCAACACGATGATTGCTTGAGTGATTTGAACAATGTCCACAGGAATCTGCGCTGAGGAGGCTTGCATCACTGCGCCACCGGCTGCAAGACCGCCAAAAAGAAGGCCTGCAAGAACGACACCTAATGGGCTGGATTTACCTAGCAGAGCAACAGTAATCGCATCAAAACCATAAGACCCTGCTACTGACCCACTGATAGCTTTTTCTGTCCCCAGAATCGGTCCTGTGGCTGCAAGACCTGCAAGGGCACCTGACAGGATGAGTGTCATCATTAAAATTCGTGACACATTCATTCCAGCGGTGCGGGCAGCTTCAGGATTAGCGCCAGCGGCACGTAGTTCAAAACCAAATGTTGAGCGTTTCAAAAGCCACCAGACAAAAATAGCGGCTGCAATAGCGACAATAAAACCAAAATGTAAACGGAAAGAGGAACCTAAGATCAGTGGATATGTGGCGGTGGGGTGTACCCGCTGCGATAAGGACGGGTATCCGCCTTCACCGTAGAAAACTTTCTGAGCTAACAAGTACTGCATAAGGTACACGGCAATCGAGTTCATCATGATGGTCACAATGACTTCATTGGCGTGAAGTTTCGCGCGTAAAATCCCAGGAACCAGACCCCACAGTCCGCCGCCAAGAACAGCACCAATCATCGCAACGATCAGGTGCAGAACCGGCGGAAGATCCCAGGAAAAACCTACGAAACCTCCCAAAACTGCGCCCATCATAAGTTGCCCTTGCACACCAATATTGAACAGGCCTGCGGTAAATGACACCGCGATAGCTAGACCTGCGATGATGAGCGGAACTGAACGGGTCATTGTTTCTGTTAGAGGCCTGAAAGCGCCTTCAATTGTGGGTTGTGTCCAGTCAAAAATGGCTCCACGGATAAGGGAAAGGAAGAATCCTCCACAGGCATTAGCGAAAGCTGAAAAGAAATCACTCGGGCGGGCAAAAAAATAGCTGACTGTGTGTTGGACTTTCTCATCAAAGAAAACAACGATGAGCGCGCCGAGGAATAAAGCGACAATCACAGCCATTGTGACTGTTGTGGTTGATGGGCTTATACATCGTTTAATGAAAGTCGATGCCCATGATCGTGCCTGTTTTTCTGAAGGTGCGGATACCGCTGGTGGGGCTTGTGTGCTCATTTGTCCTCCTCGGAAGCAGTACTCGTATGGGCAGCTTGGGCGCGTGCTTCATTTTCAGGAATGCCAGCCATCATGAGTCCTAAAACTTCAGCGGGGGTATCTGCGTTGACAATACCGACAAGACGTCCTCGGTACATCACAGCAATCCTGTCAGCTAGAGCCATGACCTCATCAAGTTCTGTTGAGACAACGAGGAGGGCTGTCCCTTTGTCACGCTCTGCGACGATACGGGAATGAACGAATTCAATCGACCCTACATCCAGGCCTCGTGTAGGTTGCGAAAGGACGAGGACACGCAGGGGACGTGAAAGTTCGCGTGCAAGAATGGCTTTTTGTTGATTGCCGCCCGACAAAGTAGAGATGGGATCGTGGACGGATGTTACGCGCACATCGAATTCATCGCGTAATGCCTGCGCATGTGTGTCAATTGCTTTGAGGTCAAGTGATATTCCGTGTGAAAAAGGCTGATTTTTGTGCTGGTCGAGAATCATATTTTCAGCGATAGTGAAAGAAGAAATCATTCCATCTTGACTGCGGTCTTCAGGAACATAGCCAAGTCCTGCGGCGAGTCTGCGTTTAATGTCGAGCACGGTGACATCGCGGCCATCAATTTCAACGGTTCCTGCATCGGGTTGTCGTGAGCCAAGGGTGACTTCACAAAGTTCTGTCTGGCCGTTTCCTTGAACGCCCGCAATACACAGAATTTCACCTTGCCGCACATCAAGGTTGATGTTATCTAAAACTGGAATGCCTGATTCGTTAAGTACTGTCAGTTCACGATACGACAAGGCTATATCGCCGGCATGCGATTCTGTTTTCGATACACCAAGGTCCACCGGTCGGCCAACCATGAGGGTCGCTAATTCATTTTCTGAGGCGGTAGGTTTTGCTTCGCCTACGACTTTACCTCGACGAATAACTGTGATGTGATCTGCGACGGCTCGGACTTCACGAAGTTTATGAGTGATGAGGACTATGGATGTTCCGGCTTCTTTTAGTTCCCGCATAATAGCGATGAGTTCATCTGTTTCTTGCGGGGTAAGTACAGCTGTAGGTTCATCAAGGATCAGGACTTGCGCGTCACGTGAAAGCGCTTTGATGATTTCAACACGCTGTTGCGCACCAACAGGGAGGTCTTCGATCAGCGCATCAGGATCTATGTCGAATCCAAAACGTTCAGAAAGTTCGATGACTTTTTGACGGGCTGCTGCAGTATCGAGTATTCCTCCTTTGGTGGGTTCGTATCCTAGGGCAACTGATTCAGTCACAGTAAACACGGGGACGAGCATGAAATGTTGGTGAACCATGCCGATACCGGCTGCTACTGCGTCGCCTGGACCGTGAAATTTCTGTGGAACACCGTCTATGAGAATACGTCCGTCATCGGGCTGATACAGACCGTAAAGGACATTCATGAGGGTGGATTTGCCTGCACCGTTTTCGCCGAGTAAGGCATGAATCTGCCCGGGTTCAACCACGAGGTCAATGTGGTCGTTGGCTACGAGTGGACCAAATACCTTAGTGATTCCTTCTAATTCAAGTTTCACAAAGGCTCCTATATCGCATCAGTGTCCGACAGAAAGTCACGTACCTTCATATAGCTTTATGCCGTAGTTTTGAAGTAGTGGTACCGTGTCGCTCTATCTTACAGACTTATTGTGATTTGTTGTGAAAAACAGTGGAAGGCGCAGGGTTTTCCCTGTGCCTTCCGCCTAGACAAAGAATCTGCGATCACTGAGGAGTGTTCTTGGATTCAACTTTGAGTTTTCCTTCAGCGATCTGAGTCTTGAGTTTGTCAATTTCAGATTTAAGTTCTGCAGGAATTTTCGCATCAAAATCGTGGAATGGAGCGATACCGACACCGCCATTTGCAATGGTGCCTACATAGGCGGACCCATCCCATTTACCGTCACGTAAGGACTTCACCGTGTCAAAGACAGCTGCACCAATTTCTTTCATCACAGATGTCATGATGAAACTGCCGAAGTCAGCATTGGTGAGGTAGCCGTCAGCATCAACCCAGACAACGGATACATTGCCATTTTCCTTAGCAGCAGCCAAAGTGCCGTTACCTACAGGACCTGCGACAGGGAGAATAATGTCTGCGCCCTGTTCAATGAGCTGCATGGTGAATTGCTTACCTTTAGGTGCGTCTTCGAAGTTACCGACTGCGACTCCCTCTTGCTTTTCTTTATCCCAACCGAGCAGTTCCACTTTGGTTCCGTGGTCCTCGTTGTATTTTGCAATGCCGTCAGCAAAACCATCAGCAAAAATAGCTGTGGTCGGAATATTCATACCGAGGTATGTACCGACTTTACCTGTTCCTGTCATACCAGCGGCAGCATATCCGGCAAGGTAAGCAGCTTCCGCGGTGTTGAATACGAGGGCTTTTGCGTTTTCTTTTGCGTTTTCGAAAGTCGAGTCTACGAGGGCGAATTTAACTTCTGGGTGGGCTTGCGCGGCCTCATCCATAGCTTTTGCCATGAGGAAGCCCACGCCAATAATGAGGTTGCAGTTCTGTTGAATTTGAGCGGAAATATTTGAGGCGAAATCTTCAACGGATTGTGATTCAGAGTAGGCAACATCTACTCCGAGTTCAGCTTTTGCTTTTTCAAGACCGTTCTTGCCGGATTCATTGAAAGACTTGTCTTCAAAGCCGCCTGAGTCCGATACCATACAGGCCTTAATGTTGCCGTTACCTGAGGCGGAACCAGCTGATTGCGCTGCTTTTGAGCTCATCGTACTATCAGGAGCGGCACCACATGCTGCCAGGAGGAGCGAGGTTGCTGCACATGCTGCAACAGCGGTTATCTTCATCGGCTTCTTCACGGAAATACCTTCCTAGAGTCTAATTTCCCAGAGTTGATGCGGTTTTATCCGACACTTCTTTCGATACTACCTGTATCTCCACATAAAATGCATAGTCGTGACCTTTTTGTAATCGTCATTTTTTCTGAGTTTTCCCACTCTTTCCAGATATCTTGATCGCCAGTATCATGAGGACATGACATCTAACGGCCCTATTTCCGCCTTTTCAGATGAAGTAGATAAAATTGTCGATTCGTGGTCACGCCAACGTCCCGATTTAGACACTTCCCCTATGCTCGTACTTTCACGTATTTCACGTTTAGCTCGCCATCTTGATCTTGAACGCCGTACAGCATTTGCTGACCATGACCTTGAACCGTGGGAGTTTGATGTCCTCGCGTCTTTACGTAGATCTGGTGCCCCTTTTGCCCTCACTCCTGGGCGGCTTATGACAGAGCTTCTTGTTTCTTCGGGAACTATGACCAATCGTATTGATCGTTTAGAAGCAAAAGGACTTGTTGAGCGTTCTCGTGAAAGTAATGATCGTCGAAGTATTACCGTTACTTTGACAGATAAGGGTAGGGATTGTGTCGATGGGGCACTTATGACATTACTTGCGTGTGAACAGCGTATTTTGTCCCCGCTGAGTGAGTCAGAGTTAGAGCTTTTAGGTAATCTGCTTCGCCCGCTTTTACTTCCTTTTGAATGATGGGAAGTAAAATTTCGGTTCAGCAAAATAAATAGGTGTCGTATAAATACGGTGTCATGTTTTGGCTTATAAAACTCGCAGCGCGAGAATCGTCGACGATGATGATTCTCGCGCTGCGAGTATGTGCTGTATGTATTCGATTTTTAGCGAGCTTCGTAGGATAAGCAGTCAGCGGTGTGAGCACCAACGCGAATAGCTTCGGCTGTGCATTCTAAACCGGAGTTGTGTGTGCAGTCAGCTTTTTGACATGCGCCCACGAATGTGGAGGCGTCTTTTAGTCCGCCTTTAATTGTGAGTGGAATGAATGTGGTGCATGTCTGTGCGTAACCGATAGTTACAGCTGCAGCTCCACAGGATTTTGTTTTGTTGTAGGAGCAGCTTTCAACGGAGCAATCAAGGATACGAGGACGTGTTGTTGTCATGACGATCTCTTTCGTTAATGTATGACGTAATTCGTCATTACCAGTGCTTGTTTTGTCATTTTCTAGTGAACATGACACAAAAGATTCTGTCACTATTTTTTGCATTTATGCAGGTCAAGCCGCATTTAATATGAAAGTTTTTTTGATGACTTCAGTGGAATCGACTTGACCTAATTCCGTGTTGCGTAATTCAGGAAATTACGCAACATAACATAACGAAATTCGCTGTCCTCGAATAAGGTTTTCCTTACTCCAACAGTTGAGCAGCTTCCAACCACGCATATTCAAGCTCCTCAATTTCCTCTCTCACAGCATGTAATTGCGCAGAAGCCTGCGTCAGCTCCGGCAAAACACTCACATCTCCCACTACCTGCTGCGATAAATCAGCAACACGCGCCTCACATTCCTCTGCTTGGGATCGCATACGCTCTAAACGCCGCTCTAAACGGTCAGCCTCTTTTTTCGCTGCACGCCTTGCAGCCGAATCTGGCACCGGCCCTTCAGTGCTACGCGACTGTTCAACTGCACGAGAAAGCTCAGCAGCTTCCGCCCTCATTTCAAGGTATTGCTCCACACCTCGCGGCAATGCTCGAATCTGCCCGTCCCCCACTAAAGCAACCTGATGATCTGTCACTCGCTCCAACAGGTACCTGTCATGACTGACCACCACAAGAGTCCCAGAAAAAGTATCCAACAGATCTTCCATTGCAGCTAAAGTATCGGTATCCAAATCATTCGTCGGCTCATCCAACAACAAAACATTCGGTTCCGACATTAACAGGCGCATCAATTGCAAACGACGACGTTCCCCACCAGAAATCTCTGCCACACGAGTCCACGCACGTTCACGCGTAAAACCCATACGTTCCGTCATCTGAGCAGCAGTCACTTCCTTACCGCCCACCATCACCACCTGCGCCACTTGAGCAACAGCTTCAACAACCCTCAGATCAGCTACATCATCTAACTCGCGCGTATCTTGAGACAATGTAGCCATGCGCACCGTTTTCCCTAAACGTACTCTCCCCGCCGAAGGCGCAATTTTACGGCGCAGCACATTCAACACAGTGGTTTTTCCTGCACCATTGACTCCCACAATACCGACACGTTCCCCCGCAGCTAAACGCCACGTGACATCCGAAAGAATATGCTTGTCCTGACCGTCAGATGCGGGGAAAACAACACTGACCCCCTCCAGATCAACCACATCTTTACCTAAACGACTGGTAGCCATACGCACAAGTTCCACATTGTCACGCGGTGGAGGAACATCCGCGATCAAGGCTTCCGCCGCCGCAATATGAAACTTCGGTTTCGATGTGCGAGCAGGAGCGCCCCTACGCAGCCATGCAAGTTCTTTCTTTAATAGCTGCGAGCGCTTATGAGCCGCCACATCTGCCTGACGTGCGCGTTCTGCACGCGCAAGCGTGTACGCCGCATAAGAGCCATCGTATATTTCGACATGACCAGGGATTTGTGGGCGACTTCCCCCTGGGTCAATGCCGGGAACTACTTCCCAAATGTGCTCACACACCGCGTCAAGGAACCAGCGATCATGTGTGACAACAAGTAAAGCGCCTGAAGAACCTGCCTGCGAAAAACGATCATTCATGTGGCGAGCAAGCCAAGCAACCCCTTCCACATCTAAATGGTTTGTTGGTTCATCAAGACACACCACATCAGCTTCAGCTGCTAAAACACGAGCTAAAGCCACACGGCGTTTTTGTCCTCCGGATAAGGAATTGATCGGCGCGTTAATATCAATTCCCGTTAATAAACCCGCGTGAATGTCACGTATGCGTGGATCTGAAGCCCATTGATAATCTTCAGATCCAGCATGAATCGCCTGTATCACTGTTGCGCATGGGTCAAGAACATCAGATTGGTCCAAAAGTGCAATACGCACACCTTCACGTTTTGTTATCAGTCCAGCATCGGGAGTGATCTGGCCGGCAATCATACGTAAAAGAGTGGATTTACCTGCACCATTTGGTCCGAGAATACCGACACGACTTCCGTCCTCTACACTCACATTCACTGCTGATAGCAGATGTCGAGAGCCAACAAAAGCTCCCACATCTTGCGTTCCCAGAAGGTGTGCCATCGTTACGTATTTTCCTTACTGATATCCGTGGTCGTGCGCATACATGCACACCCACATGTTCAATGTATTTTTGCGTTTTTCTGACAATGCGCGGGTCACAACGATTCCAGTCGCGCCCCTTGAGCTGGACCATGCGCGCAAATAGTCCGCTGCACATATGGGCTTTGTTCCCATGTGCGAGCAATCTGTAAAGCATGTTTTTCATCGCGAGCTAAAGCTGCGATTGTGGGGCCTGAGCCAGAAAGGAAAGCCGCAAGCGCTCCCGCTTGTCGCGCACTGCGCATTGTTTCTGTCAGTTCTGGGCGTAGTCTACATGCTGCTTCTGATAGGTCATTATGAATATGTGGGGCTATTTTTTCGCTTTCATCAGCAAAAAACATGTAGTGTTCAGGGTCTTTTGTAGGTAAAGGCTGCCATTTTCCTAAAGGTCCTCCGCCTGCGTCTAATTCTCGGAAAACTTCCGGTGTAGATAAGCCGCGATCAGAAAGCGCTAAAACCCAGTGTCGGGCAGGGACCTGATTACTCAGGACGTGCATATGATCGCCACGTCCTGTTCCTAAAGACAGTCCGCCTACGAGACAAGCTGGAACATCAGCGCCAAGGCTGCGGGCGATTGCGTGAAGTTGCTTTTCTTGCAAGGGCAGGTCCCATAATTTTTGACAGGCAATGAGGGTGGCTGCGGCATCTGCAGAACCGCCTGCCATTCCACCGGCAACGGGAACATATTTGTCTACTTGAATACTCACTCCGGCTGCGGTTTGTGCCCATGGTGTCGCCATTGCAAGTTTTTGCATAAGTTTTGCTGCACGCCAGGCAAGATGTGTACGCGGATCCATTTCAGTGAATATGCGCGTAGTTGGGTGGTCAATACTTCCATCAGGAAAATACGCTGTTGTCCTCACGTGGATACCTGGAGTGCGACTTGTTCGCACAGTTACTTTTTCCCTCAGATTAAGGGCTTCAAATACTGTGACAAGAGGGTGATATCCATCGGGTTCAGGCGCCCCAACATACAGGCAAACATTGACTTTACTGGGAGCTGATGCAATAACTTCACGCATCGTGCTCTCCCCTGTGTTCCTGCATGTTTTCAGTTGATTGACGAGGCGGAATAATGCCTTTTTCACGCATATCTAGCAGGCACACACCTAGGGTCACAAAATCGTCGATGCTCAGTGTTTCCCCGCGCACCGATGGGTCAATTCCTGCGCTTTCAATTAACTCGGTGGCTTGCTCAGTTCCTCCTGACCACCTGCGTAAAGCTGCACGTAAAGTTTTACGGCGTTGCCCAAAAGCCACATCACATACTTCAAATGTTGCTAAACGTAGAGCGTGATCCCCACGAGGTTCAGCATTACGTTGCAGGTGTACAAGCGCTGAATCCACATTCGGGATCGGCCAGAAAACACTGCGTCCAATTGTGCCTACACGTTGCGCTTGACCGTACCATGCTGCTTTAACTGAGGGAACACCATATGTGCGACTTCCTGGTTCTGCTGCAAGACGATCAGCCACTTCTGCCTGAACCATGACAAGGACATCCCTCAGTGAAGGTAAGTGTTCAAGTAAGGATAAAATAACTGGGACGGCAACGTTATAGGGCAAATTAGCAACCAGTTTCGTAGGTGCCGGCCACAATTCGTCCTCCCTTTTTACCTCAGTGTCAGACCTGTTGTTTTCGTTTATGCTTCCTGCACGTTCAGAAGGAAGAAACTTATCGCTCTGCTCTGGTGTGTGCATAATTTTCTGGGAGGACGGAATAAGATCATCACAGGAACGCACATTCATCGCATCACCGAGGACTACACGGAAACGTTCAGCAGCCTCAGGCATACGTGCCCGAATCGTTTCTGGCAGGGCATGAGCTAAAGGCGGATCAATTTCCACGGCACGTACCCTAGCTCCAGCTTCAAGTAGGGCAAGCGTCAGAGAGCCTAAACCGGGTCCAACTTCCACGACTTCGTCACCTGATTCAATCCCGGCAGCACGAACAATCCTGCGAACGGTCCCGGCATCGTGAACAAAATTTTGTCCCAGCACTTTCGTTGGACGAATCCCCAGTGCTTCTGCAATTGCTCGGACTTCCAATGGCCCTAACAGACCCGTATCACAGGGGGTTACTCCCGCAGGTAAGGTAGGGTCCAGGCGGGAGTGACGAGTATGAGAAGCGGCTTTTCGTCGGCGAGGTGTTAATCCTGAAGTCACACAGGAAGTCTAATGTACTTCAGTCGTCAAAGCCGTATCCGCTGAAGGGAAGAAAGCAAGCGGTGCTTCTTGGTACACATAACTCAGCTCTCATCGTGAACAAGAGGCGATCCAGTTTCTAGTACCAGCCTACAGAGTTTGAATGACCTAAAGCGCCACAGGGAGTACCATAGCGGCCTGCAATATAGCCTAGGCCCCACTTGATTTGAGTCGAGGGATTTGTTCGCCAGTCCTCACCGGCTGAGGCCATTTTTGACCCAGGCAGGGACTGCGGAATCCCATAGGCACCTGAGGAAGAATTTTCTGCATAGGGGTTCCAATGCGATTCACGATCCCACAGGACAACAAGGCATTGGAATTGTGAATCGTCCCAGCCGCGCGCGTTTACCTGCGCTTGTGCGAGGGTACGAGGATCTTCACCTGAATACGTCAGCGGCACACCTGCAGCCATTGCTGCGGCAACTGTTTCCGGTGAAGCTTTATCGCCGATCAGGTCTTTTATTTCCTGTTTCGTTGAAATTGTTCCAAGTTTTGCCCGGTAACGTACAGAGCGGCGACCGTCTGTTTCAGTCCCCTCTTCTAAAGAGGCTTTCGGATCAATTCCTGCGGCGACAAGGGCTTGTGGTGTTACCTCTTTAGTACCTTTAAGTACGACTTCTTCGGTTGGTTCCGTTAAGGTTTTTTCACCGAGTACTGCGACATGGCTTTGACGTCCATCGATCGTTTCACGCCATACGCGCTGTTCATAGACACCATTAACTCCGGCTGTTTCAACCACTTGTTCCCCAGCGAAAAGGGTATCCGTTTCTTTTTCGACAACGGTGAAAGGAACTTCGTGATTTCGAGTGATTTCACCGCGTTCTACACGTTCTACTCGAATAAAAATATCGTTTTTCTCTGAGGCCACACGGACCCTATCATTCGGCGCTAAAGCAACACCGGACGCTGCAAGGATTGAGCGTGCATCTACACCCGGTTGTGCAATAACTGTTGTTACTGAACTATCCAAGCGAACCTGCACAGGACGGCGACTAGAAACTAACGGTATGAGTGTAGGACGAGTATATGAACGATCTGCGGCGATTGATACGCTGGTTCCTTGAGCACTACTTTCAGCTAGCAGGTATTCAGCGCTACTTGCAGTACTCCATACAGTTCGTTCACGCCCATCAATATTTAAGGTGTATGGGTGCGAGGTACGGACCACGACAGCATCATTATTTTTCAGGCTTTGAGTAAGAGCTGGCTGCACAAGATCACGCTCTGCAAGTTCTACACCGGCAGCAGCAAGGACCCCAGCAGTTGTCGGCTGCCAGGTAGTGACCGGCATAGTGACACCATCTACTTCAAGGGTGACTTCTGTGCGTGCGAAAGCAATGTTAAGGCAAGCAGTTCCTATTACAGCAGTAGCAGCCGCAATTGCAGCCAGACGAATAGTACGTGCGCCATATTGGATACGCGAGGACAACATGAAAAGATGAGGAAACCTTTGTTTAATGTGTTCTATTTCATCCACAATAAATTGTCTCCTCAATAGCGGGTTTCCTTGACTTCTCACAAAGGAACATATTGATCCTAATATGGATGCCCCACAGAATTCAACAGATCAAGGGTGAGCCTTCTCATGGGCATAAATACGCACAGCACACGGACGCCTCTCCCATTTACTTCACGCATCGCCTCACGCGCGGTATCACACAGCGTTATCCCACACGCCATACACATCGCACGAATTACGCATAAGCTGCTCACAGGTTTCGCTTTCTGAGGCCTCCCACAAATCCGCGATATAGCGAACCGTATGTGGCATCACATACGAAGCATTAGGGCTTCCTCGATGAGGAACCGGAGTTAAATACGGAGCATCAGTTTCCACAAGCACACGATTACGCGGCAACGCTTTCAATGCCTTACGTAAATCCTCATTCGCCGGATATGTTAATGGCCCAGCAAATGAGGCATACCAACCATTTTCTGCTAATACCTGCGCCATAGACGCATCACCTGAAAAACAATGGAAAACAATGGGCTGCCCCGCATGAGCACAACGACGTAAAAGACTCAGTGTATCCGCATGAGCATCACGATCATGAATTTGTAAAGGCAAAGACAGAGCGTGCGCTATTTCCACATGAGCTTCAAATGATCGCACCTGCGCTTCGCGTCCCTCCTGCGCAGTACGAAAATAGTCCAAACCTGTTTCTCCTACAGCAACCACCATAGGATCACGGGCATAGTTTTCAATCTGAGATAAAGCATCATCCAAGGCAATGTGATGTTCTTTTATTTCCGGCTGCAATCCATCAGGCGAGGCCTGCGCGTATCCTCCGTGTAATGCCGCCTCATTTGGGTGAATTGCCACTGCTACACGTACACTCGGATAAGTGCGTGCTAAGCGAAAAGCAGGTTCACATTCAGGAAGTTCACATGCACTCGTAATCTGATAAGTGACCCCCACAGCACGTGCCCTCATGATCTGTTCCTCCACACTGATACGCACCCCGTCAGCTCGTGGAATCTGTAATTCATGTACCGGCAAATGCGTGTGATTATCCATAACAGGCCCTGCTAATGGCAGTGGAGTATCAGGCCAGGTACGAGTTTTCTTTTTTCCCACGTTTCCTCCGTACACATTGACAGGTATGAGACAGCAGTTTTTATTCACCGTATAGTCAACGTATGTGAGCTGTCATTTTCTCATCGTCATTCGATACGCACAGGCAAGATAACACATTCATAACCAAGCAGGACATCTGAAAATTGATGCTCCCTTTCCTCAGCTCATGCTTTACCCTAGGGATTGCATGTAATCTGCGTTCCCGTAACTTTGATTGAAAGACAGACCGCACTTATGGCAGCGACACTACACGAATCACCCGCACACCCGTGGAGTAAGCACTGGCCCCATGTGCGCGACTTATACCTTCATGCTTTTCCTCCCAAGGAACGCCTCTCTTTAATTTATTTGCTGCTGTCGTCTTTGCGTCCATCATGCTCATTTTCTACATGGACTTACGATGAAAAATTTGCAGGATTGACTTATCGTATTATTCGCAAAGATGTGGTTTTCCTCTTGTTTTTAGCCGTACACCCGGAGGCACGCTCCCACGGGATCGGATCACGTATCCTCAAAAAAATCAGCGAAATCCCCACCGCCACAGTCACCGTTTTACAAGTAGAACCATGCGATGAGGAAGCACCTAATGCCGATCAACGCCGTAAACGCTGGGATTTTTACATCCGTAACAGTTTTCGACCCGCCCCGTTACTTTCAGATGAGGCCGGACAAACCTACGCCACAATGATCCGTGGACGTGACATTACTGCCGCGGAATTTTACCGAATTCTCAAAGGATTCATGCCTCCATTTCGACCGGTAAATGTGCGCGAAATACCCACTGACAAAAGCCCTACCCAGACACGCTCCCCTGAAGCGTAACCTCGCAACCAAGCATCTGCACCCACCACATCCTCAAACGCTTAACGGCCCCGCAGAACAAGTCCACAGGGCCGCTCACATAGTAGCGTCAGCATGTAGGTAACAGGCTACGCTGGATCACTCCCATTCGATTGTTGCAGGAGGTTTCGACGTCACATCAAGTACTACGCGATTCACGTCAGCAACAGAATTTGTGATACGCGTCGAAATACGAGCAAGCACGTCATATGGCAGTCGCGTCCAATCCGCTGTCATTGCGTCCTCCGAGGACACTGGACGCAACACAATTGGATGACCATAGGTACGCCCGTCCCCTTGCACACCTACTGAGCGCACATCAGCCAATAAAACCACAGGGCACTGCCAAATCTGCTCATCCAAACCAGCAGCCGTTAATTCTTCACGCACAATCGCATCAGCTGCACGCAAAATATCTAAACGCTCACGTGTCACTTCACCGACAATACGGATCCCTAAACCTGGTCCAGGGAAAGGCTGACGAGCAACTAAATACTCTGGCAATCCCAGTTCACGACCTACAGCACGCACCTCGTCCTTAAATAAAGTACGCAAAGGCTCAACCAGTTCAAAAGTCATATCGTCAGGTAAGCCACCCACATTGTGATGGCTCTTAATATTGGCAGCTCCTTCACCACCACCAGACTCAACCACGTCAGGATACAGGGTGCCTTGAACTAAGAACTTCACTTCACCACCCTCAGCGCCGATTTCTTCAATCACACGCTTCTGGGCAGCCTCAAAACTCCGGATAAATTCACGGCCAATAATCTTCCGTTTCGTTTCGGGGTCGCTCACTCCCGCCAAGGCATCAAGGAAGCGGGCAGATTCATCACATGTCACGACTTTAATGCCCATGCCACGCGCATAATCGCCTTCAACTTGCTCACGTTCTCCGTGACGCAGCAAACCGTGGTCAATAAAGAAACACGTCAGCTGGTCCCCTACTGCTCGGTGAACTAAAGCGGCCGCAACCGACGAATCCACACCGCCTGATAAAGCACAAATAACCTGCGCGTCACCCACTTGCTGACGAATCGCAGCAACTTGCTCATCAATAATTGAACCTGCAGTCCACGAAGGTTCAAGTCCAGCACCCTCATATAGGAAATTCTTCAGCGCGTCTTGCCCGAAAGCTGAATGTCCTACTTCTGGGTGCCATTGCAAACCGTATAAACGACGTTGCGGATCTTCAAAAGCCGCCACAGGTGTTTGCAAGGTCGAAGCCGTAATTTGGAAGCCTTCTGGCGCTTCCTGAACAGCATCTCCGTGACTCATCCACACCACTTGATCCATAGGGGTCCCAGAAAATAAACACGAATCCCGAGAAATCTGAGCATCCGTATGACCGTATTCGCGTGTACCTGTCCGCCCTACGCGCCCGCCCAGAGCCGCAGCCATTGTTTGAAAACCGTAGCAAATTCCAAGGACCGGCACACCGGCATCAAAAATAGCTGAATCAATACTGGGTGCGCCGTCTTCATACACAGATGACGGCCCACCGGACAAAATAATGGCTGCAGGATTTTTTTCTAACATATCCTGCACAGGCATCGTATGCGGCACGATTTCTGAATAAACCGATGCTTCGCGTACACGACGTGCAATCAGTTGAGCATACTGAGCACCAAAGTCAACAACAAGAACGGGACGAAGGGTATTTTGTTGAGTCACATCCCCCATGCTACCTGCACGTCAGGCTATATCGCCTCAAGCAGCCGCTAAGAGAGAAATATCGCGCCAACACCTAGGCTGGTAACCTCACGTCCGCAGTGTTTACCTGCTGTTCCCCCAAGCCCCTATTCTTCAGTGCGCGAAATGCCGTGTCCCTGTGAAGTACATGGTGATGCCAGCCTGCGTAGCCGCGTCAATTGATTCCTGATCTCGCACAGAACCGCCTGGCTGAACTACAGCTTTCACGCCCGCATCAATCAGGGTTTGTAAACCGTCAGCGAATGGGAAGAAAGCATCCGAAGCCGCAACCGCCCCTTCACTGCGTTTCAGTGGGGAATGATCCAAGAGGTCGTCTGCACGCGCCCCACCGGCACTAGCCACCTGATCGGTTCCGTGAGCTGCAGCATCCCCGGTTGAGCGTGAACTTAAAGTATTGGCTCGTTCCACAGCGAGCTTACATGAGTCCACACGGTTAACCTGCCCCATACCTACGCCAACAGAGGCACCATCTTTCGCAAGTAAAATAGCGTTTGAGCGGACAGAGCGCACACAACGCCACGCAAATACGAGGTCACGCAGAGTCTGCGAATCAGCCGGTTGGCCTGCCACACATTCCCAATGCGCAGGGTCATCCCCGGCCTCGGTTACATCGTCTTGACGTTGAACAAGCAAACCACCACTGATTTGCTTAAATTCATATCCGCCACGCACTGGAGGTTTCACAGCAAGTACGCGGAGGTTCTTTTTAGTTTTGAGGATTTCTAAGGCCTGTGCTTCGTAAGCCGGAGCAATCACGACCTCAGTGAAAATCGGAACGATTTGCCGAGCCGTTTCCGCATCAATCATGCGATTTGCTGCGATAACGCCTCCGAAAGCTGAAACGGGATCACATGCATGGGCTTGACGATGAGCAGCGGCAATAGTATCAGCGATAGCGATACCGCACGGATTCGCATGTTTGATGATGGCAACGCATGGTTCCTCATGGTCATATGCTGCGCGTAAAGCCGCGTCACCATCTGTGTAGTTGTTATACGACATCGGTTTACCGTTAAGTTGCACCGCATGGGCGATGCCTTCATAGGGTTCAGCTTGTTCTGCAGTATTCTCGCTGTTCTTTTGTGCTGCTTCTTCGGCGGAGCGAGCACTGTAAACAGCTGCTTTTTGATGTGGATTTTCACCATAACGTAAGGTTTGAATGAGGGTGAAAGTATCTGAGAGCTGCCTTGGGAATTCAGCAGTATCACCGTTTTCATTCACTTGTTCACTAAACCATTGGGCAACAGCCGTGTCGTACAGTGCGGTGTGTTTGAAAGCTGCTGCTGCCATTGCGCGGCGTTGGAGCAAAGTGAATCCATTGCTTTGTGCAGCTCGTACAAGAGCATCGTATTGGGCGGGTGAGGTTACTACTGCAACTGACGGGTAGTTTTTTGCTGCGGCACGCACCATTGAGGGGCCACCGATATCAATTTGTTCGACGCATTCATCAGGTAAAGCCCCGCTGCTCACAGTATCTGAGAAGGGATACAAGTTACAGACTACCGCATCGAATGGGGCGATATGTAGCTCATCAATTTGTTTGCGATGATCGGCTTTACGCTGGTCAGCAAGGATGCCTGCATGTATTTTCGGGTGGAGGGTTTTCACTCGCCCTTCTAATATTTCCGGAAAGCCCGTCACGTTATCCACAGGGGTTACTGAAATTCCTGCATCCGCTATCCGAGCAGCGGTAGAGCCGGTCGATACGATTTCTACGCCAGCTTCATGCAGGTGTGCAGCAAGGCTTTCCAGCCCTGTTTTGTCGTAGACAGAGATCAGTACGCGAGTGATAGGGCGAAAGTCGATTGATTCCAGATGATCGAGACGAACGGACACGATATCCTCCATGGTTTATCTAGCCCAGGCGCCCAGGCGGGCGACGCCTCGAAGGGCAGTGCGACTACTCCCCGGTGGTGAACCACCCTCGCCAGTTGCAGCCTCTTGCATTTAGCAGTCTAGTACCCTTTATGCTCCTAGGGGTGATATCGCAGTTTTCTGGTCGCTCTGCCTGTTGTCTGCCAGTTATACGTGGAGGCGACATCCTTATTTTCAGTTTTTTCGCATAAAAGAGGTAATGCTGCGGGCAGGTTAGGAGTCTTCAGTTTTTATTTCAGTGGATGAGCTATTTTCCACACGAGGATCATCACCGGGACGCGATTGAGATACTTCCTGGGGGCCCGGCTCAGATACTTCACTATTTTCAGTGGCACCTGCTGACTTTTCCTGTTGTTTTTGCATATGTGAGGCCTCAGTAAGGACAGGTTTGCTGTGTTTTTCTTGCTCTGTGCTGCCCTTTTCGTCCTCTGAATTTTCTTTCGCTGATTCATGCGTATTTTCCGTAAAGTCTGCACTAGACCCGTCAAGATCCACCTCAGCAGAATCTAGTGGGTCTACTAAAGCGGCTTCCGCAAGAACAGAGGTATCCCGAGCGTCCCGGTATTCTGCTCGCATGCGCTGGCACTGTGTACGTGCCCATCCCACAGTGGCAGGGTGAGCGATCAGAACGCACACAGTGATCGCCCCGCACATTGCGAGGACCAATAAGCTGGGTGCGCGCCATATGTCCGGCCCGAGGATACTCATGCGTTCAGACCCAATATGCATACGAGAAGCTCCGGCAGCACCCACACTGAGGAGCCACAGGGTCACACTCATCGTGAGGAGGCTTCCGGCCTGTGCCCGTATAGAAGGTTCACACGCACGCATACGCACATAGATTCCATATGCGCATCCGGCGGCAATAAGGAAAACAATGACCCACGCGCCCGTTGTTTGCGCAGGAAGCGCACCTAAAAGAGGGACAACCGGTATTGGAGCTACCGGTGTTGATGTTGGAGAATGAAGGGCGTCTGCCCCCACATAAAAACCTGCACCGGTCAGCCATGACACAGCCCAGACGATAGCTGTCGGCATGAACATGAGCTGAGCCATGACCGTCATCACTGTGTCATAAGTTGAAGAAATAAAGAAAAGCTCGTGTATGTGAACGATCCGATCCCATGCCGCCCATACTGCACAAATGAGCGCCATAAAGCCTACGCCCGCTGCCCCAAGAGCTGCAAGAACGCCCAAACGCAACCCGTGTTTTACCCAATCGGGAATCCGTATCTGCACGTGTTTATTGACACTCGAACTCAGGAGAGACCATATTACAGCGATTATGGGAAGGATGAGGCTGCCCACAATAGTCGTATGCCATTGCAGGTGATCTGAGGTTCCCGCAGCGAGCGCACATGATGTGAGAGCAAAACCAATCACAGCCCACCATTGTGAAATTGCAGGAAAACGGCGGCTTGATATCAGAAAAGCTCTGAGGAATAGCAGCACGATAAGGCAGATCAGTGTGGGGATCACACGAATGTGGGTGCCACTCATGTTCAGCGTCCCGCCCAGGACGAGCCCCCATAGGTCGCCTCCTGTAGCGAAAGCATCCGACCAGGTTGCAGATTTCAGCCACGGATTCGCAGCGATACTCCAGTAGGTCGCCATCACCATCACTATGACAAGCCCCCAGCTGACAAGTGCTGCTTGCACACCTGAAAGCATTGCTCGTGCCCAGCCGTCGGGCAGACGGATGTGAATGACTGGGCGCGCTTGGGCTTCAATAGTTTTTGTTTCGCTCATCAGGTCAATACTGCCTTGGACGTGGGTCAGCCACCTACCGGAAGCGCCGATAGATGGCTGATTACTTCTGTGAGGAAGCTCGAAATATTTAGCTGAGGGCTTGTAATGCTTCACGAGCGAGAAGAGCTGTTTGTGATGGGGTCCTCCCGACTCGCACACCGACAGCTTCAAGAGCTTGGGCTTTGGCTGCTGCTGTTCCGGAAGAACCTGACACGATGGCTCCTGCATGTCCCATTGTTTTACCTTCAGGTGCAGTAAAGCCAGCGACATATGCGACCACAGGTTTTGTCATGTTTTCGCTGATCCATGCGGCAGCGCGTTCTTCTGCGTCGCCTCCGATTTCACCGATCATGACCACTATATCTGTGTCAGGGTCAGCTTCAAAAGCAGCGAGCGCATCAATATGTGTTGTTCCAATTACCGGATCACCGCCGATTCCTAGGCATGTGGTAAAGCCGATGTCTCGCAGCTCAAACATCATTTGATAGGTTAGTGTGCCGGATTTGGATACGAGTCCAATGCGCCCTGGTCCGGTGATATCGGCCGGGGTGATACCGACGTTGGATTGTCCGGGGCTGATAATTCCTGGGCAGTTTGGACCAATCAGACGTACACCTTTGTTCAGTGCGTGGTTCACACATGCTGTGGAATCAGCAACGGGAATGCCTTCTGTAATCATGACCAGAGTGCCAATTCCTGCATCAATTGCTTCATATGCAGCGTCTTTGGCGTAGGCAGGTGGAACGAATATGACAGATACATCCGCTCCTGTGGCTGCCATGGCTTCTGCAACTGTCCCGTACACGGGTACTTCGTGCGGGCCGTCGTGTACTTGGTCAGCGCATGGGCCGTAGCCTTCAACTGTGAAAGTAACTGTTGTTCCTGCTTTGCGTGGGTTTACGCCTGCCACTATGTGGGTACCTGCATTGAGCATACGAGCGGTATGTTTCATACCTTCTAATCCCGTCATTCCTTGGACGATTACGCGGGAGTCAGCGTGGAGGAAAATCGACATCGGTGTTCCTTTCAGCTTTTAGTTCTGGGATGCGGCGAGTTCGGCGGCAAGGCGAGCAGCGCCGTCCATGGTGTCAGCCATG
The DNA here is from genome assembly GCF_021083645.1 of Schaalia sp. lx-260. Classification (GTDB taxonomy): domain Bacteria; phylum Actinomycetota; class Actinomycetes; order Actinomycetales; family Actinomycetaceae; genus Pauljensenia. The sequence continues at coordinate 302,990 of NZ_JAJNRQ010000001.1, read as the reverse complement.
TGGACGAGGGGATGATGGGCGGCTTCGAGGATTGCGCGTCCTTCGAGGACACGGTTCCCGTCCAAACGCACAACGATGGGTTTTGTGGCCGCGTTTCCTAGGGTGTCAAGTGCGCCAATAATGCCTTGAGCTACTTGATCGCATGCGGTGATTCCACCGAAAACGTTGACAAAAACTGCGCGAACTTGATCGTCACCAAGGATGACATCTAAACCTTGGGCCATGACTTGGGCTGAAGCGCCACCGCCGATATCTAAGAAGTTTGCTGGCCGCATACCGAGGTCTTTTCCGGCCATTGCGACGACATCTAGTGTTGACATGACCAGGCCTGCACCATTTCCGATAATGCCGACTTGTCCTTCGAGGCGCACGTAGTTCAGGCCGGCTTCTTTTGCTTGTGCTTCACGGGGGTCTTCAGTGCGCGTATCAACAAGCTGAGCGTGGTCCAGATGACGGAAAGCAGCGTTATCGTCAAGGGTTACTTTTCCGTCAATGGCGAGGATATTTCCTTGAGCGCTCAGAACCAGGGGGTTTACTTCAACGAGTGTGGCATCTTCATCTCGGTAGGTTTCCCACAGTTTTACGAGGACAGGGGCAACTTTTCCCGCGGTTTCGTCAGCGAAACCAGCGTCTGAGAGAATTTTCAGTGCAACGTCATGGGTAATGCCTAAGAGCGGATCGAGTCCTTGACGGATCAGAGCGTGTGGACGCTCGGCCGCTAAGGTTTCTATGTCCATGCCGCCTTCACGTGAACACATCGCAAGGTGTTGACGTCCTGCCCGGTCAAGGAGAATGGAGAAATAGTATTCTTCAGCGATATCAGCGCCGCAGGCTATGAGGACTGTATGTACGGTGTGGCCTTTAATGTCCATACCGAGGATCGCTTCAGCTTTTTCTTTTGCTTCGTGTGCGGTGCGCGCAAGTTTTACTCCGCCAGCTTTGCCGCGTCCACCAGTTTTCACTTGCGCTTTGACAACCACGAGGTCTGTGTGCGTAAGTAAAGTCTGTGCTGCGTCATAGGCTTCTTCTGGTGTGGTTGCAACAATGCCCGGTAAGGTTGGCACGTCGTGACGTGTAAATATGTCTCGTGCTTGGTATTCGTAGAGGTCCACCTTGTGTCCCTTCAGGTTGTGGCGTAAGGGGAGGATGTTAAACATATCGCTCAACATCGAGACGTTCTTCTTAAGAGTAACGCGATCTGGGCCATTCGTCCCGTTTTTGGTTCATTTTAAGAAAACTCTTTTCATATTTTCTGCATCGGAGCCATTCGGACAAGTAAACGTTTTTCTGTCCCAGCAAAATCAACCCGCGCAATAGCCCGAGGGCCTTGCCCTTCAACACCTATGACTGTGCCTATCCCAAGGGTCGTATGACGGACTCGATCCCCTGCTGAAAGTTCCAATGATGGCGCACCTGCGCTAGGAACAGAAACAGTTGAGGTGTCGCTTGCCGTTGCAGAAGTAATCTGTGACATTCCCATACGTTGTACTGTGCGCATACGCGGGGCCACTGTAAAAGATGCCTTATGTGACGAGTACCCGGCACCTAAGATATGACCTTCATCTTCCTGAGATGCAGATGAGGAATATCGCTGAGATCCTACTTCGTTGCCGTAACGAATTTTTTCCATTGAGCTACGCGCACGTCTGAATTCAAGTAATTCCGTTGGTATATCGCTCAGGAACATTGAGGGGGGCATTTCTTGCGGTGCTCCCCACGAGGTGCGAACTGCCGCACGAGTCAGATAGAGGCGTTCCCGCGCGCGTGTGATAGCAACATATGCTAAACGGCGTTCTTCAGCCAGCTCGGATGTGTCAGAGAAGGAACGCTGATGCGGGAAAGTGCCATCTTCCATACCGGTGACAAATACTGTGGGAAATTCTAGGCCTTTTGCTGTGTGTACTGTCATTAATGTGACTTCCCCGTGGGTTCCGTCTTGGGAAGGCACTTGATCTGAGTCAGCAACTAAAGCCACTCTTTCTAAGAAATCCACAAGGAAACTTTCCGGGTGGGCAGAAGAAAAGTCTTGAGCAACTGAATGAAGTTCTGCAAGGTTTTCTATTCGTGAGGCATCTTGCACATCTTCACTTTCCCGTAACTGTTTAATATATCCGGTTGTGTCAAGAATATTTTCAAGAATGTGAGCACTCATTCCTCCGCAGCTATCACAGGTGCGGCATACTTCGATGAGGCCCCAGAGTCGTGCCACTGATTGAGCAGCACGAGGCGTTAAACCGGTAACTTCCGGTATGTGTTCTTCTTCAGTGTGATGCTCCGCAGCAGAATATTCGCGCGGCTTTGTCCCGTGTTCTGATTTTTCAGATTGAGTAAAAGGCTGGATCTGCGTTCCTGTTTCGTCGCATATTCCTTCGCCTTCACCTAACGGCCGCCCGCATGAAAGCCACACATGGCGAAGTGCTTGTCCAAATGAAATGCCATAACGGTCAGCATGTGCGCTCAGTGCGGCTTCTGCTTTTGCGCCCAATCCGCGACGAGGAACATTCAGGATACGGCGTATTGCTACAGCGTCGTCAGGATTTGAGACGACGTGCATATACGCTAAAGCGTCTTTAATTTCTTTACGCTCATAAAATCGTGTACCCCCCACTATTCGATAGGGAATACTTTGCCTGACTAATAATTCTTCAAATGCGCGCGACTGTGAGTTAGTCCGATAGAAAATAGCGATATCACCCCATTTCGCGCCTTGATCGGTAAGACGATCAATTTCCGAAATCACAAAACGTGCTTCATCACGATCAGAATCTGCCACATCCACAACAATCGGTTCCCCATCGCCACTGGCGGTCCATAGTTTCTTTGGAAAACGCCCGTGGTTTTGAGAAATCACAGCATTTGCTGCTGAAAGAATATTTTGGGTGGAACGGTAATTTTGTTCCAACATGATTGTTCGCGCACCAGAAAAATCGCGTTCAAATTCCTCAATATTACGAATAGTTGCGCCACGAAAAGCATAAATCGACTGGTCAGAATCACCCACCACAGTAAGTTCAGCAGGCATATGACCAGCGTCTTCTGTTCCAACGAGTTCCCGCACAAGCACGTACTGCGCATGATTTGTGTCTTGATACTCGTCAACGAGGATATGTCGGAAACGCCGATGATAGTACTGAGCAATCTGTGGATGCGAACGCAGAAGTTGGACGGCACGCATAATCAGATCATCAAAATCAACAGCATGAGCTTGTGCCAGTCGCTTCTGATACTCCGCATATGCAGGTGCCACAATACGTGAAATGGGATCATGTAATGCCTGTTCAGCATATTTTTCAGGCGTAATCAGCTCATTCTTCAGATCACTGATACGTGCTGAAATCAGCTTTGGGCTGCACCGTTTCACATCCACTTCAGCGTCTTTTAACACCATCTGTATGAGGCGCTGACAATCCTGCGCATCATAAATGGTAAATGTGCTCCTCAACCCCGCAGCCTCATAGTTATCCCGCAATATTCGCACACATGCAGAATGGAATGTGGACACCCACATACCTGCAAAACCGCGTCCCACCAGCGCTGATACGCGTTCACGCATTTCAGCAGCCGCTTTATTTGTGAAAGTGATCGCCAGAATCTGTCCGGGTGTTGCTTGCCCTGTCGCTAGCGCGTAGGCAATCCGATGAGTTAAGACACGTGTTTTACCAGAACCTGCACCTGCCATAATCAGTAGAGGTGAGCCATGATGTGTTACTGCTTCACGCTGCTGTTCGTTCAGACCAATAAGAAGCCGATCTGCCTGCTCACTGTCCTCATGTGCATGCCAAGAGTAGGTATCTGAAGAAATACCCTGCCGAGGCTGTTCAAAGGAAGTGTAGTGTTCTTCCCCCAGTACAGGAAGATCAGCATGTGACTCCTGATTTTCACCTGAAGTCAGATACGGTTTCGTAATATGCCCATTTTTTGCTTCGAGAGAGCTTACAGGGACATACTCAGAACCAAGGTCCGGTAGTGCAGTGAAGTTACGTTCCATCATTAATTACTTTAACGACACATACCCACATCTGCGGTACATATGTGTCGCGCTTTCTTGTCAGCAGTTTCTCTTTCCATATACGATCTGAGCCTCGCACAGTAAGTGGAGCGGTAGCGCCTTGAGTGTGCTATCCCTCAATCACAGGCCAAGGCCAGTGGCTGTTAGGTACTCAAGTCGCCTACTGGGAAGGAGCAGACGAACGTCCTTCCATGCACCTACCCCACATATTCACCAGATCACGTAGGTCAAAGCGCACCCAAGGTATCGTCGTACAGAAATTCCCAGCTACCAAGTAACATGCCTGCGTTTAACGCTTTTGGTACAGCCTCTTTGTCGCATACACAGGCTCATTCGTCACTTGAATACCTAACGAACGGAAAATTCCTTCATCAACAGGACCTAAAATCGTTGACGTGTGAACATCACACCCACGTAAAGCAGCAAGCTGTTCCAATGCTCGACGGGCATTTTCGTCACCATTTGCGGACACCGCTAAAGCAATCAGCACCTCATCAGTATGCAAACGAGGATTTTGAGAACCCAAATGCGCAGTCTTTAACGTCTGAATCGGCTCAATTGATTCAGGAGCCAGTAATTTCACCTCATCATCAATCCCTGCCAGTAATTTCAACGTATTCAAAAGCATCGCTGAACATGCACCAAGCAGTTCACTGGTTTTACCTGTCACAATGCGCCCATCTGCCAATTCAAGAGCAGCAGCTGGCCCATTCGTTTCCTCAGCAACACGTAAAGCCGGCAGCACCACAGGACGATCAGTAGGTTCAATACCTAAAGAAGTCATCAACAGAGCAATACGCTCTGATTGAACAGGGTCTACTTCGTCACGACGTTCCTGAACTAAAGCCTTGTAATAGCGGCGGATGACTTCTTGCCGTGATGCCTGACAACACACCTCATCATCACTGATACAGTGCCCCGCCATATTCACACCCATATCGGTTGGCGACTGGTAGGGTGATTCACCGAGGATTTGTTCAAATAAACGTGACAATACAGGGAAAATCTCCACATCACGGTTGTAGTTCACGGTTTGCACACCATGAGCTGCCAGATGGAAAGGATCAATCATATTCACGTCATCAAGATCCGCTGTCGCCGCTTCATAGGCAACATTAACAGGGTGATCTAAAGGCAGATTCCAGATCGGGAATGTCTCAAATTTGGCGTATCCTGAACGAATACCGCGTTTATGGTCGTGATACATCTGCGACAAACAGGTTGCCATTTTACCTGAGCCGGGGCCTGGTGCTGTAATCACCACAAGGTCACGGCTGGTTTCAATATATTCATTACGACCGTATCCTTCATCTGACACGATTTTTGCCACATCACGCGGATATCCAGCAATCGTGTAATGCCGATACACAGGTAGGCCGAGTTTTTCTACCTTATTTTTGAAAGCCTGCGCTTGGTGGTTGTCATCATTCCAGCGTGTCACCACAACTGAACCAACATGAAGCCCGTAGGAACGGAAGGCATCCACATGACGCAGAACGTCGTCTTCATAGGGAATACCCAGATCAGCGCGCACCTTGTGACGCGAAAAATCTTCCGCATTCACCACGACAACGATTTCTACTTCATCAGCTAGTTCAGCAAGCATGACGATTTTGTTATCAGGGGTAAAACCCGGCAGCACACGTGAAGCGTGCATATCATCTACCAGTTTCCCACCGAATTCTAAGTAGAGTTTCCCACCGAATTGTGCTCGCCTCTGTGCAATATGTTGAGATTGCATTTCGAGGTATTTTTGGCGGTCGAATCCGATCTTCTGCACGTGTCACTCTCCAAAAAGCTAGCGGCAGGTGTCCCGATCGCCGTCCGGTGACCCTCGCGCCCGCCTTACCGATTCTAGCGGCAGCAACGGTAAGCGCATAGTTGAGGCACCACAAAGCAGAAAGTCTCGTTTCAGATCACACTATGTGACGTTGAATGGCCCAGCGTGTCAGTTCGTGCCGGTTCGACAACTGGAGTTTACGCAGTACCGCTGAGACATGTGTTTCTACTGTTTTAATAGAAATAAACAGCTCAGAGGCTACTTCCTTGTAGGTATATCCACGCGCAATCAAACGCATCACTTCCTGTTCACGCGCAGATAACATATCCAGTTCTTCATCTGTATAAGCCACAGCACCCGTCCCAAAAGCATCAAGGACAAATCCTGCAAGCCTTGGACTAAAAGCGGCATCTCCTGCTGCTACACGACCAATTGCTTCCACCAGATCAGGAGTAGAAATCGCTTTTGTCACATACCCTCGGGCACCTGCACGGATGACTGACACGACATCCTCTGGGGCATCTGACACTGATAAAGCTAAGAAACGTACTGAGTCAATATCTTGACAGCGTGCAGCAACTTCCGCACCGCCACCGCCCATTCCTCCCGGCAAATGCACGTCAAGTAAAGCCACATCTGGGCGCAGTTCATGACAGGCCACAATAGCGCTATCAACATCCGTTGCCTCGCCAATAATTTCTAAATCTGCGCCGCAAGACTCAAGTTCAGCACGTACCCCCGCACGTACCATAGGGTGATCGTCAATGACGATCAAACGAATAGTCATCACATGTCCTTTCGTGGCGTATCAGCTATATGCCTATGCCTCAGTTTGTTGATTCTGTTCCGCGTGGAACATACATGTGTACTTCAGTTCCGGGATTTAATCGGCGTATGGAAGCTTGCCCGCCTGCCCGTTCCATACGCCCAAAGATTGATCCTTTCACTCCGTGCCTATCAGCAGCGATCTCGTCGAGATTAAAACCTGGACCTGCGTCTTTTACATACACATCAACACGTGTCGGTGTTGTTTCAGCGTAAACAGAAATAGGAGCAGCACCATGACGAACCGCATTATGTGTTGCTTCACTGCAGGCGGCAATTAATGCAAGTTCTGCTGGCCCCGGCTGCACGTCACCAACAGTAACAACTTCCACGGGCACACCGTGCAGTGATTCAATATGACCGACAGTTTCTTTAAGAGCTTGTGCGAAAGAATCTGCCACTTCCGTTCGCCCTGTGTACAGCCATGAACGTAATTCACGTTCCTGTGTAAGAGCAAGGGCGCGCACACGTTGAGGGTCTTGAGCTGCTCCTCGTATGAGAGTTAGAGTTTGCAAAACTGAATCATGCAAGTGCGCAGCTATATCTGCGCGTTCAGCATCACGTACCTGTTGTTCACGTGTTACCTGCCCATCACGATGTGCACGAAGGACCAGAGGCATCAAAGCCAAAGCAACACCAACAATAGAGATCAAAATAACCGAGGCTACTCGTAGTGTGTGCAGCAGTGATTCATGGCCGAAGATAAAAAACAACAGTCCTACGCTAAAGAGCGTTGCACCGACAATGATTACCATGATATTCAGTGGAGCATACAAGCGTTGCGCAGAATCGACACGGCTCCAAATGAGAAGTAAACCGAAAACACTCAGGAAAATACCTGAGGCTACCTGCCAACTTACGCTTCGGTTTCCCATAAAGAGAATGAGCAGAAAAGCCACTCCGATAAGGCCAATCCCAGCAAAGACAAGCTGATTACGCGCAGTCGAAACTCGCCGGTCAATCCCAACAGAGGCCAGACGCTCAGCAATCCGTTCCCCACGATGTGTGGATATCTCTGGCACATCCAGTGGAACCATGAGCCATAACCACACATACAGTAAAGCCCCTGCTCCACCACCTATGATGCTGGCAATAATGAAAATAATTCGCGTAGCTTTCACTGATATGCCGAGGTGAATGGACAAGCCTGAGCAAATACCCGCTGCCCAGGGGGTTGGCATATCTGCACTTCGAGCAGTCGCACGACGTAAAGGGGGATGCTCTGTTGTATGGCGTGGAGGCATAGTCTTTTCCCCCGGCATGAAAGTATCACGGAAAGCTTGAGGTTCCCTCATGTGAGGTGTGCCAGTTGGATCGTATGAGTAGTCGTAGCGCCGGTAGTTTTGCGCAGGTTTTTGTGGGTGAACTGACTCATCAGACGAACGATATGGCAAAGAAGCAAAAGAAGGAACTGAAGTATCGTGTTCCACCTGTGTGTACGGAAAGCCCTTGCCCATTGGCGCTCCCGCACCATACCCAGCTTGTTCGTTCAGGCATGTGTGAGGGTTCGTTTGTTCATCCACACGTATATTTTCCCATCAATGCGCCTTCATATGCACCTGCTCACGGTACGATCAGGGGCAGATCAGGGGAACCCCCAATATTTTTTTGTTCTTTTTTCAGGCACAGTAGATGCTATGAATACACAGGAATCTTCATTTGGACCTTCTGATCCTCACAATTGGAGAACTCACGGTGGCCCTCCACCTGCTTCAGCCCCTCAGCCAGATTCTGACCCTTACAATTCTCATTCTTTTTTCCGTTCACTACGTTCGTCAGGATTTTACCGTACCGACTCACGTTTCATTGGTGGCGTTTGTGGGGCAATCGCACAAAAAATTGGATGGGATCCTGCTCTCATCCGCGGCTTGACACTGATCTTTGTTTTTTTCATGCCGCTTATCTTGGCTCTCTACGGTCTTGCCTGGGCTTTCCTCCCTGAACAATCTGACGGCCGCATCCACGCTGAAGAACTCATCAAAGGTCGTTTCAATATTGCGCATTTGGGGCAAATTTTCCTTCTATTTATTGCCTTCAGTGGGTCATATTCGATTTCATCGGTCCTTTTCAGTTCCCGTTTTTCTTCCCCTTTCACACTTTTTATTCCTAGCATGTGGGTCTTATGCATCCTGCTGATTATTTTCTTCATTGCACGAAATAAACAGTCAACATCTCCGGGACACACCTCCTCCCACTACGGCGTACCTGCATACGCGCCCCCTACACCTCAAGCAAACGCTCCTAGCTCATCACATACTCAGCCTCAGGGACCTGACGTGTTACCGCCTGAAAACCTAGGACCTAGCCGCAGCCCACAGGTAACAGAAGCAACCTCATCAGCAGGCTCTATGGGATACCCTCCCGCTGGAACAACATCTTTTGCTCCTCCATCTGCGACTACTCCCCCCACCTCCTCATGGCAAACATCTGCGCACACATATGCTTCACCTTACGCACCCCCGACAATGGCCGGCACACCTACACCGGTTTATGCCACACAACCCATGCGTTCTTTCACGAAAACACGTCGGGTCAGCACCGCTACTAACTTGGCAGTCACCGGAATTATCACGCTCATCATTACTGCGTCTTTTTTCCTCATGCGTTACTTCTGGATACTCAGCCAAGCAAGTACCGGCACCCCAACGCATATAATTTGGCTATGCCAAACAGCTCTGATTGGCGGTGGAATTTCACTGATCTTTGTCGGCCTCGTCATTGCTTTCGCTTCAGTTCGTGATCGCAGTGCCGGATGGCTCGTAGGCTTATCAGTCTTTGGTGTGCTTCTTGCCGTTCCCACCTCCTTTGCTGCCCTTCCATTGGCCGCCGGTGTCAATGTGTCATGGCTTGGCTCATGGAGCAACCACACAACTCTCTACAGCTTCAACACAATCGAAAGTACATGGGAAGCTGATGTTGTTCACCTCCCCGTATATGCGGCAAATCTTTCCATAAAATTAGAGGATGCACCGCAAAAAATTCATAAAACTATTACTTTTACTGGATCTAGTGCCTCAAATACAACGGTAACTCTACGTTCAGATCAACCTCTGCAAATCATAGCTTCCGGTGGCATTAACCGATTAAACGTCAATAACGTCACCTTAGATGCCACCAGCACCTCACTTTTAGACAGCAGTATTGATGAAGAAACCATCTTGCGTACATCAAATTTCACCGAGGAAAATGGAATCACCCTATTCCTTAGCCCAGAGGTGGAAACACTCACACTTAATGGCTTACGCGACGCTTCCTCATCTTCCAAACCGTCGAGTTCTGCCACCCCAGCCCCTCCATCTGGAAGCTAAGAGAGCACCCTCAAAAAGAACGCGCAGCCTGACAAGCTCACATCAGCCATAAAAATACTTGATAACAAGGAAAACACCCTTATGCCTCAGCACACACACGATAGCGAAACCGAAACTTTGAACACATCAACACCTGCAGGACAGGACGAACATTCTCATACCCACACGCAGGATAAAAGCCCCCATAATACTTCCTCACTACCATCATCACTTCTCTTGCAGCCAGAAAACAGTGACACCACTGAAACCAGCATCCTTGAGGAACACGCCCCTACCATTGATAAAGCGCAGGATTCTTCAGACACTGCCGCACCTAAAAACAACGGGAGCGATACACCCGATTCCTTTCGACTACAAGAGTCAGATGCCCCTCAGACTGCTGCGCCGACAACCGAAACGGTTTCTGCGGCCTATCCTCGCTTTGTCACACCACAAGACCTCGCACAACACACAGAAAGCGAAGCACGAGGGATTCGTATAGGCCAGTTTTTGTGGGCTTCCCTCGTCATCATCATTGGTCTGCTACTCATCTTCTGCGCATTCATCGGGTACATTGACGTAGTTTTCGCTTTAATCTGCGCGATTGCTGCGGTGGGCCTGACTTTGATTCTCGCGGCCCTTATCATAGGAACCAGAAAAAAGTAATGAGTGGTTCCGCCCGCTGAGCACATGCGAACCGCATAGCACGCACCCCGATCTTCACCTCACCTGCAGGTTATGATCGGGGCTACGTTTTAGGCCTATAGCCTAGGTTTTATGCGCCTGTCACATCGTCAGGAAGCATATCGGCATAACGAGCCAGTTCTTCCTCAATAATTGACTCATCAAGTTTGACGAATACCGGCGAAGGCTTACCAATTTCGCGTCCCACCACCACAGGGTGACGTTCCCACGTTGGGAAACCTTCATAATCACCGGTAATAATCGGGTAGCCTGCGCGTCCACGGAAATCTTCAGGCAGCACATCAGGATCAAGTTCTGCTACTTCTTCAATCCGAGGCATAGGTGCAATATCGCCCGCGCCCCCCATGATGCTGTCAATCGCATTTGCGGCATGAGGTAAGAACGGACTGAGCATCGTATTCAGGTCAGATACAGCTTGAGCAAGAACCCACAAAACTGTACGTAAACGCTCCTGCTGCTCAGGAGCTTTCAGCTTGAAAGGCTCTGTTTCTGTGATGTATTTATTTGTTTCCGCCACAAGACGCATAGCCGCACCTAAAGCAGCTTTTTGACGGTGATGACGAATCAGATCCCCCACCTCAGCGAAACCGGATTCAATAGCCGCCAGCAAAGCCTCATCAATTTCTTGGAGCGGACCAGGCTCGGGAATAGCACCACACTTTTTGTGAATCATTGAGGCTGTCCGATTGACGAGGTTACCCCAGCCTGCAACAAGTTCACCATTTGTGCGTCGCACAAATTCTGCCCATGTAAAGTCAGCGTCGGAGGTTTCAGGCCCTGCTGCACTGATGAAATAACGCAGCGCATCAGCCTGATAGCGTTGAAGAAAATCGCGCACATAAATCACGATGCCATGGGAAGATGAGAATTTTTTCCCTTCCATCGTCAGGAACTCACTGGAGACAACCTCTGTTGGCAAGTTGAGTACGCCCAGGTCTTTTGGCTGGCCTTCCTTTGAGCCTTGACCGTTGTATCCCAGTAATTCAGCAGGCCAAATCTGACTGTGGAACACAATGTTGTCTTTACCCATGAAGTAGTACGACAAAGCTTCGGGATCATTCCACCATTGCCGCCATGCTTGTGGATCACCTTGACGGCGTGCCCATTCGATTGAGGCCGATAGATAACCGATCACGGCATCAAACCACACGTACAAGCGTTTTGTGGGTTGATCTTCCCATCCTGGGACGGGGATACCCCAGTCGATGTCACGTGTCATTGCTCGTGGGCGTATATCGTTGAGGAAGTTCTGCGAGAATTTAATAACATTTGGCCGCCATGTTCCCGAATCCTCACGATCATTCAACCAGTGGGAAAGGGCATCTGCTAACGCAGGTAAGTCAAGGAACCAGTGTGTTGACTCAACAAATTGCGGTTTTTCCCCGTTAATACGTGAGTGGGGGTCAATAAGGTCCGTGGGGTCAAGTTGGTTCCCGCAGGCATCGCATTGATCGCCTCGTGCTCCCGGTGTTGAACATATCGGGCATGTGCCTTCAATGTAGCGATCTGGTAGTGTGCGCCCTGTTGATGGCGAGATTGCTGCACGGGTGACCTGTTCAATCATGTATCCGTTGTCACGAACGACCTCGAACATTTCTTGAACGACTGCATAGTGGTTTCCCGCAGTTGTACGGGTGAAAAGGTCATAGGACAAGCCGAGCGCAACAAGGTCCTCCACGATGAGGCGGTTGTTACGATCTGCGAGTTCTCGCGCACTAATACCTTCAGCGTCAGCAGCCACCAAAATAGGGGTGCCATGTTCATCTGTCCCTGACACCATGAGGACTTCATGACCGGCCATACGCATGTAGCGTGAGAATACGTCTGAGGGCACTCCGAAACCAGCAACATGTCCGATATGACGAGGGCCATTGGCGTAAGGCCAGGCGACTGCAGAAAGAATACGACTCATACTGCGTAGTTTAGTCATGTTACTTCGGGACTTTGCTTATCCTTATGCTTCGTGGACGTGTGACACATTCGTGTTCTTTTGTTGCTGCGGATATTCAGCTATGGTGTGACTTGTTAGCGTTACCGGGAAATTATGTTCAACGTCAGGAGATCATGGTGATACGAGCGCTCATCATTGTTGATGTTCAGCCGACTTTTTGCGAAGGCGGAGAACTCCCTATTCTGGGTGGCGACAGATGCGCAGAGGATATTGCCTATTTCCTTGAAAAGAACCGTGATCGTTATCGCCTGCTCATCACTACACAGGATTGGCATATTGACCCGGGTGCTCATTTTTCTGCGACCCCAGATTATGTGGATACGTGGCCGCCTCATGCACAGGCGGGAACAGTGAACGCGCGTATTCATCCGGCTTTGCAGGGTTTCGCATATGATGCGGCGATTCGTAAAGGTCACTATGGCGCAGCTTATTCAGGTTTTGAGGGGATGAATGATGAAGGGGTTTCTTTAAATGCGCTGCTGACTGGGGCAGGCGTCACTCATGTGGATATTGTTGGTTTAGCTCAGTCGCATTGTGTATGTGAGACTGCGTGTGACGCGGTGAAATATGGGTTTTCTGTGCGAGTGTTTTCTGATTTGACGGTTCCGGTCACCCCTGAGCTTGGGGAAAAAGCTTCTCGTGTTATGTGTGAGCGCGGTGTTGCGCTAGTTCGTTCGTGTGATGCTCGCTGGTAAGCAGGGTGGCCGCATTTCAGGGAAGATTACGGAGGCAGGCCCAAGCCGCTTTTAGGGTATGTTTCAGGTATTTCACTGGGGTATCCCCTGCATTTTACGAGGTGGCGGATACTGTTTCCCTCATACGTTTGCGGGCGAGGGAACGGTTTTTCATTATTCGATACAGGCCCACTCTGGGGGAAAGCAGCCACGCGATACAAAATCCGATACCGTGGACAATAACGATCATGGCTCCTGAGGCAACGTCTTTGTGGTAGCTCACGAGTATTCCAATAAATGTGCATGCGATGGAAAATAGTGGGGCGATGACAAGCATACGTCCGAAACGATCTGTGAGTAGGCGCGCAGTTGCTCCTGGGATGATAAGTAAGGCGACGACGAGGATGACGCCGACGACTTGTAAGGCAACCACTGTTGTCACCGCGAGCGCGCCGAGGAGAAATGCGTTGAGGCGTTTAGGGGAAAGTCCTACTGCGAAAGTATGAACGGGGTCGAAGGCGTTGAGGATGAGGTCTTTGCGCAAAAGAATCAGGACTGTTGCGACAGCCAGTGAGAGGATGATGACTTGAATCATGTCTTTTGTGAGGACACCAAGGATGTTGCCAAAAATAATGTGTGTGAGGTCAACATGGCTGGGTGTGATAGAGACAAGAAGCAGGCCTGTCGCAAAGAAAATAGTAAAGACAATGCCTATTGCAGCATCTTCGCGGATGCGTGTTTTTTGTTTAACAATTCCGATGAGGGCCACCGATAAGGCTCCCGAGATAAAAGCGCCGATGGCGAAAGGAATTCCAAGGATATAGGCCAAGACAACACCGGGTAAGACGGCGTGGGATACAGCATCACCCATAAGGGACCATCCGACCAGTATGAGCCAGCATGAAAGCAAAGCGCATACCAGTGCGGCGGCCATAGAAGTTACTAGGGCACGTGTCATGAATCCGTAGCTGAAAGGTTCGATGATGTAGTCAATGAGTATCGCGTGGAGCATGCTTTTCCTCGTCGTTTTTCGTGTGCTCTGTTTTTGGGGTGCTGCATGCAGCCATTGTGAGAGCACGTATCGACGTTTCTTGAGTTTTTAGTTTTCTGTGGAATTCGACGTGCTTTTGTTAGCGACGATTCCGAAAACTTGTGCGAGGATTTCTGGGGTACAGACAATATCTGGAGTGTCGTGGATGAGGACTCTGCCGGCGAGCAGGAGTGCTTCATCTGCGAAAGTGGATAGTCCCGCGAGGTCATGTGTGGCTACTAGCAGTGTTTTATTACGTGTGGCCAAGCCGCGCATGAGTGTACGGATTGTTTGTTCTGAAGCGTGGTCTACTCCAGCGAAAGGCTCGTCAAAGAGTAGGAGTTGCGCGTCTTGCGCTATGCCTCGGGCAACGAAAGCGCGTTTTCTTTGGCCGCCAGAGAGGGCACCAATTTGTCGGTGCCGTAGGTCTGTTAGGCCGACCATTTCTATTGCTTGATCGACTGCGTTTTTATCTGCTTTTCGGGGGCGTCGTAGGAAGCCCATATGTCTTTGACGACCAGAAATCACAATATCTTCGACGCTGATGGGGAAGGTGGTATCGACATCTTCGTTTTGAGGTACGTAAGCGATTCTTCCGGCAGCTCGTGCTCGGGCTGGGTTCAAACCGCCGATGGTTATTGTTCCGGTGGTTGGTTTGACGAGTCCGAGTATGGATTTCAGGAGGGTTGATTTACCTGACCCGTTCACACCGACAAGAGCACACAGCTTTCCAGATTGCAGTGTCAAATTGACATCATCTAATGCGTGTACGTCACCGTAGTCAACAGATAGGTGTGTCACTTTTAGAGCTGTGTGCTCTTGTGTAGGCGTTGTCTGGGTCAATTTTTTGCTCCGGTAAGGGCGTGAGCGATGAGTTGAGCATCGTGTGTAATCAGGTCAAGGTAGGTAGGAACCGGACCATTTTTATCACTGAGGGAATCGACGTAGAGTACTCCACCAAATTGCGCGTCGGTGGCATCGACGACTTGTTGCATGGGAGCGTCTGAAACGGTTGATTCACAAAATACTGCGGGAATGTTATGCTCTTTCACAAATTCAATGGCTGAGGCAATTTGCCCTGGGGTTGCTTGGTTTTCTGCGTTTACTGCCCACAGGTATTTTTCAGTGAGTCCTGCGTCTTTTGCGAGGTAGCTGAATGCGCCTTCACAGGTAACTAATGCGCGTTGGTTTTCGGGTAGAACAGAGAGGGTATCAATGAGGTCTGTGCGCACTTTGTCGAGTTTTGTTTTGTAGGTTTCAGCGTTGTTTCGGTATGCCTGCGCGTGTTCTGGGTCAATGTCAGCAAATGCGCGCGCCATATTATCAACGTAGGTTTTTACGTGCGTTGGTGACATCCAGGCATGGGGGTTGTCGTGCCCTTGAGCAGCATCTTCAGCAATAGGAATCGAGGGGACTCCTTGAGAGGCCACGATATGTGGGACGGCTGCTTCGGCGATAAATTTTTCAAACCATAATTCAAGGCCAAGGCCGTTGTCGATGACAAGGCGAGCTTTTGAGGCTTTTGCGATATCCCCCGGTGTGGGTTCGTATCCGTGGATTTCTGCGCCTTCTTTGGTGATAGAGACAATGTCCAAGTATTCACCAGCGACGTTGCGTGCAATATCTGCGAGGACTGTGAATGTGGTGGCCACTGTTGGTTTATCGCCTGTGGGTGTGGCGCTTTGTGTGCCAGATGGTGCTGTGTTTGTTGAGCTGCATGCAGCAAGGAAAAGGGCTGCAATGGATATGGTGCTCACGACGGTTGCGCGGATGCGGGAAAATGTACGCACGATACCTCTTTCGTAATTTTTCGGGTACCCGAAATATTACCTACTTTTTTCAGGAAACGCCACCTAAAAACAGGGACTATAGGCCAAAAACAGCAATCCCCTTAACAAAACAACGCAACACGCGCTCTTGTAAAGGGGATATAAAGGACCTACGTCCGCTAATTTCTACTGGCCAACAGAGGTTAAATCTGCCTGCGCTGGATCGACTTTTGGCTGTCGGGTAACAACTTTATGTATCAGCCACACGCATAAGAACAATGGCAAACCAATATAACTGGACAGTAAAGCTGTCATATCAGCATTTCCTAGCAACGCCTCTACGTTCTGCCCCACCACCACGATGGCACACATCACCAAGGCAATAATCGGACCCGCAGGATACAAGCGCGCCCGATAAGGCAAACGCGCAACATCAAAACCTTGAGCCGCCAAAGCCTGACGGAACTTCATATGCGACCAAGCAATACCCATCCACGTAATAAAGCCAGCCAAACCTGAAGCATTCACCAACCACGTATAGGCCGCACCATCACCGATTAATGAGGAAATGAAACAAATAGCACCAATTGCCGCAGTCGCAGCCAAAGCAAGAACAGGAACACCGTACTTATTTGTGCGGCCAAATACCGCTGGCGCCGAACCGCGTTGAGCCAAAGCGTACAACATACGAGTAGAAGCATACAGACCCGAATTACCAGCAGAAAGAATCGACGTTAAAATCACCGCATTCATCACCGCCGCAGCAGCAGCAATCCCCGCACGATGAAATACCAAAGTAAAAGGAGACACTGAAATATCTGAAATCTCAGAGTTCAACAAATTCGGATCGGCGTAAGGAATCAAGAAACCAATGACAGCGATCGTCCCAATATAGAACAGCAAAATACGCCAGAAAATCGTACGAATAGCTCGCGGCACTGTCTGAGAAGGATTATCAGCCTCACCAGCGGCAACCCCTACAAGCTCAGTCCCTTGGAAACTGAAACCCGCCACCATAAAAATAGCGAGGATCCCCATTCCACCGCCCACAAAAGGCGCATCCCCTTCAACCCAGTGAACAAAACCCGGTGATTCTCCACCAAGAATACCGAGGATCACCAATAACCCGAGGACAAGGAATACAATAACAGTCACTACTTTAATAAAAGCAAACCAGAATTCACCTTCCCCGTAGGCCCGCGCCGACAGCGCATTCAACAGAATAAGGACTGCTAAAAAGAGCGCTGACCAAACCCAGCCGGGAGTATCCGGAAACCAGAATTTCATGACAAGCGCCGCTGCTGACAATTCTGCTGCCACCGTAATTGCCCAGTTAAACCAATAATTCCACCCCAAAGCGAAACCAAAACTTGGGCTAATAAAACGTGTCCCATACTCCCCAAAAGAGCCAGCCACTGGTAAATATGTCGCCATTTCACCCAGAGACTGCATCAGCAGGTACACCATGAAACCAATCAAGGTGTAAGCCACCAGAGCGCCACCAGGACCGGCTGTGGAGATAGTTTCACCGGAAGCAACAAAAAGGCCAGTGCCTATCGAACCGCCGATAGCAATCATCGTTAAATGTCGTGTACGCAATGTGCGCTTCAATGTATGACGCTCTGCAGGCGTGCCGCTGTCAGGCATTCCAATCTCCTTGTATTCACTGTGTCCGCATATGCGTATGTGGAACACACCTGCCTATTGTGAAGTATTGCTTTCCAGTAGCGCTGTTCGTTCTAAAATATGGCATTTCCGCTTATCAGTACACTATGAGCACTTTTGTTCACGACAAATCTCGATGCGCTAGTGCCGCCTGATATAGGTCATTTTTTCTTGCCCCCGTAGCCTGAGCAACCTGACCTGCGGCCTCTTTCAGTCGCATACCTTCAGCAGCAAGGGCAAGAACAGCGCCCACATGATCTGCAGGATCAGCCATGCCACGATAGCCCTCAACAACAATAGTGATTTCACCGAGTACGTCATTTTCTGTGGCCGCAATTAAGCTTTCCAGATCTCCTCGGATAATTTCTTCATGGCTTTTCGTCAGTTCACGACAGATCACTGCTCGGCGTTGTGGGCCAAAAGCTTGTGCCATCTTCTGTAGGCTCTGGTGGAGTCGCCGCGGAGATTCAAAGAATATGAGCGTATGAGAATCTCGTGCGAGCCCGTCAAGGAAACGTTGGGCTTCACCTTCTTTACGGGGTAGGAACCCCTCAAAACTGAAACGATCTGATGGCAGGCCAGAAACAGCTAAAGCCGTCACGGGAGCCGAAGGACCCGGCAAGGCTGTGACTCGCACCCCTGCTTCCACGGCTTCACTGACTACTCGATATCCGGGGTCAGATACTGTCGGCATTCCCGCATCAGAAACAAGCAGAACATGAGCACCGTTCTGCGCTTGAGCAACAAGGCTATGTGCGCGGTCTTTCTCGTTGTGATCGTGCAAACTTATGAGGGAACCGACTACTCGTACATCTAACCGGTGAGCTAAAGCTAAAAGGCGGCGGGTGTCTTCCGCAG
Organism: Schaalia sp. lx-260; assembly: GCF_021083645.1. Taxonomy (GTDB): domain Bacteria; phylum Actinomycetota; class Actinomycetes; order Actinomycetales; family Actinomycetaceae; genus Pauljensenia. The sequence goes on along the minus strand of NZ_JAJNRQ010000001.1, from coordinate 284,437 downwards.
CAACAATATCTGCTTGCGCTAGCGCATGTACGAATCGGGGGGATGCGTCACCGATATCACCAATAGGTGTAGCAGCAATGGTGATGTATCCTTCAGCAGAATTGCGCGCCTGTTGCGTCGTTTTCATTGTTTTATTGTCCCACGCATGTCATAAGAGCTCCACGTTTTGCCCCGCTCTTTCAGACTGATAAGCTGAGGGAAGTTCGTGAGGGCGCGTTGTACTGCAAACGACCTCTCGCGTAAACGGAAGTGGTTATTCGTTTTTAGGCGGCGACCACTTTTCAGATATGTACAAGTGAGCGCAGGTACCCAACACCGATTTTCGGTTGGGAGAGGATAATGACATCAGAAAAACCGGCGAAGGAACAAGATGCCACCGTGTATGAAAATCCATTAGGCGGTGGTAACCCTCATCTGGACGGCCCTCGCTCACGTCAACTCATGATCGCTGAAGCTGTAATTAAAGGCGGCACGACCAGCGTGGAACGCCTTGCAGAGCTGACAGACGTATCCCTCATGACGATCTATCGTGATATCGCTATTTTGGAAGAACGCGGTATCCTTCAACGTCACAGGGGCCAAGTTGTTGCGGTAGCAAGTGGCTTACATGAAGCTGATGCTGAATTTCGCCTCGAACAGTCCTCGGCTGCCAAACGAGCAGTGGCTTCAGCCGCGGTGTCACTCATCCCCGCAGGTAGTTCACTGATGCTTGACGACTCCACATCTGGAGTGTGGCTGCTTCGCGCTCTGGGCGATCAGGCTTCTATCACCGTGGTCACGAATTCTTTACTTGTAGCCTCTGAAGTTGCTCAAAGCCATTCCAATAAGCTCGTCGTAACAGGTGGCGAATATCAGCCGTGGTCACGTGCGCTCATGGGAAATGCGGCTACCGGTTTCATTCGTTCCCTTCATGCTGATTTTTGTGTTATTTCAACATCGGGGATTTCTCGTTTTTCTTGTTTCCATCCTTACCAGGAAAATGCTGAGATTAAACGGGCTATGCTCGATTCAGCTGAAAATAAGATTCTCCTCGTCGATCACACGAAATTTACTCGACGCGCACTCTATGAGTTCGCCACGCTTCAAGAATTTACGCATGTTGTCATTGATGCGCACACGCCAGAGAAAATCATTGCCACACTTGAAAAAGAAAAAGTCAATATTTTGGTGGCACGTTAATGCGCGTCGCAATATAAGGGAGGGAACCGGAAAATCCGATCCCCTCCCCCATTATTTTTCTCAGTGCTTACGTCTTTCCCGCATATGAGAGGCATCGAGTGATCCCCTCAGCGAAAAATACGCAGAACTCAGGTCAGGCCAAATGGTCCACTGTCTTATGAATTGATTCTTGGAGTGCAGCGTAGTTATCCATGTAGCGTCCAAGGAAGAACTGGTATTCTTCGTGTAGCTCTTGATTTGGTTCAAGCACATCAATTTCGTGAACCATATGCTGAGCGGCTTCTTGCAGATCGCTGTAGAAACCTGCGCCTACCGCTGCTGCCATACAGGTACCCAAAGCAACAGCGTCGCCCACCTCAGTAAGGCTGATAGGCGCACCGGAAACATCAGCGTGCATCTGAATCCAGTCGCGGCTCTTTGTTGCGCCACCGCAGGCCACCATCTTGTTGATGGAGAATCCGGCTGCTTCCATAGCCTTAATATTGTGCGCGGTTCCGTAGCATACTGCTTCCATGATGGCACGGTAGATATGCGCTGGAGTGTGCATGAGGGAAAGGCCCGAAATAATTCCGCGTGCCCGAGAATCTGAATATGGTGTGCGGTTGCCTTGGAAGTATTCATTGATGACCAGGCCATCACAGCCAGGAGGAATATTCGCAGCCTGTTCGTCGAGTACTTTGTAAGGATTCAAGCCGACTTTTTCTGCCGCGGCGACAAGATCAGCAGCAAAGTTATCTTTGAACCATTTGAGTACTGAACCTGTGGACACGCCGCCGCCTTCAACAGTGTATTGACCAGGAACAACACCATCAGTGTAGGCACCAAAGAAGCCCTTGCCATGGATTTCTGTGGCTGATTGAGCTGAAAGCACATGGGAGGAACCGGTGATTAGTGCTGCTGAACCAGGGTTGAGTACGCCAAGACCGATCTGACCAGCCCATGCGTCTGCTGGACCTTGAGCAACCGGAATACCCGGACGCAACCCAAGTAACTGTGCTGGGATAAGGCCGAGGGTACCGATCTGTCGGCCGATATCCTCAACACGTGTGGGAAGTTTGTCGAAAATGTCACCGCACCCAATGGTTTCGTAGAAATCTACTGGCCAACCGCCGCGATCGCGGTTGTAGTACATGCGGTGAGCAGCAGAGTTAATGTTAATTGTCCATTCGCCGGTGAGCTTGTAGGTCACCCAGTCTGGGGCATCAACGATATGAGCGGCTTTTGCCCAGATTTCTGGCTTATTTTCACGTAGCCATGCAGCTTTGAAGGGAAGCCATTCAGCGATTGCAGGGGAAGTGCCGCCCCCGTTATATAGGCGGGCAACTGATTCAGATTGCTCAGCGCGTTTGGCTTGTTCGGTGGCGCGCACGTCCATCCACATGATGGCGGGGCACAGTTCTTCACCTTTTTCATCCATGACAACCATCGTCAATGTGGTGGCGTCATAGGAGATTCCTGCAATTGATGAGGTAGGGATTCCTGCTGCAGCAAGTGCTTTGTGAGTGGATGCTTGGAGTGCTTGCCACCAGTCTTCAGGCTTTTGTTCGGCCCAGCCTGGACGAGGGTAGTAGGTGCGATAGGCAGTGGCAGCAAATGTGAGGGGATGACCATTAAGGTCACAAATAGCGACGCGGCATGATTCTGTACCGAAATCAATGCCAAGCAGGTATGGTCCTTCGGTGTTATGCATGTGACTCTCCCTTGAGTTGTCAGGTATTGATAAAGGTCTGCGTGCAAGAAAAGCTCAAGGCTTTCTGCACTCAGTGCTGAGCTCGTTTGGCTTTTGCACGTGCTCACGAAACTTTCAGGTGGAGGTTCACCGTCTTGAAGCTGTGCTGAGCCTGTTCACATATCTGACTCACGTGAAACAACAACGTCTCGAAATCACATCATGACTGATAAATTTAACAGTGTCAATTGATAATAAGTTGAGATTCATGCTTTGAAACAAAGACTTATGCGCCGAGAGTGCGAAGTAAAACCCTACTACACAGCAAATTTTTCGCATGCAAGAATCTGCAGAAAACATGATTTTTCTTTGAATTTTAGCGATTTTTACTGAAGATTCCCAGCTGACAATCCCTAATTTCGCAGCGGAGGGTTAGGTGAACAAAAATTTCAGAGCCTCACAAAAATTTTTCACATTTTCACAATTAATGCGAAGAAATCCGGAGAAATTCACAGACTTCACATAAAAATCTATACAATAAAACTATGGGCTAGATTACATTCTAGAATAATAAACGTCCAATAATTCTAGTGAGGATTGCTCATAATTTACAGTTTAACAATATCTATATCAAAGTAGCACAATAAGAAAAGAATCCTTGAATCGCACGCACATGTCTACCTTGAAAAAATAAGAAACAGCTTGCACGATGTTCTTAACATGATATATGTTAATTTCAATCCGCAGGAGGACGTAAACCACTCAGCGCGGTACACAGATCACACACATGTCGCAAGGAAGGGACAAACCATGGGGTATCGAATTGTAGTGGCCTCAGACTTTGCAGGTTTTGACTACAAAGAAGCCATCAAAAAAGACCTAGAAAGCGACCCCCGCGTCGATGAAATTATTGACGCCGGCGTACTTGCTTCCGACGACACAAAGGAATACCCGCACATCGCAGTCACAGCAGCCCGTAAAATTGCCGACGGCGAAGCCGACCGCGGAATTTTCGTCTGCGGCACAGGTATGGGCGTAGCCATGTCAGCCAACAAAGTCAAAGGTATTCGCGCCTCAACAGCCCACGATTCCTTCTCTGTTGAACGCCTTGTCCTGTCAAATAACGCTCAAATACTCTGCCTTGGCCAGCGCGTCATCGGCCTTGAACTCGCCCGCCGACTCGCACGCGAATTCCTCGGATACACATTCGACCCCTCATCACATTCAAAAACCAACGTAGACATTTTGTGCGCATACGAAGACTGAAAACTTCTTCCCCACACCACGTGCAAAGCTGCACAACGAACACACAATCTCATTTTCAGATCACATGCGGCACACCCGCAATCACCAGAGATTAAGGAACAATGATGTTAACAACCTCGCTCACAGTATTCTGTATCGGATTACTCGTAGCATTAGCCGGAGGCGCTTTCGGTGCCTCAATCGGCGCTAACTACGGTTTCATCCTCACAGGCTTCGTCGTACTCGCATCATGGGGTATCGTCGTAGCCACCGGCAGCACCTTCAGCCTCGACTACATTGCATTCGGCCCATTCATGGGTCCCCACATCGTCTTCGCTGGCGGTGTCGCCGCAGCCATTTACGCCGCCTACAAAGGCCACATGGATAACGGCAAAGATGTGAACTCCCCTCTCGCTGGCCTAGGCAAACCCAGCGTGCTCTGGGTAGGCGCACTTTTTGGCGCAGGCGGACACATCGTTCAAATCGCCATCACCTACATCCCCTGGTTTGGCTCTCACACCGACTCCATTGCCCTCACCGTCCTCCTTTCCGGTATTACTGCTCGCCTCCTATTCGGCGGCCTACCCGGGAAAGGCCTTTTCAAAGGTTCACTCCACAACCTCAAAGGCCGCTCAGGAACTTTCGCGCAAAAGATTGCTCCAAGCGACGACTTCGGCTCACAATGGCTACGTTGGCAAGAAAAACCAGGACAACTCAGCGCAATCGGCCTTTCCTTCGGCACAGCAGCTGGCGCGGTTTCCTTAGTACTCGCCTCAATGGTTTCTAGCTCACTCACCGCACGCGGACTCGACGGCTCAGTTGCCATATCCTCAGCAAACACCTTCGCTTTCGGTATTTCAGCCGTTATCATCCTTTTCCTCATCACCAACCGCAACATGCCGGTTCAACACCACGCAACAAATATTGCTGGCCTTGCTGCCATACAGTTCTTCCCCATCGTCGGCGGATCCTTCACCGCCACCGAAGGACTTGGCGCATGGTTCCACGCAAACGAAAGCGCAGTACTCATCACGCTTGTGATCTCAGCAATTGCCGGTGTCGTCACCATGTTCGCCGGCGAATTCTTCGCACGCATATGGCACTCACGCGGCACCTCACACATTGATCCACCAGCTGCCGCCATCTGGATATGTAACACCGCGGTCGTCAGCTTAGCTGCCCTCTTTGCCTAAACCCAATCCTTTGCTCTGATACCAGAGCTTTCCCTACAAAATGACAGCACCCATTTCCACTCACACACAGAAAGGTTGAGACGATGAAACGTACGGCTCCTACTGAGCTATACGACGCATACATCTTTGATATGGATGGCACGATCTACCTCGGGGACGACCTGCTCCCCGGTGCCAAACGCCTCATTGAAGGGCTACGTGAACTCGGTAGGCCCGTACGTTTCCTCTCAAATAACCCCACCAAAGATCCCGAACTTTACGTCGACAAACTCAAAAAACTCGGCATCCCCACACCAATCAACGAAATAGCTAACACCGTAGTAACCACCGTGCGCTGGCTTACAGCACACCACCCAAACGCTACCGTTTTCCCCATCAGCGAAGAACCCCTCAAAAAGGCCCTACGCGACGCAGGAATCAAAATAAGCGAAAACCCGCAAGAAATCGACATCGTTATCGCCTCCTACGACCGCACTTTCGATTACCGTAAACTCCAGATCGCCTTCGATGCTATCTGGTACCACAAACGCGCATTCCTCATCACAACCAACCCCGACCGTTACTGCCCATTCCCCGGAGGACGCGGAGAACCCGACGCGGCAGCAATCGTCGGAGCCATCACCGGATGCACCGGCACCACACTCACAGCCAACATGGGAAAACCTGAACCCATTATGCTCTCAGCAGCTATTGATGGCCTCAATGTTGATCCTGCCCGTTGCATCATGGTGGGTGACCGGCTCACCACCGACATTGGTATGGCAATAAAAACAGGAATGTACTCCTGCCTTTTACTCACAGGAGACTCCACTCTCGAAGAAGCCGAAGCGCTAGACAAATCCCAGCAACCAACCTACGTTCTCGACCGGATCGATCATCTTATTCCTCAGCAAATCCGCGACCAGTGGGGCTGGAAAGACAGCGATAACTAAAACCGCACGCACCACATGAAACATGCCTCACCTTTTCCTGCCGCAGCTACCACCGCAACAGGAAAAGCCAAGCCTCCCACACAGCACCCCAATTCAATAAACACATTTCACACACCCAGCAAAGAAGAAAGATACACAAATGTCGAGTGAATTAATTGAGAAAGCACTCACCACCGCAACCGAAACCCGCGACATCATCTTCGGTGATAACGTAACAAAACAAACCGGTACCCTATTTGCCAAACTATTCCCAGGCGCACAAGTACTCCTAGTCGCTGATGGCAACACTTTTGCCGCAACAGGCGAAGCAGTTATTCAATCTCTTCAAGCCGCAAATGTGGAATTCGCTGACGAACCCTACATTTTCCCCGGCACACCCACCCTGTACGCAGGCTACGAAAACGTCGAAATCCTACGCGAATACATCCGTCCCTTTGAAAAGGCAATCGTATGTTCAATCGGTTCAGGATCCCTCAACGACATCGCCAAACTCGCTTCCGGTGAACTCGGACGCGAATACATGAATGTCTGTACCGCTCCCTCAGTAGATGGCTTCGCAGCTTTTGGCGCCTCGATTGCGCGCGACGGTTTCAAAATCACTCGTTCATGCCCAGCGCCCGCCGGCCTTATCGCTGACACAGAAGTCGTATGCAATTCACCCCAACGCCTCATCGCTACCGGATACGGCGACCTCATTGAAAAAATACCCGCCGGAGCTGACTGGATACTCGCAGACGCTTTAGGTATCGAAGCCATTAACGAATACGTGTGGAATATGGTGCAAGGGCCTCTGCGTGATTCTTTAGCTGACCCTGAAGCCATTGCTCAAGGCGACAAAAAGAGCATCGAAAACCTCATGGAAGGCAATCTCATGTCAGGTCTGGCTATGCAAGCCGGCCAGTCCTCACGTTCAGCTTCAGGTGCAGGCCACCAATTCTCCCACACGTGGGAAATGGAAGGTCACGGTTTAGATTGGGAACCACCGCTCTCTCACGGCTTTAAGGTCGGAATCGGCACAATCGCCTCATGCGCCATCTGGGAAGAATTCCTCGCAATGGAAGCCGACGACTTCGATATTGAACACGCTCTTGCCAGCGTAAAAACGCCAGAAGAAATCGAAACTCAGGTACGATCCCTCCTGCAACCTCGTATGCAAGACGAAGCATTACGCCACAGCCTCACAAAACGCATCGAAGGCGAAGAACTCGTTGACCGAATCAACCTTCTCAAAGAAAAATGGCCCGAACTGCGTGAACGCTGCAAAGCACAACTCATGTCTCCATCTGATGTCATGGCACGCCTCAAAGCCGTGGGAGCACCCTACCACCCTGAACTCATCAAAATCGACTGGGATCGTTTCCGTGAAACCCACATCAAGGCCCAAATGATCCGTGACCGTTACACGGTCTTTGACATTCTGGTTGATTTAGGTATTTACGACAAGATCATTGAACACCTGTTCTCCAAGGACGGTTTCTGGGGACAGCACCGCCACCCAGAAGCCTGATTTCAACGCACCCATTTACTTTTTGCAAAGGAGATAACAATGTCCAAGAAATACCTCATCGGTATTGATTTTGGTACCCTCTCCGGCCGCGCCGTCATTGTTGATGCCGCAAATGGAGAGCAGGTAGGCACTCACGTCACCGAATACCCTCACGGCGTGATGGACCGCACCCTCACTGCTGGCGACAACCAGCAGCTTCCCCCCGAATTTGCTTTACAAAACCCCGCTGACTACATCAAAGTACTCCGCGAATCCGTGCCCGCAGCAATAAAAGATGCCGGAATTGACGCTAAAGATATCGTCGGCATTGGCGTAGACGCGACCTCAGCAACCGTGTTCTTCACAGATAAAGAAGGAACACCCCTGTGCGAAAAACCCGGTTTTGAAAACAATATTCACGCCCACGTTAAACTGTGGAAACACCACGGCGCACAAGACCAAGCAAACCGCCTAGTCCAAGTAGCTCAAGCTCGCCGCGAAGACTGGCTTTCACGCTACGGCGGCGTACTTTCCTCCGAACTGCTTTTACCTAAAGTTCTCGAAGTATTTGAAATGGCGCCCGATGTTTACGAGGCAACCGATTACATCGTCAACCTCTTGGACTGGCTCACATGGAAAATGACTGGCCGACTCACAGGTGCCGCCGGCGATTCAGGTTACAAGCGCATGCTCCAAGACGGTGCTTTCCCTTCCTACGAGTACCTTGAAGCCGTCAAACCGGGCTTTGGCACAATGTTCACCGACAAAATGAACTACCCGATTGTGCCTCTCGGCGGTAAAGTCGGCGGCCTGAACAAAGAATTTGCTGATCTGATGGGATTACCTGAAGGTATCGCCGTCGCAGCCGGAAACATTGATGCCCACGTCGTAGTAGCTGGTGTGAATGCTGTTCGTCCCGCACAGCTCACTGCCATTCTTGGCACTTCCTGCTGTTACGTTTTGAACAGTGAAAAATACAGTGACTGTCCCGGAGTTTTCGGAATCGTTGACGGTGGCGCTGTAGATGGCTACTGGGGTTTTGAAGGCGGTCAAACGGCTGTAGGTGATATCTTCGCTTGGTTCGTTGACAACTGTGTACCCCAAAGCTACAAGGACGAAGCTGATGCGAAAGGCATCTCAGTCCACCAGCTCCTTGTTGAACTCGCCAAAGACCAAGAAGTAGGCGAACACGGGCTTGTGTCCCTCGATTGGCACAATGGCAACCGATCTATCCTCGCAGACGCGCGTTTATCCGGCCTGACAATGGGCCAAACGCTTACGACACGTCCTGAAGAAATCTACCGTTCTTTACTTGAAGCAACAGCTTTCGGTTGCCGAGTCATCATTGACAACTTCGAGAAGCACGGTATCAAAGTCGATGAAATCGTTGCTGCAGGTGGTCTGCTGAAAAATAAGTTCTACATGCAGCTCCTTTCCACTGTTACTCGTCGCCCAGTCACTATTTCCACCTCAGATCAAGCTGGAGCGCTCGGTTCAGCAATTTTTGCGGCCGTCGCAGCCGGAATTTACCCTGACATTTTCTCTGCTGCCGACGCAATGGCTCACGTACAGAAAAACGCGTACACACCTCACCTTGAAGATTCAGCTAAATACGATGAAATCTACGCGATCTACAAGGAACTACACGATTACTTTGGGCGCTACACACAGGGAGAATCACCTATGCATCGCCTCAAAGATATTCGCGCTCGCATATTCCGGGACCGTGCGGTGGCTGAATCTGAAGCCGAAAACCCTCATGAGGCTCAGGACGTGAAGTGATCCGGCTTAGCGAATTACCTGAAGATATTCAGGAACGCGTCCACGCAACAAGGGAACGGGTAGCTCGTCTCCACGGCGAGTTACCCGCCAATAACCTTGTCGTGTGGACAGCCGGAAATGTTTCCGAACGAGTGGAAGGCACTGATTTTTTCGTTATCAAACCTTCAGGTGTGCGTTACGATGAGCTGTGCGCAGAAACAATGGTCGTTTGCACATGTGATGGAGAAAAAATTGATGACGGCACGCCTGCCGAGCTTTCACCATCTTCTGACACAGCGGCCCACGCCTACGTTTATCGTCATATGAGTAAAGTGGGTGGCATTGTGCATACTCATTCCACATATGCCACAGCTTTCGCCGCTGCCCATCGTCCAATTCCATGTGTACTCACAATGATGAGCGACGAATTTGGCGGTGAAGTTCCCGTAGGACCTTTCGCAATTATCGGTGACGATTCTATTGGGCGAGGCATCGTTGAGACTCTGAAAGATTCACGTTCCCCTGCCGTGCTCATGGCTAATCATGGCCCTTTCACCATAGGGAAAAATGGCGAGGCAGCAGTGAAAGCCGCTGTCATGGTGGAGGAAGTTGCACGAACTGTCGCAATCGCTGAACAGTTAGGAACCCCGATTCCTGTTGCTCAAAAACACACTGATACGCTCTATGAACGCTACCAGAAGGTATATGGTCAGCATTGAGATTATTGAAACAGGCTCCAAGGGCCGCCGCATGTTGAAAGGACAACAATGGCAAAAATAGCTGTTCTCGGAACCGGCATCATGGCTACGGCTCTTTCGTTCCCAGCCTCAGAGAACGGGAATGAGGTCCGTCTGATCGGCACTTTCCTTGATCGGGAAATTATTGATTCAATTCAAAAAAGTGGAATTCACCCAGATCTTGGCCTTCACGTGAATGAGGGTGTCACGGCCTTCCAGCTTGAAGATGCCGCTCATGTTATCGCTGATGCTGATGTTGTGATGTGCGGCGTGAATTCTTTTGGCATTGAGTGGGCAGGTCAGCAGCTAGCGTCCTTCATGAAACCCGGACAGAAACTCTTGTGTGTTACTAAGGGGATGCGTGCCGACGAAGATGGGACGCTTCATATTTTGCCTGATGTTATTCGTTCCTATTTTGATCCTCACCTTGCTGACCAGATTTCGTGGAATGCAATTGTTGGTCCTTCAATTGCCGGTGAACTGGCTGTTCATCACGATACTTGCGTGGTTTTTTGTGGCCGTCATGCTGAGGATGTGGAGTATCTTGCTGACCTTTTCCGCACAGACTACTACCATGTGTGGACTTCTACAGATTTCGTAGGCCATGAAACTGGTGCGGCAACAAAGAACGTGTACGCTTTCGCTGCTGGTTTTGCTCAGGGGCTCCTGCGCAAAGCGGGTAAAGAAAATGACCGTTACGTTATGTACAACTACGGAGCCGCCATATTCGCTCAAGGTCAAATGGAGTTACGTTCGTTTATTGAACTCATGGGCGGCAATCCACATACCGCTGACGGTTTAGGAGGGGTTGGCGACATGTTCGTGACCTCGATGGGTGGGCGTAACGTCAAAGCAGGAGCTTTTGTTGGTGAAGGTATTCCTTTCTCTGAGGTGAAAGAACGCTACATGAAAGGTGTCACTCTTGAAGGTGTTGCGGCGATTCAGGTGATTGGTCAGGCTCTGGGGCCGCTCACTGAACGCGGAATAATTGGTGAAGACGAGTATCCGCTCTGTCGTTTCCTTTATTCGGTAGTGGCACAAGATGCCCCACTTGATGTGCCGTGGGACAAATTTTTTCGCACCGTGAAGTAAAAGTATTCGTCCGTCTCTGCTCGCAATAGCCTGTCAGCTTTCCGTGCTGATGGTTTGTGTGCGAAAGTTTCGTCGGTTCAGAATTTTCCTACAAGGCAAGACGGCGTTTCACCAGCACTCCAAGCAATACAGGCAAAGCTGAGGCTACACTCAGAGTACCTACTCCAAGGGCGATACGTCCCGGAGTGTCTTTCCAAGGCTCTGGAGCACGTAGCGCAGAAGTCTCATTCCTTTTTTCCCGAGCAGGTTCGCTGGTTTTCTTTTTCTTCGCTTCTTCAGAACCTAAAGTTTTGTCACTCTGCCCTTCCTCCGCATTACGTGTTTTCTGCGAAGATTGCTGGTCAGGGTTTACGGGTTTTTCTTTGTTCTGACGAAAATTCTGGCTCCGTGCCTCTGCGTTGTTGGGAGGATTGTGCGCTGCTCCTTCATTTTCTTTCATCTGAGCATCGGAAGGAATAGTTTCAGACGGTGGAACAGGAGGAGCTGACTGGGCTGGATCCGCTTCATCTTTTGGTTGAGGTGCGCTCAGATTTCCCTCATTCTGCGCTGGGGGCAGGGTAAAGGCGGAAGAAAATGACACATTCATAGGGGAGGCAACTTTCGCGCGGTCACGCTGACCATTTGAAGAATACCAGTAGGATCCTTGCCCCGTCAGCCCTTGAAAATCCACAAAATCTTGAGGAAAAGATCCCCAAAAATCCTTGTTTTGTTCAGTACGAGGAGCCTGAGCTTCACTTCCGTTCGGCGTGCGGATAGCAACCCCCACGTATTCTGGAGTATGGCTGAAACCACCCGCACGGCGAGCAGCACTCATATCAACTCCACGTAACTGCGCCAAAGTGATTTCTTGTTCAGGAATGGCTTTCCATTCCTGCGTGTTTTCCCGATCAGCTCCGTACCCTGATGCCAGTGCTCGAAGTGTCCCATTTCCCTGCGCGTCCAAAGTTAAAACAGGGTTTTTAGCGCTCCAGTAGGTCATTCCTCCGTAGTAAACAACCGTCCAGCTTCCTGTCCATGACACACGTAAAGAACCGTCACTTCGGACTTCACCTTTTCCTTCAGATATTTCTACCTCACTCTGAGTGGTCCACCCGATCGGTTGTAAGCCAACTTGACGACCGTTACGGTCAAGGCAACGCGTTGCCCAAGAAGCCTGCGTCCATCCGCCGTTGCTATCCGCTTTAACGATGCGAACATGACCGTCTTGTGAGGAATATAAACCGTCGGCTTCGGTCCACACCGCGGAGCTTCCTTTGCTTCCAGATGTGCCCGCAGACAGGAAATTGCACGTCCCCGGGTTGAAAGAGGCTGAAGAACTTTCGTCATTCATTCCCCACCGTATTTTTACACCTTCAAGAGGAGTACTACTCCCCTGCTCATCCGAAGGAGCAGGTGTTTCCTCAGCGTGAGCAGGAGCGAGCAGCCACCCGCTTCCAGCCAGCAGAACAGCGGCGGCACAGATGTAGCAGGCTTTCTTCAGAGCATGTGTCATTGCCTCAATCATTCCCCTTTTCCTTTCACCTGATCTGTGAAGAAGCTGGGCATTGTCCCTGCCTGCGCGCGCGTGTCTTCTACATCTTCTAACGCGGGGAGGACACGGGTTTCTTCCGCTTGACTGCTTCGAGGTAAAGACAGCGAAGGAGCAGACTCATTCTCTAATTCTCTGCGACGGTAGCTGCGGCGGGATGGGCGCTGTTCACGTTTTTCCTCGCGTACTTTACGGCGTTCTTCCTCGCGCTGAGCAGCTTGAGGGGATATCCCCACGATAAGAGTTTTTATTGCCAGATAAGCACCCGTGCCTATGGCAAAAAAGACAAGAGTGGCAGCGGCAATTACTGCGGAAAAAATAAGAAGCCACGTGGAGACTCGATTATCTTCACTCACCTGCACATAAGGAGTTCCCGCGTCCTTTGTTGCCGTTGTTCTCCTTATCGTGGTGTCCTCAGCGAGCGAGGCAGACTCTCCAGTTTCGTCTTCTTCAGAAATATTGCTCTCATTATCTGGGGTTTCTTTAAGAGGCTCGTTCGTGTTCTCTTTATTTTCTGCCGTAGCGTTCTGAGTGTTATTTCCTGTAGTCGTATCATGAGAAACCCCGGGGGCCGCTGCGGGAACGGGCGCGGTGGAAGTAGAGAAATTCACGGGAGTGAAACTCTCATTATGAGCGTTCTTTTGTCCGTGCGCTCCGATTGTAATGATTCCGCATTGAACTTGGGTGCAATCAACCTGCGAGGCATTTCCTGAACGATCGTAGGTGGTGAACTGTGCTCCTGGAATCGTTAGCTGACCGTTCCAGGTTCCATCAGCATTAATCTGGCCGCCGTTGGCTGCAAAAGAGGTAGAAGAACCAGGGAAAGCAACAAAAAGCTGGTAGCCTGCGGGGTTGGTTTCGTCGTCGTAAGCGTAACGATAGTTCACGCCGGTAAGGCCCCCGTTGCTGGGTGACCAGCTCATCCCGTAAGGATCATCTACCCATCCGAAAAAGACGTAGATACCGCCGAATCCTCCTTTCACGGATTGGAAGCCTGATCCTGCTATTTCTAAAACGCTGGGGGCGTCTGCAGCGAGTGTTCCTGAAGCGATGCTGTAGCTCACCCGGCCTCCGGCGTGCGCTGAAGCTGGCATGAAGAAAAGCCCGAGCAGGGTGCTCATAGTTACCAGCCCTGAAATTATGAGAGTCCTCATTCCTTTCTGGCGAGGCGAATACATGGTTTTCACTTGTTATGCTCCTTCAGTGGTGGCTGGGTAAATGATCGCTAGGGGACAGTGGCGAAAAAGGACGTTGAGGAATAATCAGGAGATTTGCGGTGTCGGGGTCTTCTATAACTCTGATCGGGTGAGAATACACTGTGCTCAAAATTTCAGATTTCAGCACGTCTCGGGGTTTTCCTTCTTCGACGATAGTGCCGTCTTTCATGAGGATAATACGGTCGGCGTAGGCTGCAGCAACATCGAGGGAGTGGACGACAAGAAGAACACCTCCCCCTTGGCGCGCGTAGTCTCTGGCAATTCCCATCACCATTTCCTGATGGCGGATGTCCATAGCTGCGGTAGCCTCGTCAAGAAAGATGAGTGGTGTTGCTTGCGATAGGACTCGCGCGAAAGCTACTCGGCCTTTTTCTCCCCCAGATAAAGTGGTGTAGGAACGTTCACGTAGTTCTTCCACTTGGGTCATACGCATAGCGGCTGAGACGATTAATTCGTCTTGTGTTTCCGCTGGTGTTCCCGCCCAGGGAGAACGCCCCATGCGTACCACTTCTTCCACGGTGAAGGGGAAAGAAATACCGATATTTTGCAGGAGAACAGCGCGACGCATAGCAAGTTCAGTCGTATTCCACCGAGATATTTCCCTCTCATTTATCAGCACTTCCCCACGGCTCAAGGGCAGATCTGCGCTGATTGCGGCAAGGAGTGTTGATTTTCCCGCACCGTTAGGACCGACAAGAGCAACTACTTCCCCCGCGTAAAGGTCAATGTTAATGTCGTGAATAATGCGTTTCCCAGCGATTTCCACTTCCAGATGACGCGCACGAACGAGGCGCTCCCCTACACGGTGAGTATCGGGGATGCGATGATGTCGATTCAGCATCAGGCCCACCCTCCTGAACGTGTGCGTGAACGCCGTAAAAGGTAGAAGAAGAAAGGCCCGCCCACCAGCGAGGTGAGCATACCGATTGGCAGATCAGCGAAAGTAATCAGCGTGCGTGAGGCAAAATCAGCAACAACAAGGAGGAAAGCTCCGCCTAGTGCGCATAGGGCAAGAAGATACCGGTGAGAGGGGCCAACGAGGAGACGTAAAAGGTGTGGGACGACAAGGCCTACGAAAGCAATGATCCCAACAAATGCGACGGCTGCGGATACGAGTAGCGCAACGAGTCCCATTGCGCTCAGGCGCAGCATCTCAACATTGACTCCTAGGTGTCTTGCGGCTTTTTCTCCCAGTGAGAGAAGGTCCAATTGACGGGCCAGAAAAAATGAGGAGCAGATAGCCACAATTCCAAGGGGCGCAATGATTGCTACTTGCTCCCAGAGACTCCCGTTGAGGCTTCCCATCTGCCAGAAAACAATCTGTTCTCTGGCATGCGTAGGCGCGTGGAAAACAATGAACGAAATGATTGCTCCGGCGATAGCGTTCACCGCGACACCGGTCAAAATGAGTGTAATCACCTCAGTACGGCCGTGGTGTCGTGCGAGGAAATAGACTCCCATTGTTGTGACGAAACCACAGATAAAAGCAATGGTAGGTGTCGTCATGGCACCAAGAAAGTTCCATCCGAAAACAATGGAGGATGAGGCTCCCACGGCAGCGCCTGAGGAAACTCCTACGGTCCCGGGTTCTGCCAGAGGGTTACCGAAGATTCCCTGCATAATTGCTCCCGCAACTGCGAGCGCGGCTCCAACTATCACAGCCATGGCGATACGTGGAAAGCGGACGTTCCATAGGGCTTCGTTACCGAAAGGGTGGGAGGGTTCTGGAAGCCAGTGGATTCCCAGGGTGTGCAGGATGCTCCCTGCTACTTCGCGTGCGGGAATAATGAGCTGCCCATATACTGCGGAGATTCCTACCGCGCAGCACAGGCCAATGATAAGAAGTAGGGCAAGAAAAGCGGGGCGTATTCGTTTTTTCATCAGCATCCTCACCTCGCTTTTCCATCGGTGGAGGTCGAGTCTGACTGGGCGGAGTGCGCATTGTACGTGCCGTAGTCGGTGGCGGAAGGGAAGGTAGCGCCGGAAGATATAGAGTTTGAGGAGTCAGAATCAGCAGTAGGTTTGGAGGCTTCACGCTGTATTTCTTCTGCGGCTTCGGGCGCGTATATGGCTGTTGCGAGGGCGGCAATCACTTCAGCTGTCCGTGGGCCAAAGCTCATCACTTCGTAGTCGCTCATATCCACGATGCGGCGGTTTTGTCCTGCTGGCGTTTGGGCGACTCCGGGGAGGGTAACAAATCCTTCCAGTCCGCCGGCTGATTCCAGTCCTTTTGTCATGGCGATAATGATGTCAGGCTGGGCACGTATCAGGGCTTCAGAATTTGTTGGTACCATGCCTTTGAGTCCTACTTCTTCTGCGACATCTACTGCGCTAATGGCACGAATAAGAGAATCTGCTCCTGAGCCTTCTCCGAACCAGTAGTAGGTGCTTTTTCCTCGAACGTAGAGGAAAACAATGCGGGGTTTTTTCGCAGGGTCAGTGGGGGCAATTTTTCCGATGGTTTGAACGGTTCGTGCTATTTCTTCATCGGTACGTTGTGCGAGCCGTTCTCCTAGTTCAGGTACTCCTAGGGCTGCCGCGACCGCGTGGATTTGAGGGGCGACTCCTTGGATTCCTTCGTGGAAGGAATGGGGTATCATCACCACGGGGATTCCTGATTGGCGTAGTTGAAGTTGCACGTCGTAGGGGCCAACGGTTGTGTCGGTGATGATAAGTGTAGGGCGCAGAGCAAGGATGGATTCTGCGTCCAGTTCGTGCCCGTTTTTAGTCACCAGCGGCAGGTGTTCTGTTCCGGGAAAGTTTGTTGAGGTGTCTTTGCCGATAAGGGAGCATCCAAAACCTAGTCCAGCAACGGCCGCAGCGAGGCCTCCGTTTTGGTTGAGGGCAAGAATCCGAGTGGTATCACGTATTTCCTGCATAGGCCCATCGGAGGATTCAACGTGTACGGGAAGTTTTTGGTATTGAAGCGGGTTGTCGCTGATTGGCACTATCCCATGTGTTGCTGTGCGAGCGGTGGTGGGGCCGTGATAGTGGGCTGGTTCTGCGATGAGTTGATCGGGACGGGGCAGGACAGGAATGCGTGCTTCTTCGGAGGCGGGAATGTTCTGGCACTGTGAGGTGTAGTTTTCGTTGAGAGTACCGATATTGGCGCACCCTGCCAGAGCGGGTACGCATACGAGTAGAACACAGAGTATCCCCGTGTAAAAGGAAGGGGCAGCGAGGCGGTGTGCGCTGAATCGTTGCAAAAAGTTCGTCATGTATCTCAGATGCTTATGCGGAGCGGAAGGCCTAAGTGAGCGGCGCGGATTCCATAGCTTCGGGAGGGTGCTCCTGCGGGCGGTGCGTGACCAACCCGCAGGAGCGCGCTTTTTCAGGGGAGTTTCAGCCCTGTAAACGGCGCTTTGTGAGGATTCCTCCTGCGAGGACAAGTATCCCGCTTCCTAAGAGGATAGTCAGGGTTGAGGCACCTGTGACTGCGAGGTGTTGTCCGCTGTTCACGTGGGAGGTAGTAGTTTTCTTCTCTCCGTTGTGTTTTGCTTCTGCGGCTCCAACGGTGATCTTCTGGGATAAAGTCACCATCTGTTCCTTGCCGTCTGCGCCGCGGGCCAGACCCGTAGCGAGTATGGTGTGTTCACCTGCAGGGAAGGATGCGGGTACTTTCCATGTGAGGCGTGCGATTCCTTGCGCATCGGCTGTGATAGTGCCGATGGTGAGAGGATCAGAGTGAGCCTCGAAGGTCACGTCAGCTCCGGGCATAAATCCTGAGACGACAATTTCTAAGGATTCTCCCGCTGCCACTTCAGTACGCGCAAGGGTGAGCCTTGGTTGAACAAAAGCGGGTGTTGCCGGGGTATTTTCTGCCTCTGGTGAGGACGGTTGGGTATGTGAGTCCTCAGGCTGGGTAGTGGATGAGTTTTCCGGCTGAGTAGCAGATGAGTCCTCAGGCTGGGAAGGCTGCGGGTTTACGGAAGGAGTTTCTGGCTGAGCAGGCTGGGAAGGCTGCGGGGACACAGAAGGAGATTCCGGTTCAGGCTTTGAGTCAGTGGAAGCATCCACGCCTACGTAAACCTTGTCAGAAACCACCCATTCGGTTTCCTTGTAGTCATTTCCGTACCATCCTGCGGAGCGAACGGAAAGAGTGTACACGCCATGAGGAACCGCGGTGAAGGTGGCAGAGCGCGCATCGGGATCATTGATGCTCTTTTGTTTGCTCTGATACAGCGGATCGGAGCACTTCTCTACACAGACGATTCGTACGTCCCATCCGTGGGACGGGGTTTGTCCGGAGTAGGTCCATTCAGCGCGAACATCACTTTCGTTGCTCAGGCTTCCCGTCACGGTATCCGGAGCAAAGATTGCGTTGGGATCGTAGGAGATCGTGTTGAATGTGAGCTTTTCTGCTCGGTCGAGGGAACGCTCAGTCAAAGCAAGAGCGTGCGCGGCCATTGTCCCTGCATAGTAGGTCTTAGAACGGTCCATACTATTAGCGCCCAGAGTGAGCTTCACTGTGAAGGCACCATCTTTGGCTTGGAGTTGTTCGGGAGTCACCCAGCTGGAAGCAAGGAATTCGCCTTCACCTAAGCCTTGGGTGTGGATGTATTCTCCCGGCTTCCACACACGTTCTTCACCGACAACCACGTACACACCGTTACGCGCGGCATCTCCCACAAAATCCTTACCGGTAATGGTGAGGATATTTTTCGCTGCTGGGTCAAGATTCTCGTGCGGTTCAACGGTCACAGAGGGCTTGGGGCGAGTAGTAGGAGCAGCGTTAGGCGCAAAAGTTGCGGTGATCTGCACTGCTGAAGCAGGCATGGTAAAGGTTGTTGTTGGGCTGGTCCAAGCGGTCGGGGTAACATCAGGGGTTTCAGTCGTCCAGCGAAGGAAGTGATGATTTTCTGGGACTTGAGCTGTGATGGTCACGCTCTGCCCTGCACGCGCCGTATCCGGAGAAGCTGTGCCGCCGGTGACGGTGATCGGATGGGCAGCTAGTGCCGGATCGTCCTCATAGGTTGCTGTGATTGAAACCGCGGAGGCAGGCATAGTGAAGCTGGTATTCGCATCTTTCGCGTTGGCAAAGGATACGCCGGCTGTTTCGGTGCTCCATTCAACAAAACGTTTGCCCTGAGGAATCGTTGCGCTCAGTGAAATATTCGTTCCTTCTTTTGCGTTTGAGGGAGACGCTGTTCCACCGTCAACGGTCACTTCAAAGCTGGGAGTAATTTCATCTGTGTAGACGGCTTTGATGGTTACGTCAGATGCCGGCATAGTGAAAGTGGTTGTGGGCTGTGAGGGGTCGGCGATAGTTGCGCCTCCGTTAATTCCCTGCCACCCGGCAAAGCGTTTACCTTGAGGAACTTCAGCGGTTAAGGTGACTTGGGTTCCTGCGGTTGCTTGAGTAAGGGAGGCTGTTCCGCCTTCAACTGAGATGGCGTATGACGCGGGCGTGGCAACACTGTAGGTGATGCCGATTTCCTGGGGGATTTTACGTGCGTCTGCTGCGCCGCCGCTGGAGTACCAGTAGGGTGCTTGCCCAGTTTCACCTTGGAAATCAACAAAGTCTTGTGGCCATGAACCCCAGTTTGCTCCGGAGCGTACCTGGGTTGCGCCGTTGGGAGGAGTAATCTCTACTCCCTTGTATTCGGGGGTAACTTTGATACCGTTTTCGGTTACCGTGACATTTTTCAAGGTGGCGAGGGTGACTTCTCGGCTACGCAGACCTTTCCATTGGCTCTGGTCTTCCATGGATGTCCCGTATCCGGAAACACGTCCTTTGAGGGTGCCTTCACCGTTGACTACGCTGAGTTTAGGATTGACAACGCTCCAGTAGGTCATTCCTGAGTAGTAGACAACTGTGAAAGAGCCGTACCAGCGGATTTCTGCTGAGTTTGCGGCAGGATCAACCGTTCCTTGTCCTTTGACGATACGAACAATATTTTCTGATGTTTTCCCTGAGGTATTTGTTTTAGAACCGTCTCGGGTTTGGCATTTGGTGTCCCAGGTGGTTGGAACTAGTTCTCCGCTGCTATTGGGTTTGAGGATGGAGGTGTTGTCTTCGTTTTGCCTCCACATCACGTCTTGGTTTTCAGTGTTGACAAAGGCTGCGCCGTTTTCCCGTAGTTCGCCTTGCCATACGCTGGAAGATTCGTTGTCTCCGGCTACGCCAGCGCCAAGGAAGTTACAAGTGTTGGGTGCGTATCCGGCGCTTCCTGATTCTGCGTTCAGACCCCATTGGAAGACTGCGTCTTTAATTTCTTGCTGGGAGGCTTGAGCTGCCATTGGAATAAGGAAGGAGGTGGCTAGTGCCCCGCAGAGCGCGGCAGCGGCGATACTTCCTTTCCATTTTCCCCTGCTTCTTTGCATGTCTTTCTCCTCACGTCACTTTGACATTTGAACTTAGGTGAGCGTAAGTAAGTATAACCTAAGTAAATACAACTTAGGTAGACCCTTAAAGCATTAGTCACCTAAAAAATTTCTGCGCGCACAACCGAGAATAACACACTTTTAATAGTCATAAAATGACAGCTTGTAAGGAAAAAATAACATTAACATAAGAAAAGGATATGACACTCAATCAATAAAAATCAGCGCAAGATTTACCCGCTTTCCTTCTCAGTCACCTGTACAAATAGACAGCATCAGCCTCCACACAATGCGATTCCACGCAATACGCAAAACTGCCAGCCCACGAAGCCGGCCCTCCCATAAACACGCGTCACACTCTATGCGCGCGACACCACACACTATCGCAACGGTCACGTTGCTGATAAAATCATGCAGCACCACAACAGTGTTGCAGTGCTGCATGAGGTGGGGTGGAGTACTACTCCCAGTGAGCAGGAACGTCTACGATCCAGATGTCCTTTGTGCCGGTTTGACGAGACTCTTTACGGTATTTCGTCACAGTTTCATACTTGGCGGGGATTTCAATTGGACCTTTGATATATTTTTCGCTAAAGTTACCAATTTTATCAGCGTACATGAGTTCTAGTTGATGAGCATATACTTCTTTCCAAAAAGCGTCATGGTTTGCTTCATTTTGGACAGGATCAGCAACCCTGCCAATAGTGAATAGACGTTTGCTTTCAGGGAAATAAATCTCTACTCGTACAGTTACATACTCCGTACGAGCTTCCTCAACGAGAACGTTCTCGGTGTAGGGAACATCCACTTCCTCGTACACCGGTTGCTTATCCCAGTGACCTTTTTCAGCAACCCACTTCTTAGGCTTTGCTGCTGGAGCAGCAGGCGTTGCAGGCTTGGGCGTGGCAGGGGACGCGTTAGGTGCAGGCTCGGCAGGCTTTGGAGCAGACGGTGTGACGTCCACATGAGGTTTATCCTCAGGTGCAGGGGTGACAGCACTTGTGGTTTCCTCCACCTTGTTCTTATCATCCTCACTCATGTTCGGGTTTGCCTTGCCGTTCTTTTCAACGGTGTCCAAAGCGTTCTTACCAGCATCCCCCGCAAGAGTAGCGTCACCGGTGGCAATAGCTTTGCCGGTTTCTTCTGCGATCTTATGGATCACATCAGATGGAACATCAGCGGGCTTAACGTTGGCAATTGGAATCTCAACGGTAGAGAGTTCATTGCGAGCAGACACGTCGATAGGAGTGGAAACAGCTTCAGCCTTGGCAGGATCAGAGGTGACTTCAATCGAACCATCAGCGTTGATTGGAGAGATAAGAGAGACATTATAACGTCCAACAGGCACCTCAACAGTGCTCACGCTTTGTGGATCGTTTGGACGCACAGCATGATGGAAGTCCGTGCTCTTATTGGATTCTTCAGCGCCTTGGATACGCGTGATCGCAGGCGAAGATGAGTCTGTCCACGTCTTGTCTTTCGACTGGACATCGAGCTTGAGCTTCGCCTTAGGCTTAGGAGTGGGCTTAGGAGTGGGCTTAGGAGACGTAGCTGGCGTGTCAGCGCTTTGAGCAGTGATACTCTCAGGCTGGGAGCCAAGCTGTGCGACAGCAACTCCACCTGCAACAAGAGCGAGAATCGTTGCAATGCCAGTTAAGGCAGACAGCAGCTTGTGTTCTTTAATTGTGAGCATCAGTGTTGATGCGAAACGTCGTAGTGTTTTCATGAGTGTTCCTCCGCGTCATGTATGCCGTTCCCCGTCCGAAGGCCTCCACGTGATACTCGCTTAAAATTCCTCGATGGGATCAGATAAGTTCAGGTAAGCGAGTATCAGTAGAGAGCCTGGAAGTAATAGCAAGCTGTGAGTGTGCGGGTAAGAAATGAGATAAACACGCGACTAGTAGCACCAGAAAAATACTCACAATTCCCGCACATCAGGCACCTGTCTTAGCCCTTCTGTGGACTCTTGAAACGACATGCCAGCATTATCTAGTTTTGGTCATTAAGCCGGTTTTCGTTTTGAACCTGCATTTGTTGAAGCTGCATCTGCTGCAATTGCATTTGCATCATGCGTGCCATTTGAGCTTCATCATGCCGTGTCGCATCCAAATCAGCAAAAACTCGCCCCTGAAGCTCTTTTGCGAACTGCTGAAGAACATTCTTATGCAAAATTGAAACCTTTACCGACGTAACACCGCCTGCATGATTAACCACATTAAGCTGCGCCGGAAAAGCCATCGCAAGGAACATCACCCCAAAAATCACAAAAAGAAGGGCCTGACCGCCTAGCCCAAAACCAGCAAGCACCAAAGCAACACCTAGGATTATCCGGCCAACTTCAAAAGACGTAGAAGTATTAACAGAAGCAATCGCCTTAAGCGGAACCGTATTCTCCGACGCGCCAGCCGGAATAAGACCAAAAATGGTGTTAGGCACCTTGTACACCAAACGGGTCGAAGAACACATAAGCTCACCCTTAAGGTAGGGTGTCAGCAACGATGGCGCGACCTTTGCGCCGTACACATTTGTTTCACCAGGAGCCAGCTGGAAAGAAGTCGTATTCTCGGTTGACATTTGTCACCCTCCTATTCTTGGCTTTTATTTCAAGACCAAAACTACCCCCCCCCCCCCGAAAACTGTCAAGCAACAGGTTTGACAAAACGTGAATGTGATGTTCAATCACACTGCATTCTTTCAACAATCACTTAAAGTCTTAAGACAAATTTGTACTTTAACTGCCACTTAAAAATGCGACAGGACTAGAAGAAAACAGTGTTGACGAACCTCCATAGGAAAAGTGGGGATGAATGAAATTAATGGATCATCCTGCACAAAGACGAGTTGCATGGCGCTATTGCTGAGCACGTAACACACGCACCACGTATCGTTCTGTACCAGGGCGCAAAGCGACAATCAGTTTGTTAGCCGGGGCGTAACGGCACGTATCGTTTTGTACCGGCGTGCAAAACAAGCGCAGAAACGATGACACATCAATCATTGGATAAAAATCGGATCAATCCTGCGTCCTTGACTTACTCGTTCAAGACAGCAATTGACGAGAAGCCTCGTGCGAATTGACATTGGACTCAATCGTTCAGCCCGGCTTCACCTCTTGTGGTGTGAGTACGGGCTGGATTTCTGTCCAGGAGCGTCCCGTGTTGAGAAAGATGAAGCGAGCTAGCACCATCCAAGCGATCGCTATGCCCAACGCTTGGTAACGCTTTACACACTAGGTCCTTTAGGGGAATTTGAGTCACTCTTAAGTGTTTTTCTAGCCACAAAAGTGACAAAAACACCCCCTAAAATTGCACCCAAAATTGACACTGGGTCAAAGAATGCCCAATCTCTAGCAAATGAGATAATCACCCAAAATGCCGGCACAATAGTGGCGAAAAAACCTAACGTAAATACAGTATTCGCACGCATCGGACTTCCCCTAGATTAAAGAGCACAGGATACCGCTGCGACAGAGAAGCCTGCTCCCAATTAATTTGAAGTGCTATTGAAGACCGCCGCGACTGTGCGAAAATCTTCAAGTTGATCTGCGTAACCATCTTCAATGACGGCTTCTTCGTTTACGATATATTTTCCATCGACTTGAGGTACGTACTTGGTGAAAAGCGTTTCTAAATCTTCCACCAATTTCGCTACTTCAGCTTCAGACACTGTTGCACTAGCGCTCGCGAAAAGTTGCTTACCACCAGAATCAGTAGCGTATGCCGTTCCAGAGATGCCTCCTGACCCCAAAACAAGAGCAACAGCAGTGCCAGAACCGATCAGCGCTTTAAAAGCACCTACTAGAATTTTTGTCATTGTAATTCTCCTTGTGCTTATTTTCGTTTTCTCGGTGTTCGTGTAGGAAATGTGCGTAAAATTTATTAACCCGAACAAGCCGTACAGTGACTATAAACTCGTCATACATAGTGACGTATCCAACACCACTACTCAGAGAGTACCTGAGAGTTTCATCGCATGCAGCATATAACTTGACATTACATGAAAAAAATATGCTTTTTGTTGTACGCGCTCTTGCTGCTCGTAAACCGATTCACTGGCAGGCCCACTGCATCTGATGGCACGGTCTAGGCCCATGATGGTGGTGACGACGCCGTTGATTTTCTCGGTGGATTTTTCTTTGTCGGATTTGATGCTCCCGGCAGGGTCGCTGCGGATAAAAATGTTGTCCATCATCCACCGCAGTACCGGGTGTCCGTCATGAGTGAACTTGCCCTCCAACGCGAGTTTCATCAGCTCCTTAGCGGGAGGAGACATGTCTTTGAAGCCTTACTTGAACGGGATAACCAAGAACACGACACGTCTTCGAATACGAATGCACTTTCCGATACGTCGCGATAGCAACACGACGCTGCTCAGACGTATAAACAACCTTCATCACAGTCTCCTAAAAACTCCAAGAAACTGTCCGAACCCCCAAATGACCAATAAGCTCCTATTTAGGACCACATATGCCAAAAGCTGCAAAAGTCCTAATTTGCACAACTTGCTATTTTCCGCTTTATTTCAACGAAAACCCCGTGATCTCAACGAAATCACGGGGTGATTGTGGAGCTAAGGGGATTCGAACCCCTGACCTTCTCATTGCGAACGAGACGCGCTACCAACTGCGCCATAGCCCCAAAGGAACTCACCCATTTTAGCACTGAAGTAACCACGGGGTGAATTCTTCACCGTTTCTTTCGTCATATTTCGACACGTTATACATACCTTCAAACGGCATCGAAAAATATAAGTCCCGGCCACTATTCGGACCGGACTGCTTAGCCTTGCGCAGTCCTATATTTCACGCTTAAAGCCAGCCCCCTATTCGGGCTGCCTTCGTCAAATGCTTCGTCATCTCCGATGGACAACCTTAAACCCACACCTCTGTTCGGACCGTTTGCTTCGGCACTATCCCCCTACTTGGGTACGATATTTCAGCGATCAAATCATGAGCACCGTTACTTGAGCGCGATCCGAGAAGTTCGTTAACCCGGGGCTACAGAGCACATGGGCACCGTCAAATGGGAAACGACTCTGATGTGGCATATGCGCTCTGGCCCGCACCAGACACGCGCACGTTACTTGAGCACAATACTTACTGAGCGCGACGAGCTTCTAGGACAGCTTCAAGGTCCAAACGCACAGCCTGGTCTGCCACTACTTCCTCGGTGGTTTGTGTAGGCGCAGATACCTGCCCAATCGCAACAGGACGCACAGGTACGCGAGCGCTGACTTGAGGAATACCCCTCATATCCGTATCAACATGAACCATGCGTCCTGCGACACGGCTACGAGTCGCATAGGTGGGCGCAGGAATCGGTGTCACTGACCATGTCATTCCGCTCGTTGTGGCCGCGCCTGTTTCTTCCTCAGATTGACGTGCGATAGCGGGTGCTGCGTCTGAGGATTCTTTCGTTTCGTTTTCGTCGTATTGGTTTATGCCTGTTTTTCCCGTATGCGTTTGTGAGGTGCGCGTGACTACTTCATCGATTGTGCGCGCCGTTGATTGGCTGGTTTCCTTGATTTGTTCAGTCGAAACATTGGTGACAGAACCATTGATTGTGTAGGCATGAGGTTCCGCAGTCACTTCGTGGGAGGCTTGGTCGCGTAGTTCTCGCAGGCGCGTAATTTCAGCCTGATTGCGACGTTCGGAGCGCATAGCAGCTACACGTGACCATGTTAAAGCCCCTACCAAAGGAAGCGTTCCTGCCAGCGCCCATGCCCATGCAAGGGAACCCAGCACGGTTGATATACCTAAGATAACTGTCAGTGCCGCGCATATAAATGTCACGATCATGCGGCGTTGTCCTCCTGCCGCTTCACGTGAAAGTCGTGCGGCGCGCTCGGCACGTAGTCGCGCAATTTCACGGACCACGTGAACGCGTGAGAATTGCGCGGATTGTGGTGAACCTTTTTCGTGTGCCATAAGGCCCCCATTGTGTGAGTGGACAGGGCGTGTTCCGTTAAGCAAAATGCCGTGTCCTGTTGTGCAGCTTTCTTCGGTATGCGGGTGGGAGGTGTTCAGTAATCGCATTTGCGGTGAGAATCTATCAATTTCACGTGATTGTGCGATTGCTGTTCGTCGGGTGACGAGGTAAGGAATAAGTGAGATAACTACCCCCAGTACTGCGACGATAAAAATTCCTCCATACTCCACACGTCACACGGTATTGCGTAGGAGGCATTGGATGAGGAAAAGAATCGCGCGTGTTGAGAGTTTCTTTGTGGTCTTTTCTGTGAAAAAATCACTTGTGTCACACATGCCCCACTGGTCCCTCATACATCATCTAAAAGCCGTTTCGTGATGCGCAGGCACACACTCCAAGCTCTGCCGCATAGGGCCGCCGAGACTGTTTGACAACGCGCCTACGCACGTCTTTCTCACGCAAACCCGCGTGCACGCATCAAAGCCATCACGTACCCGCCTTCAGGCATTGATTCTTGATCCGCATACCATGCCACGTGATCTGCCCATTGGCCAGCGATATGCAGATATCGAGGCCGTAGTCCCTCACGAATTAATCCAATCCGCCGACACAATTCTAAAGAACGCACATTTTCCGGGCGTACACACACTTCAACACGATGTAAACCCAATTCACCTAAAGCTAAATCCATCATCATCGCAGCACAGGAAGCTCCGATACCTCGTCCAGCTACTTTCGCTGATATCCAGTATCCCAGTGAGCCCATACATGCAGCGTCCCACTGCACGTTACTCAACGAAAACTGGCCGACAATTTCCTCATCGAGTTGAACCTGCATGAAAAGAGCCTGCGAGCGAGCTTGTAACCGATCCGAGCGTCGAATAAATGCCGCCATTGACGTAAAAGGTTGATTGTTTTCCGGCGGTAAAGTAGCTTCCCACGGTTCCAACCATTGATAGTTGGCGCGCCGCACAGCATCCACACGCATATGGTCAGAA
The DNA here is from genome assembly GCF_021083645.1 of Schaalia sp. lx-260. Lineage (GTDB taxonomy): Bacteria > Actinomycetota > Actinomycetes > Actinomycetales > Actinomycetaceae > Pauljensenia. Next base: position 257,149 of record NZ_JAJNRQ010000001.1, on the reverse strand, counting down.
CCCACAATAGGACGCATCACTAAAGTACGGGGATCTTTCTGGCCCTGGAAAGGGTGAATATATCCGCGTGCGACCGGTGAATCTACACGCAACTCATAGGTGCGCGGCGATTGCCCCCACACGTGTGTCCGACGGAAAAATCCCATGCGATATTTCCTCACCTATTGGCATGATGACTGACAGCGGCCAGTGACAGTTAAAAGCGACGAGGAAACGCCCCTCATGCTTTTCTTTTATTCAAGAACCATGCACTGCAGTTCATCACCGGCACGCACATTCGTTACTTCTTCTGGAACAACGGCTAAAGCATTTGAATCGGCCAATGCGGATAAAAGCAAGGAAGCCGGAGCGCCCATCACTTTCGCTTGGTAACCGCTGCGAGGATCACCCAGTAAACGCACTCGCACAAATTCGCGCCGACCACGAGGGGAATACCATGAACGATCAACACGTGCGCGAACGCTCGGGCGACTTAAAGCCGTCCACCCTTGCATATGACGTAAAGCTGGACGCACGTACACTTCAAAACATACTTGAGCTGAAACAGGGTCACCTGGTAGACAGAAAATGGGGACGCCGCCACTCCCATCCGTATTTACCCCTACTGTTCCCACACCAAGGATGTGGCCGGGCCAGGCTGCGACATTATCAAAGCGAACAGTACCCAACGCACCTAACACTTCACGCACGGTATCGCCTGAACCGTAGGAGATTCCACCGGTTGTGAGAATCAAATCTGCACGAACAAGCTGGTCTTCTATGGTTTCACGCAGTGCTTTACGTTCGTCAGGAACCGCAGCGACACGGAAAGTCTGGGCACCTGCATCTGCGATAGCGGTTGATAACGCGTGACCGTTCGCATCAAAAACAGTGCCTGGACGTGCTTGTTGACCTGGCTCAACAATTTCATCTCCGATTGAAAGGATGACTACGCGCGGACGGGGGTGAACTAAAACACGCGAGCGTCCCACTCCCGCAAGTAATGCGACTTGGCGAGCGCCAACACGCGTTCCTTTACGTAAAACAACCCGGCCTTCTTCAACGTCTTCAGCGCGGCGACGAATATTTTCACCGACTGCGGGCTGGGTACGTGCTGCCACCTGCGATATACCGTGATCGGTGAAATCGAGTGCAAGTACCGCATTGGCTCCGGCGGGCATAGGAGCACCCGAGGCGATACGGATAGCGTTGCCTGGTATCAGCGCGGCAGGATTCACGTCACCGGCACAGACTTCTTCGATAACTGGTAAATGGATGGGAGCATCCGGACGTGCTCCTTCCAGGTCAGCGGCGATGACCGCGTATCCGTCACAGCCAGCAAGATCAGCTACGGGCAGGTCAAAAGGAGCTTCCACATCCTCAGCTAGGACGCAGGACACTGCGTCTGCGAGTTGGACATCGAGGGGAGGTTGTTGACTGACAGCGGCGATACAATCTTGATAAAAATCAGCAACAGTACGCATGTCGTCCTTTCAGCTTCTGTGGGTTCAGTGGCTTTTGTATTCACTTTGACTAAAGCATGTTTTTCAGTGTCGAGCATAAGTTTTTAAGGGGAAGGACCGGGTTGGTTTCGTTATCTTTTGGTCCTGTGTGTCTCGAAAAGGTATCCCCATCCCTACGCCGGTTGCTTCAGTGGCCGCGTATTGATGTGTGTGGCGGCCAATAATTGGGAATATTCTTTGAGGTTTTACTTTCGTTGCGGGCAAGAAACACGTTCCTTCGTTTGTAGCAGGATGCGCCGTGTGGCATACATGGTGAGCGTGTTCTGGCATAATTGCCAGACTAGCAGAGCAAAGTGAGGGGCAAAGCAGTGACACAGGAAAAGAACGTATTGCGGGCTCATTTTCGTGCTCTACGAAACAAGCGTATTCCTGATACTACTGAAGCTGACGCTCTCCTGAAGTTATGGCGTTCCTTATGTCATCAGATGCTTCTGCCTGATTCAGAGGGTATTCCTACTGTATTTTTTCCTACTGCTCATGAACCTGATGTGCGTGCGATTGTTGAAAATTCACGTCCTTGTCTTTTACCTGCACTCGTTGATGATGAGGGGCGTCCATACGATACTCCTCGCTGGGCTTTGTATGAGAGCGGTCCTGATGGTTGCTTATGGAAACCTGAGCGCGCTCCTGCACAACCTCGTGGAAATGTCATGTCGCCTACAGCTATTGCTCGTTCCTTAGTCGTATTAGTTCCCTGTCTTGCTGTGGATTTATCTGGAACTCGTTTAGGACAAGGTGGGGGCTGGTATGACCGAGTCTTACCTCATGTACCTCCTCATGTGCCCATTATTGCTGTCGCACATGATGAGGCGGTGTTGCCTGCGGGTTCTTTGCCCCGTGAAAGGCATGATATTCCTGTACATGCTTTTCTCACACCGACCCGCTATGCGATTGTGAATAAATTGCGTGATCCGTTACTCTGATGTTCTTTTGCTTCCGCATTGAATTGTCCTTATCTGGTCTTTCAGTTTCATATTCAGCATATGCTTCACCGCAGGTGCGCCTTCAACGTGGGTAGTACTTCACCACAGATAAAAAGTAAAGATACTGAACTGCAATCTCCACCTAGTGAAAGCGAAAATCCTTTATCAGTATCAGGGAACACTGTGTTTTCATACCCTCTATCCACAGATGGCAATTCTGTACATCATTTTTTCCACAGAATGCTTATAAAAATCTCTGGTGTTCTTGGGGATATGCTCTGCTATTCCTATGAGGTTCTTACATACTTGGCCCCTTGTGCGGCGTTTCCTGTACGGGCTCACCATCGTGACGGCTTTGGCTGCTGCTCTTTATGTCTTCTGGCCTACGCAAGAGCGTCACGTCCTCATAGCTGCCCGTCCCCTTATCACAGGAACACGTATTGAAGAAGGCGCATTAAAAACCGTACCAGTTCCTTCTCGTTATGTTCCAGAGGATTTTCTTTCTCCAAATGCTGTCCTTCCTGAAATGTGGGATGGCATCTCCTTGAAAGCAGGGACAATACTCACAGAATCCCTTTTAGCAGCTTCTCCTGCAGGACGCGCTATTCCACCCGGCTTTGCAGATATTCCCCTGCTCATTGACGCGGCACATACCCCAGAACTCGAAAATGGGGACCTTGTAGATATCTGGGCTTTACCTTCATCATGCGATTCTTCTGAGTGCGCAGCCACACGTATCGCCCAAAATATTTACGTCGTATCTTCTGCTGCCAAAGAGGGAACAAGCTGGGCTTCTTCCGCTCAACGAAAAATTATCCTTCGCCTTCCCGGTAGCGACACGGAAAAAGTCTTAGGCTACGCTGGGGGCGGCATATTGAGCGTAGTTCTCCATTCGCGTGGAGGACCACCCCCTCTATAGAAAGAAAATGATGATGCTTAAAGGATTCCGAGATTTTATTTCCCGTGGAAATGTCATTGACCTAGCGGTTGCGGTTATCATCGGCGCTGCCTTCACTCCTATCGTGAATGCTGTCTCCAACCTCATCACGCAACTGATTGCTTCCATCATTGGCAAGCCAAGTTTCGATAATGTCCTTGAATTCACCATCAATGGCACCCTCATCCAGCCGGGCACAATCATTACCGCTATTGTGAACTTCCTGCTGATCGCTGGGTCAGTGTACTTTGTTATTGTTCTGCCAATGAATAAGTTCAAGGAACGCCAAGCAGTAAAAGAAGCTGTTGAAGAAGCCGCCGCAGAACCTTCAGCAGAAATTCAGCTTCTCACAGAAATTCGTGATGCTCTCACTGCAAAGAAGTGATCTTTCATAGAGCCTCTACGAAAGCAGTACGGCCCGCCACTTACCGCATGGTATTCGGTGGGCCTCACTTTTTGTCCCATACGTTTTTGTCCCATACGTCGCGCTTTATACCCGCACGCCCTTTCACGGCTGGCTTGTTTGACGTTCGGGATATCGTTGAGTGTACGGGGAGGCGCATTTCCTTTCACGGGTGGCTTATTTGGTGGCAGAAAGCGCTGTAAAGAAAGGGTTGTTCACACTCCCTTTCACGGGCGGCTTATGCTCACATAATCCTTTTATACTCACACACTTGTGCCTTTTCGTAGAAGCACCACAAGCACCCAGCACCATCCCTCTCGCGCTTTAGCTGCCCTATCACAGTAGAAAACCCACTGAAATACCTACAAAGGCATATGCCAGTGAGGGGGAACTTCCTCGCGTAAACGCTGCTCATTCCCACCCTGAGGCTCCCCTATTTTCCCTGTGCCACCAAGCGGGACCCCTACATTCATTTCAGATACACGTGATAAACGAGCCGCAACATGCGCGGCTCCTGCACACTCATCCCATGACACAGGCAAACCATGTTCACGTAAACGCTGATCTACCTTACTGAGCATAACAACACGACGACGTTTCCGCGGCCCTTGAGCATACTGAGTCGCCCTGCCTGCCACAGCTCGATCACCTGCTATGGTTTCATTTTCCTGCGTCACGCCCTTGCCCCGTCACTCGTAATGATCCGCGTTCCCTTCAACGCCAGCATCTTGCTGCGATTCTTGCGAGAGTTGAGATGTAGGCGCAGTACGACGCACAACATTACGTAAAACAGCATCCGACTGAGCGCCACGCCGACGTAAATCTAACGCTGAACGTAATTCTTCAACAAGTTCATCATCTGTGCGTTCCACACCATCAGAACGTACCCACAGCGCTAATTCATCCAACTGGTCATCACCGTAAGCCGCTAAAGGTAAGCCCTGAGCAATAGGCGGACGTGGACTACGCGCAGACAGCGACGGAGTAACCACCAGAGGTTTTTCTGTTGGCAAAGCATGAGCCAACACTTCCTGTGATACTTCATCATGACGTAAGCGCAGACCATCAGCTTCACGTTCAGCCTGAGAAGGGACAACAGAAATAACTGTTTCCTCCACAATGTCATCATCTACCTGCGGTACTTCCACTTCCTGAATAAGTGAATCATTCACCTCATCAACAGCATCAAGAACCAGCTGAACAATAGAATCGGCTTCCTTCCCCGGATCAATGAATACCGGCATAGATAAAGCCGTGTACACCTTCCATCCTTGGGCTTCTAACATTGCAGGAAGCAAACGATCACGCATACGCAAAGACGGCTCCGCAACGTATTCTTCATCGTCAGTCAAAACTGCGACAAGTAGGCGACCCGGAACCTCAGGATGCCCAATAGCTAACGGAATACGTAAACCTCCGGGAATACCCACATTCGGCACTACTTCCAAGCCCATGCCATACAGACGCTCCGCTAAATCGACCAGTAAACGATCTGGAGCCGCTTCCAATGTCGGCCACGCATCATTCCCGCGCCCTGACTGCCCTTGAGCGATTTCTAGCAGGTCCACCAGCATTTGGGCACCCTGAGCGCTCACACGAGCACGATCAATTTCCTCAGAGCGAACAGAGGAAATAATGGTCATATCGCCACGGACACACGACAGTACGGCACACATATGCTTCACGCCTTGAGGCGTTGAGAAGATACCGAAATCATGCAGAATACGACCATGCGGGGTCTTTGCAAAACCAACAGAAATAATCACACGATCACGGCTCAGACCGCGCGCTTGTTGCGGGTCAACAACAACGAATGGTTCCACCACAGCCTGGTCAAAGAAAGACGCAACCCCTACTTCGGTGGCGATAGCACGGTGAATCGCATCCTTAATACGTTCTGCATGTCGCGTATTCAAAGCAATCACCATAAGGCTACGTTCAGGCTGTTCAACAGCGTGAGCCACAACGGATTCGACCACTGCAGATACTTCCTGCGACGTTGATTCCACCGCATGAGCACCGGGAGCAGGCATACCTGTCCCCTCCGTCCACAGGGCTGTTACCGGGGCCGTCGCAGTTGTCCAAGGAATTGGCACACCTGTATGACCAATACCGTGACGCGCCAATAGCAATGCCACTTGGTCGTTCAAACGTGTAGGCGCTACGCGAATATGCATCGTCGGTAAAACTGAAGCGATCTGCTGTACAGCCTCACCAACACGGGCAGAATCCACATCAGCGATCAAGACGACTTGTTCTGCTCGCGCAATAATTGGGATCAATTCCGCTAGGGGAAGCATGTCGATATCATCGAGAATCAGCAAGTCAATCCGTGCCTGACCTGGCAAAATCCACGGAACAAGTGTCGGAACTGTCAAGGCCACAGGAATAAGTCGCCTCACCAGAGGGTGTTGAGCGTATACATCAGCCGGATGAGCGTTGCCTGCAAGGACCGTTTGAATATCCGTTTGAGCGTCAGGCGCTCCAGCTAAAGCCGTGCGGCGCATACGACGAAGCTGACTAATGGTTTGCGGAGCAAGTGTTGCTACTTGTTCTTTATCAAGGTCACGGCCCTGCGCTAAAGCCGTTTCAAGATGAACAGGGTCAAAACCACCAAGAGACGGATCTGCAGCAATCATCAAAGCTAAAATTGAGGCCCACCATGCGAGGTCAAGTTCAGCGTCAATGTGTTCAGGCTGAATATGCCTCTGGCGTAAATCCTGCGTAAGGCCGTCCAGCCCTAAATCTGTGAGTGCTTTGAGGACGGCAACACGTTTCGGCAGTTCATGCGCCCCTTCAGGGTCAGCCGCCAGACGATCAAAGATACGGGTCACCTCATCTAAAGGCATACGTAACATTTCTGGGTGAACTGTCGAGAAAATAGGTGACAGCCATTCAAAATCGTCACGTACCTGCTGGGTAACTTGCAAGATTTCATCCATATGTTGCGGCAGAGTCGGCCAACCGTCTGCGTCACAGTGATGACGCCACACGTCACGCCGTTCTTGGACAAGCAAAAGCTCCTTGTGGAGGTCTTTCACTGTGATTCCTGGGCGCAGCATTTCTTTTGCTTGTTTGACAAGGCGCCCCCGTGCAGCGCGAGACATGGAAATCCCATGACTGTTACGCCATTGCCGTGAAGCGGTGGCAAAAACCATATCGGCTGCGGAGCGTTCAAATATTTTTGGTTGAAAGACTTGAAGAACGTCACGTACTCCGGCGAACATAGCAAGCTGAGCTTCCCAAGCTGCCATTGATTCTGCAGGGCGGATCTTGGTTTCGCGGGCAACAGCAGCGATATATCCCTGTAAGGCTGGGAGGGTTTCTTTTGATAAGCGTTGAACACGTGTCAGGATTTCTTCGACTTGTTCATGTGAATTAATCACAATGCCTTTCCACGCGCCGTGCGTGGTTGAGCGAGAAAAAATTCCTAATGTCGCTGCCCGGTGCAGCAGGGTACGTGCTCGTTCGCCTCGGTCTGAAGCAATATCTAAAAGGACTTCTTCACGTAATCGTACTTTTGTGCGTGGTTTCGGATGTGCGCCTGTGAGGTCTGTGAGGACTTGAAGTGCATCAAAAGCGCTCACACCAAATTCGTGGAAGGGTTTATGTAAATGCGTCATGTGTTGCGAAAGCATATGTCGTACTTGAACAAGTTGCTTACGCATGTCATCTACTTGAGCGGGGTCTTCCACCCCTGTCGTATCAACGATTGCACCGGTTAAACGGTCACGCATAATGTCTGCGCTTTCGGTGCTTCCGTCAATGCGGACAGCAATTTCGTCAAGGCCTAGTTCACGTAATCGTGCTTCAGCTCGTGCTGTTCGCGAGGGGGAGCCTGCGATATGGAGGGTGCTTCGGCCGTGCGCTGCAGCGTCAGCAAGCAGGGCACCAAGTATTGTTCCACCGTCGGCTCCTTCAGGAACATTGATGACGAGGGAACGGCCTGCGGCCACTGTTTCTACAACGTCTTGTTGTTGGGGTGTCAGGTCACCTGCGCCGCGTTCTTTCCACGGGTCACGATCATGAGGATTTGGTTCAGGTAAAGGCGCGGCGAAGTTTTTTTGAGCTTCTACTTCCCCTGCAAGGGCGCGGATAAGTGGAGTGCTCAAAAGCGGGTTTGATTGGGTCAGTTCTCGAAGTAAAGTGGAAGCCGGATGCTCAAAGATTCCTAGAATCAGTTCATCTGTTAAGTTAAAGTTTTCTAAGCGTGAAGCTGCTTCACGTAGTGCTGCAAGAGCCTTCGTTGAAGAAAAACCGTGAACTGTTGTGGCTTGTGTGAGAAGTTTTTCTAAGTCGATGTGAACACCTGAAGCTGTTAAGGCCTCATGAATCACAGGAGCCAGTGTTGTTCCGGAGCGAAGCGTTAAAAGAACATCGTCTCCGTCTTTTTCTAAATGGAGTGGACGTAAGAATACGGCTGAGGACATGCGTTGCCCGTTTTGGGTCCATGAGGCTCTGCCGATTGATAAGTGGACGGGTCCTACGCCGTGATGAATGGTGAGGTCTTCTGCGCGCGCAATGATGGTGCGTGCCCGTTCCATTGCGCGTTGCTGTGATGCGGGTTCACGCACCAGATTAGACAATCGTGTCGTGTGATGTGCGTATAGTTGCGCTAATCCTCCGGGGTGGGCAGTACCGATTGTCAGGCGTGGCGCACTGTCCCCTCCCTCATCTGCGGTAATGCGCGCAAGATCGTCACGCCATTGCTCAATGGCGTTGTTCATAGCGAAAGGACGATCAGATGTCAGGCTTTTTTCAGTGGCCGCTGTATCTGCATGTCGCGTATTTACACTTGTTGGACGTGAAAAAAACGTAGGCACCCTTTAACGGTAGTGCGCCTGATTCATTCAGTCTCTTGGAAGCGCCGAGGAAGTACATTTTTAAGGCACATAAAATCCCTATCAATGTAAGAAGCAGGGCAGAGCCACGAAGGACCCTGCCCCACCGGTGCAAAGGAAAACAGAAGTATGAAGGTCAGAGAATTCCGTTGAGCAATTGCGTCGGATTACCGAAACGATGATTTGTTGCTGATACTGACTGTTCTTTCAGGAAAGGCAACAGTTCAACACGACCACAGTGAGTCACCGGTTCAGAGTAAATAGCAACATCAACACTCCCCTGAACTGCTTGTGCTACAGCGTCAGCTTGCCCATCGAGTACACGGTAGCGCACACCGCGTGGGTTATGTGCTAAAGCCGCTGCTCGGTTCAGGAAAACCTCAGCGCTTTCCGTCAGCACATTCACCCCGTTTTCTTGTAGGAATTCAGCCATTGGGCGTGGCATCTCTGTGGCACATGACAGTACTGGTGTTGCGCCGACCGCTAACGCGCCTACCGCAAGAGCTATAGCATCGGTGAGGTTGTCACCGCCACGGATCACTACATTTTCTTCTGGCAGATATCGCAGGACGTTCTTTTCTACACCTAAAGCACAGACATCTTCAGCACAAAAATGCGTGGCGATAGCTTCCTCCATGCTTTCAAGCATGGCTGTTATACGGTCCGTATCTGCATGTGGGCATTGAGTAATGGCACTTAAAGTCTTGCGGAAGATCGGGATATTCAAAGAACGTCCTGTAGGTGCCAGTGGAGCATCTTTGACATGGCCGAGGCCGATCAGGTAGTTCGGCCCTCCAGCTTTCGTTCCGCTCCCCACGCATGAGCGTTTCCAGCCGCCGAAGGGCTGACGACGCACAATTGCTCCGGTGATGGTGCGGTTGATGTATACGTTTCCAGCTTCGACACCTGCAAGCCAGATTTCTACTTCGGTGGGCTCCAGCGAGTGGATACCTGCTGTCAGGCCGAAATCCACCGCATTTTGCCATTGCATAGCTTGCTCTAACGTATCAGCGCGCATAACACCAAGGATCGGACCGAAGTATTCTGTCAGGTGGTATTCGCTGCCAGGTTTCACATTGACGCGCACGCCTGGGCTCCACAGCGTATCGCTGATCTGGCGTGGTTTGATTGCCCATGCTTCGCCTTCACCTAGAGTTGTCAGGCCGCTGAGCAGTTTGCCGTGAGGTGCTTCAACCATTGGCCCCATTTGCGCTGAAAGATCATCAGGGTAGCCTAGTTTCAAGGAACGAACCGCATCAATGAGCTGACGTTGGAAGCGACGTGAGTATCCGACCGAGCCTACGAGAATCACTAAGGACGCGGCTGAGCATTTTTGTCCGGCGTGCCCGAAAGCGGAAGCAACAACGTCTTTCACCGCGAGGTCGATATCTGCGTGCGGTGTCACAATGATTGAGTTTTTCCCTGATGTTTCAGCAAATAGGCGTAGGTTTGGTCGCCATGAGCGGAAAAGACGTGCGGTGTCGATAGATCCTGTGAGGATTACTTGATCGGATTTTTCAACCAGGGTTTGTCCGCACACGTTTTCAGCGGCAATTGCTAAGGCCAGAACGTCACGTGGTACACCGGCTTCCCACATCAGGTGAGCGATGTAGGCGCCAGTGCGTTGGGTCAGGTTCGCTGGCTTCAAAATGGCCCCTGAGCCTGATGCGAGAGCTGCAAGTACACCACCAGCAGGTATGGAAAGCGGGAAGTTCCATGGTGGTGTGATGAGCGTGGTTTTGACGGGCGTGTATTCAGCGCCTTCGAGGGCTTCAAGGTCAAGAGCCAGTTGCGCGTAATAGGTGGCAAAGTCAACGGCCTCAGAAACTTCCACGTCACCTTGATCGACAGCTTTCCCTGCTTCGCTTGCGGCGACTTCGATGAGTTCTGCTCGGTGGTCCTCGAAAGATTGCGCGACGTTCCGTAGGATTTCTGCGCGTTGCGCTGCGGGGGTTTGTGCCCATTTTTGCGCGGCTTTTGCTACAGAGGCTACAAGGTTTTCTGCTTCTTCGGGGGAGTTCACGGTGTGTTCAGCAACAATATCTTCACCTAAACGTGAAGTTGTTACTCGGCTCGCGATGTCCTCTGCCCAGGCAATATTGGCGTGCAGTGATGGGTCTGTGTCGCGTGAGTTCTCAACACCGGGTAAAAGTTCTGTGCCTTCACAGCGATTTTGTTTACGACGAGGCCCGTGGATGAGTTTTTCCGCTTGGTCGGCAGCTCGGCGGAAGCGTTGTTCTTCAAGGAGGACCGTGTCGGCGGTATCCAGGTCAAAAACATTCGACATGAAGTTATCAGGGGTTGCATTTTCTTCGAGTCGTCGAACAAGGTAGGCCACTGCTACGTCGTATTCTTCTGGCCGGACAACTGGGACGTAGTACAGGACCGACCCTACGGTGTCACGTATTGCGTGAGATTGTGGTGTTGCCATACCTGAAAGCATTTCGAAGTCCACACCGCTGGTTACGCCGCGTTCGCGCATTGTTTCCAGTCCGAAGGCGATGGTAAAGAGGTTCATCCCTGCGATTCCAATATTGACTGCGTCCAGTCGTTCAGGTGTGAGGGCCGTATCAAGGACGGTTAAGTAGTTCGCGTCTGTGTCGCATTTGGAGGGTTGTACTGTGAGTTCCCAGCCGTGAATGATGGCATCGACTCGTTCCATTGATAGGTTCGCGCCTTTAACGATCCGGACTTTAATGGGAGCGCCTCCGCGTGCGCGGCGAGCTTGAGACCATTGTGTGAGGTAGTTGAGGCGTTCAAGAGTGTCAGGTAAATAGGCTTGTAGCACGATACCGGCGCGGTAGTGTAGGAATTCCTCCATATCAAGGATGCGTGTAAAGACATCGATTGTCAGGTCGAGGTCTTTGTATTCTTCCATGTCAAGGTTGATGAAAGTGTTTTTTTCTTTTGCTATCCGGTACATGGGGAGCAGTTTTTCAACTGCGTCTTTCACTGCTGCGGCGTGTCCGAAAGGCGCGTGTGGGCCAATAACTGCGGATACTTTCAGTGAAACGTAATCCACGTCGTCTCGTTCAATGAGTTCTCGCGTGTCAGCCATACGGCGGGCTGCTTCTTCGTCACCGAGGACTGCTTCGCCTAGGAGGTTCAGGTTGAGTCGTGAGCCGTCTGCACGAAGTTTCGCTATTGCGCGGCCGAGTTTGTCGGGTGTGACATCGAGGACTAGATCTCCGACGAGGGCAGCGAATACTTTATTTGCTGTTGCGGCGGCAAGTTTGGGCGCTAAAGGAGCGAGGCGGCCGCCAATAGCTGCGGGGGCGCTCAGGTAGGAAGGTAAGAAAGAGGTGTCTTTCTGTGCGAGGTTTTTCAGGTGGGCGGCTGCAACTTTTTTGTCTTCAGGTCGAATCACGTCATCAACGAAGGCGACGGTGTATTCGAGGCCGTCTGGGTGGTCGAGTACTTCCGCGAGTAGTTGCGCAGAGCGGGGTGTGGGATATTGCCGAGATGCCTCGATCCATGCGTGAGCTTGTGTAACTGCACGATCGATTCGATCGGACAAGAAAGACATCTTTGACCTCCTTGAGGGGAAACGTACTTGTCCACTATATACCGCAATCCAGATTTTTTGGGACTTTCAGCCCATGAGATTCTTCCAAGTTTTTGCGTACTGTTTCACAGGGCCTGAAATAATCTCGTCGTTACATACTCGCTCAGACAGCGTTCTTACTTTGTTCTTACTTTCCCGTACAGCGAAAAAACACTATACTCACTAACAGCCCTACGCTTTGAGGGCTTTTCGACCTCGGAGGATAACAATATGAGTACCCCCCCCCTGTAGTTCCTGAGAGCGGTGTTTCACCAACGTATAGCAATGGAGCTACTCACAAGTCAACAACCGTTTCTGGAATCGCTGGCCTCATCCTTGGCATTCTTGCGCTAGTCATCAGTTGGGTTCCGATCATTAATAATTTCGCTTTCTTCCTTGGCGGGATTGCCCTGATCCTCGGCATTGTCGCTGTCATTGCCACTAAACCACAAGGAAAGCGTCAAGGCAGGGGCCTTGCTATCGCGACTGTTGTCGTAGCTGTTTTGAGTATCGCAATTACCCTTGGCACACAGCATTTATTTGCTAAAGCATTGAACTCAGCAGCAGAGTCATTACAGTCCTCTGTTTCTGCACGAAGCACCTCAGCTCAATCAGATAAGGCGGAGTCTGCTCCTGCCGAAAAACCAGCCAACACTGCAGCAAAAACCGCTTCTGACGCTGAGGCAGCTGAAGGTGATGTTGCTGACGGCAAGTACCACATCAAGATTACTTCCGTTACTAAGTCAGTTGCTGACCATGAATCAAAGCCCACTGTCGCTGTGGGGCTGGAAGTAACGAATAATCAGAAGGATAAAGAATCCAATATTTTTGATTACCGCATTCAGGTCTTCCAAAATGGTGTTGAGTTAGATAGTGCCATCTATTTCAGTGAAAAACCTGAAGGTTATGATGCTACCGACATGATGAAAGAAATTCAGCCGGGCGGAACATTGGGCTTTGTGAAAGGCTACGTGCTCTCAGATGAAACTTCACCGGTAACTGTGAAGATTTCAGGGACATTCTCTGGCGATAAATTCTCCAAGGAATTCCCCTTGCAGTAGCAATTGTCCACGTGAGCTTCCGTGTTTTCAGTTTCTTGGAAACACGGAAGTTTTTTATATATCAGCTCGCAGGTATGCGCATATGTCAAGTCTTAGTCTTTGTGACATTGTTCAGACACTTTATTACGGAACGTCAGAATAGCTTTTGGGCACTATCGCGTGGCTCATTCAGACGATACCCTAGGAAGGTTCGTACTGAGGGTAACCATAGCCTTGTATGTAGATACGCAGAAAAATAGGTAAGTCCTTACTGCCTCTATCGCACCGGCGCAGGTCACCCTCCATAAGGCCCACATGTGAACGCTGAGGACACGCCTCATTTGCACGCGGCTATAGTGCGAGCGCCCCACCATTAGGTGATTGATTCCAAGGGAGACACTGAAATGCCTCGCAATGGTACGCATATGCCGGCGGCAAGCTCATCTGCTCGTCATGCGTTTTCGTCTGATTCTGCTGCTAGAACATCTTTGCCTGATACGAGTTCAGCAAAAACTCCTTTGCATCCTTTAGTTCAGGGGATTGTTCCTCGAAAAGAAAATTTCCGGCAAATCGCGTACCGATGGGTCACAGTTTCAGCTTCCTGCTCCCTTGCGGTTCTTGTTGGTCAGGGTCTTGATTTCATATTGCATGGGTATTCTCTGCCCTTTTTCTGGTGGTTGCTCGCCGTCCTATCCGTTAGTGTCGCGGGTTGTGCTGGAGCGTTGGCTACTGCTCATTCATTGCGCACACAATCGCATACGGAGCGAGTATTTCGAGAGTTGAGCCAACGCGCATGTTTCACATTAGGGCCGTTGCGTATCCGTGAACGTGCGGGACAAATCCTTGATCTTGCAACGAATGGAGCTATGCGGGCGGCTCGTTATCGTGGTGGTTTCTTGTCGGCAACTGTTGCTTCTTTAACTTCCCCTCTGATCGTATGTATCGCAATTGCTGGGACCGTGGGGCTCATACCTGCGCTACTGATGGCGGCCCTCATCATTATTGGCCCTATTCTCGTGCGAATTTTTACTCATACGACAGCGCGCACAGGTCAAAAATTCCGTGAATCGCAGATGAAGCTCAGGCAATCATTTTTGCAGGGTATCAATGCGTTAGAGTCACTGGTTTATGCTGGCGCTGGCGATAGTTACGCTGATTCTTTAGCGCAAGAAAATGAGCGTCATCGTATCCGTATTATGAAGTTGCTTGCTGGTAATCAATTATTGATTTTCTTCATGGATATTGTGTTTTCATTGGCAGCGTTCGTACTGGTTACTGTGCTGAGTGTTCGCGGGATCTCTGCTGGAAGTTTGAGCGTCGGGCAAGTCCTGTCTTTCTTTATTTTGACTGTGCTTCTGGTAGCTCCTGTTGATCTTATAGGCCAGTTTTTCTATATCGGTATCGGGGGGCGTGCCACTCAAAAACAGTTCAGTGCTTTCTTGTATGAAGCAGATGCTGTTCCTCGTGTTGCACGTGAAAATGTTGCTTCCGCTGCTGGTGTTTCCTCTCAGAATCAGCACGATAGGCCAGCAGATTTTTCTTCTGAACCACCTGCTGTCTTTTTGCAGGATGTGACAGTTTCTTGGGATGAGGCCCCTGCTCTACTTGAAAATGTGACGTGGGAAATTGTCGAGGGTCAAAAAGTGGGGCTGGTCGGCCCATCTGGAATTGGGAAATCAACACTTTCTTCCCTCATACAAGGGTATATTCAGCCCACGCATGGACAGGTTTACATACAGGGTGATGATATTACTACTCTGACACGTCGCGTTTTGGCTCAACGGATTGCTGTTGTTGAACAACGCACTTACCTGTTGAATGACACCATCGCAGAGAATCTGCGTTTAGCTTCTCCACAGGCCAGTGACGCTGAACTATACGAAGCGCTTGATTATGCGAATCTTGGCGATGAGGTACGTGCTTTCCCCCACGGTTTGAACACTGTCATTGGTGATCGTGGTTCTTGCCTGTCAGGTGGGCAAGCTCAGCGTCTTGCTATCGCTCGCGTATTCCTCACACATGCGCCACTTATCATTTTGGATGAGCCAACATCTCAAGTAGATCTGAGCGGTGAAGCGCTGATCGTCAACGCTTTACAGCGAGTAGCCCATCAGCGCACTGTCCTGATGATTGCGCATCGGCAAAGCGCACTTGCTGACGCGGATCGCGTCTATGCCCTCAGTAATCGTTCTTTGACGGAAGTTGATGGAGCCCAGTCATGAATAAGAACCTTCAAACCGCTTCTGAGCGTAGTTCGCAGATGTCCATTTTGGGGTGGCTGCTCACCCGCACTGGTGGCGTTCGTTTCATGTGGGGCTTGTCAATCTGTGCGCGGATAGCAAATCAGCTGCTCATGACCGCTATTCTCGTGCTGGCCAGTTTTTCTGTGTACAAGGCCTACTGGGATTATATTGGGACTTTTTCATCTGAAAGTGTTTTTGCGTCACGTGGGAATGTGCCGCTTTCCTCGTTACACGAAGCTCTTTTGTCTTTACCTTTATCTGCCGTGCTGATGTGGATGCTCGGCCTGTCACTGGTCAAAGCTTTGCTGCGTTACCTGGAACATTACGCAGGGCATTGGGTTGCTTTTACGATGTTGGCTCGGTTGCGCACCGAATTTTACCGGGCGATTGTTCCGCAAGCTCCTGCGATCACGAAAGGTAATGCTGCCGCCGAACTCAGCGAACGCGCTACCCGCGACATTGATCGCGTTGAGGTCTTTTTTGCTCATACTATTCCACCGGCTTTATCTGCCATTATTGTCCCCACGATTGTCATTGTGTGGGCAGGAAATACCTACGGTTGGGTATATGCAGTAATCATGGGAGCAGCTTCGCTGCTGATGGTGTGTTTACCATCTGTGGGACGACTTCTTTCTTGGCGCGACCAGCAGCTTTTAGCTGAATGTCACGCTCAGATTGCTACACACCTTGGTGATTCCATTCAGGGGGTGCGTGAAATCTTGAGTTTCGGGGCGGAAGATCACCGGCTTTCTCAGTGGCGACACGCAGAAAAACAAGCTGAGGCTGTTCGTCGTCGTATTCGTTTACGTTCGAGTGTGCGTTCTGGCCTTCTGCTGAGTGTGGAATTGGGCGCTCTTATTGCTCTTGTAGGGGCTTTCAGCGCCTATGCTGCTCCCCTGTCTCAAGGGGCGCATTTGTCCGAGTTGGCTTTACATTTTGTCTCGCTTCTTTTGATGTGGGTGTCGTTGTGGGCGCCTTTGCGTGGAGTCGATGATTTCGTTGATGGCTTAGATGAAGCCATTGCATCAGCTGAACGTGTTCGCCGTACCATTGAAACCCTTCCGTTGGTGACCGATAAGCCGCCGGTAGACGTTAAGTCGCATTTTTCTGGGGAAAATAGCGTAACGAATTCCTGTGGCAGCAAGGGTGGGGCTGCTGTGTCACCTTCTCTTTCTGATTTTCCTAGCACAGATACTGAGCCGGGCTCACCTGTGATGGCGATGCGTTCTGTCTTTTTTAGTTATGACGGCCGTACAGAACATGTGCACGATATTTCTATGGAATTACCTGAAGGCTCATGGACGTATGTTGCTGGTGTTTCAGGTAGTGGGAAATCAACGATCGGCGCGCTTTTGGCACGTGGTTGGGATCCTGAACGTGGCTCAATTACGTATCGTGGGATTGCATTGTCTGATTATCCGCTCGCACAGTTGCGCTCTCGTGTGGCTCTTGTCGTGCAAAGGCCGTCGCTTTTATCAGCTTCTGTGAAAGAGAATTTATTGCTGTCCAATCCTGAGGCGCATGAGGACAAACTGTGGGAAGCTCTCCATGTTGTCGGTTTAGACCAGTGGGTTCGTTCCCATACGGATGGTTTGCTTCAGCCTATTGCTACTGAGGGTGTGAATGTGTCGGGCGGCCAAATGCAGCGGTTGGCTATTGCACGTGCTTTGGTTTGTGCCCCTGATGTGCTGATTTTAGATGAGGCGACCAGCCAGTTAGATGAGGAGACTGCGCGTCTTATTCGGCAGCGTTTACGTCAAACGTATCCTCGTTTGACAGTTCTTGAGATTTCGCATCATGTGAATCGTATTCCTGATGAGGCCCCTGTTCTTGTTATTGATGCAGGTCGCCTTGTTGAAAATGGTACGGCCGCACAGTTACGCGAAATTCCTGGTGGTTTTTTCCAGCGTTTATTGATGCGGGTATGACAGGTCATTGTTTTCGTTTCTTTGAGGGCACTCACGTCCTCAACGACGTGTCTATCCGTTGAAGGGGCGCCCATCCAATACGCTGTCACACGGAAAGAGCGCTACGGAGCCTCATGTATTGCATATTTGAGTGAAAGGACACCTCATGAAAATTGTTTTTGGCGCTGACCATGCCGGAGTGGAACTGAAAGATTTTTTGCGTGAGTATGCGCAGCAGCTCGGTCATGAAGTGATTGATATTGGCACTCATGACGATCAGAGTGTCCACTATCCTCTTTTTGGTCGTCAAGCCGCTGAAGTGCTTGCCGCAGGTGAAGCTGATCGTGCGGTGATTGTGTGTGGCACAGGGGTCGGTATTTCTTTGGCTGCAAATTCTGTGCCGGGTGTGCGTTGTGTAGTGTGTTCTGAGCCTTTTACGGCGCAGCTATCTCGTCAGCATAATGATGCGAATGCTCTGGCTTTGGGCGCAAGGGTTGTTGGCCCTGGACTTGCCGCGATGATTATGGATTCGTTCTTATCCACGGAATTTGAGGGGGGCCGTCACCAAATCCGCGTGGATATGCTCATTGAGTATGACAATACTTGCGGCCAGTAATGTGACCTTCAGATGCCCTCACGGGCCTTCCTTTCATATTAGGTAAACATTTTGTGAGGTCCTGCGTGAAAGTGAGGCCACCGTGAGGGTCACGTAGCGTTCCGGCCAAGCGTGATACTATCAGCTTGGCCGTTGCGCTAATCATTTTCCTATTATGCACACATAATAATCTCATTGTAGCTTTAGTGGATATTCATATCAGATGAGCCAGAGCATCTGCATGCGCATCGCCGCATTTCACCACTGCCTTGAGTCATGACGCTTTACCACACGTGAACAAAAGTCCACATCATTTCCTCATATTGACATCCTCAGGTAAGCCCCTATAAAAGCTGGCACGATACGTTTTCTTTACCCTCATTACCAGCGAGCGGGCACCCTGCTACGCGTAATACGCAATAGACCATACCCATTATTCGCGAGCATAATCCGGCTCATTTTGACGCATTTCAAACTTTCGGCGGGCATATTTCCTCCTGCGAAATGCGCAGAAGGAAGAATCAAGCACCCTCTAGCACACTAAAGCCTCAACAAAAAGATCAAGAGGCAATAATTTTGTGGATTTCGTCATTGAATGAAAAAAAAAAATGCCCTGTAGCTTTAGTTTTCAAGTAAAGTATCACTGTATTAAATCTTTTTCCTTGCTAGTTTTCGGAGTCTTCATTGAGAACTCGATCTATTACCTACACGACGTGTATCACTATTGCACTCGCTTTTGTCGCTTTATTTCTTTACATGCGACCAGCTTTAGCTGAAACAAATGTCAGTACCGAACAAGAGCTTCGTGAAGCTTTGACGCGCGGCGATACCTCTATTGCTTTATCTAGCGATATCACCATCACCAGCCCTCTGGTTTTCGCAGCAGGTACTTCATCTCTTGACTTGGGTGGTCACACTTTGAGTCTGGGTGCTCGCATTGACAACATGTTCGAAGTCTCATCTGCACAAGCAACTTTATCCGTGTCACATGGAACTATCGATGGACGCGCTCAGGGACGTTTATTCTTTTTGACCAATGATGCGACCCTCAATTTACAGTCCGTGACTGTGGAAAATGGCTCTACCCAGCTTTTTGACAAGAAACTGGAAGACGGCACAAATAAGCAGTTCTATGACGGCGGCGCTGTATATGCTTTGCACGCAAAGTTGAATATGACGGACACAATTTTCCAAAACAATTCAACAAAAACTGATGCTCCCGTTCAGGAAGCAGGGAAAACACCTGCAACAAATACGCATGGTGGGGCAATCTATTCAGGAACCTCAACGATCACCGTTCACGGCGGCAAATTCATCAATAACGTCTCAGGTAAAAATGTCAGCGGCTATTACGGTGAGGGCGGCGCCATCAAAATGGAAGGCGGCTCCCTATTAACCATTAATCCTGACGCTAACGACGAACGAACAGTTTTTGACAAGAACCACACCTTCAAGAGCAGCAATGGCGATGGCGGCCTCCAAGGTGGAGCAATTGAGGTAACAGGGGATGGCACTCGTGTCAATATCCAACGGGCTGATTTCACTGTGATCGGTGGTTTTGACACAGGTGGCGCCATCAAATTTGAAGGTTCTGGTACTTCTTCGACGCATAACATCATCGCGGATTCCACATTCACGCTGGTAGGTAAACAATTGCCGCAGCAGCCTGAGCCATCAGGGTATTTTGGTACTTCTGGCGGCTCGATTATGACTGAAAACTCCTACGTCACTATTGAGCGTTCAACATTTACGATGAAGGACATTCCTTCCGTTGCTTTTGCTGGTGGCCATATTGATGTTGTAGGTGGCGGTGAACTGAATCTCTTTGATTCACGCCTCAGCGGTAATGGTGTTGGGTGGAATGAAGCCTGGCGCTCATCTGCAAAATATGGTGGCGCACTTGCATTTGAGAATGGGGCATCCGCTCGGGCGCATATTCGTGGAACAACTTTTACCGGTTTCACGACCGATCATGTTGGTGGCATCATCGCTGTTGGTCACCGCACAGGTTCCGATCTTGGGGCTTCACTGGGTCAGACAAGCGTTCGCCTTCTTCTGGAAAATTCCACTCTGAGCAATTCGCGTGCCTACACGTGGAACGCAAATAGTGCCGGTGCTGGCCTGTACATTGCAGCTGGTTCTGAAGTGGAAATTCGTGGTGGAAGCATTACGGATGCTCAGGCAAATTACGGTGGCGCGGTCTACAACCTCGGAAAACTCACCTTAACGAATAAGGCTCGTATTATCAGCAATAATGCCACGCAGATGACTGCCGGCATTTTCAATGACGGTTACCTCAATGCGCATTCCGCTGAGTTTTCAAATAACTCAAAAACAACTGACGCATTCTTTGCAGGGGGTAATCATGAGCTGTCGTCAGGAGAACACTCAGGTGGCACCATTTACGCTCGTAAAGATGTCATTATCGGATCAGATGCCAAGTTCTCAACAAATGCTCGCGATGATGTGCGCGTCATCGAAGGGCAGTCGAGTGTGATCCTGTCGGGTCCTCGCACCTCGCAGGTCAATGTATCTTTGTCAGAGAAAGAAAATGCTGCTGGAGGCGGTTTCTTCTCTCGTTTCTTCGGTGAGAATGCTCATCGCCATGTTGGATATTTAGTTGCTCGCGGCCTCACGTCGTCAGATATCCTCTCAACTGAGTCAACACCTGCTGACATGGCATCGAATTACACGGTGACCCCAGCAGATGCACAATCATTCCATTACGTATCAAATACCGTGGAATCGTCAAAGATTGCCGCATATGGCGATCATACGGGTATTGCCTTGTGGGATTATGTCTTTGATCCTGATGCTTCCACCGTTGTTCTGGGGCAACGTGCCCGCATGGTTTACCATACGAATCATGCGGATGCAACCATCACTGATGGTGTTGCTGATTCGGATCCTGCGGGTCAAAAACTCAATCAGGATTACACTTTCTATGCCACTGGCAAGGTTTCCATTGACAATAAGCCAGCAACAGAGCTCACTGTTATTGATTCAAAGCCGACCCTTCGGATAGATGGGAAGAAATGGGATTTCCGTCATTGGCATGAGCCAAGCGAAAAAGGTAATCCTTTATACAGCTTTGATACAGCGACTCCTAGTGACGCTTCACGCTACAATTTTGAAGAGCGCACATTCTCACATGAGTGGAATCCTGCCGGTAATGAGATCACCGATATTTTGAATGTTGCTGCTGCGAATACGCTTCACACGTATGCGGTGTACCAGCCAACACGAAATATTGTGGTGTCAAAGGTGTGGAATGTGACAGATGATTCCCACAAAGCCGAGGTCACTTTCGTCCTCACTGGCGGGGATACCCCTGTTGAAAAAACACTCGCCGCCGGCGAAACAACACTACGCTTTGATGATCTTCCCGCAACCAACGCAAACGGTGAAGCTATCACCTACACGGTTACAGAAAAAGGCGTAACAGACGGGAAAATCACCTTAGGGGAAACCAAGTTCACCGCAACAGTGGAAGACACAACAAACTCCACCACCAACCCCCAAGCAAACACCCGCTACTACACCGCAACCAACACTGAAATAAGGCAAAAAGTCACACAAGTGTCGGGTGATCTGATCGTGCATTACGTCGATGAAGAAGATCAACCAATTGCTGCTGATAATCAAAAACCAGCAAAATTGGTTGCGACACGGACATTTGTCGATGATGTTTTGACGAATGAGGTTCTCACTCATGAGTCCTACAACACGGATAATTCAGACGATAAGCCAACGAACATTACCTTCAACCAGAAGAACTACGAGTTCGTCCGTATTCATGCCAATAGCGAACCTGAATCCGGTGAATATCGTGAAGGCACCATTCACGTGCGATACGTGTACCGTTTGAAGAATCACGAAATGCCAAATGACTACCCGACGGTTGATAAGCCAATCTTGACTGAAGATAAACCGACTGCTGTTCTCACGAGTGAAGAAGTCTCGGGTGATCTGATCGTGCATTACGTCGATGAAGAAGATCAACCAATTGCTGCTGATAATCAAAAACCAGCAAGGTTAGTGGCCACGAAAACCTTTATCGACGGCACTTTGGCTGACACAGTCTTCACACACGAGACTTACAACACGGATAATTCAGACGATAAACCAACGAACATTACCTTCAACCAGAAGAACTACGAGTTCGTCCGTATTCATGCCAATAGCGAACCTGAATCCGGCGAATATCGTGAAGGCACCATTCACGTGCGATACGTGTACCGTTTGAAGAATCACGAACTGCCAAATAACTACCCGACGGTTGACAAGCCAAGCATGGAATGGCACCGTGAGGTTCCACGTGATTACCCGACGGTTGAAAAACCAATGCTAGAGGTACCTTCAACGCCAGAAGTTGAAGAAGTTCCAGTAGTAATAACACCCCAGCCTTCAAAGAAGTCAGGGATGCTGGCACATACCGGTACGAATTCACTAGCACTAGGTGCGACCGCTTCTGCACTGGCATTACTCGGGATGATGATGACAAAGCGTCGCCGTCATACGAATATTGCTGCTCGACACGCAAGGTACTGATACCTAGAGGTATTTAACGGGGGTGTGTTGTTCAGAATCATGATTCTGAACAACACACCCCCGTTAATATATGCTTCAGGACTTACTTTCAGGCTACAGACGCCCCACGTTACGCTCCATAATTAAGTCCTTTTGAACGTCATCGCCTAAAACAAATGTGTGTGCTCCGACGGTCTGAAAACCCAACTTCTCATAAAAAGTTTGAGCCGCTTTATTGTGCTCCCACACTCCTAACCAAACTACTCCGAGGTTGAGGATACGGGCCTGTTCACATGCGTGATGGACCATCAGCTTTCCTAGGCCTCGGTTTTTTGCAGCTTTTCGCACATAAATTCGTTCAATTTCAAGGCAATGCGGGCCGCGATCTTCCGTTTGCGCAGTCCCTACATTAATTTTCAGATAGCCGGCAAGTTCCTCGTCAAGAAAAGCCAAGAAGAACTGGGAATCTGGATTTTGGACTTCTTTTTTTAAAACTTCCGTATGAAATGCATGAGCAATGTATCGTTCCATATCCTCGGCTGTGTTATCAGCAGCGAAAGTTTCAGTAAATGTTTCAATACTGATTGTGCGGATAGTTTCCACGTCCTCGACACTGGCTTTGACAAGTCGCATGGACAGGTTTTCCTTTCAATAAAGTATCCAGCGTGTATGCCTAAAAGTAGGCTCATCATACCCTTCCCTATCGGCAGGAAGCATGGAGTGGGCTACACACAGATATTTTTCTTTATGAGTACGCCTATGAAAAGCTGGTGATGAAAGTAGGGATTGTCGGATAAAAAGTAAAAAGAATGAGGGCGTGGCATCGAAATTATTCGGCGCCACGCCCTCATACGTGATTGATTGAGCGCTCAGCTATATTCCTAGCAGGAATACGCTTTTGCTATGTTTTGCCTTGTCAGATGTGACTCTGACGACGACGTGATACGGCGGAAATAGCACCGGCACAAGCAAGCAGAGCACCTACTGCGAAAGAGTAAAGAACGGCTTGGGAGCCTGTACGAGCCAGTTTCTGTCCGTCTTTGTCTTTAGCCTTTCCTTTATCTTTGGGCACAATCACTTGCTCTACCTGAGGTGTTCCATCAGCAGCAATCACGCTGAAAGCTGAACTTGTCGCTGCCCCACGGCTCATTGCAAATTCAGCAGTGACCGTATGCGAACCTACCTCAAAATCGGAAGGAACAGTCCATGTCAAACGTGCTACACCACCTTCAACAACTGCGGTTCCCGCAACAACTGGATCAGAATGGACAGTGAAAGTTACTGTTTCACCTTCATCACCACCTGCGGCTGTAAAAGTGATCTGTTCGCCTTGTTTCACTGTGTCCTTGTCAGGGTTCACACCGAAAACACGTTGCGGCTTTTCTGTTACGCTGAAGGTTTGGCTTGTCGCGTTTTCACCGGTGGTTCCAAATGCGGCAGCTACGCTGTACTCACCACTTGCAAGATCAGCAGGAACATTCCACGTAGCTGTTGCGCGGCCTTCTGCATCTACAATGGCTGTACCGGCAGAGATGTTACCTGGGTTCACAGTGAATGTGACGGTTTCACCTTGTTCGCCACCTGTGACGGTGAGAGTAAGGGTGGCACCCTGTGTTGTTTCGGTGGTATCAACATTCACAGTAGATGGTTGACGTTCAAGCGTGTCAAAACGATTAACTCGACATTCATGACCGTTCACGGTACGGGAATGTAGGTCTTTCGTTTCCATTTCTGGTCCTGATTCGGTTCCATCTGCAGGAACAGTGAGGTCCATAAAGTACTTGTTGACGATCTCATTGCCGCAGGCTGAGGAACCGTATGAGGTGTGACGTGCACCTGAAACCGTCACCAAAGTACCTTTCAGGCCCATTGCTGCGATAACACCATTCGGGTACGGCGTAGCAGAGTCATGAGTTGTGGACATGACTAGTACATTCGGCGCATTCTTTACTTCAACGCCTGTGGGCAGGTCGCCGCGTTTCTTGAAGTACTGGCACCAGCCGTACTTTTGTTCTGCTTCACGTTGTTTACCAGTTTGTGGGTCTTTACCTGGGTCTGTGAAAGGTGCTTTCTGATATTTCTCCAGGGCTTCAGCCGCTAAAGTATTACGGTCACTGTAGTCAGTGCCATCGTCAACACAGCTGATAACTTGGAAAGCTGAAAGACCGAACTCGTATTCACCAGCATCGCGTCCCCAATATTCGTCAGCAAGTCTTTGAATCAGGGTTCCGTTACCGCTGCCATCAGCCAGTTGTGTGAGAGCCGCGTTCAGGGTTGGCCACAGTTCGTCACTGTACATGGCTTGAATAACACCAATACTCACATCCGCCCAGCTCACATGACGGCCATCAGTCGTATTTTCAAAAGTTGCTGCAGCGTAAGCGGGTCGGGTGATTTCATAGAAACGTTGTGTCAGTTCAGTAAGAGAAGCATTCTTTGCGCCCAAAGCACAAGGCACTTTTTGTCCACCGTATGTGAAGCCTTCTTCTTTGGCGCAACGTAAAGCAAACTGTTCAAAGGTTCCTTGGAAGCCAATCATCTGGGCGACTTCTTCAGAGCCTGTCTTTGTTGGGAAGTATTCATCGTATTTGGCTGCGACGGCTTTATTGTTCTGATAAGGGTTCACCACACCATCCAAGAGGATTGCGCGAGCGTTATCGCGGAAAGCTTGAACGTATTGGTAGCCAATTGAGGTCCCGTAGGAGAATCCCATGTAGTTCAGTTTTTCGTCGCCAACGATTGAGCGCATCACGTCAAGGTCTTGGATGACGTTACGTGTGCCAATATTGGCAAGGTATTCAGTGGAATCAAAATTCGCAAAGCCTGCACCGGTACGTTTGTAACATTCGTTGGTATTGTATTCGAGGATTTTATCGAGTTTGTCGCCGCTCAGTCCGTCGCTTCCTTGTCGCTGCGCATCTGTAGCAGCATTGGATTGGCAACGAATTTGAGGCAAGGACACCCCAGTTCCACGAGGGTCGAAACCAACGATGTCAAAATTCCTGTGGAGTTCACGCATGTGTGACCGAATGCCAAGGCTTGCCATCCACATGCCACCAAAGCCAGGGCCGCCCGGATCCATGAAGATGGTTCCTTTATATTCACCCGACGCTGGGTAGCGGCGAAGACCGATTGCTGCGCGTTGGCCGTCCGGTTTACTGTAATCCACCGGCACAATAATGTATGCGCATTGGAACATACCCCTACTGCTGGTTTGCTCGAATGGTTCACATGCGCCCCATTCAATTCGCTGGCTGTAGTAGGCTTCCAGACCAGCGGGAACCTTTCCTGTTGCTGAGCTGCCCGGCTGCGGGGCTGGAATCACGAGGTTACCAATCGTTCCGAAACGACGAGCAGACTCAGGCATCTTGTAGTCATCCGGATCTTCAGCGAAAGAGGAAAAATCCAGTGGGTTTGGGATCTCAGCACTCGGTTGAGCTTCTGCTTCATTGAGAGTTTCAGCGTCGTCAGATTCAGTGCTGTCTTCATCTGTCATTTCAGTATCTGACAGTTCGGATTCGTCGTCAGCATTTGATGCATCCGATTCTGGATCTTCTGAGCTTGTTTCGGATTCAGTGCTTCCGTCTGTATCAGAGTTTTCGTTGAGTGCTGATACGAATTCACTCATACTATTTGTCACAAGCGGAGCGGATTCGCTGTCAGCAGCATAAGCAGTGTGTGTTGTCATCACACCGCAAGCAGCGAGTGCGCATACTGCGCCACTTGCAGTGAATCGAAGGAGTTGCCTTTTCATATACACCTTCTTTAAGTAGAAACTTAGAGCATGGTTGATCGAACAAGACAACTTTAATAATTCTTGAAGAATAACGCATTGAATGTCTTACAATAAGATACGCATATATACACAAAATTTTTACACGTGATACATAATTTCTGTTTCTTTACAAGGAATAACTATCAAATAGCATGCTTATTTATACATAATACAGATTATTTATACTTTTATTTTGGGGGAGCTGCCCCTCGTAAAGGGTAAAGGCCTTGAGGGTTCGCATACCAAATATTCAACATCATGTTTCCTCATATCTTAGGTAAACAACATGCGCATGAAACAGAAGTCATTCAGCGCTGCGAGCGCCTGCCCAGATCGAAAACTTCATTGCACTCACTGCGCTCAGCAAACTCAACTTATTCACGAGGGCAGTCTGACGGTTCACTTGCACAAATAAAGATAAGTTGCATCCCGTGCACCACAGTTCTAACCATACAAAAGGCAACGCAAGGGCTTACTAGGGACGAGCCTTCAGTTCCTGAGCACACTTTTGATTGTTAGCAAATATAATCCCAGCACTTCAACATTGTAAAACATTGAAATACTGGGAGTTTGTGCCCCCGAGACGATTCGAACGTCCGACACCCGCTTTAGGAGAGCGGTGCTCTATCCCCTGAGCTACGAGGGCCTTGCAATTTCCTTACGCAGAAGAAATTACTCAGCTATTTTAGCATCCTCAGAAAGTTTTCTTTCCTTGCCCTTCCATGCGCCGCAAGCAAAATACCTCAGTCGCTTTGCCACCGTGCAATACTCACATCCACGCAGCAGCTCATCGTCAAAGCACCTGAAACACACGCCAAAACCACAAACAGAAAACTACACACTCCCCCGCAACGTTTCCATATCCACATGCAAGGGAATGTGCAGTCCCCATCAACAGAACAAAGTATCTATCGGCGTTCCCACACTGTCCCTGGATGAACAGGTTCATGATTCTTCATACGAGAAGGAACAATCATGACTGGGCAAGTCGAATGATGAAGCACTGTTTGCGAAGTTGAGCCAAGGAGGACTCCAGCAAAACCACCCCGACCACGCGTACCCACCACAATCAAATCAACTGCTGTTGAAAATTCGATGAGTAGC
Organism: Schaalia sp. lx-260; assembly: GCF_021083645.1. Lineage (GTDB taxonomy): Bacteria > Actinomycetota > Actinomycetes > Actinomycetales > Actinomycetaceae > Pauljensenia. The sequence goes on along the minus strand of NZ_JAJNRQ010000001.1, from coordinate 229,805 downwards.
GAAGCTGGGGAACCATCTAACACATGGCGCGCAACCTTCATATCTTTACCGTCACACGCTGCATCCACTGCCTGCGATAGGCTTTGACGAATATCATCCAAAAGAGCACGCCGATCAACTGCCGTCGGCAGCCATGACATCATCGTGCCCCCTGAAGCCAGAGGCACCGCAGAAACCGCTGTCAAACGCGCATCCCATACAGCAGCCTCAGCAACCGAATGTTTCAAAGCAACAGAAACAGCCTCCGAACCATCAACACCAACAACTATTCGTTCAATCGGTGTGAATTTCTTTCCGGAAGTATGCCGTGGAACAACAACTACTGGACAGTGCGCATGAGCAGGTAAAGAAGCAGACACTGTACCTAATAAGCGGTCAGCAAAACCACCCCGACCACGCGAACCCACAACAATCAAGTCCACTTCACGGGACATTTCCACCAAAATACCTGCAGGATCACCCGCTTCTACCGAGGAGGACACATGCTGAGCACCACGTTCACGAACATATTCCATTGCCTCATCAACAACCTGCTGCGCACCACGCCTCAGAGCATCATCATCAATAACCGTATAACCAGCATCAAGTGCCGCAGCAGAATACGAAGCAACAGCGTATGTGCACATCAAGTGAATCCGAGCTCCTGTACGTAAAGCACGAGCCGTTGCCCACGATGCAGCATCAAGGCTCTCCTTCGAGCCATCAACACCGACAAGGACGACTTCCGTAGTAGCCATAAACTCCTCCTTGTGATCTAAGTCATTCTATTGTGCCTGATCTTTCTGAAAATCTCTCAAGAACAGCACTGCCAATGCTTCAGTTAAAAATGAATACCCTCCTGCGCTTGCCCACATTACCGGCATAAGCCAGAGAAAAATCCAGACAAAAATCAAGGGACTGACCTCAACGGCCAGCCCCTTGCAAAGAATAGTGAAAGACACATCAGTAACGAACGAAACTGTCATATCCCCATATCGGTTGAAGCGTCACGGTTGTACCCGGAACAGTTGCCTCGATCACCATGCCATTACCAGCATAAATACCAACATGACCATATGCATGCCATACCAAATCACCTGGCTTAGCTTCCGCATAGGACACCTTGGTTCCTGCAGCACCCTGCGCACCTGAAGTACGCGGAATACCGATGCCCGCCAGACCGTACACATACTGTGTGAAACCTGAGCAGTCAAAACCAGCTGGGCTGTTCCCGCCGTAAACATACGGGCTTCCCACCAAGGACATGGCGATTGATACGATATCGCCTCCTGCGGCATTTGCGGCTACGGCTCGTGCCGTGGCAGCTTGCTGCGCCACATCAGCGCGCACAGAATCACGTGAAGCAGCTTCGACAGATTGTTCTGCCGTAGTTTCAGGGGCTTGCACAGTAGGTGCTTCAGCAGAAGCAGAAACCTCATCAGCAGCAGTCCATGCGATATCAGGAACAGCAACCGTTGCCGGCGCATGCGTTGCCGTCACCGTTGCAGGATTAACAGCGGCCTCTCCTACCTGTTGAGCAGGCGCAGCATTGGCGGCCCCACCTACAACGGCAGTCAAAGCAAGACCTGTCACAGAAGCAACAGCAGTTGATCGTGATGAGGACAGATTCAATGAAGTAACAGTGTCAGTGAGCACTTCAATAGGCATCACTGGACGACGAACCTTGCGGTGTCGCGCCTGATACTTAGGCTGTGTCAAATGTTTTCTCCTTTTTCACCCTACGAGGTAAGCTGTCGGATTCGGGCAGGAGAGCCCGGTTCGGTTTCCCAAACTTCACCCCAAGACCTAATGGTCGCAGTGGTTCCCCCGTGTTGGACTTTTATTTTCTTGTTCTCCAGTAGTCCAACTTCGGTAACCCGGAAACAAGCCTGTTCAAATGAACTACTACACATAGTAGCGACAGCAGCAGTAAATGTCACATCTTTATAACGGTAATGTTACGTAACACTCACTCAACGGCAATAAACATATGTGGACTCAGGACCAATGGAATACACACCACCGCTTTTTCACCCAAAGTATCCGCATCTTCACAGTTACGGACCAGCACCTCATCAGCAGAAGCCGATTCAACTTCTACCCAGCTTCCTGGACGAATTCCCGCCGCGTCAAAAGCCTGAAGAATAGAACGCTCCGCTTGTATAGGCTCACCAATGCGTACAACTCGCCCACGTGTAGGTACCGATGCCCTCACAGCCAGTTCAACAGATAAACCTTCTGCCGGGTGCGACTCCCCATCAATCGGATTACCGTACGGGTCAGATGTCGGCGAGTTCAACAAAGTATGTAAACGCTGTTCCACGTGCTCTGACATGACATGCTCCCAACGACATGCCTCATCATGAACTTCGGTCCAATCTAAACCAATAAAGTCAGATAAAAGACGCTCAGCCAAACGATGTTTACGTAAAACGCTGACAGCACGAGCACGTCCCTGCTCCGTCAGTTCTAAACGCCTATCCCCTAACACATGCAACAAACCATCACGTTCCATTCGGGCAACAGTTTGCGACACGGTTGGCCCTGAATGGCCTAAGCGATCAACGATACGCGCACGTAAAGGCGTAACACCATCTTCTTCCATTTCTAAAATGGTTTTCAGATACATTTCTGTAGTGTCAATGAGATCGGGCACGAGAAGGCTCCTTTTCGCTCATTTCAGCTGTATCAGGTTTATGCACAGAATAAAGCCCTTCGTCAGTTATCACATCTCCATTTTCTTAAAATACGTATTTTCATTGAAATATCAAGACTTTTCGTTATTTCATTTACGAAAAGCACAGTAAAGCCGCACACGGAAATCCGATCACTCCGTGTCACGCAATTCTTTCTCAGCCTCTGCGCGATACAGTCAGATACATGACTGTGACGCTTCCTGCCGATATTCTTCCATCCGATGGGCGCTTTGGGTGCGGCCCTTCACGTATTTTTCCACAGCATATTCAGGCCATTAATGATTCAGGTCTAATGGGGACTTCCCACCGTCAAGCCCCGGTGAAAAACCTCGTTGCTTCTGTGCGGGCAGGTATCCGTGAACTCTATGCGCTGCCTGATGGGTGGGAAGTTGTCCTTGGCAACGGTGGGGCAACCGCTTTTTGGGCTATCGCCACTACTTCCTTGGTTCAACAGCAAGCATGCCACGGTGTTTTCGGTGAATTTGGGTCAAAATTTGCTGCTGAAACTCAGGCTGCCCCTCATCTGGACCCCTCCATTATTGTCGAGGCGCCAGCAGGCCACGTTGCCTTACTCAGCGGGCATGAGAAATCTGATTCCCCCGCGGGCCTCCACGCTGATTTTGTAGCACCTGATGTTTTCGCGCACCCACATCATGAAACATCAACAGGCGCTCTTTCACCAATACGTCGGATAGGTAATAACGAGCAGCTCCTCCTCGTTGATGCCACCTCGATTGCCGGAGGCATCAATGTTGATGTTACTCTCTGTGATGCCTACTATTTTGCCCCTCAAAAATGTTTTGCTTCGGACGGGGGCTTGTGGATTGCATTGCTGAGCCCCGCAGCGCAAAAGCGAGCGCATGAATTACATGCTGCTAGCGACCGTTGGATGCCTCAGTTTTTAGATTTATCGTTGGCTATCAATAATTCTGTCAAAGACCAGACACTCAATACCCCTGCTTTAGCTACGTTGATTATGTTGGATCAACAAATTCAATGGATGCTTGCAGAAGGCGGCCTCGAAGCAATGGAAAAACGCAGTCGTGCCGCTTCCCAGGTGTTGTATAACTGGGCAGAAAATTCAGAAGACCTTATTACCCCCTTTGTACAAAAGGAAGAATGGCGTTCCCCTGTCGTCGTAACCTTAGATTTTAACGATTCCCTATCCGCAGGCCATATCGCGCGTATCCTGCGGGACAATGGTGTTGTTGATGTTGAGCCTTACCGCAGTCTGGGTCGAAATCAACTACGTATTGCGACTTTCCCTTCAACTTCTGTTGCTGATGTGGAAGCCTTAGTTGCCTGTATAACGTACATCATCGAAGGCATGTAGCTCCACTACTGCCCCAGCAATATTCATTTATTGCCTGATCGCAGGCAATAACACTGTGGGAAATACAGTGTTACTTGTGTTGTCAGTGCGGGCTAGGTCCTCGTTTTTTCATTCCCTACAAGGCTGCCACGACAGGCACCGTAAAAGAGGCTCACACCCCTACGAGTAACGACCAGCGAGCAGCGAAAGTTTCACCTATCCACCCGATGAAAGGCGACGATAAGGGAAGCAGAAGTATGATTCACAGTGTCTTTCCTGAATGTTTTATCTCGCAATCAGACAGTTCGCCATGTCCAAGAAATAGCATGATTTAGTCGCCAATATAAGAAGTACGCCCCTTGCGCCATTTGGTCACAAGGGGCATACATATAACGTTTAGTTCATCAGCCAAGCAGAGCGTGTTGGATAGGTCCAAGCACGAAGTAGAAGATGAACAACAGCGAAGCAACCCACATAAGCGGGTGGACTTTCTTTAAGTGCCCTTGAGCAACCTGGATGACGCAGTAGGTAATGAAACCAATACCGATGCCAACCGTGATCGAGTAAGCGAAAGGCATGAAAGCAATCGTGAGGAACGCAGGGATTGCGATTTCAGGCTTTGTCCACTCAATATCAAGGACCTGAGTCATCATGAGGAATCCGACGAAAACCAGTGCAGTTGAGGCGGCCTCTGTAGGAACCAGTTCAACCAGTGGCGACAGGAAAGTAGACAGGAGGAATAAAACACCTGTGACAACCGAAGCCAGACCTGTACGCGCGCCTTCACCGACACCTGCTGATGACTCAATGTAAGAGGTGTTAGAGGACACGCCGCCGACACCGCCAAGGATTGCAGCAATAGAGTCAATGAACAGGATGTGCTTGGAACGCGGAGGATTACCTTCCTTATCAATCAAGTGTGCTTCAGAGCCGATAGCAACCATTGTGCCCATCGTGTCAAAGAAGTCAGCAAGCATGAGAGAGAAAATCAGCAGAACAACCGCGAGCGGGCCGATCTTTGTGAAAGCCCCAAACATGTCAACCTGCACAAGCGTTCCAAATTGAGGAACAGCAACAGGGGAACCCGTGATTTCAGGGATTGTTTGACCCCAACCAGTCGGGTTTTCCTTAGTCTTTTGCCCTAAGTGCAAAAGTAGTTGTAAGACAATCGCTAATACTGTTGAGGACAGCATACCGATCAGGATTGCGCCCTTGACTTTGCGGATGTACAGAACAATTGTCAGCAGCAGGCCGATAACAAAGACGACTGCTGGCCAGCCAGCTAGCGACCCATTCACACCAAGCTGAACAGGTGTTCCGCCCGGACGAATAATGCCTGCATTGATGAGGCCGACGAATGCAATAAAGAGGCCGATACCTACAGAAATAGCGGTTTTAAGCTGCAATGGAACTGCGCGAAAAACTGCTTCACGGAAACCAGTTAACACAAGGAGGGTGATGAGGATACCTTCCCACACAATCAGACCCATAGCTTCCTGGTAGGTCAGACCTGAACCAAGAACAAGGGTGAAAGCGACCATTGCGTTCAGGCCCATGCCTGCCGCTAAAGCCATCGGGAAGTTTGCGACAACACCCATGAGGATAGTAACAATGCCGGCAACGAGAGCGGTGCCGGCAGCGATATCTTGCGTTCCAAAGGCTGAACCTTCTGGTAAAGCAATCGACAAGATCAGAGGATTAACGACCAATATGTACGCCATTGCAAAGAAAGTGACGAAACCGCCGCGGATTTCTTGTGCAATGGTGGAGCCACGTTCGGAGACGTGGAAAAACTTGTCAATCGAATTGACAGGCGCTTTGCTCTGGGATTGAGCGTTCTTTTGCTTAGTGCTCACGAAGAAAATCGTGCACGTTTTAGTTTTCTAATGCAAGGCACACATAGCTTTTTCTGAGACAATACCGTAAGTCGTGCTCAATATCACTTAGCTCAGCTTTTCAGTTTCCACTGAAAAATCGTTGATACGTGAGGGGCGAACCGTCCAATCTGAAGGAGTTTTCGGAGCATCCGTCTCAGAATGTGCGCCGCACGCATGGTCTAAACTCACTACGCGACCATCATCTTGCGACCACTCATTTGCACAGACCCCGAAAACACTACGCATAGAACCGCTCATTTTCATCAAAAAACCGCACGTAGAGCACGTATCTTTCGGTAGCCTACCGCGCCGAGGACCCTGATCTGAACGGTACCAGCGTGAAGCTGCTTGACTGATTCCTTCAGCTGAAAGCACACGGACACGACCGTATCCTGGTTCGTTTGCGCCATAGACCTCTAAATTTTCGTCCGCGCTTTCGTAGTTTGGTTCAAGACGCTCATCATGGGCGTTGTAGGGAATTGTGTCCTCACGCCCATAGTCGCCCGGACGTAAACGCTGTTCCCACGGTATCCATTCGGGAGCTAAAAGAGCACCTTCGGCTGGCAGCATGTCGATTTCGCATATTGTGACAGTGCGCGAACGTGGAGCACGTGCAACACTTACCGCCCAGCACCAGCCACGATAACCGGGTTTCAGAGAGTGAAAGAAATGCGTTCCCAGGCGTTCAGCTTCCATGACGAAACCACAATGGTCGCCAAGGTGTTCCTCTGAAATAAACTCAGCTACAGCCTCACGTGCCACTAAAGTTGCCGAAGCTAAAACTTCATCGATGCGAATTTTTCGCACGCTCTTAGTCTTAGGCATCAAAATCCTCAGCTACTGCCCGTAAAACTTTCGCAATCTTTGGGGCATTGTCAGGATATTTTCCACGACGCAGCGCTCCTGAAGATGCGTCTAAAAGTTTAATGAGATCCTCAACAACAGGCACCATCACTTCTGGGCGTCGCCGCTGATTACGAGCAACAGAAGGCTGTTCTGCAAGGAGTCTCACTGACAAGGCCTGTGGACCTTTACGACCGTCAGCAACGCCGTATTCCACGCGCGCGCCTTTACGAGGTGCCGACAAATCTACAGGGAGCGCAGAAGCATGGAGGAATACCTCAACACCATCATCACCATCAATGAAACCAAAACCGCGTTCTGTATCAAAAAATTTAATCCGGCCGGTGGGCATATGGCCCTCCTCTCATCGTCTCCCCGCAGGAGGGCTTCCCGCCGGGTCCTAGGTAAGAACCCAGGGTGTCTTTTCTGGTTGTTCACAGCCGCCATCAGAAAGGCCGCCTTGAAACTCCGTATTAATGATAGGTGCAGGGCACGCATTGAGCACAGCAAGTGCGCAATCACATATATCATTTCGCCGCACCATTCACGTAAAAAATAGTGTGTGGACCTATCTCAGCGTTTTATCACAGCAGTTCACAGGGAATATTACCCACGTCAGAGGGCATTACAGTAAACTATGCTCCATCGTACTGCGGTGTGCATTCAGGCCATCGTGTTATGAAAAATAAATAAAGATACGGCACATAAAACGTGTCGATATACGCGAGATAGGTTAAAAAAATAATGGACGCATGTGGGCAGCCTTCCCTCGAGGACAAGACTGAAAAAACATATCTGGTCATTGATGGCGAAAATATTGACACTACTTTAGGTCTATCCGTCCTTGAAAGACGACCAAATTCTGAAGAACGTCCCCGCTGGGATCGGGTCATTCAAGCGGCCAGCAACCTATGGGGACAGCCAGCTTCGGGACTATTTTTTCTGAATGGATCTTCTGGTTTTTTACCGATGGGGTTTGTTCAGGCTCTTACCGCAATGAATTATCGAGCTATTCCCCTATCTGGGCCTGAAGAAATCAAAGTAGTTGATGTGGGTATTCAACGTACCCTTGAAGCAATTGGGCAACTTGAATCAGGTTCTGTGATTTTAGCCAGTCATGATGGGGATTTCGTTCCTCAATTGGAGGAACTTTTACATTCGGGCCGCAGGGTCGCGGTCATGGGCTTCAAAGAATTTATTTCAAGTCACCTGCAAGATTTACAGGAGGAGGGTTTAGAGATCCTTGACTTGGAATACGACGTAGAGGCCTTCCAAGTGCATTTACCGCGCTTGAAGATCATTGATGTGGATGATTTTGATCCTTTCGATTTCCTGTAGTGAGTAGGTATAGGTGTGCCCTGCCGTTTGTTTACGGCAGGGCACACCTGTCATTGGATGCGGCGGTGGATTATTTTAGCGCCGCATCCAATGGTTTTTTCCGTGTTATTTCACGTCTTCGTCAACCCAGTCGAATGTGCGTGTCACTGCTTTCTTCCACAGGCGGTACAAGCGTGCGCGTTCGTCCTGTGCCATTGCAGGTTTCCAACGTTTGTCTTCAGCCCAGTTGTCGATCACGTCTTGTTCACCTGACCAGAAGCCCACAGCAATACCTGCCGCATATGCTGCGCCCAAAGCTGTTGTTTCAGCAACAACTGGACGAACAACATCGACACCAAGCTGATCGGCTTGGAACTGCATCAATGTTTCATTTGCAGTCATACCGCCATCAACTTTCAGGGCAGCGAGTTTCACACCTGAATCAGCTTCCATTGCGTCAAGGACTTCACGTGTCTGGTAAGCGGTTGCTTCCAAGACTGCGCGTGCAATATGTCCACGGTTCACGTAACGTGTCAGGCCAACGATGGCGCCGCGCGCATCAGAACGCCAGTAGGGGGCGAATAAGCCCGAGAACGCGGGAACAACATATGCTCCACCGTTGTCTTCCACAGAGGTTGCGAGTTCTTCGATTTCCGGTGCGCTTTCGAACATCTTCAAGTTGTCACGTAGCCACTGGACCAATGAGCCAGTTACAGCAATCGAACCTTCAAGAGCATAAACAGTGTCAGCTTCACCGATCTTGTAGCAAACCGTGGTCAGCAGGCCGTTCTTGGAAGGAACGATTTCTTTACCGGTGTTCATAATCATGAAGCAGCCCGTGCCGTACGTATTCTTTGCCATACCTACGTCGAAACATGCTTGGCCGAAAGTTGCAGCTTGCTGGTCACCGAGGATACCTGAGATTGGCACACCTGCGAGGAGTCCTTGTGGTCGTCCCACACCGTATGTTTCTGCGGATGATTTAATTTCTGGCAGCATTGAGGGCGGAATGGTCATATCTGCCACGATCTTTTGATCCCAGTCAAGGGTCTTCAGATCCATCATGAGGGTACGTGACGCGTTGGTGACATCTGTTACGTGAATACCGCCGCTTACACCGCCTGTCAGGTTCCAGACAACCCACGTATCCATTGTGCCCATCAGCAGGTCGCCACGTTCTGCCCGTTCGCGTGCGCCTTCAACATTGTCAAGGATCCATTTGACCTTGGGGCCAGAAAAGTACGTAGCCAGAGGCAGGCCAACGATATCTTTGTATTTATCAGGGCCGTCTGCGCCACCAAGCTCATCGACGATTTCCTGTGTACGAGTGTCCTGCCACACGATTGCGTTGTAGACAGGTTCACCAGTATTTTTATCCCATACAACCGCTGTTTCACGTTGGTTAGTGATACCGACTGCGGCAATTTCTTCTTTATTTGTTTCGCCTTTTGCGAGCGCTTGAGCAACTACTTCACGAACATTTGTCCATACTTCCGCTGGGTCGTGTTCAACCCAGCCAGCACGAGGGAAAATTTGTTCGTGTTCTTTCTGGCCCACTGCAACGATACGTCCAGAGTGATCGAATAAGATCGCGCGGGACGATGTTGTGCCCTGGTCAATTGCGAGTACGTACTTTTTTTCAGACATTGAGTTACCTTTCTCGTTTCCACGTCATCGTGATACTGAGGGATTGATGAGGCTCACTTACATATCCGTATGGGGTATGTGCAAGTGAGCCTCACCCTGCGAAATATTATGAGGCCAAGCCAAGAATTCCGAGGCCGTACACGAAAACCGTTGCGATGACTGCACCGATAATCGGACCAACCACAGGAACCCATGAGTATCCCCAGTCTGAGCCACCTTTGCCTTTAATCGGCAGGATTGCGTGAGCGATACGTGGGCCAAGGTCACGCGCAGGGTTGATTGCGTAACCAGTGGGGCCACCAAGGGAAATACCGATGCCGACAATGATGACGGCAACACCAAGCGCACCTAAACCGTTTGCGTTCTGTGTGACTCCTGAGACAAAGACCCAGATAATAAGGACTGCTGTACCGATGGCTTCAGTAAAGACGTTCCAACCGTAGGAACGAATCTCTGGACCTGTGGAAAATACAGCGAGTTTAAGTGCCGAGTCGCAGTTCTCATCAAAGTGCTTCTTGTAGGTCAACCATACGAGGACTGCACCAGCAAAAGCACCAAGGAATTGTGCGAGGATGTACACAGCAACATTGGCAGCGGTCACTGGGACGTCACCACCAAGTGTCACCGTGTGATCAAACATGTAGGCGACAACTTTAGCGATTGTTACCGCAGGATTGAGGTGGCCGCCAGTGGAGTATGCGACATACACACCGGCAAAGACAGCGAAACCCCACCCAAAGTTGATGAGGAGCCATCCTCCACCGTTTCCTTTGCTCTTAGGAAGGAGATGGTTTGCGACGACGCCACCACCAAGGAGCAACAGCACCGCAGTTCCAAGGAACTCCGACAAGAAAATTGACAGCATTGTGTTCTACCTTTCTCCAATGCTTCATTGCACTGGTCACCAAGAAGCGAGGAGCTTCTTGTGTCAGCCTTAAGTGCTAACAATCATTCATTTCCAATAACCGTCCACGATCATGGGAAGTGAATAATGTGAACGCTTACAGTATCGCAATTTGTGAAAGAATTCGATGCCATTTGCACAACTGTTCACGACAGGGAAAGTATAACGCTCATATGTGACCCAGTGCTCATAGTGAAGAAACGAACGTTTTCCCAACGCATAAGCACACACGTGCATGACACAATGTGACTGTGAGCACCAGAGACGAACAGGCACACGAAGCCGCCTCCATGTACTACCTCCAAGGGCAAACGATGGAAACCATCGCGCGCCACTTAGGAATTTCACGCTCCTCCGTTTCACGCCTCCTCTCACATGCGCGCGACACCGGACTCGTCCGCATCTCTGTTCCCCCATCCCCCAGTATTCGTGGAACTCTCGCAGGACAAATCAGCAACCTATTCGCAGTCAATACCTCGGTTGTCCCCGTCCATGACGTTCACACAGAAATCAACCGCCTACACAATGTGGCCCTTGTCGCAGCCGAACGACTCATCGACCTCATGGAACCGGGAGCCACACTTGGAATAGCATGGGGAAATACAACTTCCGAAATCACTCGATGCCTACCGCACGTCCATTTCCCAGGCTCCACAGTTGTACAGCTCAACGGTGCAGCAACCGCCACAGAAAGCGGAGTCCCCTACGCTGATGCCATCATTTCGCGCGCAGCCACCTCACTCGGGGCACGGATGGTGCACTTCCCCGTCCCCGCTTTCTTTGACTACGCCTCAACAAAAGAAGCCATGTGGCGAGAACGCGCCATCACCTCGGTCCTCAAAACCATTGACCAATGCACCGTCGCCCTTTTCGGCGTTGGCTCAATGTCTGCCAGACTCCCCTCGCACGTGTACGCAGGTGGCTTCCTTGAACCCGAAGAAATAGCGGCTGCACAAGCCGATGGACTTGTCGGAGATGTCTGCACCGTACTCTTACGCGAAGACGGCTCCACAGACCACGAACTAAATCAACGCGCCTCAGGACCGACACCTGATACTTTGAAAAAAATACCTAAACGCCTCTGCGCAGTTGCTGGAGCATCAAAAGCATTACCGCTACTTGCCGCTTTACGTTCAGGAGTAGTCACCGACCTTGTTCTCGACGACGGTGCAGCACGCGAACTCCTTGACCTTGTCCGATATAAAACACAAAAGCACAACCGCCGATCAGTGCTGTAACACCTCCGTATTTTCTTTTACAGAGGCAGTACGAGCACTACCTGCCCCTCCGTATCAAACGCCCTACCCGCAGATTCTCGAATTTTCACACAACGAGGACGAGCGCACGTCAAAACAGATTACAAAACTCACCTTTTATTAAAAACATCCGTGATACTTATTTCACGAGTCACTGCACAGGCACGCGCGATAAAAACATTGATTTTCCAACCAAAAAATATGCGCACACAAATGTAAAAATAACGCGCTATTTTGAAGCTATCCCCGCCACAAGACGGGAGTTGACTGGCTCAAAGGAAAAAATATGCGAATCGCATTATTTGCTACGTGCATTGGGGACACCATGTTCCCACAAGCACCACAGGCCACTACTCACCTACTTGAACGACTTGGCCATGAAGTAGTTTTCCCAATATCGCAAGCATGCTGCGGGCAAATGCACATCAACACAGGATATTTCCCTGAATCTGTCCCCCTCATCAAAAATCACGTCAAAACTTTCGCCCCCGTACTTGACGGCGAATGGGATGCAATCGTGGTTCCCTCAGGATCATGTACAGGATCCCTACGTCACCAGCAAGAAATGGTCGCAAAAAACCAAGGAATGCCCGGCATGGCACGAATGGCAGCACGTATCGCTGAACATACGTACGACCTCTCCGAATTTCTTGTTGACGTCCTTGGAATAACTGATGTCAACGCTTACTTCCCTCACCGCGTGACATACCATTCCACATGCCATTCCCTACGCATCACACGTGTAGGCGACCGCCCTCTCCAGCTCCTACGCGCAGTTGAAGCAATTGACCTCGTTGAACTTCCTGAAGCCAAAAGCTGCTGCGGTTTTGGCGGAACTTTCTCGATGAAAAATTCCCAAACATCAACCGCCATGCTCACCGATAAAATGAGCAACGTCATTTCAACCCGCGCAGAAATCCTTACCGCAGGCGACTACTCCTGCCTCATGCATATTGCGGGCGGCCTTTCACGCGCCCGTGCCGGCATACGCGCTATGCACCTAGCAGAAATCCTTGCAGGCACCCGTGAAGAACCTTGGGAAGCCCCTGTGACAACAACGAAGTTGGGAATCTGACATGACACGCACATCAAATGACAACCACACCTTGCAGGAACGTCCCTCAGGAAATTGGGCACCCTCAGTACCCGCACCGGATGACCCGCTGAAATGGGGAGAACCCTTCCCTCAAGCAGCGCAACGTACCCTCCGGAACACGCAGATGCGACGCAACCTCGGACATGCGACACGCACAATCCGTAATAAGCGAGCCATCAGAGTTTCCGAAATGCCCGATTGGGAACAGCTTCGCGTAGCAGGTTCAACCATTAAAAACTATGCAATGACGCACCTGCCTGAACTTCTCGAAGAAATGGAAAGGAACGTCACCGCGCGTGGAGGCATTGTCCACTGGGCAAAAGATGCTGAAGAAGCCCGCTGCATTGCCTACGAAATTGCTGCCTCACACGGAGCTGACGAGGTTGTTAAAGTCAAGTCAATGGTTACCCAAGAAATTGGGCTGAACGAATACTTTGAAAAACGCGGTATCCGCGCGTGGGAAACAGACCTCGCTGAAATGATTGTCCAACTCTCAGACGATATGCCCAGTCACATCGTTGTTCCAGCAATCCATCGCAACCGCTCTGAAGTACGAGCAATTTTTGCTGACCGTATGGAAAATGCGCCAGAAAACCTCTCTGACGATCCTGCAGAACTGACCGCAGCAGCACGCGCACACCTACGCCGCAAATTTTTGCAAGCAAAAGTTGCAATATCAGGCGCCAATATGATGATCGCAGATTCTGGGACACTCGTTGTTTATGAATCTGAAGGAAATGGACGTATGTGTCTGACACTGCCAGATACACTCATTTCCATTGTTGGTATTGAAAAAATCGTTCCCACATACCGTGACTTTGAAGTGATTGGGCAACTCCTGCCGCGCTCTGCCACCGGTGAACGTATGAATCCCTACACAACATTGTGGACCGGTGTCACACCGGGTGATGGGCCTCAAGAATTCCACCTGATTTTGCTGGATAACGGTCGTTCAAAAGTACTCGCTGACCCTGTTGGACGCCAAGCCTTGCATTGTATTCGCTGCGGTTCCTGCATGAATGTATGCCCCGTGTATGAGCATGTAGGTGGGCACGCCTACCAGAGCGTCTATCCTGGACCAATCGGCGCAATTTTAACCCCGCAGTTACGTGGCGCTTTCACACATCATGATCCTGCTTCCACATTACCTTTCGCCTCATCATTATGTAACGCGTGCTTTGATGCATGTCCGATGCGTATTAATATCCCCGAAGTCCTCGTGGAACTACGTCATCGCGCTATTGAAGCTAACCGTGGTGGCATACCAACTGCGTGGGATATCGCAATGAAAGCAGCATCAGTCCCCATGTCGAATGGCCGGATTTTAGGTAGCGCAGGAGCGATACTTCCTATAGCACGCGCAGCCGCAGGGAAAGGCCAACGTTTCGTTCATTTACCGTGGCCTGCAACAGCTTGGTCTGATACACGTGACATTCCTGCGCCGCCAAAACAAACCTTCCGTTCGTGGTTCAGTGAACATAGTGCAGATTCTGATAAGGGAGGCCAAAAATGACTGATAAAGCAACATTTTTAGCAACAATTCGTCAGGCTTTGGCTGCATCCGCAGATGCTGCTCCAGCAGATACAATTATCCGCGATTACCGTGTAGAAACCGATGAAAAACCTGGTTCACCTGCGGTGATTGCTGAATTTGTCGAAGCTTTAGAAGATTACGACGTTCAAGTACTACAAGTAGAATCCAAACAGGTACCCGAAGCAATTGCTCAGTTCTTGACTGATACGCACTCACACAGCGTAGTTGTTCCCGAGGGTTTGGATCCTGAGTGGGCGAAAGCTGCTGCGCGTAATGGACGCGCGCTCTGCACTGATAGTGCTGAAAACCCCGTCAACAAAATGGATCTGGCACATATTGATGCAGTTGTTACCGCTTCACGGACCGCTGTTTCATTGTCAGGTTCCATTGTTTTAGATTCACAACCCGATCAGGGGCGACGCATTATCACTTTGCTTCCTGACGTACATGTATGTGTTGTACGCTGCAGTGACGTGCAACCCACTGTAGCTCAGGCTGTCAGTATTTTAAGTAAGCATCCTGAACGTCCTACCACATGGATTGCAGGCGGTTCAGCGACCTCTGATATTGAATTGGTTCGTGTCAATGGGGTCCACGGTCCTCGTACACTGCGAGTCGTCCTTGTGACAGATTGCTAACTTTTGTTCCTGTGTGTGGGCGTGTACATGATGTATGCGCCCACACATTTATCTTTATATGCATGTGTTCCGCTCATTTTCGTTACCTTCACCCTCGTATAGGCTTTCGTTTCACAGCCTCCCCTTCAAAAGCCCCGGAACATACTCCACAGCGGCACACACAAACAGTGACGAACTCTGCTGCCGATCCACAGCCACCCATGCATAGCGCATACGATACGCATATGGTTGATACTCCACCTGCTCACAGTAATGATTCTGAGCGTCAGCACTCACTTCGGGCGAAAGTTATCATCCTTACTGGTCCTTCAGGATCTGGGAAAACATCTATAGCCGCGCGTACCGGCATCCGCTGTCTTTCTTTGGACCATTTTTACAAAAATGATACAGACCCGAATATGCCACGAATACGTTCAGGACTCATCGACTGGGATAACATTACTTCGTGGCATAAAGAACAGGCTTTAGCAGCCCTCATACACATATGTCACAACGGATACGCGCAGATCCCTACATACGATATTGCGTTGAATCAACGAATTGGCACATATGAGTGGTCATTATTGCCTGAAGAAAAAGTTTTCATCGCGGAAGGCATTTTTGCTTCCCACTTGGTGCAAGCCCTACGCAATGCAAACGTATTAGCAGATGCTGTATGTATTTCGCGTTCCCCCATACGGAACATGTGGTTTCGTTTCCTACGTGACCTGCGTGAAGGCAGGAAAGCTCCGCATATTTTATTTTTCAGAGGGATCCGTTTGGCTTTTGAGGAGCCGTCAAAGATTCGCCACTGGGTTGCTCGCGGGTGTCGGCCTCTTTCAAGCCTGACACAAGCTGAGAAAGTACTCATCAGCCTACGCGATCAGTGATTGCGCGTTTTCATCCTCAAACGTAGTTCTTTAAGCCATATGCGATCTTCATTGGATGTTTTACGGCTTTCAAGAATTTTACGGAGGGTGTATTTTTTCAATACGATTCGCTCATTTGGTCCTTCAAGGAAAGAACGAATATGCAGCGGTTCCTTTTCAAAGACTGTGGCTAAGTACCATGCGCAGGCCATTGTCACATAGTAGTTGCCATCGCGTTGGGTGCCGACGCGGAAAAAATCGCTCGATAAATGAATAATCCGGCTCATGTCTTCATCTACGAAGAAACCTTTTTGCGCGGCAAGCAATAAAATAACAATACCGACCCGCACAGAATAATAGTCGCCGCTTTCAAGCCAACGGTACGCATATGCGCGCACGCTCTCTGGACGCTCATATACAACACGCGGATTTACCGCGTCAGCTACCATCCAGTTATCAACATATGGCAAGAATTCTTCCATTTTCTGTGCCCATATATCAGCATCTGTTATTTCGTTAAGCAGCATCATATGGACCAGATCTGCTTCAACAACAGGATGCGGTAAAGCTGCAAGAAACACCTGATCGCTGTAATCTTTTTGCAGATTTCGCACGGTTTTTCGCAAGTTACTCATAGATACTCCCACAAAGCGTTCAGGAGCAATTGTGGGAACAAGTTTCGCATTGAAACGTGCTCGTTCATCATGCGCGTAAGCGCTAAGTGCCGCAAGGAAAGTTTCATGAATCGAAGTCACACACACCATATTCTCATCCTCACGTGCTTTGGACTATACCTTAGGAGCCTCCGTCGCTTCATTTCCTTGAAATGTTCAGCATAAAAGCAAGGTGCGAACCCACATGAGATGGATCCGCACCTTGCGCTATTCGTCATTTGGGCAGCGATAGGCAGTATCACCTACGACCCACGCCAGGACCTTACGAGTTCGCTAAAGATTCACGTACTGCTTTCCCAGCTTCCACCATATGAGTCAGCGAAGCAATGACCTGTTCGTAATTACGAGTCTTTAAGCCACAGTCAGGATTAACCCATACGCGCTCAGCTGGAACTGCTTGTACCGCTTCTCGCAGTAGTTCTGTGAGTTCTTCAACGGTGGGCACACGCGGAGAGTGGATATCGTAAATACCTGGGCCTATTTGCCGTTCAAAACCGGTTGCTTCCACTGCGGGCAGAACTTCCATATGCGAACGTGCAGCTTCCAAAGAGGTGACATCCGCATCCAAAGCGTCAATTGCATCAATTACTTCACCAAACTCGGAATAGCACAGGTGCGTATGAATCTGCGTGTCTGGTCGTACTCCGCTGGTTGCCAAGCGGAACGAGTTCACGGACCAACGCAAGTATTCTTCTTGTTCTGCGTGACGTAAAGGTAAAAGTTCACGTAAAGCTGGCTCATCCACTTGAATAATAGCAATCCCTGCTTCCTCAAGATCACGCACTTCATCACGCAAAGCAAAGGCAACTTGATCTGCTACGTGAGCAATCGGAAGATCTTCACGTACAAACGACCACGCAAGAATTGTTACCGGCCCTGTGAGCATACCTTTTACTGGACGGTCAGTCAGTGACTGCGCAAAAGTACTCCACTGGACTGTCATGGGGGCGCTTCGTGTCACATCGCCCCACAAAATTGACGGCCTTGTGCAGCGTGACCCGTAAGACTGGACCCAACCATTACGTGTGACGTCGAAACCGTCAAGTAGTTCCGCGAAATACTGAACCATGTCATTACGTTCAGGTTCGCCGTGAACCAGCACATCAATATCCAGTTCTTCTTGCAAACGGATCACGCGAGTCACTTCGTCACGCATGGCCTTCTGGTAGGCGGCATCATCAAGTTCGTGACGCGCGTGAGCGGCACGTGCCTGACGAATTTCCACGGTTTGCGGGAAAGAACCAATGGTTGTCGAGGGCAGGAGCCTCAAATTTAAGCGTTTTTCTTGCGCTTCACGACGCACGTCGTAGGCACCGCGGTCACGATCTTTTTCGTTCAAAGATTCTACGCGAGCACGCACATCGGCTTTATGCACTCCTGGGGCGCTGGCTCGTGTGTGCTGGGCTTGATCGGCAATGTCAAGATCCTCAGCAATTGCCTGTGGCCCTTCGTGTAGTCCTTGAGCAAGGGCCACAACTTCACGTACTTTTTCTTCCGCAAATGCCAACCACAGATGTAAATGGTGATCCAAAGTAGCGTCTTCCCATTTTTCAACAGATGTCGTGTAAGGCACGTGTTGCAAGGAAGTTGATGTTGACACTGACAAAGCCACGCCTGCGGGAAGTTCATCGCGCACCGTGCGAACGGACTCTAAGGTGGCGCGCAGGTCAGATCGCCAAATATTGCGACCATTAATTACGCCAGCAACCAGTGTTTTTCCTGCAAAATCAGCGAAAGACGGATATTGTCCTGCAACTGCATCCACATGAATGGCTTCCACTGGGGTATGCGCTAGGGCTTCGACAGCTAGACGAGCTTCACCGTAAGGCGTGGTCACCACAATATGTGGGCGAGTTGCGACGGCCCCTAAACGATCATAAGTATGACGTACAAAGTCGCACGCTTGCTCAACGCTCACACCTAAGTTGTCGCTGGTCAGCGCTGGTTCATCAAATTGAACCCACGGGACACCTGCTTCAGCTAAATCAGCAAGTAAAGCCTCATAAGCATTCACGACATCATCGAGGCGTGACACCGGTTGGAAATCTTGGGGAGCGTCAGCAGCAGGTTTTGACAGCAGCAGGTATGTCAAAGGCCCAACGATTGTGGGTCGCACAATGAAACCTGCTTCCTTTGCTTCAAGGAAGCGTTGTACTGGCCAGTTTGACGCATAGGAGATGGGCGTATCTGGAGCGATTTCAGGGACAAGATAGTGGTAGTTCGTGTTGAACCACTTTGTCATTTCGAGTGGGGCAACCGCGCCTTCACCACGTGCTAGGAGGAAATATTGTTCAAGCTCCGTGTTTTTTTGCTGTGCACGGAATCGTTGAGGGAAAGCTCCCAAAAGGAAAGTCGCGTCGAGGACTTGGTCATAGTAAGAGAAAGAAGCAGGTATTGCGCTGTCTTCTGTAAGTCCTAGTTCTTTGAGACGTTGATACGTGTCGATACGTAAATTCGTAGCGATTGTTTCTAATTCATCACTGTTTATACGACCGGCCCAGAAAGACTCAACTGCTCGTTTTAATTCACGGTTGGCACCGATTCGCGGGTAACCAACAATTGTTGAGGCGGGGAATGTCGTGCTCATTTTTCTTATTTCTTTCTTGTGAGTAAGGGACAGTTTTTACGTATGAGTAAAGGACGGTCGGTTCAGGGTAGATATTACAGGGAGGACTCCTCGGCTAATAAGTCGCCGCAGCGGGAGTGTCGTTTGCGCTATGCGGAGTCCAGTCGCAGCGGCGCGGTTGTAGGTTCGGTGACACAGTTTCACCGATGAGGTGCGAATGTTGCAAAATTGCGAGTGTCGGTTCAGCTTGGTTATAGGTGTACAGGTGTACACCGGGGGCACCAGAAGCAAGTATGTCACGTATCAGGGTTGCGGCGGCTTCCACACCGATGTGGAAACAATCAGCTTTATTTGCTTCCTCTAAACGACGCAGCAGTTTCGCATCTGCTTTTACTCCTGTGAGTTCTTCTACACGTCGTAAGCGTTGCGGGTGTGTGGGAGGCAAAATGCCGGCAAGGATCGGAATAGTAACTCCGGCAGCGCGCGCTTCGTTTACAAAGTCAATGTAAATATCAGAGTGATAGAAAAGCTGCGTAATCGCAAAGGAAGCGCCTGCCGCTTGTTTTAAGAGAAGTCGTTCCACTTCCTGTGTGGGTGTAGTTCCTGCTGCAGGATTTCCTGCGGGGAATGTGGCAACTGCAATGATGAGGGGATGGATTACGCCTCGCAGGACGTTACTTGCAGAATATTGGCAGCGATAGTATTCGCGTTGTTTCAGTAGCGTGATGAGTTCAAGGGAAGACGTGAGTTCATCTGCCATGCGCACACCGTTACGGGGAGGGTCACCACGTAACGCCAAGAAAGCGCGAACTCCGTTGGCAAGGTAGTTGTCGATTACGGCTGTTGTTTCTGCACGCGAAGCACCTACACATGTTAGGTGAGCAAGTGAACGTTGAGGAGCAGTGCGCACAAGCCGAGTGATTACTTCTTGTGCGCTGCCGCGGTTGTGTCCGCCAGCGCCGTAAGTCACTGAAATAAAATCCGGGAGGGTTTCTTCTAATGCTGCCACTGTGTTCCAAAATTGTGGAATCGTATTTTCAGATCGCGGTGGCATCAGTTCAAATGAGATTGTCGGAGCAGCGGCAAAGCAAGGGCTTTCACGCGTTTCACTTTGTAAATGCTCATTTTTCAGATCACGGATAGCGTTATGCTCGTCTGTGACGTTCAGCGATGGCATGGTTTTCTCCGGAGTACCTAGTAGAAGCTCAGTGGGTACGGGACAGAGCCGAAAGAATTTGTTGGGTCTGTTCGAGTTACTTTGAGCTACACATTCGCATTCGCAGATATACGCGCCCTGCGGTGGGTGCGGAGTTATCTGCGGTAAAGAACATGGTTACTACCATGACTTAGTAGTGGGGAAAGTATGAAATCGTCTCACTCAGTGAATACATGTAAAGAGATCATTAGTGACGATTATGCCAACCTCAATTCATTATATAAAGTTTTTAATTAGAAAGATCTACAGTAGATTAAACAATAAAACGCTGTAGCATTACGATCGGAGACCCGCATGTGAGAATCTCAATGCGCAGATAATTTCATAGTGCAGAAAAATAACGTGTGACCTGCTATAGCAGGTCACACGTTGAGGACGCGCTCAAAATTTTCAGAGGCCCCGCCCCTGCTTACACTTCAAGTAACACTTTGATTTCTTGGCGTTCATCCATTGCTTTATAGCCTGCAGGGGCTTCATCAATAGGAATACGCTTTGTAAAAACACGTCCTGGCTGTATTTCCCTGCGCTGAATACGTGCAATAAGATCCGGTAAAAAACGACGAACAGGTGCCGGCCCACCTAAAAGATGCACTTGAGAAAGGAACAAGTCCCATCCATTAATCATTTGATCGTGAGACACTCCAACAAATCCGACATATCCGCCCGGACGACAAGAGGCAAGTGCTTGTTCCATTGATTCTTGCGTCCCAACTGCTTCACATACCCCGTGAGCACCTAAACCATGTGTCAGTTCTTTTACTTTCTGCGCACCCTCAGCGCCACGTTCAGCAATGACAACATCCGCACCAAATTCACGAGCAAGGGCAGCCCGGTCCTCATGACGAGAAAATACGATAACTTTTTCGCTCCCTAGGGTTTTTGCTGCTAAAACAGCGCATAATCCCACCGCTCCGTCACCGACTACTGCGATTGTTTTTCCCGGACCGGCTTGTGCAGCTACGGCTGAAAACCATCCTGTGCCCAGCACGTCAGAAGCCGCAAGATAGTCAGCTAAAAGTTCTGGATCCTCCGGTTTTCCACCGGGGATAACAACAAGAGTGCCATCTGCTTCTTCGATGCGCATGTACTCGGCTTGACTTCCTGTGTAGGATCCAGCGTGAGCGCAACGCGAAGGGTATCCAGCTACACAGATTTCACATGTGCCGTCAGAAACCATAAAGGAACCGACAACAAAATCACCTACTGCTAGGCTTTTCACGCCTTCACCTATTTCAACGACCGTACCAACGTATTCATGTCCCATAGGTCGGTTATGCACCGGAGTTTCATCAAGGTCACGATAGGGCCACAGGTCAGAACCACAGATACAGGCAGCAGCAAGGCGTATGACTGCGTCACCTGCTTTTACTACGCGCGGCACAGGGACTTTTTCAACAACAACGTCACCTGGCGCACGCATTATTACGGCTTTCATTTCCTCTGGAATGGTAACGGATTCTTTTGAACATACACAGTCAGTCATTATAACCTCCATTATATTCTATTATGTGTTACATGATGATTCCTATATGCAGGTACCGTACAACATAAAGCTCACTTGAGGTCAAGCCAACAGATCAAGACACATGATTGAGCTACACATGCGCAAACACCGCAGCTTTAAGGGAAGGTTATAAATGGACGGGCAGGCCCTCTATCAGATTGCAACAAAAACAGCGCTGGAATTACCGGGCAGTGAAATATACGACTTCGCGCCCCAATGGAAAGCAGCACGAGTAGGCGGAAAATGGTTCGCACTGTTCACCATCCTTAACAACGAACACCTAGTCACCGTCAAAGCTGACCCCGCAGAAGCTCGCGCACTTATCCAAGAATTCACCGGTATAACCACCGGCTACCACATGAACAAGAAGCACTGGATTTCCTTACACCCTGACCCTGATCTGGACGGGCAGCTCGTCACTGAACTTGTGATCGAGTCCTACCTCATTGTTGTTTCACTCTTGCCCCGCAGCGAGCGCCCAGTAGACCCTGCAGATAATTCACGTGCTTTAAGTGGGCGTTCTGCTTGCATTTCTGCGCGCATATGACTCACCACAGCATCTAATGACCCGGAATTGAGCTGCGCAACCTGACGCAAACGTTCATAAGCTGCGCCCTCGCGGATGATCTCCAAGGTTCCAGCGAGTTCATTCAGGCAGCCGAGTTTTTCCGCAGTGGGTTCGAGTTGCACAATCAGTTGCCTCAGAGTGTCTTTCACAGGTTCTTCGTTACCGTGTTCGTCAATAATTAGCACAGCATCCATACCGTAACGCGCAGAACGCCATTTATTTTCAGATACGAACCAGCTTGGCACAGAAGGTAGGTCCCGCCCTGCTTCGTATTCATTCGAGTAAAAATCAACGAGGCAGTGAATCAAGGCGGCAATGTAGCTCAGTTCAGCCATATTCGTATTTGCGTCTGCCACACGGATTTCGAGCGTCCCCCATCCTGGGGCTGGTCGCACATCCCATCGCACTTCATTGAAATGACGTATTGTGGAGGCTTGTTGCATCCCCTGCGCAAAATGTTCGAGTTCTTCCCAGCGGTCAAATTGCAGTGGCACACCAGCCGTGGGGAGCTGTTGGAAAAACATGGAACGATTCGAGGCATAACCTGTATCTGTTCGACTCCAAAAAGGCGAGGAAGCTGAAAGGGCTTGTATGTGATAGGCCCGCGTAAGGACAGCTTTAAGCAGGGGGAGGACTTTTTCCCTCTGGTCGATACCTACATGCACATGGGTGCCAAATATCAGCATCTGTCGGCCCCAGTATTGTGTGCGTTCCACTAGTTCTGTGTAGCGTTCTTTGTCAGTAACACGCTGATACGCCGGGTTAGCAAAAGGGTGGGAACCTGCGGAAGCCAGTTCGATACGTAATTCATCGGTAATATCGGACAGTATTTCTAAACCTGTACGCAAGTCGCCAACACAACCTGCTACATGCCTGTGAACACCGGAAGTGACTTCCACCGTATTCAGTAACATTTCGCTTTGTATGAAAGGTTTTCCTGCTACTCGATCAACAATGTAGGCGGCGCTTTGACGTAGGTCATTGGAGTCTTGATCGATGAGTTGCAGTTCCCATTCGATACCAATTGATGATTGTGGAGAATGTGCGAATTCCATTGTTTCCCCTCTCTTTAGCGTTGGTATCTTTGAGTAAAAGCGGGGATGAGTCCATGTTCCGTATGGACTGAGGTGCATGCGCTCAGAATGTCCTCGTATTCGGCGGGATCAAAGTAGACACCTACATAGTGTTCAATACGCAGTCGAATACCGTATGTGTCAATTTCGGGGTGGTGCTGGGTGCCGTATATGTTCTGGCCGAAACGTCCAAGGTGCACAGGAGTTGTGGGCGAGGATGCGAGAACAGTCAATCCGTCCGGAATGTCAGCAAGTGATTCCGCATGAGCGACATAGTTATAAAAAGAAGGCGGGAGCTGTCCTGTCAGAGGGTCTTTTTTTCCTTCTTCTGTCAAGGTAATCGGGTAAGCACCCATATTTTCAGGGTGGGCGCTTGTCAGCGTTCCACCTGCGGCTACGGCAAGCATTTGCAGGCCGAAACACAGTGCAAGTGTTGGAAAATCTGCGGCAAGGAGGCGTTCACATAGGCGTAAGAGGTGTTCTTCTGTCCAACGCTGCGCATCTGTTTTTTCGGTGGAAAGGAAATTGTAGGGTGAGCCTGTAATGATGACACCAGAGTATAAGGAAAAGTCCGGTAGGGATACGGATGGCTGGTCTAGGGTTAGGGGGACAAGACCAGAAGCATCCAGGTGTCCAAGCTTTCGTAAAGCTCGTTGCTCATCATTTGCGATTTTTCCCGAGGGGCGGGCTACCGCTACAAGAAAGGGCCTCACAAAGTGCGAGACTAACAGTTCATATGTTGCTGCGCCAGATCTGTCCGGTAGGTAAGTTTAAGTAACGTCCCCGCGATAAAACATGACTTTTGATCGTGTAGACACATATTTTCCTGCGTATTTTATTTGCGCTTTTCTGCGAAATATTTTCCTGTGAAGCCCCCGCATACGTACACACCGAAATATGTTTATAGCAAGAAAACCTGTACACTTTGTTTGTCTGTTTTTTACGTTTCACGAAAGAGCAACCGATGCTTAAGTCCCCCCACAAAAAACGACGTTTATCTGCACTTGCAGGATTAACGTCATTGATAGTCTTGTTAGCTCCGACCGGAGCCTACGCCAATGTAGATTCTCTGACTCACACAGCAGCAAGCTCTGTAAGCGCGGATACTTCAGAGCCTCCTGCTGTTGCGGGACGGCAAATATACGTCCGCGAAAATCGTGGTCAAGCAGATGGTGATGGCTCACAAGAAAGTCCCTACACGAGTTTTTTCCGTGCTTTAGAGGCTGCTCATGATGGGGATGAGATTCTCCTATTAGATAATGTTTCTTTAGGTTCTGACACTAATACGCCACGTGGCAGTATTGCCCTCACTCAATCTGTCACAATCAATGGCCAAGGAAATGAACTGGCTTTCCGCGGTTCTCCTCTGGAACTTTTGGGCGATATTACCCTGAAGAACCTGACCCTTGGGATTACACCTGATGGCAGCAGTGAAGCGTATATTTTTGCTTCCGATCACACCATTACTTTTGATGCTGTCACAACAAAACCGGCTTCTGTTTTAACACCTCCCACTCTGGTTGCTGGCCCTAATAGTGGTGTCGAAGGCGGTTCTGGCGCTCATATTACTTTCAAGAATTCGCGGCCGATCCAAGGAAACGCGGGAACAGCTTTCCAACGCATTGTTGCCGGTGATATCTACAAAGATAAAACTCTCCCTACAACCATTGAGCTTGACGCTTTCGTGTCAGCCACCAATGGTGTTGATCTTTCTGGCGACAATCACCAAAATACCGCTGCCACACGGGTTAGCTCACACTCGAACAACAAAATTTCCGTTTATCGAGCACAAAACGCGTCACATAGTTCACTTGCTTTTAGCGGTCGCACGCCATCCACACTCACAGTGAGCGGCACACTGGATCAGCTTCATTTAGAGGGTGTGAATGTAAGAATGGCTGACGGTTTCGCGGGAGCTGACACACTGACATTGGCTGCTTCTGATGGGGAAACAAGTTCCGTTACACTATCGGAATCTGACACACCACGCACCATCACTTTTGGTGCCATTGATTCAAATAACGGGAAAATAACTCTGCCCCTTAACTCTGCGCTGCATATAAGAGGAAACGTCACCGGGAATCTGGCCGTTGAAGTTGATAATAGCTCTGAGGATCTGGATGACTACGAGGATAAAACCTTTGTAACAGTTGACGGAGGATTGCAGGATTCTACTGCCGTCACTTTGTGGCGTGACTCTGATGAATACACCCTTGCTCGGGAAGGAAATTCCATCGTTTTACGCTCAGCCATTTCAACCCTGCCAGATGTCCCTATCATTGCACGCCTCTCTTTTGATGCAAATGAAGGCACCGGCACGATGGAAGACATTGAAGCTCCAGTTGATTCCGTACATAAACTACCTGCCAATGGTTTTAATCGGGAGGGCTACACATTCACCGGTTGGAATACTGAGGCTAATGGGATGGGCGATACCTACCAGCCTGAAGCTGAGTACACGGTGACTGATAATGTCACTTTCTACGCGCAGTGGGCTCCTCAGCCGCAGCCGCCTTCAAACAATGATTCCTCAGAAAACCATGAAGGCACTCCTCCTGCCCCAGAAAATGGCGCTGGTACTCAGCCCAGTGGGGGCAGCTTAGCTGACGAAGATTCCACTCACACACCTGGGGCTTCAGAAGGCACTCCTGAAGGCTCTGGATCTTCAGAAGGCGCTCCTGAAGGTCCCGGCTCTGCTGATACACCCGGTTCTTCAGAAAATGAAAATGGAAGCACCGGCTCCGCTGAGAATGATTCCTCATCAGATACAGGCACTCCAGGCGGCACAGCCTCTACGGAAAACACTGGTTCGGCTGGCACTTCCACACCCGGTACTACGGGTGATGATTCTACCCACGCTATACCAGAAAACAGCGCAGGAATGGGCACAGAAAACTCAACAGATCCAGCAGATAACGCCTCTGATGCCCTTGACTCCCCTGGTATGCAGGACACGGATTCTCAGGCAGATGATGGGATGTCCACATCCGATACGACATACGGACCTGGAGCACCGCAGGGGGCAGGCAATCCTGTTCCTCAAACCACACAGCAACTGGCTCATACAGGTGTAGGCTTTTCCTTCCTTGCGGCAGCCTTCATGATGACTGTCATTGCGCTTGGTAGCACAGGTATTTTCCTGCGCCGTCACATGAAGCGCTAACCTATTTTCACCCTTGAAGTGAGCGAGTACCCCTGTGATACTCGCTCACTTCTTTTTCTTCTTGTAGCCTCTCGCCTCCCCGCTCAGATTCACTGAATATGCCCTAGAGCACAATATTTCACATTTCTTTCAGGGGCGGTATGCGTTCTTTCCGCGTTGGTGTTTTATCCTGAGTATGTAAGCAAAGTTTTCACAGGCGAACGCACCCTTCTTTTAACAAGCCCCTTAAGGACTCAAAGAAAAGCCCAAGGAAAATAATGACCGTATTCCTTAACGAAAGCACTCGACTCCCGCGCCCCGTAGTAGCCGCAGCAATCGTTAATTCTTTACACTGCCCCACACATCTTTTATGCGCCGCTCGATCATATCCACAACACTTACGCGGTTTATATGAACTTCCCGGAGGAAAAATAGAAGAAAATGAAAGTCCCCTACAAGCACTCGCTCGTGAAATACGCGAAGAACTAGGATGGGAACTCACCTACGGGAAAGAAATATGCGACTCGTCAGGCGCATGGTGGCCAATCGGGCCTCAACGACATATGGGTGTATGGCTTAGCGAATACGCCTCACCGGATCTTTCCGAGCGTCCTGCAAAAGAATTCATTTCTTTACCTCAGCTTCCCACACTCACACAAGCACATGTAGATATCCGATGGCAACCACTGCATACTGTGGAAACACTCCCGTGGATTCCCGCTAATTTAACGATTGTGCGTGAAATTACGCGGGTATGCGAACAAATACGCGCCCAGAGATAACGCATGTAGTCACCTGTTGGCATATTTCGTCGACTCAACACGTGTGACGACATACTTTTCACAAAATAAAGGGCTGCACTAAGTCATGAGGCATCCTCATTGTGAGATTTTGTTTAGAAAACACCTCTGATACAACAGAATTTTCAGACACTGAACGAAAATCTGTCAGAATATACCTATGCCGAAAATTCTGGGTCACACACTCACTGACCATCGCGAAATGACACGAGCACGCCTATTTACCGCTTTACGTGAACTCATGGCAGAGCAACCATTCAATATGATCACAATGTCAATGATCGCGAATCGCGCAGAAGTTGGACGCACTGCCGTGTACAACCATTTTGCTGATAAAGAAGTCCTCCTCCTCGCTTTCATGGAACAGACCACGGCCGACTTTTCTGAGCTGCTCACTCAAGCAATCAAAGATCACGACGATCCGATTACCCAACTCATCGCTTACGTGCGTGCGCATATTGAAATGACTGACAAATATCACCTAGCCGCAGGATTGAACTTACGTCAACACGTATCCCGCGAAACCAGCCATCGCCTGCATCATCACGCCGACTTAATCGCCTCAATCTTGCGTCACATCCTCTTAGAAGCAATGAAAACTGACCGTATCCCCCATCAAAATCCTGATTTTTTAGTAGCACTCATACATTCAGCTTTAGCTGGGCACCATTTACCTTCCTCACCTGCACGGCGCGAATCCAGCATCCAGCAAATACAACTTTTTATTCTGCGCGGCGTCGGCGCAGCCCCTTCAGACCTTCCTGAAATACCTGCTCCACACCAAGGCCCACAGCATATGCGCACATCCCCAGACAACACACGTTCACAAGCAGCTTTCCTGCGCTGCCCCGTACATTAAAGCCGCATTTTTCATAAATGTTTCCTCTTTTGGTGTCCACTACCACTGTGTTAGCCCATGCGTACTGCCCATAAATAGTGCATGGTTAAGACAAGGCATATTAACCGAATATGCCACCGTCAGATTTCAAGGAAACACATGAGCACTATTAACCTCACCAAGGACACTTTTGAAGAAACAGTGACCAGCAACCCGATCGTGCTAGTTGATTTCTGGGCAACATGGTGCGGCCCTTGCCGTCAGTTTAGCCCTATTTTTGAGGCAGCTTCCGAAAAACACCCTGACATTGTTTTCGGCAAAATCGACACAGATGCCGAACAGGAACTCGCCCTTGCCGCTCAGATTTCTTCTATCCCTACCCTGATGGCTTTCCGTGACGGAGTAGCAGTTTTCCGTGAATCAGGTGCGCTGCCAGGTCCCGCATTAGAGGACCTCATCCAGCAAATTCGTGATCTCGATATGGATAAGGTCCGCGAAGAAATCGCTCAAAATAACTAAGACGATTCCGCTACACATACGTTACGCCCGCTGGGAAGAAGAAACACTTTCTCCCAGCAGGCGTAAACATATATAAGATCAGTTCTCAATCACTCGCACAGATCCCGAGCAACCAATTCAGCCAACTGCACAGCATTCAAAGCTGCACCCTTACGCAAATTGTCACCGGAAACAACAAATACCAAACCACGGTTACCCTCAACAGCTTGATCTTGACGTACTCGGCCCACCAGAACCTCATCACGACCAGCAGCTTCCAACGGTGTCGGCACATCCACAAGGCGCACGCCCTCAGCCTCAGCAAGAATTTCCTTAGCACGCTCAGGAGTTAAAGCTCCCGCTAATTCAATATGAACCGTCATCGTGTGACCAGTGAAAACAGGAACACGCACACAGGTTCCTGACACACGTAACTCAGGAAGATGCAGGATACGACGCGACTCATGACGCAGTTTTTGTTCCTCATCAGTTTCATAGGAGCCATCATCAACAATCGAACCAGCTAAGGGCACTACGTCAAAAGCAATCGGAGCCACATAGACTTCAGGATCCGGTAAAGTCACCGCTCGCCCATCAATACTTAAAGCAGCAAGATCTTGCTCTACGCCACTACGGACCTGAGCCACCAGTTCCTGCACACCTTTCAGACCCGAGCCAGACACAGCCTGATAAGAGGAAACAAACAATCGCTTCGCACCACCGGCCTGAGCAATCAGTGGCTTAACTACTGGCATCACAGCCATCGTTGTACAGTTCGGATTTGCGATGATTCCTTGAGGCCGATCTTTCACATCCTCAGGATTCACTTCAGAAACAACTAAAGGCACCTGCGGATCTTTACGCCACGCAGAAGAATTATCAACAACTACAGCACCTGCCTGAGCAAAACGCGGCGCATACTCACGTGAAGCTGTGGCCCCTGCGGAAAAAATAGCAATATCGATACCAGAAAAATCTGCTGTAGCCACATCCTCAACAAGGATATCCTGACCTTTCCACGGCAATGTTGTGCCCGCGCTACGCGCTGATGAAAAGAAACGAATCTTAGACACAGGAAACTGGCGTTCTTCCAACAAAGCCCGCATAACACGGCCCACCTGACCGGTGGCACCTACAACTGCAACAGTAAGTTCACGCATAAGAATTCTTCTTTCCGTTAAAGAATCGGTGAAAAAATTTCTATTCAGAGTAATAATCAGCTCAGAGTAATAATCAGCGCCCTGTGCCGCCGTACACCACAGCCTCAGATTCTGTGGCATCAAGATCAAATGCCGTGTGAACAGCCTGAACTGCTCGATCAAGATCTTCTAAACGAGTCACCACAGAAATACGGATCTCTGAAGTGGAAATCAGATCAATATTAATATTTGCTGCGGCAAGCGCACCGAAAAGGCGAGCTGACACACCAGGATTCGTACGCATTCCCGCACCAACAAGTGAAAGTTTGCCAATATTTGGGTTATAGCGCAGTTCATGGAAACCAAGCTCTGATTTATGGGCCTCTAAAGCATCCAAGGCTTTTTGCGCGTCACCTTCAGGCAAAGTGAAGCTGATATTTGCAAGCGTCGGGTCAGAGACTGGAACATTTTGAACGATCATGTCAATATTCGCACCCACTTCAGCGACAATCGCAAAAAGACGAGCCGCCACACCAGGAGAGTTCGGAATATTTGTCACAGTAATTTTGTCTTGTGAGCGATCGTGAGCAATACCTGAAATCACGGGTTTTTCCACAGTGTCCTCCTGAGTGTCATGCAATGCGTTTTCAGGCACAAGCCCTTTCAAATCAGGGTGTGCGGGCGAGTCAGAAATCCAAGTGCCTTCTTTTTCAGAAAAAGACGAACGCACATGGAGGGGCACACCGTAACGGCGTGCAAATTCAACGGCGCGTAAGTGCAAAATTTTTGCCCCATGCGCTGCCAGTTCCAAGGTTTCTTCTTGACTGATGGTGCGTAAACGATGCGCCTTTGGCACGATTCGTGGGTCTGCACTGAACAGGCCATCCACGTCCGTGTAAATCTCACACACATCCGCATTCAAAGCAGCCGCAAGCGCAACAGCGGTCGTATCAGAGCCGCCTCGACCTAATGTGGTCACATCATCATCTTGGGAAATCCCTTGGAAACCGGCGACGATAGCAACCTGCCCGTCGTGAATAGCGCGGGCTACACGTTCAGGAACCATGCCGATAATTTGAGCACGACCATAATGGGAATCTGTGCGGATTCCTGCTTGCGCGCCTGTGTAAGCAGTAGCTGGTACTCCAAGCTCATTCACAGCCATAGAAAGTAACGACATGGAAATACGTTCACCCGCTGACAGCAGGATATCCATTTCACGTTCAGGTGCGCGAGTGGTGAGCGCCGCTGCCGTATCAAGTAATTCATCTGTAGTATCGCCCATGGCTGAAACGACAACAACAACTTTATGTCCCGCATTGTGCGTATCAACTACACGCTGAGCAACTCGTTTCATAGCGTCAACATCTGCAACAGATGAGCCGCCGTATTTCTGGACAATCAGTGCCACAAGTTTTCCTCTGACTTAGCCATCATGTATCTGGATCGTCTATTTATCCTAGAGTTTCACACACATACGCAAACTCATGACCGCGATACGGGCACTTCAGCGTATTCATCCTCATCTTTAAAAAGTCGTACTTCATCTGCGAGGGCGTGGCGGCGCATACAGAAAATACGGCCACACGTACAGCAAATACATTTGTTTTCTCTTGACATTGTTACGCATTATCAAAGTCATTTCCCACTCACAGCTATGCAAAGTCGCTTAGACTCAAATCAATGCACCTAAGTGCGCCGTATCCTTTCCCGTCTGCGCGGGAACTCACGGAAAGCAGCCTGCTATGAGTACAACAATTACTGGAACACCAGTTGTCCAAGGTATTGCATACGCTCCTGCAGTGTGGGTCCGTCGCCCTGAACTACCTGAACTTTCAGATACGATCTTGCCTGAAAGTGAACGCTCCAACGAAATCGAACATTTTACGCAATGTGCGCGCACCGTCGCTGATAATCTTTTTGCCCGCGCCGCACGCGCACAAGGCGAGGCCGCAGATGTCCTCATTGTGACCGCTTCACTTGCCACAGACCGCGCATGGGTGAAAGACATTACGGCCCGTATCCAATCAGGTGCATCCGCTGTTCATGCCGTTATTGCTTCAACCAACAAATTCGTCGCTGCTTTTGAAGCAGCAGGCGGGCTGATGGCTGAACGAACCACTGACTTAAAAGATGTGCGTGACCGTATTTTGGCGCATCTCCAAGGGGAACCTGAACCGGGAATTCCTCAGCGTGACACCCCTTATATTCTTTTAGCAGATGACCTGACTCCCGCTGACACCGCTGGGCTGGACCCTCGCGCATGTGTTGCGATGGTAACAGAACTTGGTGGCCCCACTTCACATACATCTATTATTGCTCGCCAATTAGGAATCCCCTGCATCGTCGCAGCACGCCAGCTCAGCCTCATTACCTCTGAAAGTCCCGTCCTTGTTGACGCACATGCAGGCACACTCACCCTAGGAGTAGATCCTGCTGAAGCTGAAGCCTTGGTACAAGCCGACGCCAAGCGTAACCAGCTGATACATCAGTGGCAAGGCCCCGGTCGAACACGCGATGGCCATGCTGTGCAATTACTAGCAAATGTTGGTGACGGAGCGGCCGCTCGCACAGCAGCGCAGTCAAGTGTTGCAGAGGGTGTGGGTTTACTGCGCACAGAATTAGCTTTCTTGGATGCTCCTTTTGAACCGAGTATCCATGAGCAGGTTCATATTTATTCGGAAGTTTTTGAGGTTTTTGCTGGCCATAAGGTCGTCGTGCGGACTTTAGATGCCGGTTCTGATAAGCCCGTACACTATGCGACTTTGGATAATGAGCCAAATCCTGCTCTTGGTGTGCGTGGGGTACGTACAACTGGGCCTCATCCTGAAGTGCTCGACCATCAAATTGATGCGCTGGCTCTTGCTGCTCAACACAATCCTCAGACAGATGTGTGGGTGATGGCGCCCATGGTGTCAACGATTCCTGAGGCCCAGTGGTTTACATCATTGGTACGTGAACGGGCACAAGCTGCGGGAGTTTCTTTGCGTGCCGGCATTATGGTGGAAGTCCCCTCTGTTGCCGTACTTGTGGACCAGTTCATGCCTTTAGTTGATTTTGTGTCGATTGGAACAAATGATCTGACTCAGTACACGATGGCAGCAGATCGTTTATCTGCTGATTTAGCGGAGTATTCAGACCCGTGGCAGCCTGCGCCTTTGGCTTTAATTGCTCGTGTAGCTCGTAGTGGGCAGGAGCATCATAAGCCCGTGGGAGTGTGCGGGGAGGCTGCTTCTGATCCAATTTTGGCGTGTGTTCTGGTAGGTATGGGTGTCACTTCCCTGTCAATGGCCGCTGGCGCTATTGCTGGTGTAGGTGCGGCTTTAGGTCAGGTGAGTCTCGCGCAGTGTCGCGCAGCAGCCGAGGCTGTGGCGGGGGCACGTGATGCAGGTGATGCGCGTGTTCGCGCGCGCGCAGCTTTAGGTATCTGAGGGGCCTTTTAGGTAGATAGGCCCTCGTCAGGCATGTCAGAGGACGCTCATTCGTAAGGCTTTTACATGTCACATTCACCATGTCGTGTGCCTGTATTTGTTGGCGTTCTCAGAGATCCCCCCCCCCCGCATAAAAGTACATTCATACGCAAAAATCCCTTTGATTCACGCGTCAAAATAACAATTTCGTGCATCAAAATAACGTAGAATTAAATTCAGCGTTGAGCAAAGCTCCGCTGCGCGACACCGTACTACTGTTCTTTTCACAGAAAAGAACACGCATATTTTCCACATTGAACACATCTGAGAGGCTCAGTGCCATGAAAACACGCATGAAAGCCCTGCCTCTGTACCGTATGTAATCCTCTCGGGTAGGAGCGAACAATGACGTCATATCGGAAAAAGATTTCTCGCAACAGTGTTCTTGGGATACTGCTGATGGCTATTGCGTTTTCTTTAGCTTTAGCACTTATTTTCGGCGACATACACACCACTGTTGCAAACAAATTCCTAGCGGGATGCATAGTTTGCGGATACCTTGGGTCTTTTTTTCTGCAACGCTCATGCACGCATACGAAAGACACCAAAGAAAACCCGAGCAACACGCCAGCGTCATAAGCAAAAACACAAGCACAACACACCGAGGGGTGTCAGGTCACTTCCTGACACCCCTCGGCATCAATATATGTCAACGGAAATAACTAGGAGGCTCCTACAAAGTCACCTAATCTTTACCGCACAGAACACTTCAGAACAGTTCACGTAAAGGCGATTCCACGCGGGTACGCAGGTCCTCTACATCAACACACCAGCCCGCTCCATTACCCGCGTCAGCCAGCACATCATTCCCATGCACAATCATCATGCCGCCACCGGTCGTACCAATACGCGCACACGGCACACCCTCAGCCTCAGCAGCAGCAAAGACCGCAGGTATCGCCCCTTCGGGCACAGCAATAATGGCTCGCGCCTGAGATTCAGAAAACAACAGCGTGAAATCGTCGATCTGATCGCGCCCCACCACAGCCGACACGTCAAAAGACCCGCCCACACCGAAGCGCACAACCATATCCACCAACGCTTGCGCCACACCACCAGTGGATACATCATGAGCAGCACGAACAAGCGGAGCGCCATCAGGACCATCAGCGGCCGAAAGCGCCTGCACCACATTGCCCAGCGCCACTTCAGCACCCAAGTCAACGCGCGGCGGGACGCCTCCTAAATGATTGTGACAAATACGCGCCCAAGCGGAACCATCCAGTTCCTCACGAGTCTCACCCAGCAAAACGACTGCTAAACCATCTTCGGTAAAACCAGACGGATTCGCACGACGCACATCAGGGAGCACACCTAACATACCGACCACAGGTGTCGGATTAATAGAGGAATTCGGCTGACCTTTCACTGTGCCAGAGGAGTTATACAGGGACACATTACCGCCGGTCACCGGTACTCCCAGCTCAATACACCCATCAGCTAGCCCTGTCATTGCTGTCACTAACTGCCACATCGCGTCAGTGTCCTCCGGATTACCAAAGTTCAGACAGTCAGTGATCGCTAAAGGCTGCGCCCCCACAATTGCAACATTCCGGTAGGATTCTGCGAGCGCCTGCTGCGCCCCCTGATAGGGGTCAAGTTTGGTGTACCACCCATTCGCATCTGTTGATAAGGCAACTCCCAGATGACTTTCCTCATCTACGCGGATAACACCCGCATCATCAGGTTGAGCTAAAGCCGTATTACCTTGAACGTAACGGTCGTACTGGTCGGTAATCCATGATTTCGATGCCTGATTCACGTCCGAAATCACACGGTTAATGGCATCAATCAGCTGTGCCGCGTCACTTGGACGCGCTAACCCCCATGTCGTATCGGCAACAAGAGCGTCTTGCCATTGTGGACGCGCGTAGGGACGGTCATACACAGGGCCGTCATGAGCTACAGTCTTTGGATCTACCTCTACGATACGGTGGCCGTAATGGTCGATTGTGAGTTTCCCGTCCCCTGTGAGAACACCGATAACGGAGGCTTCGACATCCCATTTGTTGATGATGTCAAAGAATCGTTCTTCATCTTCAGGGGTCACAATTGCCATCATGCGTTCTTGTGATTCTGACATGAGGATTTCGCCTGCTGTCAGGGTAGGGTCACGCAGAAGTACTTTTTCTAAATCAACGTGCATACCTGATGACCCATTCGAGGCCAGTTCTGAGGTTGCGCAGGAAATACCGGCAGCACCAAGGTCTTGAATGCCTTGGACGACCCCTGCTTGGAAAAGTTCAAGACAACATTCGATGAGGACTTTCTCCATGAAAGGGTCACCGACTTGCACGGAGGGGCGTTTTGTTGGCATACCGTCTTCAAAGGTTTCCGAAGCTAAAATCGAGGCTCCTCCGATACCGTCCCCACCGGTGCGCGCACCAAAAAGAACCACAAGGTTTCCTTCACCGGTAGCATTCGCAAGGTGAATGTCCTCGTGACGTAAAACCCCGACGCATAGGGCATTTACCAGTGGATTTCCTTGATAGGACGGATCAAATTCTGTTTCCCCTCCAATATTGGGCAGGCCTAAGCAATTCCCGTATCCTCCAACCCCGCTGACGACTCCGTGGACGACACGCGCAGTGTCTGGGTGCTGCGGGGCACCAAAACGCAGTTGATCCATGACGGCAACAGGGCGTGCGCCCATAGAGATAATGTCACGCACAATGCCGCCGACACCTGTTGCTGCACCCTGGTAGGGTTCAACGAATGAGGGGTGATTGTGGGATTCAACTTTGAAAGTGACCGCCCATCCTTGACCGATGTCCACAACACCAGCGTTTTGTCCCATGCCGACCAGTAGGTGGCGGCGCATATCGTCAGTGGTACGTGCACCGAATTGTTCGGCCAAGTGTTTTTTGGAGGACTTGTACGAGCAGTGTTCAGACCACATAACGGAGTACATGGCGAGTTCTGCATTTGTTGGTCTGCGCCCAAGGATGTCACATATTTTCTGGTATTCATCAGCTTTGAGGCCAAGTTCAGCCCACGGCATTTCTTTGGTGGGTGTGGCGGTAGCGTCTGCGACGGTATCGGGGATTTCATGTGGAACAGTGGCTGTGGTGCTCATGTGTTTTTCCATCGGTGAAAGGAATGGTGGGTTTATCGGAGTGCTCATACAGTTGTGGTCTGTGTAGCGCGAGAATATGCGGTTTCGCAGGGTTGCGGTTCGCCGTCAAAAGAAGAACGTATCCACTTTTTGACGGTGCTTTATCCCGCGAGCGCGTTGAGGACAGAGATGAAAATAGTCAGCCCGTCTGTTCCGTCGTGTCCGGCTAAACTGCCATCTGGGTAGGTGCGGGCAGGGCCGAAACCTTTTTCGACTGCGTGTTCGGGGTGTGGCATGAGGCCAACGACGTTTCCACGCTCATTTGTGATACCGGCGATGTCATGGGCAGAACCGTTAGGGTTAAAATCCACGTAGCGGAAAACGACTCGTCCTTCGCCTTCGAGTTCTTTTAAGGTTTCAGGGTCCGCTTGGAAATTTCCTTCCCCATTTTTCAGTGGGACTGTGATCTGAGCGTCCTGCGTGAAAGCGTTACTCCATGCAGTGCTCGTATTTTCAACGCGCAGGATCTGGTCGCGGCAAAGGAATTTTTGATGGTCGTTACGGATGAGTGCCCCCGGGAGCAGGTGTGCTTCGCAGAGTACTTGGAAACCGTTACAAATACCAAGGAGCGGCATTCCAGCGTGTGCTGCACGCACTACCTCAGTCATCACAGGTGCGACAGCGGCGATTGCCCCACAGCGCAGGTAGTCACCGTATGAAAAACCGCCGGGAAGCACTACCGCATCTACTGAACGCAGGTCCGTGTCTTTATGCCAGAGGCTAACTGCTTCGGCTCCTGCGAGGCGCACGGCGCGCGCTGCGTCACGGTCATCTAGTGTGCCGGGGAATGTGACAACTCCGATACGGGTCACTGGGCACCTCCGCATCCGCATGCGGTGCCACATTCTGTTTCAGGGAGGGCTTCAACGCGTACAACATCTTCAATAATCGGGTTGGATAGGACATTTTCTGCGGCGCGGCGTGCCTGTTCCAACGCTTCTTGTGTGACGGGTCCTTCACATGTCAGGTGGAAGCATTTTCCTTGTCGGATGGAGGTGAATGTGGTGATTCCGAGCCTAGGTAGGGCTGAGCCGACAGCTTTTCCTTGGGGGTCTAAGATTTCAGGTTTCGGCATGACTTCAACGATGATTCGCCCCACGGGGTCCTCCTGTAGTGTGTTGGATATGCTGGGTCAGATATGCGCTTATGCGGTGGTATTTCACTTATGAGAGCTGTGGCTCTTTTCCTGTTATTTTACGGAATGCTTCACAGTAGCGTTCTTGTGTGGCAGTAATGATGTGTTCTGGTAGGTGCGGTGGTTTTTCTCCTGTGTTTTTGTCCCAGTGGGATTGCGGTGAAGTGAGCCAATCGCGTAGGTATTGTTTGTCAAAACTTGGGGTTTTACGCCCTGGGTGCCATTGGTCGGCAGGCCAAAAACGTGACGAGTCTGGGGTGAGTATTTCGTCAGCGAGGACTAGGGTACCTGTCTGTGGGTCGCATCCGAATTCGTATTTGGTGTCAGCTAGGATGATGCCGCGTTCAGCAGCGAGTGTCCGCGCTCTCGCGTATAGGGCCAGTGAGGTGTCGCGGAGTTTTTCTGCGAGTTCGGTTCCGATCATGTCGGCTACGTGTTGAAATGACACGTTTTCATCGTGTTTGCCGATGTCTGCTTTGACTGCAGGGGTAAAAATCGGGGGTGTGAGGGCGCTTGCTTCACTGAGGCCTTCTGGAAGGGGAATACCGCAGACTGAACCTGTGGCCTCATACTCTGCAAGGCCTGAGCCTGTCAGGTAGCCTCGAACAACACATTCGACAGGGATCATGTTGAGCGCGCGGCAGATCACTGCTCGTCCTCGCACATTTTCGGGCACGGGTAACAGTTCGCCATCTTGATCGCGTAGCAGGTGAGTGTCAATGATGTCGCTGAGCTGTTCCATCCACCAGATAGCTAATTGGTTCAGTATTTTACCTTTATCTGGTATGAGGCTGGGCATGATGTAGTCGTAGGCGCTAATGCGGTCAGAGGTGACCATGAGGTAGCGATCAGGTGTTTTTCCTGAGCTTAGTGTTCCTGCAGGCGCGTAGATGTCTCGTATTTTTCCGGAGGATACATGTTCCCATCCGGTGATGGTGAGTGGGCGTGTGCTCATATGCGTATCCTCCGGTAGTGTCAGAGCTTCAGCTATTCAAGCTGTCTGGCCATGTGCCGATGTCGGTGCGGTAGTGTGCGCCGTCAAAGCGTATGGCATTGACAGCACGATAGGCGCGTTTTCTGGCTTCTTCTACAGTTGTGGCGCGCGCGGTCACGTCAAGTACTCGACCGCCTGTATTTACGAGGACTGTTTCACTTTCTGTGCCGCAACAGTTCCCTGAGCCTTGTGGATCTGGCTCATCGGTGCGCAAACGTGTTCCAGCGTGAATGACGTGAACACCGTCAATTGTTTCAGCTGTTTCGATTCCTGTGATGGTTTCTCCTGTGCGAAGCGTCCCAGGGTATCCTGCAGAAGCCATGACAACGGTCACTGCGGCTTCTTTTGACCATTCGAGTTTCGGATGGTCAATGAGTGTTCCTGTTGCTGCCGCGTAAAGAAGTGGAGCCAGAGGGGATTCAAGTCTTTCGAGGACTACTTGGGTTTCTGGGTCACCAAAACGCACGTTAAATTCAACGACGCGTGTTCCTGCGCTCGTCAGGGCGAGGCCACAGTACAGTAGGCCGATAAAAGGTGTTCCGCGTTCGACCATACGTGTGATGGTTGGGAGGGCTACTTCGCGTACCACTTCGTCAACGAGTCCGCTTGGCAGCCACGGTAATGGACTGTAGGCGCCCATACCGCCTGTATTTGGGCCTTGTCCCCCATCAAGTAAACGTTTGTAGTCTTGCGCAGGCACCAGTGGCACAACGGTTGTGCCGTCGCTGAGACAAAAGAGTGAAACTTCTGGGCCGTCTAGGTATTCCTCGATGACTACTCGCCCATCTGGGCGCGCTAGGCATGAGGACGCGTGTGCGTAAGCGGTGTGTCGGTCATCGGTTACGACAACGCCTTTACCTGCTGCTAAGGCGTCATCTTTGACCACGTAGGGGGCACCAAAGTTATCAAGAGCAGCTTCCACTTCTGTTTCGCTTGCGCATGTGTATGCGCGGGCGGTGGCAACTGCTGCTTCATTCATTACTGTTTTAGCGAATGATTTTGAGGCTTCAAGTGCGGCGGCTGCTTTGCTGGGGCCAAAACAGGCAATTCCTGCTGCTCGTACAGCGTCAGCGACTCCGGCAACTAGGGGAGCTTCTGGGCCGACAACAACAAGGTCAATGGAATGTTCTTGAGCCAGAGCACTTACGTGTTTCGGGTCACATGGGTCGAATGTTATGGGTTGCCCCAGGGCATCTATGCCCGGGTTTCCTGCTTGCACATACAAGTCAAGGTTAGGGGAGGTACGAACCATTGCTCGGGCTAGCGCATGTTCGCGCCCACCATTTCCTACGAGAAGGACCTTCACGCCACCAGAGTAGCTTGTGTGAGCATGTGAGAAGGTTCTTATTCATCACGTGGGCATTCTTGTCTCATGCGCACTGTGTTTAACAGCATCAGCTTAGGTGTTTCCGGATTTATGTCGTGAAAGTATCCCCAAGCTTTTTCGATATTTTTGAGGGCGTGGCACAGTTCTTTTATTTCCGAAAGAAAGAATGATTTTTCGCAGAATATAAAGGGTTGACGCGCGTAGACTACGCGCGTAGAATCCATGTATTCATCCAACAATGAATACAGATACTCGACGAGGAGATCAACCCATGAGCACATCTCGCACAAAATCCACCGGCTCACGGTTCCAAAATCGTGTGGCCGTTCTTTCTGGCGCAGGAATGTTCCTTGACGGCTTTGACGTATCCGTTATCGCCGTAGCCCTACCCGGACTGAAAGCACAGTGGGAAATCACAGGCACTATGGAAGGCATAGTCGCAGGTTCAGCCATTATCGGCATGTTCCTCGGCATGCTTTTCGGCGGCAAACTCACCGACACATTCGGCCGACGCAAAATGTACATGATTGACCTTTCAGGTTTCATCATTTTTGCCCTCCTTGCCGCTTTCACACAAAACGTATGGCAACTCATTGCGACACGCTTCCTCCTTGGACTTTTCATCGGAGCCGACTACCCCATTTCCTCATCCATTACCGCCGAATTCACCGCCCCTGAACGCCGTGGCCGTTTCATCATCTTCATGTCACTCCTATGGCAAGCAGGCGCATTCTTCGCTTACCTCACAGGTATCGCAATGTTCCCCATCGGCGCTTCCGCATGGCGCTGGATGCTCGGACTAGGCGCACTCCTTGCCGCCATCGTCCTCGTCTTACGGCACGATGTTCCAGAATCTCCCCGCTGGCTACGCCAACACGGACGTATCGAAGAAGCCAACGCAATCATGGCAAATATTGAGCACCTCCAAGGCAACTACTTTGATAACAGCAGTGAAAAAGCCGCTCGCGCTCATAAAGGCACATCCGCCCTACACGGCACTTGGTGGGAACTGTTCTCGCCTCACATGATTCGTTCAACAATCTTTTGCTGCACATTCTGGTTCGCTTTCGC
Source organism: Schaalia sp. lx-260 (assembly GCF_021083645.1). Classification (GTDB taxonomy): domain Bacteria; phylum Actinomycetota; class Actinomycetes; order Actinomycetales; family Actinomycetaceae; genus Pauljensenia. Next base: position 188,728 of record NZ_JAJNRQ010000001.1, on the reverse strand, counting down.
AGTTTCGTTCTACGGTATCCAGATGTACACGCCCTCCATACTCAAACCATTCACCGGCGGCAACCCTGTCCTCGCCTACGTAGGTTCCTCAGTCATTGCCCTGCTCGGTGTCCTCGGCGCAGCTATCGGCATGGTAACCGTTGAAAAAATCGGTCGACGCAAACAAATCCTCTGGTGCTTCGTCGGTATGGTTATCGTGCTCGCAACACTCGCACTCATCCAAAACCCTTCAATGATCGTACTTATTGTGCTGCTATCGAGCGCTATCCTCTTAGCAAACCTCGGTCCAGGCGTTCTCAACATGGTTTACCCCAACGAACTATTCCCCACACGTTTACGCGCTTCCGGCGTAGGATTTGCCGGCTCAATCAGCCGAATCGGAGCGATCCTCGGAGTCACCGTATTCCCCATCATGGTTTCAAAGTGGGGTATGGCGAATTCAACGTGGCTTTTTGCTGGAGTCGCCATATTCGGCCTTATCATTTCCTTCTTCATGGCCCCAGAAACTCAAGGTAAATCACTGGAAGAACTCGAAGAACTCGCAAATAATGGGTGGAAAGAAGTACCCACACATGCGTAGTTTTTTTGAAACAACCGAAGAAGACTGGACACACCCCGCAGGGCAGCTTCACCTCTACCTCACACCGCGCGAGGATTTTGCTGCCCTGGTACATCCCTACGAGGAAGCCCTTGAAGCCAGTGAGCTTGTCGCATTGCAACCTTCGCAAGCACTCCACGCCACTGCTCAACGCCTTCCGTTTTTCGCAGATTCACCTCAAGCCGAGCGGATTGATGAATATATTGCTGCGCTCCACGCTGCCTTCTGTGAATGGGACGCGCCCGCAATCACGTTCACAGCGCCCATTGTCACCGAGGACTCGGTGCTTTGCCCCTCAGACAACCTAGACATATGGGGACGCTACACCAGTCGGATACGTCAATGTTTAACAGAGGTTTTCGGACCGGAAGGCACACATTTTGGTCCTGTTCCTCGACCTCACATCACATTGGCCTACGGTATTGGCACTGGTGATTCAACAGAACTGGAAAAAACACTCCGCAATATCACTGCACATGAGGGACTCAGCACACAGAATACTTTCTATAGCCAACCCCTCGATCATCTTGATATTGTCACAGTTCACCAAAAAATCAGCGAAGGCACTTACCTATTCGACACGTTGAATCGAGTAGCCCTCATATAAAAGACAGGAGAAATCATGATCTACGCCGTGCAGCTGGGACTCGTCCTGCTGGCACTGGTCCTTTCCGCTTGCATCGGTTTGGAACGCCAACAACACGGGAAATCCGCAGGAATCCGAACCCAAGCAATCGTTGGCTTCACGGCGGCAATCATGATGCTCATTTCCAAATACGGTTTCCTTGACGTTGTTGGCGATGGGATCACAAAACTTGATCCTTCGCGTGTAGCCGCACAAATCGTCTCCGGTATCGGTTTCCTTGGCGCAGGTATCATCCTGACGCGCCACGGCACCATCAAAGGTTTAACGACTGCTGCAACTATCTGGGAAACCGCCGCTATTGGAATGGCCTGCGGAGCAGGGCTGTGGTGGCTCGCACTAGCTGGCACAGCCCTGCATTTCCTCGTTGTCTTCGCTATAGCACCAGGACTGATCTACCTGACCGCACGGATAATGCCTGACACCCACACTCTCCTCGTCGAATACACGCAAGGACACGGAGTTCTCGGCAACACCATCAGTCATATCACTCTACTTGGCTGGTCAATTGTCACCGCTTCTTCTACACGTGACCGTCAGGAAAATGATGTCACTGCTCGCCTGACGGTTCGTTCTGACCGCGGCCTCAATATTTCCACTCTCATCGCCGCTGTTGCCGATATTGAAGGAATACATGCTGTCAGTCTTGCTGAAACAGATGATGACTGATCTCCCACTCGCATCTGACCACACTCAATAGGTCATAATAAGAATCGGCGCCTAAGAGTTTGTGGAGTACGAATGCCCAATAAACGCCCTACCCGCGAAGATGTTGCACGCGAAGCCGGAACATCTGTAGCTGTTGTCACTTACACCGTGAATAACGGGCCACGGCCTGTCGCACCTCACACACGAGCACGAGTTCTCGCCGCAATCAAGAAACTGGGGTATCAACCTAACCGAGCAGCACGCGCACTTGCGATGGGAAAAACCGGAACCTACGGCCTGATATTACCCAATATTACAAACCCATTTATTTCAGAAATTGCTCACGCAGTCCAAGCGCGCGTACACCACGAGGGCTACACCCTGTTGCTTGGAGACTCTGCTGACGACCCTGCACGTGAACGCCGCTTTCTTGAACAGTTTTTCGCACACCAGGTCGATGGTATTTTTTACATGGGGACCACCGAAAAACTCGCTTTTGACCTTCTGAGTCATTCTCCTGTTCGCGTGGTTGTCTTTGAAGATTCACGTCTTGACGGGAGATTTCCTTCCGTTCAAATTGATGAGGCACTTGCCGTCCAACAGCTTGCCGAGCATTTACAAGGACACGGCCATGAGCATATTGCAATGATGACAGGGCCAGGCGGCATATGGAATTCACATCTGCGTTTACGTGGCTGGTGTCAGGCAACCGGTTATGACGCTGATTCTGCATTAGTCACGTGGCAGGCTTATTCGCGTTTTGCCGGGTATCAGTGGCTCATGGACGCCCATGAACGTGGAGCCCTCCCTACTGCACTTATTACAGGTAATGAGCGTCAAGCAGTGGGTGTCCTCGCTGCGTGCGCAGATTTAGGTATGCGAGTCCCTGAAGATATGGCGATTGTTGCAGTTAACGGTTCTTCACATTCAGGTTTTACTGTTCCATCTTTAACCTCAATCCGTCAGCCGCTGGATGCAATGGCGAATCAGGCATTTGCACTTTTACATGACCCTGACCTTGCTCACGACACACAGGCACATGTTTTTGATTTCGATATAGTTACCGGCCAATCATGCGGTTGTATCAGTATGGACGCGCCTTCACGTCATGCTATTGCTTCGTGGCGTACACATGATTCTGGACGTTTAGACTCTGTTGCCGGCTTGTAGTTTTCCCGCTCTTTTCTTCTATATGAAGGCATAAGCACACAATATTTTGCCGTCTCAAGTGACTCTACCTTTTGGGCTATACGCCAGCCTTTTGCTCGCTACCCCTAACCGCTCCCCCTCATGCGCTAACGCATTATTTAGGGTAAAGCAGAGCATATGCGTGTTGCCCCGACCACTCACATGATCGGGGCAACACACTTGTAGTTTTCTCCGCAGTGGCCTAGTCACTGCCTTTCAACAGCGACTGTAACTAGGCCACATTGAAAACTCAGGCCTTTGCGGCAGCGATACGCTCGCGGAACTTCGCCAGCTGTTCGCGGATAGCTGCAGGAACCTTGTCACCAAACTGTGCGAAGTATTCCTCAGTATCATCCATTTCTGCTGACCATGCATCAGGATCAATGGCAAAGAGCTTCGCCCAGTGAGCCTCATCAATGTCCAGTCCGTCAAGGTTGAAGTCTTCAAACTTCGGGTAACGACCAGTCACACCGTCAATTGCTTCAACTTCACCGGTGGCACGACGAACGATCCAGTCCAGAACACGGGAGTTTTCGCCATAGCCTGGCCACAACCAGTTGCCGTCTTCATCCTTACGGAACCAGTTCACCTGGTAAACCTTCGGGAAGTTTTCGCCCAACTTGTCTTGCATTTCCAGCCAATGTCCCCAGTAGTCAGCCATGTTGTAACCACAGAAAGGCAGCATTGCGAATGGGTCATGACGCAGCGAACCTGCTTTAACGTCTGTTGCAGCAGCTGTCACTTCGGAAGCCACAGAAGCACCGATGAACACGCCGTGAGCTGGCTCGTACTGTTCAGCAACAAGCGGAACGTTGGTCGCGCGACGGCCACCGAACAAAATCGCGTCAACTGCTACACCCTGAGGAGCTTCCCAGTCGGAGCAAATAATCGGGCACTGTGCGGCAGGTACCGTGAAGCGGCTGTTCGGATGTGCAGCCTTTTCGCCTGACTCAGGAGTCCAGTCGTTACCGTGCCAGTCAATGAGGTGAGCCGGAACGTCACCGTCAATGCCTTCCCACCACACGTCGCCGTCATCAGTCAAAGCAACGTTTGTGAAGATGGAGTTGGCTTTCATGGTTTCCATAGCCATCGGGTTTGTGTCGTAAGAAGTACCCGGAGCCACACCGAAGAAGCCTGCTTCAGGGTTGATCGCGTAGAGACGGCCATCTGGTCCTGGACGCATCCATGCAATATCGTCGCCCACTGTTTCAACTGTGTAACCAGGAATGGTGGGTTGAAGCATAGCGAGGTTGGTCTTACCGCAAGCTGAGGGGAAGGCTGCGGTGACGTGGAACTGCTGGCCAGTGGTTTCACGGGTCAGGCGCAGGATGAGCATGTGTTCAGCCATCCAGCCATCACGACGAGCCATTGTGGAAGCGATACGCAGAGCGAAGCACTTCTTACCGAGCAGAGCGTTACCGCCGTAACCGGAACCGAAAGACCAAATTTCGTTGGTTTCAGGGAAGTGAGTGATGTACTTTTCTTCGTTGCAAGGCCATGCGGTATCTTCCTGGCCTTCTTCCAAAGGCACACCTACAGAGTGAACTGCAGGAACCCATGGCTTACCTTCAGCGATCAAATCCATTGCAGCTTGACCCATACGAGTCATGATGCGCATGTTGCAGACCACGTAAGGAGAGTCAGAGATTTCGATACCCAGCTGAGAAATAGGGCCACCCAATGGACCCATGGAGAAAGGAACCACGTACATGGTGCGGCCCTTCATTGCACCTGTGAATTTCTCTTTCAGGGTTGCTTTCATTTCCACGGGATCTGCCCAGTGGTTCGTCGGACCAGCATCTTCTTCTTTTTCAGAGCAGATGAAGGTACGAGATTCAACACGGGCCACGTCTGAAGGAAGTGAGCGAGCGAGGAAGCAGTTGGGGCGCTTTTCCTCATTCAGGCGTGTGAAAACACCTGATTCAACCATGAGGGATGTTAAACGATCCCATTCTTCTTGGGAGCCGTCGGCGAATTCGATGGCGTCCGGTGTAGTAAGGGCAGCAATTTCAGCAACCCAGTTAAGAACATCTTCGGGAGCGTTTGCCGGAGCGGCTGCGCGCACATCCTGTTCAGTCACGGACATATTGCCTCCTGAGGCACTCGGTATTTTTTGGGCACGCGAAAGTGTCCATCGTCTACATGTCAATATTGACTGATTCTGACGCAAAATGCGCGGGCAGTTGGTCCCGACAAAAAATGTGTCAGATCACACAACTCACCCTATTTGCTCACTTTTATCCACACTTTTCCCTCTCATCGACAGATAAAAAGTGCCCAATACGCCCCAAGTGCCCTAACCTGTATATGCCCGATGTATCTGTTCACTTCTCACTTGGAGGACACTCATGGGTATCCGAAAGCCCGAAGGACCCACGTTCTTCGACATGCTCACCAGTCAGGCTGAGCACCTTGTCACTGGCGTTGGCTTACTTTCATCCATCCTTGGATCTTCACTTCAAGAGCAGGTCGCAATCCGCGACAGGCTTCACGAAGTCGAGCATGCCGCTGATGAGATTAATCACGATATTATCCAGCGCCTCAACCAATCATTTATCACTCCATTTGATCGCGAAGACCTGCAAGAGCTCGCCTCATGTTTGGATGACTGCATGGACCTCATGGACGAATCAGGGGATTTATTCGTCCTGTACGGAATTCATGACATTCCTGAACAGATCATGACACTCCTAACCGAACAAGTCAGCGTCTTGGCTCGTTGCGCTGAACAGACAGCCCAAGCGATTCCTGACCTGAAAAATCCACTATCGCTACGCGACTACTGGGTGGAAATCAACCGCCTAGAAAACGATGGTGACCGGGCTTACCGTCACACTTTGACTGCACTCTTTGATTCTGGTCTTGATCCCGTCACGATCATTAAACTCAAAGACATCATCGAAGTCCTCGAAAAATGTTGCGACGCATTTGAGGACCTCGCTAACACCATTGAAACCATCGCGGTAAAGGAGTCCTGACCTCGTGGACATTAACCTCGTCCTCGTGGTCATGGTGATTGTCATTGCCTTAGCTTTTGACTACACCAACGGATTCCACGACGCAGCAAATGCTATTGCTACTTCAGTTTCAACCCGCGCACTCACACCACGTGCCGCACTCATTATGGCTGCAGTAATGAATGTGATTGGCGCTTTGCTTGGAACAGAAGTAGCCAAAACCATCGGGCAAGGCATTATTGATATTTCGCATTACACTTCTTCAGCAGATGTGGGTATGCAACGTGAAGGCCTTGTCATTGTCCTCGCTGCCCTTCTGGGTGCGGTGGCGTGGAATCTCATCACATGGTGGTTTGGCCTTCCTTCCTCGTCCTCACACGCGTTAATTGGGGGACTTGTCGGTGCAGGCTTAGTGTCAATGACAACGGTTCAGTGGGGCGGCATCACCGCTCATGTCATCATCCCCATGTTCACCTCACCGTGTATTGGCTTTTTCTTTGGCTACATCATCATGCGGATCCTCATGAGGTTCTTACGGAATTTGCCATACCACCGCACGATGCGCCAATTCCGTATTTTGCAGACCGCCTCAGCAGGCGCAATGGCACTTGGACACGGCTTGCAGGACGCTCAAAAAACTATGGGCGTCATCGTTATGGCTCTGGTTGCTGGAGGCTACGGTCATACCCACAATATTTTTGATGAGGCAACAGGCGATCTCACTGTTCCCTTGTGGGTGAAAATTGCCGCAGCACTCGCAATTTCAGCGGGAACATATTCAGGCGGTTGGCGAATTATGCGTACCCTCGGTCGCAAAATCATCGACTTGGATCCTGCTCGCGGTTTTGTCGCAGAAACAGTTTCCGCCGGCGTGCTGTATATAGCGGCTTTTGCCCTCCATGCGCCGATTTCTACCACTCACACCATTACCTCTGCAATCCTTGGTGTGGGTGCCACACGTCGTTTCTCGGCAGTACGTTGGGGTGTGGCTGGCAATATCGTTATCGCTTGGTTCTTGACTTTGCCTGCGGCGGCCGCAGTTGCTGCCGGCATGTTCTGGGTTATACGACTTTTCGTAGGGCCATAGGATGCTTTTCTCGTTGACTGCCAATAAGCGTCGCCACCGTTGCACTTTTATGCGCGTGGCGGCGCTTATGTGTCTACTCTCCGGTGTAGCTTTTTTATTTTCCGCTTGCTCGCACATATCAGTTACTGATCTCCACGTCGGTCAATGCATTGATATGCCGGGTGAAAATGAAACAGCTTCCCTTTCCACTCGTCATTGCTCTGAACCGCACACAGCAGAAGTAATTGCGCTCCTGCCTATTGACGCTTCGGATCTGCCATCTGTTTTTGAACTCGATAAGCAGGCTCACACCGCGTGCAGCGCAGAGTTCACACAATATGTAGGTGTTGATCCTGAGGATTCACTTTTAGAAATCGCATGGTTACGACCAACACCTGAATCATGGGCCGCAGGCGACCATTCGCTGACTTGTGTTGCTCGTTGCGCTCAAGATTCACCTCTCCTGACTCGTTCTGTTGCTCAATCACACATGTGAGCGCATATATCCCACGCCTGCTTATCACCTATCAACAAAGAGGCAACTAATCGTTTATCGCACTGTTTATGCGTAACTGGTAGGGGCTTCGGTTTTTTCTTTACCTGCGCGCTTACCCGTCGCTGAAGTAGGAGCGAAGAAGGTCACAGCACCACCCCACTGGCTCAAAGTGAATATAGTGCGTAGCTGGTCTGTATTTTTTCATTCCTGTGGGGTTATTTTTACCCGTAAAGCGTGGTGTTCACGAGCAATAATTTCAGGGCTATCCGTATGCGCAATATGGGCAACAATAAAGTCCGCAAAAGTATATGTGAGGATTTTTTGCTGTAACGTGTCCCGTTGAGGAACCAGTGTCGCTGCTTCCAGAGGCCCCACAAGGCTATGCAGACACTCATGATCTGCGCAAACAACAGTAGGAATATGCGGCTGGGCGACCAGTTTTTCCACCACCTGCTGTGCTTTCGACGCATCGGCAGTAATAGCTTCATAGGAAAGTTCCGCCAGCTTAATGACACGTCCTTGCGAAAGCGCAACCCACGGCCCTAAAGTCGCGGTGCAACTGGCCTGCGGCGATGTTAAAGCTGCTTCAATACCGAATGCTGAAAGTACGTCACTGATCCGCAATGCCTGATAATTCCCTAAACGGCTTAACGGTAAAGCCTCAGGTGTTCCCTCCCACAAGTCTTGAGGAATAGTTGCCGCATTCGAAAGCAAAGCAAGCGTGGATGTGACAAGGGTACCGTTTTGCGCGCGTGCGAGTAGTTCTTGCAAAAGTCGTCGATCACCACGGCGTGTCAGAAGTTCATGGGCTTGGTCAGGGGAAAGCCATTGCGCCTCGTCAATTTCACGCGACGATGCGTGCTGTACAGGACGGCGTGCGCGTAAAGGCACTGGCCCATCGTGAGTGAGTGTGTCCGTTGAATCAGACAGAGGCGTGCCTACCCAGTAAAAAACTTCTTTTGTTTGTCGAGTTCCTAGGCGATACCGCTGAGTGGTCAAAGGGGCCCACAATCGAACGGCATAACCAGTTTCTTCTTCCACTTCACGCACAGCGGCCTGCGCGAGAGGCTCTTGAGATTCTGATTTGCCTTTTGGCCACGACCAGTCATGGTATTTAGGCCGGTGTACAAGCAGAACGTCTATATCTTCTGCTTGAATTTTTTCGCCCGTAACCAGAGGCCTTTGTCGATCACGAAAACGCCACACAAGCGCACCAGCTGCACGCACAAGATGCGACGGCACAGGAGCAGGACGAGGACGAGACACCATCTAAGGGTATCGGTCCTACGCATGACCTGCATCCGAACTGACTTACTTCACGTATATTCCAAAGCTCTGCGCTTTTCATTCAAGGCGACCGTGAGCAGCTTCTTGTGCAGAACGTTCCAGTTCTTCTGCTGTTCGCACTAAAGCGTGTGAACGTAATGTCACAGGATAGGCAAGCGGGTCGGTAATATCTTCAATCCAGCTTCCCTCAGGATTATTTCCCGCAGCAATAATTCTCATCACACTTGAAGTCCACAGTAAAAGATTTTCGAGGTCGTCATCTGTTAGTTGTCCTGCAAATAAGTGTTCTAATTCATTGAGAAGCGCATTCAAACTTCCAGCGCTATGACGAGTTTCATATTTACCAAGGCCGTATTCTTGTAGCCCTAATTCATACAACCGCGTCACCACATGCAAGTCACGCACGCACCATTCATGGAATAGGTATGAACGCCACAGCGCACCCGGCAGCGTAAATTCCGGGCTACGTGCCCAAATATGGGCAATAATGTCCACTCCTTCAGTCGCAATTACTTCATGGAGACGCTGAATTACTTCAGCTCCGAAAGTGCTATCACTCACATTCAAAATGGCCCATGCGCAGGCATGAGCAAGCGCAGATTCCTGCGCTGGGTCAATATCTCCTACCAAAGATTCTGTTTGAGCAGGAGTCAAAATAGCCGGTCGTCGTGGACGCCGATTTTCGACCACGGGGATCACCTCGTACAATAGTTAGCGTACCCTTAAGGGGTTGGGCCTATAGCTCAAATGGTAGAGCAGCGGACTTTTAATCCGTGGGTTCGGGGTTCGAGTCCCCGTGGGCCTACAAAACCAGCTCTCATCTGCACAGATGGGAGCTGTTTTCATACTTACCCTTTCTTTCAGTCACATTACTTCACGTGACTTTTATTTGATGTGAAACATGCGTATTAACTGTATACGCATGTACACGAGGCCAAGTATGTCATCAAATAAAACCTCCCTTTCCATCCAAAAAGCGGAACAATACCTCCACTTTTAACAGTTACGTTACTCACAACACTGGCACCACAAAATCCTTTCCCACCATTTTCCACAGACAAGTCCCCCACCTTCCCTGCAGTCACTGTTAATCTTCAGATCAGCAGCCCCACTTATCGGATTCACAACTGACAGCAGTTTTCGTTGGTTTTAGGCTTGAACGGGCAGCCGCGGCAGCTCTGGCGGCTCCTTTGCCCCCGAGGGAACACTCACCCCTCAAGGCAAGCCACATGATGCGCTACACCTTTGACTGCCCCTCGGAGTAAATAACTGAGGCGCAGCTCATGGCAATTGTCATGGGGGCGGGTAGGGATTCCCGCGCGTTCACACCTCTGTACCTGAAGATGAGGACTGACCAGAAGGAACATCCTGACGTGAAGCCAACCACACAGCCACAGAAATACAAACCAACCCCACAAGCTGCCCTATGGTAGGAACCTGCCTCAGCAGGAAAGCTCCGATCACCGCAGAAGTTGCCGGCTCTAAAGCCGCAAGTAACGAAAATGTTGAAGCCGACAAACGAGTCATCGCAACTGCTTCCAAAGTGAAAGGTAAAGCTGTCGACAATACGCCGACAAGAATAACGCTCAGCAACAGCGAAACATCATAGAACGCTACACCTGCACCTGAACCAAGGAAAGGGGCATATACGAGGCAAGCTCCCGCACATCCTAAAGCCAAATTCGTTACTGCTGAACGTTTCGCTGCAATTTTCCGCCCAAGGACGATGTAACAGGCCCAAGACAGGCCTGATAGCCCCGCCCACAGCAAACCTGAAATCACAGCAGGATCGCCCGTATCAACCCCAAGCCCTCCAATACATGCCACACCTACACATGCAAGGAGCGCTGCCACACGCACCGACCAGCCACGACCACTCAACACCGCAACTGCTACTGGGCCAACAAATTCCAACGAAACAGCAGCCCCTAAAGGCAAAGTCACCAGCGCCTGATAGAAAGCCGCATTCATCGTCAAAATCGTGATACCGAAAAGCGTTGAACGCGCAAAATCAGCCCATGTGATACCTGATTGCCACGGCCTGCGCCATGCAACCAAAATAACTGCTGCTACTGTCACACGACACCAAGCAACAGAAGCCGGATGCATCGCATGAAAAAGGCTGATCGCTAAAGCTGCTCCCATGTACTGCGAAAGCGCCGATCCAATGATTAGGCCTGACGGTGGTAGGTGGCCAACCCCTCGATGTAGGTGATACGACAGATTCACTGGGGATCAGCCGGTGTAAAAGTAAGGCAGACAGAGTTCATGCAGTATCTTTGTCCGGTGGGCTGATCTGGTGCGTCATCAAAGATATGACCAAGATGACTATTGCAGGTAGCACAGCGAACTTCTGTGCGCCTCATACCGTGGGAATTATCTGTAAGAAATACGACGGCTCCTTCTTTTGCTTGATTAAAGCTGGGCCACCCACAATGTGAATCAAATTTTGTTGAGGAGTCAAAAAGTACAGCCCCGCATCCTTTGCAATGGAAAGTACCTACACGATTTTCGTTCAATAATTCGCCTGTGAACGGTCTTTCTGTGCCTGACTCACGAAGAACGTGATATTCCATTGGATTTAAGATTTTGCGCCATTCATTATCTGTGCGTTCGGCGGCTGAGCGTAGTGAAGGAAAGTTCTCCATAGTGCGAGTCCTCACAATGAATAAATAGTGATGGAAACAAGTGTATATACCTGTTTTACCAGAGATTTGTTCCTCTTTTCTTTTCAGCGACCTATCAGGCCATTCTTCATATATGCACTCATAAGTAGCGGAAGCCCAGAAGGGTACTTCTTTGCCTGTTATTTCCTTTGCCCGTATGTATCGTGCAGCTTTATTCCTCGTTAAAATTCACGTTAATTGATGAGGTGCTAGACTCGCCTTTATAGTTGCCTGTCGTAAAACTTCAGCAATTTGGAGAATAATTATGAGCCGCCCACTTGTCAGTATCGTCATGCGCACAAAGGACCGTGCAGTACTGTTAACCAGAGCAATCGCTGACTGCGCGCAACAACGGTACGAAGACTTTGAATTAATCATCGTCAATGACGGCGGCGCTCCAGAACCTGTAGATGCACTTCTTGAAAAACATTCAGCAGCTCTGAAGGGACGTGCGCGAGTATTCCATAATCCGCAATCTTTAGGTATGGAAGCGGCCTCAAACCTCGCTATTTCGCACTCCACAGGTAAATATATTTGTATTCACGACGACGACGATTCATGGCATCCTTCTTTCCTTGAAAAATGTGTGAATTATTTAGAGGAAAATCCGACCGCCGGTGGTGTCGCAGTACGTACACAGATCATTCACGAAAAAATCGAAGGTAACCGTGTCATTGAGCTCAGCAGAGAAATCGCGTGGCCGGGGATTTTTCAGTTTTCTTTATCAAAACTGATGGAATCAAATATTGCTGTCCCTATTTCCTGCATGTACCCACGTGCAGTCATTGATGATCTCGGTGGTTTCCGTGATGATTTGCCGGTGGTAGGTGACTGGGAATTCCACATCCGTTTAGCAGCGAAGTATCACGTGGAATTTATTGACGGCGAACCACTTGCCTACTGGCATCAGCGCCGCACACAAAAAGGCGCGCTCGGTAATTCAGTTTTCGCAGGAGCCGACAAGCACGCTTACTTTGATCTGCAAGTACGTGACGAGTACCTGCGCGATTTCGTAGAGCATCACGGTGTAGGGGCCTTGCTGTGGCAAGCAGCGATGTTCAATGACCTGGCGCGCCGACGTGAAACTTTCTTTTCATGGGCAAAAATGCGGGCCCGTAACTTCCTGCGCCATCGGAAGTAACACGCCCGCATCACCGCACGGCTAGGCCGCTACTTTTGCTCTGGGTATTCAATGCGTGGGCGTTGGAAGAATCCTTCAAAAGCCGCTTTCGTCAGTTTCAGTTTTAACTTACGGCTGACTGGGGCTCCACGCAGTTGTCGATATAATCCAGCAAAAAGGTCAACAAGGATCCGTGGTTTACGCAAGGATATGCCGGCGGACACTTGGTTTCGTGCCCCACGCGAATACTTCCAGAAGTTCGCTTCGGTGACTTCTGACCAAAAAACCCCTTTATTTTCTGGTGTGAGGTGATCCACGTACGAGTCGGTGACGAATATGCCTGGACGCCACTTTGACAGGCGGTAGGTGTACTCGGCGTCATCGAACCAAATGAAGTATTCCTTGTAGGGGAATCCACAGTGAGCGACAGCTTCACGGGTCACCAAGCAGGAAACAAATGAGGCGCAGTCAATGTCAATCCAGTTTTTCTGGTAAGGCACCGGTCGCACCCAATCCCATGTGGGGGTGGGGAAATTCATTTCACATGCGGAGCCGTCTGTCCATAAAACCATTGAGGCAGCGTAGGAAGGCATATCTCCCCCGCGAAATTCGGCGGCATCATGCAAAGTGGTCACTAGTTTTTCAAGCGCTTCTGGACGTGGCGCGGTATCGTCATCCATCACCCAGAACGCGTCATAGCCTTCTGTGTAACCGATTTTTATTCCTGCGTTAAAACCACCAGCGCCACCAGTGTTTTCGGCTAAACGATGTACCTGAAGGCTCGACACACTATCACGTGCAGCCAACATATGTTGAGTGTCATCAGTTGAGGCGTTATCAACCACAATGATTGCTGCTGGCGCGTAGGTTTGTGCTTCAAGTGCCGCCAGAGTTTTTTGTAGGAGCTCGCACCGGTTATAGGTGACAACTACAGCTGCAACCCGTAATTCTTTCATTGTTTGTCCTCAGCCTTCATTACGCATCCGTGCGACACATTCTTTCACAGGTCCGTCAAGGACCATTGTGCCACGCTCAAGCAAAATTCCACGGTCACATAGTTCACTCACCATATTCAAGTCATGAGAAACAATGACTAGCGTTTTACCTTCGCCTTGGAGCTGCCGAATACGTTGAATACATTTACGTTGGAATGGTTCATCACCAACAGAAAGAATTTCATCGATTAAAAAGACATCCGGATTCGTGTGGATGCACACAGAAAATGCGAGTCTGAGGAACATACCTGAGGAATAAAATTTCACCTCAGTATCAATGAATTTTTCAATTTCAGAAAAGGCAACAATTTCATCGAAGGATTCTTCAATTTGAGCTTTCGTCATCCCTAAAATCGCACCGTTAAGAAATATATTTTCGCGGCCGGTGAGATCAGGATGAAAGCCAGCACCTACCTCGATAAGACCCGCAATTCGACCGCGATAACCAACGGTCCCCGACGTTGGCTGTAAAACACCTGAGATGAGTTTCAGCATTGTTGATTTACCTGAGCCGTTGAAGCCCAGCAATGCCACGCTTTCGCCTTTCTTAATGTCAAAAGAGACATCATCAAGGGCGCGGAAGTAGTCAGTTTGCGCTTGATTACGCCGAGTAAATCGCCAAACCAGTCGATCTTTCAAAGTATGCGTATGGCGAAGTGAGAATTCTTTTTTCACATGGGAAACATGCACTGCCACATGTGTACTGTCTTTAATGTGCTGAGGATTCATCACAACTCCTGTGCAAAATTTCCGTCATAATGCCGGAAAGTTCGCTCTCCTAGAACAAGCATTGCCAACGAAATAACGCATCCAATGGCAACCCACATACCAAAATGCGGAAGTAATGATGCGCGCACTCCGGCTGTGGGATGCCAGAATGCGTAATGAAAGAGTTCAACGCATACGCTTAATGGATTACTCATGTAGACATACCAGAGCCAGCGCAAAGGGCCTGTAAAAACTGCATCGACCATAGTCCACATGTACAGGACCGGTGAAGCCCAGGTCGCAATCATGAGGAGCAGATCAACAAAGTTCTCTGTATCGCGGAACATGACATTCAAGGCTGCGGCGCACAGGCCAAGCCCCAATGCAAAAAGGGTCATTATGACAAAACCCGCAACGATAGCTAAAAGGTTCAAAAACCCTGGTCGCCACCCAAAAAGAAGCGCCCCTACGGATAAGATCACGAGTTGCGGAAATAAATGAACGATCGCCACGCGCACACTGGAGATAGGGAATAACTCGCGCGGCAAATAGATTTTTCGCACAAGTTCTTTATTTTGAACAATTGATCGTGTTGCTTGTCCGAAAATCTCGCTAAAGTAGTTAATGAGCACAACACCTGAAAACATGTACACCACGTAGTTTTCAATTGCACGGCTCATTCCCATGAACTTACCAATTGCAACATAGAAAACCAGGAATTGTGTTGCAGGTTTAGCGTAAGACCAGAGCATTCCCAAGTAGGAACCACGGTAACGGATACGTAATTCTTTCTTGACAATCAAATTCAGCAGGTATCGCTGCTGAATAACTCCCCAGAGTCCTTGTGATTTACCAGGTATCGTAAATCCAGAAAGGTTTCCTGCTGCCATTAGTCTTGACTTCTCATTTCACTCGTCGCGCTAGGAAAATGTGGCGCGATAATACTACCTACATAATTCCATACTGAAACGGTTGCCATGCGCATATTCATCGCTTTACATAGGTAGAAGGTCCAACAAGTGACATATGAAGTTTACCTTCCGTCACTTGAGAACTTGTTCGCACCTGACCGTTACTCTCATACACATTCACATGATTGTCGGCATCCTCGCCAGCAAAAAGCCTCTTTTATGAACAAAGTGAACGGGTTTATTCACCAGCATCTCGCTTTCTTGTGGTGGCGTTGTGAAGTGTTCTGCCTGCACACAGGCATAATACCGGATGAAATTTCACCTACTGTTCGGTTGCACCGTAACTTTTCTCGTCGATATGATTAAAACCAAAGCTCGTCCAAAGCTGTGCCAAGCGGGAGGAAACATGAGTTTTCCGCAAGTATCAATAATCCTTCGCACTAAGAACCGCAACCGCTTTTTACGGCGAGCGCTTGAATCGATCGATTCCCAAGTATTCACCAATTACGAATTGCTCATTATTAACGATGGCGGCGCAGAAGAACCGGTAGCGCAACTTCTGGCAGAAAAGAGCGTCTTATCGCAAAAAACTCGCCTGATAACGAATCCGATCTCTCGTGGGCGAGATGGTGCTTGGCGGCAAGGTGTTCACGAGGCTTCAGGTACTTTTTACGCTGTACATGACGACGATGATACGTGGGACCCTGAATTCCTCCAGAAAACAACAGATTTCTTACATGCGCATCCGACACATAGTGCCGTTGCAGTACGTCTGGAAGTTATTGCTGAAGAACAAAACGGTGACGATTTCACCGAATTATTCCGTTGGATATACCAGCCTCACGACAATTATCTTTCGCTTGGTAATTTCCTGCGAGCAAATAAGACTGTTCCTATTGCGACGCTCTACCGTACAGAAGCTGCTCGTGAAGCGATGCCTGAAGGAAACTTCCCTGTCGTTGAAGATTGGCTACTGAACCTTAGTCTTGCTTTGAAAGGTCCTTTTGGGTTTATCGAAGGTAAACCGCTTGCTTTTTGGCATCAACGCCCCAATGATTTCAGTGTCGATACGGGGAATTCCATTACTTCATTATCCCAGTTGCATCAACAGCTTGATTCACAGATACGCGATACGTATTTACGCGAGTATGTCAGCGAATATGGTTTGGGATTGGTACTGCATCTCAGCGGTTTACATGAACGTCTCTCATGTAAGCTCGACCGGCAGGAAAGAGAAATAGCTGACCTGCACCGGCAAATGCAGTCTTTATCAGAAGAAATTCGCACATTGAACGAATACCGTCACACGATAACTAACCTTTCACAGCAAATGCAGACCCTCATTGAGGACCTGCGCACTATCCCGCGTCCTGTTCATACGGTGGTGCGCCTCAGTAGTGCTGTTATTCGGAAGGTGCGTAGGTGGAGGCACCGCAATTAGCCGCGTAAAAAGCGCTTATGGCCTGTAAAGTTTTTGCGTAGGCCTGCCCAGATTGCGCTCACTGATATTTTCCACCGTGACATGCTGGGAACTACGAATGTGTAGAACCAAGCGGTTTTCACCCAGAAACCAATGACATGTAATATGCTGCGGTATTCCAGAAGGTTCACCGTGTTATTGCGTGCCATGCAGTAGTGTTTCAAATCGCTGGGTGAATGATTGTACGTGGTTTTACCGAACATCATGGGCGCACCTAAATCATCGGTAGCTGGATGCAGGAAATGTGCATCAACTACTGTTGCTACTCGCGCTCCTGCCCTTGCTGCGCGCCACAGATATTCAACGTCGTCACCCCAAATAAAGAATTCCGCACGGGGCACACCGATTTTTTCCACAAGACTACGTTTTACCAGTACGCCGTTGAAAGGAATCACAACACCTTCCACGCTTCCTGCGTTTGAATATTCAACCAGTTCAGCGAGTGTGCGTGAAGCGGTGGCATGACGTGGTACTCGCACAGGGAAACAGAGTTTTTCTGGATTTTGTTCAGCTAAAACAGCGGGTCCCCAAAAGTCAAAATCGTTTCGGTATTCAAGGAGGGTGCCTAAGCAGTCAAGGTCTGGGAGTCCGTCATCGTCCATCATCCAGGTCAGTTCGTAACCTAAAGAATATGACCATTCAAGTCCGACGTGGAAGCCTCCTGCGCCTCCCATATTTTGTTCAAGTAGGTGAACTTTTACTCGCTCATTGTTGAGGGCGCTTAGCCATTGGGGTGTGCCATCGGTTGAGGCATTATCGACTATGAGGATCGCGTCCAGTTCTTGTATGTCAAGTAGTCGCGGAATTAGTCGTTGGAGGTAGGACAAACGATTGAAGGTGACAACAACCGCTGCTATCTGCATCTGTTTTTTCTGCTCACCCACGGTGAACTCCTAACGATTTGCTTTCAATACCGCGAATAGCTTCGTGAAATGCCTTTTGACAAAAGAAATAAGTTTTCCTTCACATACGATCAAAGGAACAGATTTCCAGCGTAATGGCAGCCACATAATCCGACTGTACGTGCTTTGAGGTCGTGCAATACGTAAACATTCAATTGTTCGTTGAGCTTGCAGAAGTTCGGCGATTTCTTTACGTTGTTCTGTTTTTTTGAGAACTGACTGGGGGCTGAGAATGTTTTCAAAGCACCCGAATAGCCGTTCAATATAGCGGCGCGCAATCATTTCTTGCGCATCAGTATTTTCGATTTCCCAATGACGGTACAGGTCTTGCATCCACCGGTCTTCTTCAATTCGTTTTTCGGTGACACCTGGGCGATATTTCGCTGTTTCGCTTTCAGCTCGTGCGCGAATGAAATGGTAGTAAGACTTCTCGGTGACGCAGACTGTATCAATGTCACGAATCACATCAAGAACAAAAGGAAAGTCATCCCAAAATGTCGGGGTGAAACGAATCGAATGATCTTCGAGGTAGCTTCGTAAAAATAACTTATTCCACGGGGTATACAGTAAATTCGCGTCAAATAGCTGGTGGGCATTCATGCGAAAATCTTGAGGCCCCGCGTAGTAGCGCGTGGGAACACTTTTTATTTCGGAATGAAAACGTGACTGCGAGTAGTACGTGTCGATGTAGAATCCGGCAACAACAAGCTGAGCTTGATTATCTTCAGCGATTGTGAGCATATCCGCGAGCATCGTGGGTTCAGCCCAGTCGTCACCATCCATGAAGTAGACGTATTTTCCTACTGCTCGATCTAATGCGAAATTACGAGCAGCGGGTGCGCCACCATTTTGGTTGTGAAAAACAGTGATTCGTGAGTCTGTCATCGCATAACGATCAGCGATTGTGCCGGAGGCGTCCTTGGAGCCGTCATCAACTATGAGGAACTCAAAATCTTGGCAGGTTTGCGCTTGTACGCTTTCAATCGCACGAGCGATGAAGTTTTCAACACCATACACCGGCATAATGATGCTGATTGTTGGAGAACTCATCGTCTTACCACCATCCTCGTCATGCATTTACCTCCACTTATTCACTGTGTGAGGTTGAATGAAATGACCTCATTACATTCAGCGTCGCATGAAAGCTATTCGCACATCGTGATTTCTACAAGTTTAGCTTTTCCAACCTGCTGAATGACTTTACCCACTCCACTATTGTCCACTTCATCAAATGACGGGTAGCGTTTTTCGGCGTTCCATCCACTGCCGCCCCATATGTACGAATCGTCAAGGTCAAGGATGTAACGCGCTCCTTGCCGATTGAGTATATTGCAGACTTCCTGACGTTTTGTGGAGTCTTTTAATGAGGTAGCAAGGAGCTCATAGTCTGAGTCTCGGAAATCGACTTCCATTTTCGGGAACACTGTGCGCGTATGGCCGATTGCCCACGCAAATGGCGCGCCTTCCCAGGGGTTACCAAGGACAGCTGAACCTTGTGGCAAATTCTGTGACATCCATTGGAAAAGCGCGAGTTCATCTGAATCAACAAATGAGGAATTTGTGATCCGGAAGTTGTCGGCTACTCGATGCCACACGCTTGTTAGTGAATGATTAACGGGAATACATATTGAAAGAAGCACTAACACTACGGCGATCAAAGTATTCGAGCGTAGGACAAGGAAGTGTTTCTGTAGCCATTCGATGAAACAGAAAATTGCGTAGGCTGCAAAAATCGGGGCTAGCACGATTAAAGCCCCTGCTAGACGAGGAAGATCGCAGTACCAGATTCCAGCCCAGTACACGTGGATTGGGCCGGGAGGGGCTGCAAAGCACGCGATGAAAAGGCATGACCATATCGCGTAGCAAGCAACCGTCCAGCGCGCACGCCCATGTATGAGGGACAGCAGCATACCTAATGCCACCATAATTCCTAGTGGCAGCATTTCAGACAGGGTATATATACCGAAATCATTTGTCGGGTTACCGCCTGTTAAAGTCCCAAGTTGCATAAGTGCTTGAATGATATTTCCTTGCGGAGAAGAGTATTCATAGCCTCGACGCATTACGGAAATGGGGCCTACCTTATCAAGAGCAAAATTCAGAGCGGTTAATAAGAGGGCGGTGAAAACTGTTGCCCCTAGCGTATTG
The DNA here is from genome assembly GCF_021083645.1 of Schaalia sp. lx-260. Lineage (GTDB taxonomy): Bacteria > Actinomycetota > Actinomycetes > Actinomycetales > Actinomycetaceae > Pauljensenia. The sequence continues at coordinate 168,915 of NZ_JAJNRQ010000001.1, read as the reverse complement.
ATGATTTTGCGTAGGAGTGTCACATCTGGGGAATGATTCATCCTGCGAGCAAGGTAGACACCTGCAATCACACAGAATGTGATAGCGAAAAGGACCGCAGCATTGGCTTGTGTGATAACCATAGCGACTGCGCCCGCAGCTGCAAGCAGGGCGTACCACCCTGTAATACGTGAGAAGCGTCGTAGGCCAAGGACAGTGAAGGCAATGCTTGCTGGCAAAAGTGCGTATGAGAGCAGGTTGGAGTAAAGAACGCCATACCAGATGAAACCCAAAGGAAATTGTGGGAATGCGAGGGATAAAGGAATCGATAAAAGGGTTACCAGACGCTTACCGAAAGCGACTCGCGCAAGTGTTGAAGTAGTTAGCGGCCAGTACAGGAAGGAAACAATAACAGTGAAAGCATTGGTAGCTACCGAAACAGGTACGCCCACGCTGAGGCAAATCAAACTGATTAAATCATGCCAGGCACCCGGATAGTAGTAGTGACGTCGCGGAAGCGTGACATCGTAAAGGTCCATATTCAAGGTTGAAGCGTTACCGGTATCAAGTATTGCTTGGACTGCATTAAGGTGGTACGTGTTATCCCAGGTTTGCGAGAATGCTCCAGGCATTTTGATTTGCCATGCAAAGTGAATCGTTATCGTCACGCAAATGATCGCAAGTAATCCCCAGCGTAAAAAGTCAGTGTGTGTATAACTAAAAGCACCGGAGTTTTCTGGCACACCAGACTTTTCATCTCGAATTGCACGGCGGAAAATCAGTCGAATAAGTAGAGCAAGCAGAGCAGTCCCCGCGATTCCCGCAACGACCGGTATAAAGCCCCAGGACACACCCAGCACGGCTGCAAAAACAGCGCTGGTCGTCACAATTATCACGCTTCCGATCGGCGCAAAAACAGCGAGGAGGTCACGCCGAACTCCAAGTATCAGGCTTGGTATTAAGCCTGGAAGCCAGAAAACTGCTCCCGCTATCACAAGGGCAAGCGGAAACAAAAGCCAGCTATGAAAAAAATCCAGAGCACTCAGCATTATTAACTACTCCACTGTACTTTCGCGCACATTACTCCCCTTAAACTACCATCCAACGGCCGCGGAGCATGTGTGACACAGATCCGACTGTGCACATGTTTTTGACTCCGATAGGTTAAAAGTTATCGACGGTTTTTCTTGCGTGCTTTCTTTGGAGCAGAGGCGTTATCTGAAGGTTCTGTCGTATCTACGGCTTGCATTTGTCTGGTCTGTGTTAAAGATTCCTCGGCAGGGATAACGCGCACATTACTGTCGTGTTCTTCTGAGGTTTTTCTTTCAGGTTCCATGCCAGCGGCAAAGTTTTCGTCCTGTTTTATGCGAGTATCACGCAGACGTGTCATTTCTTCACGTTCGGCTAGGACTTCTTGGCCGGGTCCTTCCCACATACTTGAGCGTTCTTTTGCTTCAGCAGACCCAGAGTACAGGCGTTCACCCTTGCCGTCCGTTACCAGTAGGTTTTCGGGGCTGTGTGTTCGATGCGTTTGAATCACTCGCATCACCGTTGTCGCGCTCAGCATCTGAGTGCCGTCTTCATCTGCATGCGCATCTTCACCTTCAGGAGCTGATTGTAGTTTTCCTCCTTCAGCCAGTTCACGTTGGCGCACAGCCATTGCTCGTCTGCGTGCTCGCTTTGAGCGGCGGCGAGAGGCTTGGAGTCGTGCTGCGTGTACGGGATCTGTCACATTGTGTTCATCAGCGGCTGTTTTATGTGAAATTTGCGTGTCCTCGTGTGCGTTCTCGTCTGAAATTCCTGCTAATTCGGCGGCGAGGCGGGCGATTTCTTCACGTGAGGTGTCGTGTTCTACGAGCTGTATTTCTTGTGGTTGTATCCGCTGCGCCGGACGTGCCCACGGTTCTTCACAGACGATCCATTGGATCAGTTTTTCTCTGATATAGCAGCGTAAATCCCATAGGTCACCTGATGTGCGAGCTGAAACGAGGATGCTCACTGTCACTGTGTTCGTGTCGGCTGCACTGATTTGCACAGCCCACGTGCGCCCGTCCCATAGGTCGCTGGAAAGCAACAGTTTCTCCACGTATTGTCGGATGAGGGCCATTGGCGCTGACCAGTCCAGTTGGATTTCTACTCGCCCTAAGCGAGTGGCTGTGCGTCGTGTCCAGTTCTCGAAAGTTGTTGAGGTGAAGTGGGTGGAGGGCACGATGAAGCGACGTTCATCCCATACTCTGACAACCACATAGCTGAGTGTGATTTCTTCCACTGCTCCAGATTCACCATTTGGACCGACAACTACCACATCTCCTACGCGGATAGCGTCAGTAAAAGCCAGTTGCAAACCGGCAAAGACATTTCCCAGTGTTTGCTGGGCGGCGAGGCCCGCCACAACCGAGAGGAGGCCTGCTGAAGCAAGAACTGTTGTCATTGCGATTCTGACGGTTTCAAAGGTGTATAGAGCTGTGCATACGCCAACGACGACGACAAGAACCTGAACGAGGCGGCGAATGATTTGCGCTTGTGTTTCAAAGCGGCGTGCTCGACCGTGGTCAGAACTTTGTCGCAGACGCGCGGCATCTTGGAATATCCATGCTGCTTTGTAGGCAATGGCGGTCAGAGCCAAGATACCTAGGACAACAATGCTGTGAAGCACAACAAGGAGCGCGGAAGTATGTGACCAATTCGCCAAATCTGTGTTGAGGAGGGCGATTTGTAGTCCTCCCCATGCGCCCCACAGCATCAAAGCCACATAGACAGCTACCCGGATTCTTTTCATCAGAGCAGCCAGAACAGCTGAACGGCGTGTGAGATTTCGTGCAATTACGGCCATGATTGTGGTCACTATGAAAGCGATTGCTGCACCTGCCAGCGTCGCCCCTGTGAGGAAAACAAGGTCGATTGTGTTTTCCACGGCTTCGGCGGCGGTGCCACTTTGTGCTTCTTCTTCCGCGCTTTTTAGCAGAAATGAGAACAAATTATGCGCAGCATTCATCAGGTCCGTCATATGTACAGATTAGGCGGATACGCAGCGGTGGTGACGGAGCAATATTTGATAGGTGATAGGAGTCACATCAAATCGTTTTGCTTCTTGAGGTGAAATCTGCCTATGATCTTCCACGTTCACCGGACATTGTTCGGGCCAACAGGCCCCCATCGTCTAGCGGCCTAGGACACCGCCCTTTCACGGCGGCGACACGGGTTCAAATCCCGTTGGGGGTACGAACTTCATGTCGGAGATGTGAAGATATAATTCAATAGGTCTTACACCTGTTGTAAGGCCCCGTAGCGCAGTCGGTTAGCGCGCCGCCCTGTCACGGCGGAGGTCGCGGGTTCGAGTCCCGTCGGGGTCGCCACCAGACCACTGGTCCGGTAATTGGCTCTGTAGCTCAGTTGGTAGAGCGTTCGACTGAAAATCGAAAGGTCACCGGATCGATACCGGTCGGAGCCACTGAGTAAAGCCCGCGAGAAATCGCGGGCTTTTTGCTTTATCTCACGTAGACAGGATTAGCAATCTTCGGCATGTCAAGGAGCGCCTGAGCTACCTCAGTCGTTGTTATAAGATGCGTCACAATTCCAGAAAAACAGATGGAATGAATGGCATTCGCTTTTTCACTTTGACCTGCAACCGCTGTCACCATTGGAGTTGCAAGAAGCTGTTCTACACTGACAGCAAGGCGACAATCATTGATATGTGTATCAACATAGCGACCTTCACGATCAAAGAAGATACCGCCAAACTCAACATACACGCCTTTGTTATCCAATTCTTCTTGATCCTCAGGGGCAATATGTTGAGCAAGTTGGTTCACACGAGGACGCCACGCACCAATCGACAGAAAAGCCATGTCAAGACTGTCATACAGTTTCATCACTTCTGCGACAGCTGGTTCTTCCTTCAATGCCTGAGCCAGAGAAGGGGTTGCTGACAAAAGCGGGGCAATCAGAGCTTTTGCAATTGAGCCTGAGCGCCGCTGTATCCCTCCAATAATTTCGATCGGTGATTGAGAAGGATCATTGCCGACAACACCTGTCAGTTGAACGAAAATAGCTGGAGGAATGTCACCTAAATATTCAGCAATAGGTAGCAGAGTCCTCCCCCACGACATCCCTACTTTGAAACCTCTACGCACATGTCGTGATAACAGATCTGCAGCTGCAGCACCAAGAGCACGTCGCTCTAAAACAATGTCACGCGAAGGCGCAACGAGGACAACCTGCTGAATACCCAGATGTTCTTGCAGTGCCACACTGAGATCAGCTTGTTGATCTTGTGGCGACCGAATAGTGATCTGAACGATTCCTTTATCTTTTGCCTCTTGCAGGCAACGCGCCACTTTAAAGCGCGAAATCCCATATTGCTGAGCAATCTCTACTTTACTGAGATCTTCAAGATAAAAACTGCGCGCAATCCGCGCAAGAAAAGACTCAGAGGTATTTTCTTCAGGCTCTGGTACGGAACTAGTCATAGTGGATTGTGTCATCACATCTAAGAATACATCAAATAATGCTCATATGAGCAAAAAATGTCTGCTTGCACTCTCAATCGAGCATTGCTATGCTCACACATATGAGCACATGGAAGTGCTCATATGAGCACTTAGGAGTAATTATGCGTCGTCTCGCACTCGGAATTGATTTCGGCACCGAATCTGCGCGCACACTGCTCGTTGACCTTGATACAGGAACGGAAATCACCACTGCAATCTCACTTTACCCACACGCAGTAATGGACCGTACCCTCTGGAGAACAGGAACCCCATTACCGGCACAATGGGCTTTACAAGATGCCGACGACTGGCTGATAAGCCTGAAAGAATCCGTCACTCAAGCAATAAAGACCGCACAGAGCCTCGGATATCATCCGCATGAGATCACCTCCATTGGAATCGACACAACTGCATGCACAGTTGTCCTCACCGACACAGATCTCAATCCCCTTTCTCGATATCCAGACCTACACAAAAATCCCTACGCTTACGCGCGCCTGTGGAAAGACCACGCTTCTCAAAGCTATGCCGAAAAAATCAATAGAATCACCGCTGAAATACCCGAGTTTTTAGAATTTTACGGGGGCGCTCTTTCTCCTGAATGGATGCTCCCCAAAGCACTATTCCTCATGTGCGAAGCCCCGGAAATCTTCACACAAGCACAACGATTAATAGAACAAAGTGATTGGATAGTTTCTCAACTCATCGGGCATGAAGTACGAGGAAAACACACAGCCGGCTACAAAAGCTGCTACCGCACAGAAAAGCACAGTTACCCTTCACCTGAAACTCTCGAAGCAATCCATCCAGGATTTTCCAATGTTCTTGACAAACTCGGACAGGAATTTCTCGAACCTGGTGAACAAGCCGGAACGCTCACCCCCACCTGGGCACAAAAGCTAGGCCTTCCAGCCCATCTTCCTGTTGCCATTGGCAATATGGACGCACACGTCGCACTTCTTGGAAGCGGATGCACAGAGCCTGGAACCCTCGTCGCAGTGATGGGCACAAGCGTCTGTAACCTCATCATGGCAAAGCAACGAGAAGCCGTCAAAGGTATTCAAGGAGTCGTCTACAACGGAATAATCCCAGGATACTGGGCTTATGAGGCAGGGCAAGCAGGCGTAGGAGACACTTTCGGCTGGTTCGTTCAAACACTACAAGCCACTCACTCAAACGAAAACAAAACAAATATTGCAGATACTTTTCGTACCCTCGAAAAAGAAGCCTCTGCAATCACACCAGCTTCCACAGGGATCATTAGTCTTGATTGGCTAAATGGAAACCGTTCTGTCCTCATCAACTCAGATCTTTCAGGTGCTTTTATTGGTCTGACACTGCGTTCTACACGCGCTGACATATACCGTTCACTCCTCGAAGGCGTAGCCTTCGGACAACGCGTCATCCTTGAATCATTTGAATCCTGTGGGATACCCGTTAACCGCATCATCACATGTGGAGGCCTACCGCATAAAAGCCCTCTCCTCATGCAAATCATGGCGGATGTCACCGGACGAGAAATCGAAGTCACTCAATCTTCCAACACGCCAGCTCTCGGAGCAGCATTACATGGCGCTCTCGCTGCAGGAACAATATCCGACTGGAAATCTGCAGCCGAACTGGTCAAAAGAAATAACACAAGCTACACACCTCAGCCTCAAGCCCACGAAGCTTACAGCGACCTATACACGCTGTACTTACGTATCCATGACTGGTTCGGCATTGAAAACCCAGACCTTATGAAAGAGCTACGCACAATGCATCAAAAAGCTCAACTACATGACTATCAGTAACAACAGTTCATTATCAGTCACGAAAGGAAAATCATGACACGACATCACACCGCCACTCTCATTGCAGCAGCAGTGGCAACACTCGCATTGAGTGCCTGCTCACCACAGGGGCCTCAAGGAAACAGTTCACCTATGTCAGGAAGTACTGCCTCAAATACTTCCACTCAGGTCGTGAATATTGTGAAGCTATCAGGTGGCGATTGGTTCAACCGGATGGATATTGGAAACAAAGAGTACGCTGCCGAACACGGCATCAGCGTGACACAGACAGCAGGCGATGACGCCTCCGAAGAAAAACAGATCGCCATCATTAATGATCTAATCGCACAAAAACCCACTGCCATGACGATTATCCCCAATTCACCTGAATCATTGGAAAACGTCATTGCCCGCGCTAAATCTGCTGGAATCATCATCGTCACAGGTGAAGCTTCCGGAATGAAAGGTGTAGACGCAGATATCGAAGCCTTCGTTAACCAAGACTACGGAGCACACCAACTAGATAAACTCGCTGAATGTATGGATCAAAGCGGCCAATACGCACACTTCGTTGGCTCGCTGACTGTGAAATCCCATAACGAGTGGGTCGAAGGAGCCAACGCGCATCTATCCGCATACCCAAATATGACAAATATTGGCGAACCTATCTCATCGGATGAATCTCAAGAAACCGCATATCAACGCACCAAGGAAATCCTGGCCCGCTACCCCGATATCAAAGGATTCATCGGTTCGGCCTCAACCGATATTGCAGGAATTGGACGTGCTATCCAAGAAGCAGGAAAACAAAACAGCACCTGTGTTGTCGGCACTTCAACCCCTGCAATTATTGGAAAACTGATTGAAGATGGCTCAGTAGATGTCATCACCGGATGGGACCCTGCACTTCAAGGAAAAGCTATGCTCGCAGCCGTCCAAAAAATACTCAATGGTGAGCAGATCACTGACGGCGCAGACTTAGGTATCTCCGGCTACAACAAGATCAAACAGGACAAAAACTCTACCACGACATTCTACGGGAATGCGTGGATTGATATTACCAAAGAAAACACAAAGGACTACCCATTCTGAGGTAGCCCTACACGAGGGCATACTATTCAACCTTTTACGCCAGACATCTCTGCAACATCATGCATAGTCACATGGGCGTAAATATGCCCCCGTTTCCTGACAACAACACGCGGGTGGTCAGATTACTCCTGGCCACCCGAGGCAGGACACACAATGAACACTTCAACCTCTGTCCTACGCGCTCATCAGATTACGAAAACTTTCGGCGGCGTCACAGCTTTACGCTCGGTCTCACTCGACATCCGAGCAGGAGAAGTAATGTGCCTTGCTGGAACTAATGGATGTGGAAAATCTACGCTCATTAAAATTTTGGCTGGCGTTGAACATCCAGATTCCGGCGAAATACACATTAACAAGCACACTGCAACTTATCTGCAACCACTGGATGCTATCCATCATGGTATCCAAGTCATCTTTCAAGATATGTCCGTATTTCCTGATCTAAGCGTCGCTGAAAATATTTGCTTCGGTCAACGTGTAGCTCAAGGAGAAAAGCGTGCCAATCCGCGTAGCGATCGCAAAAAAGCGAAAAATATACTCAAAAGACTCGGCATAGTCTTAGATATTAATGCCGAATTAAAAGACCTTTCTGTTGCAGACAGACAAATCGTTGCCATTGCTCGAGCACTGAACCGTGATGTGCGTGTGCTTTTCATGGATGAACCTACAACAGCCCTCACCCATCGTGAAGTACGTACCCTTTTCAGCATTGTCGACAAATTAAAGCAACAGGGAGTAGCGATCGTTTTCGTTTCACATAAAACAGATGAGGTCCTCTCAATTTCTGACAGGATCGTGGTCATGCGAAACGGTGAAATCGTAGCGGATGCTCCCAGAGATCAATTCACCCCGCACAGGCTAGCCGAAGCGCTTCTGGGATATGTCACTACTGAAGAACGCGACGTCACACCTATCTGTGAAAATGCACCCGAAATTCTCACCGTAACCAACCTAGGTGCACGGCGACTTTTCAAAGATATAAATTTCTGCGTGCGGGCCGGTGAAATCGTTGGAATCACAGGACTTTTAGGCTCCGGTCGTAGTGAAATTGCTGAAGCAATCGTCGGGAAAATCAACCTCGATCATGGACAGGTCAGTGTCGATGGTATGAAAGTTTCTTTCCGATCTTCCTCGGCTGCCTTAAAAGCTGGAATCGCATATGTTCCCCCAGACCGACTTACACAAGGCGTATTCCTAGGCCAATCAATAGTTCACAATATTATTGCCTCTGCGCTCCCCACCGTGTCAGGTTTCCTTGGGTGGATTCACTGGGAAAAGGCACAAAATATCGTTACCCACGCTATCGATACTCTTGCCATCAAAATTGGCAGCTCCGATGATCTAGTGTCCACGTTATCCGGCGGTAACCAACAAAAAGTAGTGCTGGGAAAATGTTTATCCACCCATCCAAAAGTTTTAATTTTGAATGGTCCTACTGTTGGGGTTGATATTGGCGCTAAAGCGGCAATTATGCAGATCTTGCGTAAAAAAGCCCAAGAAGGAATGGCAATTTTATTGATTTCAGATGATCTGCCCGAATTAGTTTCTGTCTGCCATCGCATTCTTGTTGTTCGTCAGGGACTACTCACCCACGAAATTTCTGATTCCAATATCACCATCGATCATATCGAGGAGGTGCTACGCGCATGATGGGAAAAATACACATTCATCAATTCAGAGGACGAAATAATGAAGGTATTCTTTTTCTGGTTATTTGCCTCATGTTACTTGCCATATGCATCATTGCTCCCGATCAAATAAGTCTCGCTTTAGCTGCAGACATTATTCGCTCAGGCGTAGTCACCATGGCTCTAGCTTTAGGACTTTTACCAATCGTGATTTCTGGCGGCATGGATGTTTCTTTCACCGCTATCGCCGTTTTTTCAGGATACACAGTGATCGCCGCTATGACTTCATGGGGATTTGATGGTCACATATGGCCTTTTATTGCATCGGCACTCATCGGAGCAATATTAGGGTTATGCAATGCACTGTTAGTAGCACGGTATCGAATTGAAACCCTTGTCGCTACTTTAGGCACGCAGGTCATCATACGTGGTGCACTTTTAGCATGCATTGGCTCTGCATACATATCGGTATTACCACCTCTGTTGGATTCCGTAGGAACAACGAGCGCTTTTAGCCTTGGCGTTTCCCCTGTCAATATCACTGTACTCTTAGTAATTTTTATTGCCTTAGGAGTTGCTTTTCTTCTCGGTCGCACAACCTTTGGCCGTTCAATTTACGCTATTGGTTCAGATCGTGAGGCCGCTCGCCGTATTGGTATTTCGGTACCACGTATCCAAGTAGGCGTTTACGTGCTTGCAGGTTTCCTAGCTGGCATTGGCGGCATAGTACATATGGTGATTTCACGCCACGCTTCACCTTTTGAGCTGGTTGGCACCGAAATGAATGTTATTGCTGCTGTTGTCATCGGTGGCGCACTTGATTCAGGGGGACGCGGTTCTGTTCGAGGGACTGTCCTCGGTGTTCTTTTAATTTCTTTGACACAAAATTCCTTGGTTCGCCTTGGCGTGTCCTCTTATTGGCAAAGCTTTGTTGTAGGCCTCATTATCCTTCTCGGCGTTGCCATACAAGCACGATCCGCACTTCTTGCTGTACGTCGCCCCCACATACTTGAAGGAGCTGACGCATAATGCTGTCCTTTCAGTCAGTTAAACATACCCTCAAGAAAAATAGCTATGCCACTAGCTTATTCCTTGTTGCTTTTATTACAGCCACCGGTTTTTCTTTAGCTTCCCCACAAACTTTTTTCTCAGCATTGAACTTAGCTTCCATCGCTTATGCGGTACCGGAAATAGCTCTGATGGCTTTAGCAATTTCTATAGCAATGACGACTGCTGGTATTGATTTATCAACAGTAGCTGTCGCTAACCTATCAGCATTATGCGTCATGCATATGACGCAAGTGTTATCTGGGGCGGGGCTAAGTTCTCTTGTGTCAACCGCTATTTCTGTGTTGTGCGCACTGATTATCGGACTTATTACAGGTTTAATGAACGGCGTATTAATATCGGTGGTTCGTATTGCGCCTATTCTGGCCACACTTGCTACCCAGCAGCTTTTCCTCGGCTTAGCCATCGCACTCACTAAAGGAAAACCTCTATACGGCGGCACACCTGAACTTAATGTTCTCGGTGTTGGCACTTTGGCAGGTATTCCATTCTTATTCTGGCTTTTCCTCATCATCCTCATATGTATCGCCATATTCATGGGGCGCACTCGTTTTGGGTTGTGCGCGCTCATGTTGGGTGAAAATCCAACGGCCACAGATTATTCAGGTATCTCTCGCATTTCTGCCACTATAAGCACGTATATGCTGTGCGGCCTTCTATCGTCATGCGCCGGCATATTGATGGCTGCACGCACAGCTTCCGCTTCAGCAGGATACGGTGGTTCATATCTTATGCTTGCGATCACTATTGCGGTATTAGGTGGAGTTAATCCTTTTGGTGGGCGCATAGCGATCTGGGGTGCAGCCATTGCCGCTGTTATTCTCCAGATAATTTCTTCCGGTTTGAATGCATTAGGTGTATCGCCTTACGTGTATCAAATGATCCAAGGTTTCATCCTTGTATCAGTCTTTATTTTCCGGTGGGAAGCACAGCGTAGAAAACATTCCTAACTTATTTCAGGTCAGGCTCTTTTAAGAATGTCCTAGCCAAAAACATTATTTCGTTTTTACTTCTCTTTCATGTGGAAAGGAAAATACCATGAATACTTCAGCTAATACTGCCCTTGAAGCTTGCCGTGCGCTCATTGCACGAGAAGCACAGGATGTAGCCAATACTGCAGAGAGTCTCAATGACACTTTTATGGAGATTGCTCATAAAATTTTAGAATTAGAAGGAAAAGTTGTCTGTAGTGGCTCAGGCACTTCGGGAACCGTTGCACGACGTATGGCTCATCTATTTAACGTCACTGGCACCCCTGCGCTATATCAAAATCCTGCTGATGGACTTCACGGCAGCCTCGGAGTCGTCACAGAAAAAGATTTGGTCATTGCAATTTCCAAGGGAGGCGAATCAGATGAATTATCAGAATTTGTTCGACGTGCTAAACATCGAGGGGCTTTCATTGTTGTGCTGACTTGTTACTCCGAATCATCATTAGAACGTCTTTCAGACATCACCTGCGTGACTCCTTTTATGTCTGGTGACCCCGAAAATGTTTTAGCTATGGGTTCAACCTTGTCGAATTGCGCGTGGGGTGACGCGATGGCCATGTATATTCGCACGTCACGCGGTTTCACATGGGATGAGGTCCTCTACCTTCATCCCAGTGGAAAAGTAGGGAAAGAAACCCAAAAAACTCTGAAACGGATCTCAGACTCACATTAGTTCTGTCACTCTGAAAACATCTCACGCAACAGCAAGTGTCTGCGACCCTGTGCTGCATAAAGAAGTGTCCTTGTCCGTAGAAGTTCTACAGACAAGGACACCCCTATTTCATTGGGAGAGGAATCCGAAAGCCGAAGTTTCCGGCTGAGCGGATGAGCGCCCAGGTTTCCTCACCTTAGTGCCTCACAGAAGATCCCTGCGGCGACGTGAAACACACACGAATCCCAAAGAAAAGGCAGCCAACCCAGAAAGGGTAACAAGGCTCAGTGATTCAACGCCTGTATGCGCCAAACCTCCACCCTTATTTTGGGGCTTCGGGGATATGATCTCTTGTTCATGAAGCGTCCCTTTACCTTCCTGATCTGCCGTGGGAATCACCTCGAAAGAAGCTTGCGTACGCAGGCCAGAGGCACCCTCACTTATCACATGGTGTGTACCCAACTCAAAGTCAGCCGGCACACGCCACGTGTATATGGCAACACCTGAAGAATCCGCAGGAACCGTACCCAAAACTATTGGGGTGGAATGTACCGTGAAAGTAACATCCTCACCGGCAGCAAAACCAGAAGCAGTAAAGGTTACTTCACCTTGACGTGCTACAGCATTCCCTTCAACGTTACCTAAAACCACGCGAGGACCGCTCGGAGGCACTATTGTGCCTGAGCCAGGTGACGGAACAGGGTCTGTTCCTGCACCCGGCATAGGAACAGCAGGGTCCGTATCTGATGCTGGTGGCGGGGTCTGCGATTCAAGTGCGACACGAAGAACATCGCTGACTGCTTCACCTGCCGCATTCGATACCACAACACGCAAAACATAACCTTGCGTATCCTCATCTGCTGTCAAGGAATAGGTAGGTGACACAGCGCCTTCAATGGGTGCCCATTCGCCTACATGCCCTTGAGCATCAAGCTGAGCCTTTTGCCACTGATACGTTACAGCAGGAGTTCCTGTAGCCTGCACCCCTAGCGTGAGATTTGTTCCCCGATGAGTAACTACCTCTTTCCTGCCCTCTTTATCACTCAGAGCAAGTAACGTGTCCTCGCCTGCTTTCTTTACGTTGATCGCGCTGATAGTTGGCGTCACCGTCGCATGCAACTCAACAAGCTGTGATTCTACGGTGTCTACGCTGTTTTCAGCGACGAGGCGAATAAACGCTCCTTCATCCGCTTCCGTTATCGTGAATGTGTACGTCAGATCTTGAGCGCCCTCAATTGCGGTCCATTCTTCACTGCCGGCATCCAAACGCTGCCATTGCAATGTAGGCTCTGGTGTTCCGATGACCTGGGTCGTAGCGGTCACACGAGTTCCAACGCGAGCGGTCACCGTCCGACTTTGACCATCACCATCGCTTGAGAAACCTTCATCAGTATCGCTAGTTACCTGGATAGGAGCAATTTCAGGAGCCTCCTGCGTTGCTTTCCCATAGACTTCAACTTCTGCGAGCGCTAAAGCCTCTCGTCCGGGCAAAATCACGCGAATGTACCGTGCTTCAAAACCTCCAAAATCAACGGTACTTGGATAACCGCCAACACCGTCTACTTTAATTGCCTTCACATTTGGTAATGCCAATGTTTCTTCCGCGGAAAGCAGGTCGTTGAGCGGTTCTGGTGAGGCCACAACATAGAAATCTTTTAAGCGATCAGAACAGGGAATCGTCCGTGACTGGCATGTAAATTCTTGAGCGCGGTTAAACACGTCCACATGGGTCACTTTGTACATGTCCTCTAGGTCAACCTCCCACCATGGGTCTTCGTCTCGACCGCTGGTATGAGAAAGGGAGCCGTTATTCCATACACCATCCGTGTTTCCGTCGACGGCGCGTTCAGCTAAGCCTCCCCAGCCTGTCGTGATTTGACGAGCGGGTTTTTCTAAAGCCAAGTTCAGTGAAGGTGGAAGCACGTTCAGGAGTGCATCATGTGAGGTTACTTCACCGACCGTGTTCTTTGCTACCACGCGGAATTTTGTTCCGTTGTCTTCAAGTGTTGGCTCAAAAGAATAGCTATTGTAGATTTCATCTTCGATAGCTGTTACCTGACCATCTGTGTCTACCCTGTACCACTGGTATGTGGGGCTTGGGCGACCAGTTGCAACAGCTGAGAATGTTGCTGTTTGTCCGACACGTACAGATACAGTTTCTTCTGGCTGCATCTTGAATGTGGGTGCCACGCCGATCTGTTCGTTTTCCCTCGCAGTGATTGTCACTGATCGAATGGTGAAAGGTATCGGGTTTGCGTAATATGCCGGGTTTGCCGGTCGTATGCGTAAGCGTTTGACTTGGCGTGGTTCCAAGGTGAAAGAGCCGCCCACGATTCCGCTGGAAAGTTCTTCCCCTGTTACGGTCATGCTTTGATCGCCAAATGTCAGGATGTACTGGTCAGATACTCCTAGTCCTCGTCCTTGGACGCTGAACTCAAAGTCAACATTACGGAAGGTCTTTCCTGACTGGTCGGCAACATACACATCGTAAGCAGAAGTAAGGGCGTGTCCTTTCGCAGAACGCAGATCGACTACGTTTTGCGTTCCGGCAGTTCCTTCCCCATTGTTGAGGTAGACAGTGTTTTCTGGGACCATCATCGGCGCACCGTCGAGCTGTACTTTTATGACGGGAACAAATTCGTCGGGGTTGTCCCCTTGTAAAGTCACTCGAAGTGTTGTGCCATCCTGTGTGAATGGTAATTGTGTGTCTGTTCCGTCGATTGTGACTGACTGAACCTTATTAGCAATTCCTGAGAGGGATACCTCTGACCCATCTGACCAGCTACGTGGGAATAGGTAGAGGGAGCTGTCTTTTGCTGTGATGCGTCCCCAATTCGGGATGGGGAACCATGTGGCGTGCGCGCCTTCGATGGCATTTGGGTGTCGCGTGCGCCATGCTGCCAAGTTATCAAGAATTTTCTGGTCGAATGGGTCAAAAGAGCCATCACCACGTGGGCCAATATTGAATGCGTACTGTCCGCCGCCTGAGATAACGGTGACAAGGCCGTTAATTGCTTCTTTAGTTTTTGGCACCACATTCGCTTCAGCACGGTTCGCTTTGTATGTTGAACAGTAGCTCCAGCAGGCAGGGAATATCGAGAGAATCGATTCCCATGGTCCCATCCTAAATTCTGTTGGTACGGAGTTATCGCCGCCTACTTCAAAATCGCCTTTATCGTTCCATACGCGCGAATTGACCACTGTCGTATTTGGTTGTAGGGAACGGACTTTGTCGGCCATTTGCTGTGATTGGGCGGGGGTAGGTTTGCCCATATCGAACCAGAATTCAGCAATTGGCCCGTAGTTTGTCATGAGTTCTTCAATTTGACGTAGGTTGTACTGCAGGTGTTCGTCAGTAATCGGGTTCACGTTACTGTAGGGTTCTGGCTCGTGTTTTTCCCAGTCAATGATTGAGTAGTAGAACGCAAGTTTCATATCGACTTTGGCGCACTCGTCTGCGAGTTGCCGAATCGGGTCCTGTCCAAAAGCGGTTTGGTCAACAACGTCATAGTCTGTGGTTTTCGTGTCCCACATGGCGAATCCGTCATGGTGTTTCGTTGTAATCATGACGTACTTCATCCCCGCAGCTTTTGCTGTGGCACACACATGCGCTGCGTCCCACTTTTCCGCAGTCATACGTGACGCGGTTTCTAAATATTCTTCGCGGGGGATGTTTTCCCATGCTTTAATTTGTTCTGGATATCCTATGCGCTGCACTTTTTCTTTGTATTTTCCTTCATACATGGAGTACACACCCCAGTGCATAAAGAAGCCAAATTGAAGACTTTGCCACTGCGCTATGCGTTGATCCGTGGAATATGGAACAACGGCAGAAACCCCAGCAGGCGTAGTGCTTGGTGTTTCTGGCTCGTCTGCTATTGCGGAAACAGGCTGAGCAAAAATTCCCGTAACAACAAGTGCCGTTGCAGCGAAAAGCCCAATGATTCGTGTTCGTCTCATGGTGGGACCTTTCGAATTATTTCAGTTGTTTCAGACTGCTATGTCTGTATGCTTCAGCGTTGAAGCATCCCCTTACTCTAAAGGACGGACTGAAAGCGCACATGCGGTTGCGCTTTTCTGTGGGGGTTCACGAATTATTCTTTATTTTAGTAACACAAGAAAATATTTTTCTTTGCGCCTTAGGTCCTAAATGCTTTGCAATAGATTGATACACAGATAAAATCTTAAAGTAACATATCTGTGGATCCTCACAGAAAAGTAAGGGAATAAAAACTTGTCCCGAAGTAGGGTTAGTTTCGTACACGTCGACGCACAGGAATACCGACAATCTTTTCCAAAGAACGCTCAGCACTCCCCTCCCCCTCGGGCACAGCACGATCCACGTTGGGTAATGGGGATGGTTGCCGCACGACCTCCGCCTCCTCAGACACAGGATGCCCTTCATAGACAGCAGGCAAGGACTGTTTTCCACTCTGTCGTAAAGTCGGCACTTTCAACGGTGGAGCGGCAGCTACTTGTGGAGGTAACTCAGGCGAATATTCATCCTCAGTTTCATGTATATGTGACACCCTTGGGGCAGAAAGAACAGGCAGGTCGTACGAGGCCGGGCTACTTTGTCCTCGTTTTACTTCAAAGAAAGCGCGTAACTGCAAAGCCGCTTCCTTCGCCAAAACACCTGGAATCACTTCCACACGATGATTCATACGGGAATCGCGCAGAACATCACGTAAAGACCCAGCAGCTCCGGCCTTTGGATCCCACGCACCAAAAACAACACGATCAACACGGGCAGATAAAGCCGCACCTGCACACATTGTGCATGGCTCTAAAGTAACCACCAGAGTACAACCCACCAAGTTCCAACGCCCTAAACGCTGACCGGCTTCACGTAAAGCCATAATTTCAGCATGCGCAGAAGGATCATGATTTGCTTCACGGCAATTCCAGCCACGCCCAATAACGCGGCCAAGCGAATCAATCACTACAGCCCCGACCGGCACATCACCAGTTTCTAGGGCTTTATTTGCACAAAAAAGCGCCCGACTCATTGCCTCACGGTAACGTTGCATCGTTGTCACCCTCTAAGAGTATCTAAGAGTGCCGCACTGCGCCCACGTATGCGGATATCACGTTCATCAATCCGCACAAAACGCAGAAAAAGCGCTAATGTGGACTCATGCATCTCCATGTAGCTCATCATCCTTTAATCGATCATAAGCTCACTGTTTTACGTGATCGTCAAACCCCGTCGGCCACTTTCCGTCAACTTGTTGATGAATTAGTCACCTTGTTGGCTTACGAGGCCACTCGTAATGTTGCAGTCGTTGATACGGCCATTAACACACCTGTTGCGCCGACTGTAGGGAAAAAACTATCAGAGCCTCGCGCTATCGTGGTCCCTGTATTACGTGCGGGCCTTGGAATGCTTGAAGGTATGACGCGACTGCTTCCTACCGCTGAAGTTGGTTTCCTTGGTATGAAGCGCGACGAGGACACACTGCAAATTGAAACCTATGCGAATCGTTTACCTGATGATCTATCTGGTCGCCAATGCTTTATTTTGGACCCCATGCTGGCAACAGGACACAGCATGGTTGCCGCTGTGAATTACCTGTTTGAACGCGGCGCAAAAGACATCACATGCGTATGTATTTTAGCGGCTCCTGAGGGTATAGAAACCCTTCAAAAATTTATTGGTGACCGTGCCAATGTGAATGTGGTTGTGGCGGCTGTTGACGAAAAACTCAACGAAAAATCCTACATTGTTCCCGGCCTTGGGGATGCAGGTGATCGTTTATACGGGGTCATTGATTAATGTGACTATGCCTGTGCGTGTGGGGTCCTGCGTAGTGCAGGACCCCACACGGTTTTTCTGGCACATTTTCAAAAACTAATGGACACAGAAAGTGGCGTCAATAGCATGAAAATTTCATTGAAAATTAAATAGCATGACCTTTATTTGCACTTTCACATATAAGCCACATAAACCCCTACTCTTAATTTCCAATCGCACACACCAACAATTTTTCTTCGTTAAACTA
This sequence comes from Schaalia sp. lx-260, assembly GCF_021083645.1. Classification (GTDB taxonomy): domain Bacteria; phylum Actinomycetota; class Actinomycetes; order Actinomycetales; family Actinomycetaceae; genus Pauljensenia. Next base: position 151,240 of record NZ_JAJNRQ010000001.1, on the reverse strand, counting down.
GGGGAATCTTGTTCAACACACAACACAAGGAAGTGTCATTGTGAAATTACAAGGACTCCTAGGACTCACCTCAAGTGCAGCCCTCATTATTTCAATTCTTATCAGTCCCCAAACACAAGCAGCAACCTCACAGGAGGCCACCTCTGACGCAACAACACTGTGGTACGAACAGCCAGCCTCTGCCACACAACTTCTGCACGCCAACAGGCGCAACATCAACGAAGAATGGCAACAAACCACACTGCCTATCGGTAACGGCGACCTCGGTGCCACCATCTATGGTGAAGTCTCTAAAGAACACCTCGTTATTAACGAAAAAACACTATGGACAGGCGGCCCCGGCACCACGCAAGATTACAACGGCGGAAATGATGAAAACAGTGGTAAAAACGGTGCTTCCCTACGGGAAATACAAAAACTCTTTGAAGAAGGCAGATCCGCTGAAGCAAGTAATCTTGCACAAAATCGACTGGTCGGCGGCTTCAAAAGGAATGAGCACGGTGGATACCAAAGCCTAGGAAACCTCTACATCGATCAAAAACTCGGCGAAAACCCCACCTACACACACTATCGCCGTGACCTTTCGTTAAGCGATGGCCTAGCCTCTGTTTCTTTCACCCATGAGGGAACAACATACACTCGCCAATATCTGGCTTCACACCCGCATAACGTCATCGCCATCAAACTTGACGCATCCAGCGACGGCGCACTCAACTTCGCACTCACATTCCCCACGGCACACAACTCACAGAAAAACAACGAAACCACCACCATCAATGGCAACAAAATGACCATAAAAGGAGCCTTGCATAACAACGGGCTTCTCTATAACTCCCAAATCCTCGTCACCACTGACAACAACGGAACTATCAGCTCCGAAGGTGAAGCCCTGAGCGTTTCGGGAGCAAAAACAGCAACCATTTACCTTGCCGCCGGAACAAATTTCTCCAACGAGTACCCTTCCTACCGCAACGGTCAAAACAGCGATCAACTGGACCAGTCAGTATCAGCTCGGGTCACTACTGCAGCACAGGCAGGCTGGGATACTGTGCTACGCGAGCACACACAAGATCACCACGCGCTCTTTGATCGTCTTTCCCTTTCCCTAGGATCAGCACAATCATTGCCGGCAACAGATGTCCTACTTGCCAATTACCGCAACGGCTCCGCACCTGCAGAACAAGCTCGCGCACTTGAAACCATGCTTTACCAGTACGGACGCTACCTCACCATTGCTTCTTCACGTTCAGACAGCAAATTGCCAGCTAATCTGCAAGGCGTTTGGGCACGAGGCACGGATGACATCGGAGAACCAAACCCCTGGGCCTCGGACTACCACATCAATGTGAACCTACAGATGAACTACTGGCCCACCTATTCTGCGCACCTCAGCGAATCAGCACTCCCCTTATTCACATACGTTGAATCGTTAGTGCAACCCGGACGAGAAACCGCACGAATCTACGCAGGAACCGACGCAAGTCCCGGTTCAGGTTTCCTCGCTCACACAGAAACCACACCCTACGGTTGGACAACACCGGGAGCATCATTCTTTTGGGGCTGGTCACCAGCAGCCGTACCGTGGATCCTACAAAACCTCTATGAAGCCTACGAATACTCACAAGACACTGATTTACTACGCCAAAGGATCTACCCACTCTTAAAAGAACAATCTCAGTTCTATATCCAACGGCTCTTGCACCCAACCCGCGACGGGCAAGGTGAAGAACGACTCGCCTCATCACCCACATACTCGCCAGAACACGGTCCTATCACTGATGGAAATACCTACGAACAAACACTGATCTGGCAACTTTTCAAAGACACCATCGAAGCAGCACGTATCCTCAACGTTGACGATGAACTTGTTGGTAATACAGAAAACTGTTCAACCTCTGGATGGACACGTAACTGGGACAATGGCGGCGAATTCACTCATCAAGCAAACCGTTCTTGGGAATGCGCACAATCACTGCTTAAACCCATTGTCGTAGGAAGCAGCGGTCAAATTAAAGAATGGTACAACGAAGGTGAACTCGGGCACTGGTATGACACAAACCGTATCCCCAGCTACCAAAAACAACACCGACACCTCTCACATATGCTGGGCCTGTTCCCCGGTGACCTCATCACTGTGGATAACCCTGAATTTATGGATGCCGCAAAAGTATCCCTCACAGATCGCTCAGATAACGCCACTGGCTGGGGTATCGCACAACGACTCAACGCATGGGCGCGCACCGGCGACGGAAACCATGCGCACGCTATCATTCGTTCACTTTTCCGTAGCGGGATTTACCCGAATCTTTTCGACGCGCACCCGCCCTTCCAGATTGATGGAAACTTCGGGTACACATCAGGTGTTAACGAAATGCTCATGCAATCAAACTCAACATACACAGACCCGCAAGGCAATAAGCACGTCAATTATCTGAATGTCCTGCCTGCTTTACCTGATGCTTGGGCTGAGGGGCATATTACGGGTCTGCGCACACGAGGTGATTTCACAGTCGATATGACATGGGAAAAGAAAGCAGTCAGCGAGCTTTCTTTACATTCCGGTAAAGGGAAAGAAGCAACTCTTTCTTTCCCCGGTGCCGCTCAAAGCACCATCACGGACGAATCAGGGCAAATCCTACGCCCCACCATTCATGATTCCTCGCACATTTCTTTCCCCACCACAGCAGGAAAAACCTACACGATCCGTGAAATTCCTTCTCTGCACCTGACCTCTCACACTGGAGCTACCACCATCGGGAAAGAAAATGGCACGCTCTTACTAGTGGCCAATATGAAGAATTTTCATTCTCAATCGCCACAAGACCTACGATGGGAAAGCTCAGATACATCTGTTGCCACAGTGGACGCACATGGCATCGTCACAGGTATTCGTGAAGGATCAGTCACCATTACAGTTTCCTCCCCAGAAGATCCAAAACTCAACAGTTCACTCCCTCTACGTGTTCTCCTTGGTAGTGAACAAATAGAACGAGTCGATGACGCGAATAGTTCGATTCATTATTCTGCTGGTTGGGGCACATGGAACAGTGACCATCGAAATCATAATTCCACTCTGCATTTCACTGAAAGAGCAGATCAAAGTGTCACCTATGAATTTACTGGCACCGGAATCATCGTCGGCGCAACTTCCAACACCCCGTACGGCCAGTACGAAGCATGTATTGACGGAAATCAAAACTGCCGTCTCGTTGCTCTGAATGAACAAAATGACGCACATCAAGTACCCGTTGTTCGCTTTACGAATTTACCTGCAGGAACACATACGCTTACCTTGAGGAATAAGGCACTCAACGGGAACGTTAAAGCTGAACTTGATTACTTTGATGTCATCATTCCTGGCGTGTCTTTAAGCCCAGTACATGAGCAGCTTGAACGAGTTGACGCTTTGCAACCACAGGAAAGCCTATACGAACCTGAAGCTTGGAATGCGTACAGCACAGCTTTGCGTCGTGCCGTTGATTTGGTCAATGGTGACGAACATACACAGGAAGCTGTGACAGAAGCGGCGACAGCCTTACGTGACAATATCACCAACCTTGCAGAACATATTGCTGCCGACACGCAAGCTCCTTCCATACCTGAAGGACTGAATGCGGATCCGGAAATGACAAGCATTGACCTTTCATGGGCTGCTTCCACTGATAACGTGGCCGTCACCGAATATGAAATATCTGTTGATGGTCGCACGATGAAGGTGGATGCTGCTGATACTCATATTGTTATTGACAATTTAGAAGCAGGAACTACATATGAGCTTCAGATCGTGGCAGTGGATGCCGCAGGAAACCGTTCTCAAGCAGCCACAATAACCACGAGAACCGCTCCTCTCCCATCCGTTACCCCTCACGCAGATAATGATGTGATTGTTTCTGTTGAAAATAACAGGGTCACTCCGGGTTCTGAGCAAACAGTATCTGTTCAAGGTCTTACACCATCAGGGCAAGCCACACTGCACCTGCATTCGGATCCTCTCTTTTTAGGAGAATTCACTGCATCTGGTGAAGGCACACTCACAGCACACATCACGATCCCTGCTGACACCACCATTGGCACTCACCACATTGAGGTAACAGATGTGGTAAGCGGACGCAGTGGCAGGACTGTTGTAGAAGTAGTAGCACCGGAAACAAGTGAGGTAACCGAACCAACAGTAAGAACGGAAACACCTGAATCCGATGAGTCCGGGGATGAAAATACGTCACAGTCAGATGCTTCTGCTACGCCTTTGGGAAATACAGACAAAGCAAATGACCCGCACTCAACAACAATCCGTAAAACTCCTTTGTCACGCTTAGCGATGACAGGAACATCATGGGCCTTCATTATAGGAAGCTTCATTGCCTTATGCGGTGCAAGCATGTCATTAGCCATCACACGATATGGAGCAGTCAAAGAACAAAAATCCAGTGAATCGTAAAGCGCCTATCAGGTCTACAAGCACCTTGAAGGCATAGAGAAAGTGTGGGGTCCTGCAATACGCAGGACCCCACACCTGTTCGTCAGCACATACAGCTTTCGATCAGAAAGTTGGAATAACGGAACCGTCTTTCCATGTGCTTTCGATGTACGTGCGTACAGAATCCGAATGCAAAAGTTTCTCAAGTTTAGCGATAGCATCAGCCTTATTAGGGTTCTTCTTCCACACGAGAAGGTTAGCTGAGTCATTTCCTTCAGTGCTTTCAATAGCTAAACCATCACCATGAGGACTCAAACCACCTTCTTGTGCGAAGTTACCGTTAATAACCGCGATATCAACGTCAGCAAGTGAACGCACAAGCTGGGCGCCTTCAACCTCAACAAATTCAAATTTCTTCAATTTCTCAACTGTATTGATGTTGATGTCCGAAGAATCTGCTTTCGGGTCACTAATCTTGACGAAACCCTGATCGGCTAACAATTTCAAAGCACGGGCTTGATTTGTCACATCTGCAATGATGCCGATTTTTCCACCTTCAGGGAAATCTTTCAGGTTCTTCACCTTTTCAGAGTAGACAGCCAACGGTTCCAAGTGAACACCTTTACCCGGCACAAAATCGTAGCCATACTCTTTCGTTTGGTCATTCAGGTAAGGAACCGTCTGGTAGAAATTCGCATCCAGTTCACCCTGATTCAAAGCCACATTCGGCTGCACATAGTCGGTGTATTCCACAATATCCAACTTCAAGCCAGCTTCCGCAGCTAAATGATCTTGGATGTATTGAAGAATCTTTGCATGAGGTGAAGGTGAAGCCCCTACCTTCAGTGTGACAACTTCTTGAGCGCCAGAAGCAGAAGTCGCCGTATCAGATGAGCGTGAGGAAGAAGCAGTAGACGAGCATCCAGCGAGGATAAGGGCAGCGGCGGCGCAAGCAGCGACGTAACGGATTGAACGCATTATTTTCTCTTTCCAGGTGTTGATGGTGTCCACTGGCGTGAACTCCACATGTCGGTCATATTCATCGTTTGAAACGTTTATTAAATTCTGTTCTTTTGAGGCGAAGATACAAAAAGGGGTCCGTCCATCGATCTTATGTAACATAGGTTCCGTTATTGCGTGAGATATTCCTGCCCTCTTGAGCACATTCTCTGATACATCTGAACACGCATATCCGCTATTTCCATGCAGACCCAAAAGAAAGACGGCCCCTCTAACGAGCGCACTGTCCAGATAAGCAGACAGGCACCCTCGAATCAGATCCGAAGATACCTGCCAAACAAAATATTCACATAACGCACCAGCGCACGAAGCTCCTCACCGATGATTCACCATGCGAGCAACAAAATCACCCGTGATTTGAATGACTTGCACAAGCAGCAAAATAGCGAGCACAGTAACAATCATGACATCGCTTTGGAAACGGTTATACCCGTAGTTAATTGCCATCTGACCTAAACCGCCGCCACCAACAACACCAGCGAGAGCCGAGTACCCTACCAGTGTGATCCCAAGGACTGTCACAGATTGGACAAGTTCAGGCAAAGCTTCACGTACTTGCACGCCCCATTGGATCTGGAAAAGATTCGCCCCCATCATTTGAGCAGCTTCAATTTTCCCCGGAGCAACAGCACGAATATTCGTTTCAACAAGCCGTGCAAAAAATGGTGTCGCACCAATAACTAGTGGAACAACTGTCGCTTTCCATCCAAGCGAACTGCCAACCACAAAACGGGTGAAAGGAATCAAAGCAATAATAAGAATAACGAAAGGATACGAACGCAAAATATTGACAACAAAACCTAAAGTTTGATGTATGAATTTATGAGGCGTCAGCCCCTCTTTGCTAGTCTGAACCAGAATAAGCCCCAACGGAACACCCAAGATGACCGTGAAAAGAGTAGAAAATCCCGTCATCAGCAAAGTTTCACCGACTGCCGGCAAAAAACTCTTTGTCAATGCTGGATTATCCAACCACATCGGATCACCTTTACCCGCTGACAATAAAGCGGCAGCCGATTTCAGCGGAACGAAAGTATCCGCAGTGGAAAAAATATCAACAAAATGAGTAAAAGCAATCATAGGTTGCGCTCCTGAACGTGCACATTATTGGCTTTAAGTTGAGCAATGATCTGATCTTTGTGGATTGTTGGCACCGAAAGCGCTAAACGACCTACTTGAGATGTCGCAAGCGATTCAAATGTTCCCGCAGTCACGTCAGCCCCTAATGATGCCGCTAAACGCAGAACATTCGCTCCGGTGGGAACCCCCGGCCGTGAAGTAAACATGACATCCAAAAGTGTCATTGCCTCTGGAATATGCACATCATCCACATGAGGAACAGGTACCAACTCGCGCGCTAAAGGACTTGTCGGGTCAGTCACTACATCATCAACTTTCCCACTTTGAATAACACGGCCATGCCCAAGCAATGTCACCGAATCACAGATTTCACGTACCACACTCATTTCGTGGGTGATAATCAGAACTGTCACTCCCGCAACATCACGTACATGACGTAAAAGAGACAAAATTTGCCGCGTGGATTCTGAGTCCAAAGCAGATGTCGGCTCGTCACAAAGCAACACGGCAGGCGTATCAGCTAAAGCACGAGCAATACCGACACGCTGACGCTGACCGCCTGATAACTGCGAAGGGTAGGAATCACCTCGCCCAGCTAAACCCACCAAGGATAGGAGTTCTTCAACCCTGCGCTCAGTTTCTTGCCTGCTGACACCAGCAAGTTTTAACGGGTATCCCACATTAGCTGCCGCAGTGCGCGCTTCTAAAAGATTTGCCGCTTGAAAAACCATGCCAATATTGCGGCGAGCGCGTAAAAGTTCGCGCCCACGTACCGTGGATAAGTCCACTCCGTCAACAGTGATACGGCCTTCTGTTGGGCGTTCCAAAGCGGTAAGGCAGCGAATCAGTGTTGATTTACCGGCACCAGATTGCCCAACGATGCCGTGTATCGCTCCCTTATCCACATGAAGTGTTACGTCGTCGAGTGCGACTACTTCTGCACCGCCTTTGACGGGATAGACCTTACGTACTGCACGCAAGTCAATCATGTGTCCTCCCATGCTGAATCGAAGTTATGTGCGGTATATGTCAGGCGCTTCGGATAGGTGTTACCGTGCGCATCGTATTCACCTTAGAGCTTTCATAGGTCGCAGGAAAGAAAGCGAAAGGGATGAGAATATGTAACATAGCACATGTGGATTGTCGCTTCGTGGCTTTTCCTGTTCTTACGGGTTTTCGTAGCCTCATTTTCACTGCGAACACAGTTAAGCTACATGTATGCTTTTTGCTTTTTCTGTTTCACCTATGACTTCTGATAGCCCAGATGGTTCAGTTTCACAAGCCGTTGCTCGCGCTGTGCAGGTCGTGCGCACAAGTGGGCTTCCGCATGAAACAACCGCTATGTTCACCACCATTGAAGGTGACTGGGATGAAGTGATGCCGGTAATCCGCGCAGCATGTGATGCGATAGCGGAAGTGTCACCGCGCGTGTCGCTTATCTTGAAAGCAGATCTACGTTCCGGTTACGCGGGAGAGCTGCAAGGTAAACTTGCTCGTCTAGAAGCTGCTATAGATTCGCTTCCTGAGGGCAACTGAGCGTGAGGGGCATCTATCATGCTGGCGCATACTGCTTTGAGGCCGCGCATATTCAGGCTTTGTGCCGCTAGCTGAGGATTGGCTTGCAAGGGCAGGCTCGAATAGGAAAAGAGCAATAGAATGTCTCTGACTTCTTCTGCCGTTGGTGCTGGCCGTTTCGCGCCATCGCCTACAGGTGATCTGCATGTTGGAAATCTGCGGACAGCAATATTAGCGTGGCTGTGGGCGCGCTGCACCGGTCGTCGTTTCGTTATGCGCCTTGAGGATATTGACCGTGTGCGTTCTGGCTCTGCTGAGCGTCAATTAGAAGATCTTCAGGCGATAGGCCTCAATTGGGATGGTCCAGTTCTTATTCAAACATCCCGCACGAAAGCACATAAGGACGCGATCGCTGTTTTAATGGAAAGCGGCCATGTTTTTGAATGTTATTGTTCGCGTAAAGATATTCGCACGGCACCTTCAGCTCCTCACACTCCTTACGGTCATTATCCTGGGACATGCGCAGATTTGTCAGAATCTGTTCGAAACTCCAAACGGCGCGAGTTAGCGGCATTAGGTCGGGCACCTGCTCTGCGTTTCCGTCCTCCTGTAAGCGAATGGACGGTAACGGATGAGCTTCATGGGAATGTCACAGGTCCTGTGGATTCTTTCGTCATTCAACGAAGCGATGGGGCTGTGGCCTATAACCTTGCAGTTGTCCTTGATGACGCTTTTCAGGGGGTGGATCAGGTGCTTCGTGGTGATGATTTGCTCGCGCAAGCTCCTGCGCAATCTTCCCTTGCTCATGTTTTAGGTATCCCCCAGCCAACATATGTGCATGTTCCTTTGGCGCTCAATAGTGACGGAGTGCGGCTGGCAAAACGTGATGGCGCTGTTACTTTGCCTGATCTTTACGCCTTGGGGTGGAGTGTCGCTGACGTGGTGGAATGGATTGGCACATCTATCGGTGTGCGTGGGGCGCGTTCGCTATCCGATTTATCGCAGGCTTTAGATTATGAGGCTTTGCGTACTTTAGAGCTGGCCCCGTGGATTGTGGAGCCTCCGACAGATAAAAATGGGGCTGTGCAGCGCGCATAGTACTTATTCGTAGGTGGCTTATGAGGCCGAATAAAGTAGAGGGCAATTCTGTCTGAAGTAGGTGAAGTTACCTTCAGAAGAATTGCCCCCACGGTGCGTGTGGTTTTATATCGCGCGTTGGCGTATCACATGTTCGCGTACTTTCACGATACAAAACACGATGAGGAATACCGCTGCATCAACCACCGCCATCATTGATGATGTTGCCAAATCTCCTACCAATGCGATGGAAAAACCCAGCAGGGCCGACACGACAGCAATCACTAAACTTGCGCACATCATGCCAGGCAAAGTGCGAGCAAAGAGAAGTGCTGTCGCAGGAGGGACAACCATCAGGGCAACCACGAGGATAGCGCCTGCCGCATCAAAAGCGACAACCACCGTCAGGGAAACCAACAGCATAAGGCCCGCACTGATCGTTTTCACAGGAATACCCATTGAACGGGCCAGAAGCGGGTCAAAGGTTGCTAATTTAAGTTTCGGATATACCAGCACAATGTATGCGCCTGTCAGCAGGAAAACACCAAGAAGCCGCCACATTACTCGCGGGCCAATATCAATTGTGCCGAAAATAATGTGTTCAGGTGATAGCGCCATGAGGTTCAAATCGCCTGTAAGAACCGTGTCCTGACACAGGTGTACGCTGTGCAAGACTGTGGACAAAAGGATGACACCTATAGCGAAAAGAACAGGGAAAATGAGGCCCTGATGCGCGTCACCCACGATAAGCCCTGAATTTCGTAGTTTTTCCGCTCCAAAGACGACTACGAGCCCCATAATGGCGGCAGTAAGTACCATGATCGGTGAATGAGTGCTGCCGGAAATCAAAGCACCGACAACAATCCCCGGAAGAACCGCATGGGAGATTGCTTCTACAAGCATGGACTGTTTACGTAAAACAATGAATGTTCCCGGTAAAGCGCAAGCCAGTGCTGTTACTACGGCAAGTAGGGCAACAGAAACAATGAAAGGCATTAGTGTGTTCCCCCTGTGACTTGGGCCAGCAAAGCTCGTCTTTGACGCATACGCTCGCTATGCCGCCGGATAACGGAGCGCTGCGGAGCAGCAAATAATGACACCAGCAAAATGAGGGCGAGAACGAGGACTATAACCGGCCCTGTCGGTACTTTCCCGAAATTAACGGAAATGTAGGAACCGATGACTCCCGCTGAGCCTCCGAAAATACCTGAAAGCAGCACCATTGTTGAGAGGCGATGCGTCCATTGGCGGGCTGCGGCAGCCGGTGTGATCGCAAATGCGACAACAAGGATAAGGCCTACGGCTTTAATACCGATGATAACGGCAACAGATGCGGCTCCAAGGAGGATGAAGCGGATAAGTTTGGGCGAAAATCCAAGGGTTTGCGCATGGATAGGGTCAAAGGCGAATATTTTGAGTTCTTTCCATCCGACGCACATAACTATCAGAGCAAAAGCAGCAAAACATGCGGCTGTTATAAGGTCTTCGTGTGTCAGCGTGGCCGCGTTGCCGAACATGTATTTGTCGATGCCGCCACGATTAGGCAGGGTTGAGTGAGTAATCACCCTCAAAAGGACCATTCCCCCACCGTAGAAAAGGGCTAGGCAAATCACCATTGCCGCGTCAATACCGATGCGCGAGTGGACTGATATCGCATTTGCTAGTAATACGGCAAGTGTTGATGTGATGATTGAACCAAGGGTGAGGACCAGCATTGATCGTCCGTCTACGGCGAAAAGCCCTGCTGCCACGATAAAAGCGAGTGTGACACCGGATGTCGCTGAGTGTCCCATGACATCTGAAATGAGTGATTGTTTTGTCAGGTACAAGAAAGCGCCGAGCATACTGGAAGCCACACCGACCAGCGCTGTTCCTATGAGCATTGTGCGGAACGTGTAGCTGGCAAAAAATGTCAGCGGGTCAATAAGTTCCACGGGAATCATTTGTTTTCTCCCGCTGATTCATCGGGGGCGGCTTCCTGTTTTTCGGTTTCTGGGTGTAGTGCCGTTTTTTCTGTCGCCTTTTGCGTGGGGTGCGCGCTCATCATTTTTTCGTCGAGTAATCCGTAGGCGATATGTAATTTGTCTTGTGTGAAGGATTCTTCGAGGGGGCCAGTTGCAATGAGTTTTCCAGAGGACAGCAGAGTGGATGCTGTGCAAAAACGACGAACTGTTGATAAGTCATGGTGGACAATGATGACGGTGGTTCCGGCTTCTTGTAGTGCGCTGAGTACATCTGTGATGGCGTGTTCAGAAGCCACATCGACACCTGCGAAAGGTTCGTCGAGGATGCACAGGTCTGCGCGTTGCGCGAGTGTGCGGGCAACAAATACGCGCTGTTTTTGTCCGCCTGACAGTTGCGAGATCTGACGATCGGCTAGATCACTAATTCCTACTGCTTCTAATGATTCTTTCACGGCAGCGTGTTCACGTGCTCCTGGGCGTTTAAGCCATCCGAGTCGCCCGTATGTTCCCATTGTAACGATGTCTCGGACAGTAGCAGGAAAGTCCCAGTCGATTTCTGCGGCTTGTGGCATATAGGCCACTCGGTGACGTACTTTATCAAGAGGTTCACCGAAGAATTCCACGTTCCCTGTAAGAGATGGGATGAGGCCAACAGCGGCTTTGACGAGTGTTGATTTTCCGGCTCCGTTTGGTCCGAGTATCGCCATGACGTCACCGGTGTTCACTTGGATTGATACGTTGTGTAAGGCAACGCGGTCATGGTAAGCAACGGAAAGGTTTTTCACCTCGCAGGCAAACATATGCGCCTTTCATTCAAAGAGCACAACGGGGTTCGAGAGTATGAGTTTCTCGAACCCCGTGCTCAGCTGTATTTCTTTCACGCCTGCGCATGTTTATTTCGGCGGGCTGAAAGAGGGGATGCACACGTGGGTGCGTTACTTGTTCAGAGCCTCAGTGATTGCTTGTGCGTTGTAGGCAAAGACACCGAGGTAGGTGTCCACTGGGGCTGATTCACCAAGAGAATCTGCGTACAAAGGCTTGTCGGATACTTCCACTTCCCAGCCCTTTGATTTCACAGCGTCTTTGACGTGGTTGATTGCTTCAGGGTTCTTCAAGTTGTCTTGGAAAATCATGGGGATTTTCTTTTCAGCAATCAAAGTGGCAAGTTCGTCAATTTCAGCCGCGGACATTTCTGATTCAGAGGAAACGAAGTCTGTCGCGTGGATTTCAATGCCGTAGGTCTTGCCGAGGTAATTGAATGCGTCATGTCCTGTGATGAGAACGCGCTTTTCTTGCGGTATTGCGTCAAAGAGTTTCTTGGCGTCAGCTTTTGCTTGGTCGATCTTTGCGGTGTAGGCCGCAGCGTTCTTTTTGTATGTGTCAGCGTTTTTTGCGTCGATTTGAGCGATTTTTTCAGCGGCAGCCATGACGACATATTTCCAGTTATCTGGGGAGTTCCATACGTGAGGATCATGGCCTTCGATTTTGCCGTCTTCTTCCCAAGGCAATAGGTCGCTTTCAGGGATTGCTTCAGCAGCGGCTACTTGTTTTTCACCGAGCTTGTCGAGCTGGTCCATCATTTTGTGTTCCATGTCGTGGCTGGTCCACAAAACTACGTCAGCATTTTCAAGTTTTTGTGTGTCTTGTGTGGTGAGCTCTTGTGTGTGCGGGTCACCGCCGGGACCTACGAGGACTGTGACCTCAGCATTTGGGGCGATTTGTTTGGCGGCATCACCAAGGTAGCCGGTTGTGGCGACAATTGACAGTTTTCCTGCAGAGGGTGTTTGGGCGCCCGATGCGGCCATCGCATCAGATTGGGCAGCGCCGCCGGTTGAACATGCGGCAAGTGGCAAGGAAAAGAGCAACGCCACTGTTGCACCGATGAGTCGTCGATTCATATTGAAGCCTCCAGTGTATTTATTTTTTCGGTTAGGCAAACCTAATAATCAATTGTATAAGACAAAACACATAAGTGTCTATTTTCTTATGCATGAAATCACTATATGTAGTAAGGAATGGCAATCATGCGCATAGACGACATTAGCTGCTTTCAACAGAAAATCCCTAGTACCTACGTCGCAAATACCTGCACATACGATCAACAAAAACCCGATAGGCCCGCCACTCAGCTCAACGCAACCAGAACATGCGATATACGAGCTACGCACATCACCATGTAAAACTCACAAAAAACTGCGCCTACGCACCTGTTATACGCCCGTTATCACGGGAGACATGAAGTCCTTTATTTTCCACATGCGTGCGACGCAAGCGCCTCATAAAAATCGTGAAACCAATAATGCCGGCACCAGCAAACTCAATACCAAAACCCCATTTCACCCATGCCGGAATATGCCCCATCAAATCAAGTGAGGGCGATTTCCCCGCAGCAGAAAGTTCCGCCTCGGCCGCCTGGTCACGTTTAGCTTCAATAAGCAGACGATGAGTATTGATTCCGTAGGGTGTGCAGGTAATCAGTGTCAATAAATCCTCATGCGCACGCGGAACTAAAGTTGAAACATCCTCTGGTTTAATCACACGCGCACCACTCACTCGATATACGCGAATAAAGCCTGGGAAGTCCAGTCGAATAAGATCACCAACGCTGACTGATCTTAATGAATCAAACATTGAAGCAGTTGCTAAACCTGAGTGGGCTGTAATGATCGAATGTTGATGAGGACCACCCACCGGCAAAGAGGAACCAAATAAATGGCCGGCACCGCGTTCTAATGTTTCATCGTGCGTGCCATGGTAAATCGGTACGTCAATATTGACGGTTTCAATTGAGAGGCGACCCATCAGGCCACGCTCATCAAAGCTGAGTTGTTTTACGTACTCAACCCAGTCATCGTTGTCGAGTTTTGCTACTCGATCAATCCACGGGTCAAGGACGGGGAAAGAGTCTAGTTTCGCATTGTATGCCTCTGCGAGTTCAAGTGCCGAAGCATTTTGCTGCTCTGTTGCGGCCTGCTCAATGACGCGAGCTGTAGCTCTGGCGGTTTCCCAGTTATTCCATGTTGTTTGGACCATCGGGTAATTTGCCAGCAGCAAGCCCACGATAATGAGCGTTAATGCGATTATTCGACGCTTATCCCCATCCTTGAGCCTCAATTACATCAATCCTTGAAAGGGTTACTCTGACTTCTTCTGACGCAAAGCAAACATGTAGAGTCCACCACCGATGACCAAGATTATGCCACCACCGACAAGGACCATGGCAATCGTGGCACCGGTCTTTGGCAATTCAAAGAGAGTACGAGGAGTGTTCTCAATGTCAAGGGTGACAATTGAGCCGTCTTCGTCTTTCTGGTCATTTCCGTCTTGATCGGTTTTCAGTGTAACTTCAATTGCTTCAGCGAGTTTTGCGTAGCCTTCCGGAGCTTGAACCTCAACAAGGTAATACTTGACGATGTTATCGCCGGTCAGTTCTTTGCCGCTGGATTGATCGGAGGTACGTAAACCACCAAACCAGAGGTTACCTTCTGCATCCGAAGTGGTGCTCTCAACAAGCGCGCCGGCTTTGTCGTAGAACTTCAGCTTGTTACCAGCTTCATCGTAGAGTTCAAACTTTGCGCCTTGCAAAGCAGCGTTGGTTTTTCCGTCCTTCTTAATCGCTTGGATACGACCAAGTTCAACCTTCGGCTCATCTGATGGGACTCGCTTTGCTTCGTCTTCCCAGGTGGGGTCTTGGTTTGGACGCAGGTATGCCTTGTTCTTCAGGTCGGTGATGTTACCGCCGGAAACAGCAGAACCGTCAGTACCCACAGCATTGAAAGTAGTGACAAATTGAGTGGTGAGTTTACCGCCATCGCTTGCGATCGAGTTCAGTTTGGTGAAATCGATGAATTCAATGGTGAGCTTGCGGTTTGACTGATCGAAAGTAGCAGTGAAATCAACGCCTTCAGCAAAAGTTACTTCTTGCGCGCCTTCAGTACCAGCCAGCCCTTTAATTTCAATGGACTTGTAAGTTAAACGCGAATCCAAGGTATCGGTGATTGTGTATTTCGTGATTCCCTTTTGACCATCTTTTTCGTAGGAGTTCACCGAGGATTCAAGTGTCCAGGAAAAATCTTGTTCAGAGGAACGCAGAGCTGAATCATCAACCTTCTTCGTAATGTATTCGACTTTGTTCTTCGGGTAAGCGAATACATTGTAAAGGTACTTATTCACGTGGTCCGGTGAAGCCCCTTCAGTGTGAGGCATTGGAAGTGTCACATAGAAGTCTTCAGCTGGAGTTGCACCATCAGGAGCTTGGGTTTCTGAAACCTTGTAAAGGCCAAAATGGAGGTTTTCAAATTTAGCGATACCGTCCATGCCTGTGGTCTTTTCACCCACAGGAGCAGAGTCCAAAGTCACTGTACCTGTTGGTTTCGCGCCATCGCCAAGTACCTTGCGGATCTTTGCCCATGATTCATTCTTGGTGTAATCCAGGTTAGAGACGTCTACAGCTTCCCCCCCCCAACGAGAACGCTTTGGACTTTTGTCAGCGTGAATTTTGCACCGGCCATCGGCTCGGCACTGCCAGGAGCCGCAGTAAGTTCAGTACCATTACCAATCACTGAGCCGTTGTCTTTATTTTTCTTGTATTTGACGATAGTGATTGAGGCTTTACCGTCCTGAGCTGAATCGACTGGAGAATCAGGCAGAGCAGCCAGAGCAGCTGATGCTAAGACAGAGAGAGCAAGCGAAGCCGCTGCTACACTCGCACCGATTTTGGGAAACATCCTCATATGTTCTTTTTCCTTCATTATGGCTCCATCAAGCGGAATGATGAAAGCAGACGGAATCATCACACGGACAAGCAGTGGCGGATAATCGAATGCCTTCAGCTCACACCGATAGCGCTGTTTCCTCAGTCACTATTCCACAGGCAAAGGTGTAAACGGCAGACATTACAGACTAACCACATGCTTCAAGACCCTATAAAACTGCGGGTTATCGCATATTTTATTCAAGGTTCTTGTATGCCACATAGCATACCCTACCAACACATTTCTTTACATTTTTAACATAAATGAAATGTGGGAAAATCTCTCATTCTTTTAAGCCAGAAAGAGCCCTTCTCACAACCTCAAATATGTGAAGTCTCACCATGTTTTTCTGCACCCTCCCCATTATCAAAGACCAACAAAAAGACAGAGGATCAACAATGAGGACGAGAACGCGAAAGACCATCCTGCACTTTCTTAGGAAAACACGAGTGGGAGACTTCTAAAAAAGTCTCCCACCCCCAAGCATATTACATTGCAACATGCATATGTGTTTAGCTGAGTTTTAACATGACCTTCGATGAACCCGTTGAACGATCAGCAGCAACAGCGAAAGCCTGAGCAGCCTGATCGATGTCAAATGAATGAGTCAGCAAAGGCTCCACATTCACGCCATCAGCCATAGCAGCAATCGCTTCAGTGATCTCATCAACAAAACGATAAGAACCAACGTATTCAATCTCACGTGTCACTATTTGGCCAAGAGCCGCAGGAACTTCACCGGCAGGCATATTACCCACCTGAACCACACGTCCCCCACGTACCGTAGCCAAGAACACGTCACCTAAAGTACGTGAGACACCCGTCGCCTCAATCGCCACATCAACATCTTCAGGTAATGATTGCCCCTCAGCGCGATTAATCAGCTCATCAGCACCCATCGCCCCAGCAATAGCTAAAGCAGCCGGAGCCATATCAGCCGCATAAACCGTGGCCGCGCCCGCATGACGCGCAGCAGCCACACATAAAGCACCAATCGGACCAGTGCCATTGACCAACACGCGCTTCCCTGTCAGATCACCGGCACGTTTCACGGCATGCAAAGCCACACCTAAAGGCTCAGCAACCGCACCATGACGAGTACTCACCGATTCAGGGAGCAGACGAATCTGATCTGCACGCACCACACGATACGTGGAAAAACCACCCATCTCATGCGGCAAGAAAGCAGCTGAACCAAAGTAACGACATTCAGGCCACAAATTATCACGACCACGTAAATGCTCTGGCATCACATAGTTACCGACATTCGTTGCAGGATGCACAGTGACACGATCACCGCAGGACAAACCCTGAACGCCTTCACCAACGGCATCAATGTGCCCAGCAATTTCATGTCCAAGAATCAGCGGCTCACGCAAAATAGCGGTACCAGAGGAACCGTGCTTCCAGTAAGCCAAATCAGAGCCACAAATGCCGCCCCATTCCATTGCTACACGGACTTCGCCAGCGCCAGGTAACGGATCAGGAACCTCATCCACCCGTAATTCAACACTGTCACCGTTTTTTTCAACGCGCACTGCCTTCATTACATTGCGTCCTCTCGGAGCGTCAGGTCACGTTTAGCAACCTCAGGCATAACGATTGCTGCGATCAGAGTCAAACCTGTGTAGAAAGCCATCATGATGGCCAAAGCAATCCACGACTGGAATACAGCGACCAACGCAGCCGCGATCAGCGGGCCAAAACCAGCAGTCAGAAGGTTCGGTAATTCCTTTGACAAAGCGAGCTGTTCGTAACGATGCGCAGAACCGAAACATTCCGCCATCGTGATATTTTCCAAGGAGAACATCGACAAAACTGTGATGTTATGCAAGACAATGTAGCCAACAAAGAACAGCAAAGTCGGCTGCGAGAAGTGAGCAATTTCGCCGTTCGCTGTCTTTTCCATCACCGTGTGTGTCCCCAAGTTATTCAGCATGAGGTAGAAGCACGGGATAATTGCGATCAGACCCGCGATTGTCACACCAATGTACATGCGCTTACGGCCAAAACGATCACCAAGGTAACCAATAAGAGGGACCGTCAAGAAACCAACAATTGATGAATACATAACAACACTTGAAGCAACCGTCTTTGCCACAAGGATATTCGCAGTCAAGAAAGTAATCATGTAGGTCTGGACCATACCCGAGTTACCGGACTGCCCAAAACGCAGAATTGATGCAATGATAAATGCTTTCACTGACTTCGGTGTTTTTGCCTTTTCAGCGACAAGCTGAGTAGTTTCAGCTTCACCTTCACGGGCAGACAAAGGCTGATCGTAGGCTTCAATGATTTCTTCTGTTGAGGCCTCAAAAACAGGGGTTTCTTTCAGGTGTAAACGAATGTAAACAGCCAGTCCCATCACAACCACTGAGGCGAGGAAGGGAATACGCCAACCCCAATCAACCACAGCATCATTACCCATAACTGCCAGCAGGATCGCCCAGATAGCAGAGGCCCCCAGTGTGCCAGAGTTGGTGCCAAGAGCAACGAGTGAAGAAATAATGCCACGACGTTCACGTGGAGCGTACTCTGCAAGCATGACAGAGGCGCCAGCAATTTCAGCGCCTGCACCAAAACCTTGAATGAGTCGCAAGAACACCAGTAACAACGGCGCGATCATACCTACCTGATCGTAGGTAGGCAGTATGCCGATCAGTGTCGTAGCGACACCCATCATCGCGATGGTGATGAATAAAACCTTCGTGCGGCCAATACGGTCACCCATGCGGCCGAAGTACCATGCGCCAATAGGACGAGCAATGTAGCCTACACCGTACACAGCCATAGCGGACATGATGGCAACAGCTTGGCTACCGTGCCCAAAGAAAATGTCCTTAAAAACTAGGGCCGCAGCCAAGGAATACAGCTGAAAATCCATAAATTCCAATGCTGTACCAAGCCAGCCACTCATAGCTGCTTTGACAAGATCACCGGTTGTACGAGTCACCACAGAAGGTGATGTAGCCGTATGCGCAGCAGATGTTGTTGACATATGTTGCCTTTCTAGGAAAACCCACCATAGGGGGTAACGGCGGTCCGAACTTCATATGTTCGGACCATTCCGTTTGTTATGGGAGTCGATCACAGAGACTGCGAAAATGAGGCCCGAGCAGCGACAACGGGAAGCGTACTTTTCCTTCACAGGTGTTGAATAAGGAGCAGTACACGCTCACACTGTCTGCACCGTGGTCATATGATTTTCTGTAATCGAATATGCGCGATCAGTTCGTGCGTGTTTCTTTCGTGATTGCTTCATACAGGCCGTTGAGGTACACCAAGCCCAGGGCACGGTCGTACAGGGGGTATCCTGGGCGGCCAGTTTCCCCCCAAATCATGCGACCGTGGTCAGGACGCACATATACGTCTGGGCACGTATCGTGGATAGCTTTCATAATGGCGTGCATGTCAAGGTTTCCGTCGCTGGACAGGTGTGCAGCTTCCTGGAAGTGTTTATCGCCTAAGTAGCGAACATTACGCACATGCGCAGCAGCAATGCGGCCACGTTCACCGAAGCGACGGAAAATACCGGGGACATCGTTTTCAGGATTCGATCCCAAAGAACCAGAGCATACGCATAAGGAATTGGCTGCCGAATCAACTAAAGCAACGATTTTTTCTAAGTCAGATTCTTTATTGCAGATACGTGGAATACCAAAAAGTGGCCATGCGGGATCATCAGGGTGAACTGCCATGCGAATACCGACTCGTTCACAGGTGGGAATAATGCCTTCAAGGAAGTACTTGTAGTTTTCACGCAGCTGATCTTCAGTCATAGCTGTGTACTGTTCCATGACCTCATCTAAATGCGCCAGACGTTCAGGTTCCCACCCTGGTAAAGAGAATTCACTGCCTTCAAGGGTAGATTTCACAATATCTTGCGGTGTCATTCCTTCAAGAACTGCGTGATCGTAGTACAGGCACGTTGAGCCGTCCTCATTAACGTGGGCAAGTTCTGTACGTAGCCAGTCAAAGACAGGCATGAAGTTATAAACGACCACTTTGATTCCGTACTTCGCCAAATTTTCAAGTGTTTGGCAGTAGTTCGCAATATAGCGATCACGAGTAGGCTTGCCTAATTTAATATCCTCATGCACGTTGACGGATTCAATTACTTCCACCTCAAGTCCGGCGGCGTGAACCTCATCAACATACTTTTTAATTTCTTCTTCTGGCCAGACTTCACCTACAGGAATCCAGTCCATTGCCCCCATTAAGCCTGTTGCTCCGGGGATTTGTTTAATGTATTGCAATGGGATGGGATCAGATTGGCTGCCATACCAGCGGAAAGTCATTTTCATCGTGCGAACTCCTTATCGAGGATGGAGCGGACCGCGCCTGCTCCGGCAATCATGTGTGTAAAAAGTTCTTCTACTTGTGAGGCAAGTGGGGTTGTGTACAGATCAACTCCGAATATTTCGGGTCGTGACAAAATGGGACGCAGGACCCCGGCACTCGTTTCTGGTTGCCCAAGTCGCACATCTGCAAAGAAAGGCATCAGTTCTTCAAGTAGCGGATCCGGGGATAGTTCCATGGGGGAACCATCGTCAGCTACTCCCATGAGGTAACGGCACCAGGCTGCAAAGACAAAAGGTATTGCTGTGAGGTTTTTAAGGTCCAGTTCCTCATGTGCAAGATAGGCTTTGATAGTTTCACCGAAACGAATAGGTAGTTTTTGTGAAGTATCTGAGGCGATACGCTGTGGCGTATCACCGAGGAAAGCATTCGGGAAACGTTCTTCTTCGACTTCGCGCAGGAAATCTGCTGGAGAGATAATTCCCGGGTCCACAACAACCGGCATACCCTCATCCCAGCCGAGTCGGTGAACAAGACCTAACAAACCGGGGTCTTTCATTTCCTCATCAATACGCGTGTATCCAAGAAGAACACCTGTGACTGCAAGCGCTGTATGTAGCGGGTTCAAGCAGGTAGTGACTTTCATGTGTTCAAAACGGTCACATGTTTCACGGTCGGTGAAGTACACTCCAACTTTTTCAAGAGCCGGACGACCATTTGGGAAGCGATCTTCAATAACGAGGTATTCTGCGGGTTCTGTGTTCACAAAACCGGCCAGTGGGGTACGGGTTGTAGTGTCAAGTTCCATATCCTCAAAGCCAAGCTGCGCAAGCGTGCGAGCAATATCTTCGCTGGGACGTGGAGTGATTTTGTCGATCACAGAAATTGGGAAAGAGACGCAGGCAGGGTTATTCAACCAATCAAGGAATTCTTTTTCAACGAGGCCGCGCTTTATCCATTCTTTCGCCACGGCGGTCACACTGTCACGGAGTTTGTCGCCGTTGTGTGAGAAGTTATCGCATGACAGCAGGGCTAATGGGCTTCCTCCACAGCGGAAGCGACGTACAAGCAGGCCCGTAACCATTGCCATGGTATTTTCCATGGGTTCTTCTGGATTGCGTTCTAAGTCTTTAAGAAGGGCTGGCTGGTATTGTCCGTCGAATCCTGTGAGCTGGTAGCCCTTTTCTGTAATGGTGAATGACAGGATTTGTAGGCTAGGTTCTGTGATGATGGTGGCGGCGCGTTCAAAGTCTTTGGCCCGCTGGTAGGCCAGTCCTTCACTCAGGGATGCAATGACATTCATATCACTGTGGCCGTCTGCATGGAGTGTGACTCCTAATGTGAGGAGGTCAAAAGGTGCGAGCTGACGGTCCAGTTCCAGTGGGGACAGTGGGACGAGCGCACTTATTGCGCACTGCGGCTCCCCTGCTTCCATCAGTTCTTGTGCAAGGCGAGCGATATAGACGCGGAAAATATTTCCTGGGCCAAAGTGCATCCAGCGTGGCGTTTTAATGGCGGATTCGCGTATGCGGGAAACGTCGAATTGAGGAAGCGTGATACCTGCATTCATCATTTCATGTGATGACAGGCTTTCTACTCCAAGCCTCATTGCTTGCCCTTTCGTCAAACCATAGTACAATGTTTCATATCATGAAACCATCGTTTCATTAAATTAAACTTTAGCGCCTCCCTACAGATACGTCAATGCGTAAAGAAAAGAATGAAACTCCACTTTGCATCCCCATTGAAGCGGTGTACATTAAAACTAAGTTTCACAATATCGAATAAGCGTTTCGCATTATCAATCGAATACGTTATATTCACATCCACAGGAGGATCCCATGGCGGTAGGCAACGTAGCCCCCACCCCATCCAAGCGAAGCACAACCATTACCTCAGTCGATAAAGCCCTACGCATAATCGAACACATGTCCACCCTCGGACCTGAAGGACAAACACTCCTCGAAATCGCCACAGCCCTCTCAATGAACAAATCCAGTCTGCACCACACACTCGCCACCTTGCGCGCACGCGACTGGGTCACACAAGACCACAACGGAAACTACCACCTCGGAACAACTTCCTCCATCATCGCACGCTGGTGGAACGCCTCCGAACGACTCACCACCACACTCCACCCAATCCTTGAAAGCCTATGCGCACAATCTCATGAACTCGTCCACCTCGGACAACTCTCAGAAAAAACAATGGTTTACCTCGACAAAGTAGAACCCGACCGAGCCGTGCGCGTATGGTCACAAATCGGACGACGCATACCTGCCGCCACCACAGCAATGGGCCGTTCACTTATGGGAGTACTAGCAGATCACACATTCACCATTGACACATGGATCACCGCCGTTAAATCCCCTGCCAATAACCTCGCTGAACGCATACAACAAGAAATCGAACGAGTCCGCACCCACGGGTACGCCATCGAAATTGAAGAAAACGAACCCGGCATTGCATGCGTCGCAATCCCCCTGCTAGTCGCAGGACAAGCCACAGCCTCAGTGTCCATCACCATGCCCATCGAAAGATGCAGTCACGAACGCCTCCACGACCTCGCTGGGCTTCTCACAAAAACCGTGACCGAAGCCCACATCCCCCAAATCACCACTTTCACACCTCAGCCATAAAACATCCTTTCACCTCAAAGAAAGCGAGAAATACGTGTCACTTCACGACCTATTCACCTCAAATCCCGTTATTCCTGTTGTCGTCGTAGATTCAGTGGACCAAGGAATCAACGTCGCCCGCGCCCTGCTGGCCGGAGGCATCACCACAGCAGAAGTCACATTCCGCACAGCAGCAGCTCCCGACGCTATCCGCGAAATGTCACGTATTGATGGTCTAAACGTCGGCGCAGGAACCGTCCTCAACGTCGCACAAGCAGAAGCCGCTATCGAAGCAGGCGCCACGTACATCGTCTCCCCCGGATTCAGCGCGAATGTCGTGCGTCACTGTCAAGAAGCAGGCGTACCTGTCCTACCAGCCTGCACTGATGGCACACTCATCATGGCGGCCCTCGAATATGGGCTTGATACCGTCAAATTCTTCCCCGCCAACATCATGGGCGGCATCCCCGCCATGTCCTCATTCGCCTCAGTATTTCCTCAATTACGTTTCGTCCCCACCGGCGGAGTAAACGCACAAAACCTCGCAGAATACCTAGCAGTTCCACATATCGCCGCATGTGGCGGCTCCTGGATGGTCGATAAGAAACTCATCCACGCCAACCAATGGGACACAATCACTTCACTATGCGCACAAGCCATGACTATCGCAAAGGAGACCGGACGATGACACTGAACCTACGCCCCGCACACGAATGCGCCTACGATATTGTCTCGCTCGGCGAAGTCATGTTACGGCTTGACCCCGCTGAAAACCGCATCCGCACTGCCCGCTCATTTAACGTATGGGAAGGCGGCGGCGAATACAACGTCGCACGCGGATTACGCCGCTGCTTCGGTAAACGAGGAGCCATCATCACCTCCCTCGTAAACGACGAAGTAGGTAAACTCCTAGAAGACCTTATTCTCACCTCCGGATTAGACACGCAATTCATTCACTGGGTTGAATCCGATGGGGTAGGCCGTAACGCCCGAAATGGCCTGAACTTCACCGAACGCGGCTACGGGATCCGCGGAGCAGTGGGATGTTCCGACCGCGGGAACACTGCGATCTCACAGGCAAATATCAATGACATCGACTGGGACCACATTTTCGGCACACTCGGTGTGCGATGGCTACATACCGGCGGCATATTCGCTGCACTTTCCGCCAATACTGCCGCAGTCGCCGCACACGCAATGGCCACTGCCAAAAAGTACGGAACAATCGTGTCCTACGACCTCAACTATCGCCCATCCCTTTGGAAAGGCATCGGCGGCATAGAAAAAGCGCAGGAAGTCAATCGTGAACTCGCTCGCTACGTGGATGTCATGATTGGCAATGAGGAGGACTTCACTGCTGCCCTTGGCTTCGAGGTCGAAGGAGCCAACGAAAACCTCACAAATCTTGAAATCGACTCTTTCAAAGCCATGATTAATCAAGTTTCAAAGGCCTACCCAAATTTCCAGGTCATTGCGACAACACTACGTCAAGTACACACAGCAACCATTAACGACTGGGGCGCAATCGCGTGGGACCGTGAAACCGGTTTTGCTCAGGCAACTCAGCGCAACGGTTTAGAGATTTTGGATCGTGTTGGCGGCGGGGATTCATTTGCTTCCGGCCTCATTTATGGCCTGATGGAAAAGGGTGACATTACTCAGGCTGTCGAATACGGGGCTGCTCATGGCGCTTTGGCAATGACAACTCCAGGTGATACATCAACTGCGCGGCTTGAAGAAGTCGAACGCCTCATGAAAGGCGCAGGCGCGCGCGTGCAACGTTGAAAAGTAGCAATCATCCTGTGATAACTTCATCGTGACTTTGATCTGGACTTCTGTGTGATAACGGGTAATACGTTGCAGAGTGGGATCAGTCATAAGGAAAAGGAATACGCACAGGTTTTATTGACACTGCTGATGATACTGCTGATATTGACGCTACTGGCACGATAACCGCAGATACTCAGGTGGATTGGCGGAGCGTAACTGCTCCGCCTTTCTCATGTTTTCAGTAGGGTTTACGCCTTCCGCGCCATTGAAACAAGTGGATCATACTTTATGAGGGACTTAGCTTCTGCACTGTTTTTGTTCCAAAATACATCCGATATACTGTACATATCCTAAAAATCCGCAACGCCGCAAGGATCTCTATGAAATCCGATCCCCTTTCTTCTGCAAAACACAAAGCAAACGATTCATTGACCACATCAGGGGGGGGGACTCACCCAGCACTCTGCTACACAGTCAAGCAATAGCTTGCCACCCCAACAAGAGCCTAGCGAAGATGAAACACAGATAAATCTTTCCACCACATCAAATCCCACATCTCCAGCACAAACTCCCCTAATTCATCACTTAATTTCAAAACTTCGGGCCGAGAATCAAAAGTCCACCATTTTTCTGACAGTCCTAGCGGCTATTCTGGCACTCATAGTAGCTATTACGGTCACAGTCATTGGCTACAGTATTGGACATTCTTCACGCGGAAATGAAAAAACATCCTTTGAAGAACAGCTAAGCGACCTCAACGCATCAATCACTCAGTTGAACGAAGATATTAAAGAAAAGACAGAAAAAATTCAGGATTTTAATAAACGAGAGCAAGATATCCTCTCTGCCGAAGATCTTCTGAAGAAAAAGGCCCAAAGCATTAATTCGCAGCGTTCAGCCAACGAAATAACTCAGCAAAAAAACCAAGAGAAAAAAGCTGATCTTGACTCACGTGAGGCCAATCTTTAGACCATGAACCAAAGAAACTCACCACTCCTACTTCTACGGCAATCACTGAGTGAATACAATATGAAAATTTTTAATATCAAAGGCGCTATTGTCATTACATTAATTGTTGCCTCATTTCTTTTCTTGCTCTCAATGGGCACAGGTTACAGTGCGCGTATAAAAGAAATAGAAAAGCTAAAGAATCAAGTCGCAACTTTACAGGAGCAGCAAAGCGCACTTACTGATACGCAGTCGCAGAAAGAAAAAGAGCTACTGAGCGCACGACAAAAATCACATAAGATCCCTCAAAGGAAAAAGGAACTCGAAGAACGTTCCTCAGAACTGTCTGTTCTCGAAGAAGAAGTGAATTCGGCCCAGAAAACACTCATTCAAGAACAAAGTGAACTCGCAGATCGTGAGAAAAGCATTGCGCAGCGTGAATCCGATAAAGCTGCTGCCGAAGAAGCGGAACGCCAAGCTGTAGCTGCACAACAAGCTGAAGCAGAACGTCAACGTCAAGCAGCTCAATACAATGCACCTGTGCCTGCTCCGCAAGGCAGAGGCGGAGGCGGAAGCGATTCTGTGTACTACGCGAATTGCGCAGAGGCTAAAGCAGCAGGTGCGGCCCCTATTTACCGAGGGGAACCTGGGTATCGGAGCAAGCTCGACCGTGATGGTGATGGTGTCGCCTGTGAAAAGTAGTGTTTCCTCACTATTAAACGCTAGTACCTGGCGAACAAGGCTTTTATCGCCCTAGGCACTGTAGGCCCAGCTGCCTTGTTCGTCTGGGTCGTGCTTCGGTGCGCCTTTTGGATTCACTCTGTACTGAGGTGAAAAGAACTCTGAATCTCAACATAGGATCGCCCTGTTAACGATGAAGCCCGGAACCTCAATCGTTGAGATTCCGGGCAAAACGTCGGGCTGACAGGATTTGAACCTGCGACCCCTTGACCCCCAGTCAAGTGCGCTACCAAACTGCGCCACAGCCCGTATTTACTTTTACGTCACCGAATGACAATGCTCAATCTTATCCTATTCACCCTGCCCTCATGCAACTCATGACAGCAGGCCTTACATCACATATAGGACTCGGGCACAGAATTTATCCATAGACTTCTTTACCGTTTTGGCTACTACAGTACGCAAATAAATCCTGCGCCCGCGAATCATAGGGCTTTCACAGTGGAAAACTGCTTTTTCGCCCATCATGCTGAGCTATTTTTCAGCAAGACAGTGCCGCTGTGATAAACCCTCACGTTTCCTTAAGCTCAGCGCAGCGTTGCTTCAATGTGGGCAGCGAAAGTTTGCATTGCGCCCGCAAGGAAAGCATCTGTTCCTTCACGCAAAATATGGCCGTCATCTGCAAAATCGTCACCCGTAAGGTTAATGTACAGTTCAGGCTGACCTAGCAGATGCGCATTAAAGAAGGTCAAGATTTTCTTCAGATCATCTTGCGCAAACGCAGCACCCATAGGGCCAACTGAAGCACCGGCAACCAAGGTGGGTTTGCCACCCAGACTTCCGTGACCCCATGGACGTGAGAACCAGTCGATAGCATTTTTAAGGACACCGGGGATTGAACGATTGTATTCAGGTGTCACGATCATTAAAGCGTCAGACGCTTCAATTACTGCTTTCTTTTCGGCAGCAAGAGGCAGAAAATGAGCATCATGATCCGGGTTGTATAACGGTAGGTCAGCGATAGTAACTTCAGTGAAAGTAAGGTTTTGTGGGGCTTGAGTAATGAGGGCTTGACTAAGACGTCGATTGAGGGAATTTTTTGAAATTGAGCCGACAATATAGGCCACTGTGTAAGTCATTGTTTCCTCCGGAAGATTTCAGGTTTTTAGCTGTGCTTACAGGCCGCTAAAAACTTTAATTTTGAATAGATTGTAGCTGCACGTATAGCTTTCTTCAGCATTGAGCGGCACATAACACGCGCGCCAAGGGCAGCGTATCCTCAAAATTCAGAGCCACCTCAACCTTCAGGAGCAAAGGAAACCCAGATGTGGCATATGCGCTCACGTGAAGGCCTTAACCTTCAGGGGAAAGAAGCCTGTTCGCTGTGAATATCATAGGCGGACAGCTTCAGCCGCACACTCAGTGATGAGTGACCACGGTTGTCCCAATTTCCGTCCAGCCGTGAAACCATTTTGCTTCAGGAACTGGCAGGTTCACACACCCGCTGGACCCCTCCGACTGACCGGTACCGAATACTTCACGCCACGGTGTTCCGTGCAAAGCGTAGGAACCCACGAAGTACATCACCCACGGAACGTCCTTCACACAGTAGTCATAGCCTGGAACACAGCCCATTGTCTGTTTCTCGTACTTCAAGTAAATCTGATAGGTTCCCTCAACCGTTTCTTTGCCAACAGCGCCGTGGTTAATCAACACGGGACCGTGAACAACGTTGTACCCCTCATAAGCGGTTGCCGTGTTAGTTGTCAGATTCACGTCCACCCATTTTTCACCTTCAGAGGCCGGATACACGTAATTCTGATAGCCCGCAAGGACAGGACGAGTCAGATTTTCTGGAGTATGGCGATCAAACTCAAATTTTCCACTGTAACTGGTTTTATTAGTCATTGCTTGCGATAAGGCATCTGTCATTGCCTCAGCATTATTCACAGTAAGACCATCACGAGCCTTCTTCGCATGAGCAAGGACAGTCCCATTCGCATCGACATTATCAATACCCGGCTGCGGATCAAGTTTCGCAAGATCCGCGGCTTTATCCACCCATTCACGCACCTTATCGTGATCGACAATTGGATTTTCCAGGTTTCCGTTTTCCTCTTTCACGGTGATCCATGACGCTTTTTGAACGAGATTCGGCTGATAGTTGTCAACACCATCCGTAATCGTTAGATCCACAGATGCCATCGCATTTGCTTCATCAGCAACAGCTTGGGCTTTATCTGTAGTAATCGTTGGCTCCACCTCTTTTACATTGACCGTAACAGCATGAGCTGCCAACATATTCGCGGCCTCATCCATTGCCACCTCAAGAGCAGAACGGTCAATATCCTTACCAGCTTTTCCTGGCGACACGGTAAAAACACCCTGATCGTTGGAAACAACCTGCGATTGCACAACCGATTCACCAGCAAGGTCACGAATCTTTTCAATGAAAGAATCACGGTTTTTGTTATCGCGCACAACAACTGGCTCAATATTTTTCGCGCGAGTCAATGCCGTAAAACGTTGCATCACTGAAGCATTAGGAGCAAAAATACCATCCACGGTCGCAGGCACATCGATGCTGAAGCCCATATCCGCCAAAGAAGCCGTCTGAGTTTTCCCTGCAACATCAATAGTCAGAACCGTGTCATCAGCAAGCTGTTTCACCATACCCTCAACTGCTGCACGATCTAAACCTGAGATCGAATGGCCCGCAATCGTTGTGCGCGGCAGAGCACGCTCCGAATAATGCAGTGCATAAGCAGTACCCCCGGCAGCACCAAGGACCAGAAGGCCACCAATAACTGCCGATGTAATGATAACGACCTTTTTTACACTTTCACGAGCCATAACACCATAATAGCGACCTGCCATAACAAGTAGAGTTTTCATTCACAAAATATTCACCTACCTCACCTATGTCCTTGGCCACTTATTTTCCGCAAGCGCCCCAATTACGTAGGCGCAACATTTCCCTCCGTATGCAGATCCGCCTTGCCCGAGCGGTGGGTGGATACGCCCGCTCTCACATTTCCCTCCGCATGAGGGCCGCTGAAACCCCAACCGGGGGCGCGGCAGACCCCCGTCCACATTTCCCTCCGCATGAGGGCCGCTGAGGGCCGCCCCGCCTCCACACGGACCTTCACTTCACTTATCTGCAACGTGAACTCATCAATTTTCTCAATGTGCACTCTTTCGCACAGGCAGCTACAGTACACACAGAACTTTTCTCTCAGAAAGCTTTGGATGAACAAGCCACGCATTATCATGGTTCCCGGCGGAACGTCCATCGGAGCCGTTGCCCTCGCACACGCTGGTATTCACAAAATCGTTGAACTTCACTCTGAACGCGCAGATAACCCCAATCATCCTGCCCCTCACACAGTCCTCGTTATCCGTAATCCTCGAGATGTTCCTCCTGGCACGCTACGAACATCTGCCCACGACATGCCTCAGATATTCCCGCCAGCAGATTTTCCTGAACTCTCCGATTTCATTGACGATCCCGCACTTGTGGAAAATATTGACCTCATTATGAGCACATCGGGTTCAAGCGGACGACCACGATGGGTGGGGATAAGTATTCAAGCCCTTCTACACTCAGCTCAGGCCACACATGAGGCATTGTCAGGCCCCGGCAGATGGATATTAGCCCTCCCGACCCATCACATCGCAGGCGCTATGGTTTTACTTCGCGCCGTTGCTGCTGGTTTCCCACCGCAAATTGTGGATACTAGTGCAGGTTTTTCACCGGAAAAACTCCTACCCGCCCTCAGAGGAGCCACACAAGACCCGAATGTTCCAGGCTATATTTCATTAGTCCCCGCACAACTACACGCATGTCTCGCATCCGATGAAGTAGCCAGCGGGCTTGCGCAACTATCGGGCGTATTAGTTGGCGGCGCACACTGCCCTCAGGACTTACATGAAGCTGCCCACGCACGAGGCATTCGCCTTATCCTCACATACGGCATGACTGAAACATGCGGCGGCTGCATTTACGATGGCAAACCACTTCCAGGTACAGAAGTACGAATCGAACCTTTGGGCTCATCTATTACCACTGATGCCACTGACCACGAGGCAGAGCCTTCATATAACGAAAAGCAAAGTGAAAACGAAGATCAGCAGAATAAGCACGAAGGCCGGATCATACTCAGCGGCCCCACTATGTTTACACGCTATCTAAATGAAGGTCCTTTAGCTGACCACCGGCATGAACCTTTAATAACACAGGACATCGGATCTATTGACGCAAAAAACTGCGTGAATATCCTTGGCCGCATTGACGATATCGTTATTTCTGGCGGAATGAATGTGCCACTTCAGGCCGTCACTCACGTATTATCCTCACACCCATTGGTGCAAGACTGTCACGTATTAGGTTTCCCTCATGCGAAATGGGGGCATGAAGTTGTTGCGCATGTAGCGGTTGGTGACTATTGGCCTGATATTTGCGCTGAGCGTGACGGGCCCGCTTTACGTGAATATGTGGCACAACGTATGGAACGGCATTGTGCTCCGCGTCGAATTATTTTCACTCGTGATTTGCCTCGATTAGCTGTCGGAAAAGTGGATAGGGCTGCTGTACGCGACATTGTTGCGGCGGTAGTAGCAAGCAGCACCGATACGGAAGCAGAGCTTTTGCCTCCGACAAACAGCGGGGTCATGCAAGTACGCACTGCAGATACGGCAAAGGCAAATAGTTTAGGCGCACTTCCGGCACGTCACCTGAACGTTTTGCATACAACCAGTCTGCTTGGTCAAGTAAAGGAATGGCACCGATGATGTCTCCCTCTCCTTCTGGCTCACCTTCTGGATCTTCTTCTGGTGTACCTTCTGGCTCACCTTCTGACTCTCCTTCCTCCTCGGATTCACAGACAAGTAACTGCATATCCGCAGATATTCGCGCTCCTTTCCTTCAAGCTGACACTTCGCGCGACAAAGGTTCCTTACCTGGCGCAGAGCCTTCACCTAACGTAAGTGCGGCTGTAAAGACTGACTCACCTGCGGCTGTAAATATTCGTGCCGCATGGATCGAAGGTGCCCGTTTTCGCACACTTCCGGCTGCTGCTGCGCCTGTGTTTGTGGGGACAAGTGCGGCATTTTACCTAGGCGCATGGTCCCCTATACGCGCACTGTTAGCGTTACTTGTGGCTCTTGCTTTGCAGGTCGGAGTGAATTACGCAAATGACTATTCCGATGGGATTCGCGGCACAGATGATGATCGCGTAGGTCCGCCTCGCCTGACAGGAGGTGGCATCGCTGCTCCTCGCAGTGTTTTGATGGCTGCTTTGGCGTGTTTCATGTTAGCTGGAATAGCTGGCCTGGTATTGCTGTGGTTGTCTGGCCAGTGGTGGCTGATATGCGCGGGGCTTGCAGCTATTGCCGCTGCCTGGTTTTATACGGGCGGTAAAAATCCCTATGGTTACATGGGGGTTGGCCTCAGCGAAATCATGGTTTTTATTTTCTTTGGTCTGATGGCGTGTGTAGGAACTACGTGGGTTCAGGCTTTACGCGCTCCATGGTGGGTGTGGGTATGTGGAGCTTGTTTAGGTTTGTTATCCGTCGCTATGTTGATAGTGAATAATTTGCGGGATATAGACGGAGACAAGGCCAGCGGTAAGCGCACACTTGTTGTCCGTATGGGGCGGCAGTGGTCGTTGAGAGCTTTTGCTGTATGCGTTTTAATGCCCGTGATAGGGCTGGTCATTATTACGGTGATTACAGGCTTGGGAGGTTCAGGACTGGCCTTTCACAGTAACGGATCGTGGGTATTTGTAGGCTGTGCTTTTATTGCGCTATTTCTGTGGTTGGCTTTTGCTTTGATGCCAGTTGTGCGAGCCTATCGCGCATGTGAAGCTGGGCAGTGGATACATTCGTTGAAGCTCACAGGTTTTGCAATGTTATTGTGGGCTTTCGTCGCATCTGCGCAGATGTTGTGTAGCTGAACTTATATTTGGCATATGCATCTACGGTTATGCGTGAACGCATCGCAGACACGCTCCTTTCCTGCTTCTTTCTGATAGGTTTTTATGCTTCTTTACTCCTGATCTTTGCCTATTAGCCCCAGTCTTTTGTTGCGTTTTGGGTTATGGGACATATGAGGCACGCTTTTCCTAAAATATTTAATATTTGAGGAGCATAAGCTGCTGTCTGGCTTCATGCTCATGCGATTTTCTCATGCGTTTTTTCGGTGAGATCCCTCATTTGGTCAGGTCATATCCGGATTTAGTCAGGTCATATCCGGCAGGGCCGAACAATCTGACCTAGTATCGTCACGTGCTCAGAGTTCTTTTATTCGTTGCTTGGATCGCAGTTATCGTATATGCCATTGCTGATTGGGCGCGTACCTCAGAAGATGAAATGCCTGGCAAGTTACCTCGTATCGTGTGGCTACTCATCATTGTGCTGACAGCACCTACTTTTGCTTTAGGCGCGGTGGCTTGGATTATTGTGCGCACTATTGCCGCAGCAGAAAGCGGAAACGGACTCGGCGCCCTTTTTTCTGGTGATAATCCGTTAAATCAACACAAAAACACGCCGTCTGCTTCCCCTGTAGCTCCTGATGATGACCCTGAGTTTTTGTTCAAGTTGCAACGAGAAATCCAGCGACAACGGTCACAAGAAACGAATACTTCCAACAAAAAATCAGATAACCCACTTTCACATCAGAATACTTCTCAGGATGATTCTCTCAACGATTCTTCAACTGATGCCAACGGCACGGCGCATGAAAACGAACCAGAAAATCCTCAGGATTCCAGCAAATAAATCATACGAAGCAACAAAACGCCTGTCGCTTTCCTGTTTTCAGGATGAAATGAGTGTTTGAGACTCCTTCTGAGCTGAACCGTACTAGTTAATCATTTATCTAACTTATCAATCCCACAAAGCCTTTTTGACCTCTAGCTCCACCCCCATATCGTGATGTTTTGTATCGCGGACCATGCCCCAACGGATAAGCAAGACCAGCACCCCCATAACATGATGTTTTGTGAGGTCACGTTCGCGCGCATGGATGATTATTTCAGTAGCCCGTATCGTGGCGCACTCACTCCAACACCCCCGTATCGTGGTGTTTTATTTTCACCTCATGTAGCTCCTTATAACTCTTTAATCCGCCATTTTTGCATTCTTTACTCTGTTCCTTAAGACTCACAAGAATGAACATGCGACACTAGGGATATGACAACGACAATTATTCACGTGATGCGCCATGGAGAAGTCAATAATCCTGATGGAATACTGTACGGACGCCTCCCTGGTTTCCAATTGACCCGACGCGGTCACATGATGGCACGCACAGTTGCAACCCATTTAGAGCAGCAAAAGCGCGACATTGTTGCTGTTATTGCCTCCCCTTTGTTGCGCGCTCAACAAACCGCTGCACCCATTGCGAGGGCTTTCAATCTGTCCGTTGAATGCGATCCGCTCCTCATCGAAGTGGAATCAGTTTTCGAGGGAGTGGCGATCAATGCGAATCGTTGGCAGTTAGCACATCCTCGTAACTGGAAGCACTATATTCATCCGTTCACTCCCTCATGGTGTGAACCTTACAGTGATGTTGTTTCGCGCATGAGTGCAGCCCTGTCGCACGCTTTACAACAAGTAAAAGGGCATGAGGCGGTTTTGGTATCGCATCAAATGCCTATTGAAACTCTGCGTCGTTTCGCGTTAGGACAACCATTACCTCACTCTCCTTTGTCGCGTCAATGTTCCCTAGCATCATTAACTTCCTTCATTTTCCAAGACAACACTCTTGTTGGAATTTCATATGAGGAGCCTGCAGCAGAATTTTTGCATGATGCTGAGGATATGAACCCTGGTGCTTCTATTGCCCGAATTAAACGCTGAACCCGAGGGGAGCAATTAATTTTTTCAAATTTTTGCATCATATCCCTCAGATGCAGGCAAGTATTATCCTCATATATGTCGGTGGTGTTTTCTTTCATTTCTAACTCTTTTCCTGTGCCCCGGCCTTTTAAGGCGCTTAGAGGCACTTATTCGTCTGTTCTGCTATTCTGTTCTTTCTTTGAGGTCATATTCGGCGCCTCTATCAGCAACTTTTCTGTAACCGCTTGGCAAATTTCCGAGGCATCGTGCTTTATGTAAGACATCTGGGACCTATACGATGCTACGTAGCAGCTTGTCATGCGTATTTTCCTTTCAGCTATGCGACATCGTGCGCTTATTTCACGCCTGTTTCCATGATGAGCGTTTTTCAGCGTTGAGAACACTTATCCACAGGCACTAATTTTTTATCCACAACCCCTGTTATTCTCTTTGTTCTTTGAGGACATATACCCCAAACTAAACGTAAGAACACATGAACTACACAAAAAATTGACCTACTTACCTACTGAAAGAGGAACGCCTATTGAGCAAACCTGATCGACTCCGCTCAATTTGAATATTGAGGTCATACCATCTTGATTGAAGTCACCATGACCCAACTGTTGAGGAAATCCCCTCTGATTGAGGTCACCGCGACCTAAATGTCAAGGGGAAGCAGGATTCAAATACTCTACTTATTACACAGGTATCCCTTAATATGAAACATATTCACCATCCCAACATGCATAATGCATATCAATACACAGGAGAGCATGATTATGAGTACTGAAAATATTGAAACGAGTGTGGCGGGTGTGCCTGCGGGTGTTCCTGTTGCGGGCGGTAGTGTGCCGGGTGTGTCAGGTAAGCGGGGCCACCGCCGTCGGCGTGTTGTGGTTGTGGTTGTGGCCTTGAGTGTGTGTGCTGTGGTTGTGGCGGGTCTTGGGGTGTGGCAGTGGGTGGCGCATCGTTCTCATGTGGCCGCGTATGCTGCTTTGCAGGAGGCTTATGAGGGTGCGCGTGGCGCGTGTGTAGTAGCGAGTGAGAAAGTTGAGGAGGCTCGCGC
Source organism: Schaalia sp. lx-260 (assembly GCF_021083645.1). Taxonomy (GTDB): domain Bacteria; phylum Actinomycetota; class Actinomycetes; order Actinomycetales; family Actinomycetaceae; genus Pauljensenia. The sequence goes on along the minus strand of NZ_JAJNRQ010000001.1, from coordinate 116,192 downwards.
TCAGCTTGAGGAGGCATCTGGTGGCGATGTGGCGGGCAGTGAAAATGTCGCGGCGGCCACGAACGCGCTGCGTGAGGTTGTTGAGACGCACGCTGTCCCCACTTTGAGTATGCTTGATTCGAGTGCTTCTACTGGGGATCTGAAGGCGTTAGCTGCGCGCATGGGGGAGCAAAAGAAAACATGCGAATCCATCCCCACGCTGCTTGCAGGGCCAGTCAAGGAACTTGCGCAAGCTATCACTGAGGCGCATAAAGAAGCAGATGCTTTGCGTGAGCAAGCTGATAGTGCGAATGAGGGGGCATCTTCTAGCGATGCTGCGGGTGTTGGTGGTGGAAGTCCTGCTGCAAGTAGTGCTCCTGCGGTTTCACGTAATGCTGGTAATACCACTTATGCCGCGCCTCAAGGAACCAGTGGCGGTAATGCTACTCCTGCTCCGCAACCTGCACCACCTGCCCCGCAACCGGCAGCGAATACTGGTACCGGAAACAGTGGCGGATGGGTTGAAAATATTTCTGATATGTGTTGGGAAAGCCGTGGGGACAGCCATGGAAACACCGAGCAGGTTTTAGTGTCCTGCAACTAGGCCGCTAGTTGCAGGAACGGATAGTCGAATATTTGTTCCTACACATACAGATGTATTCACAGTCTTATAACTGAATATTGCGTATAAATCAATAGGTATAAGAGCGTCGTGATCTGCGGCGTTCGCATGAGTTTTCCCCTTACCTGCGGGTTAAATGCCGTAGGAAGCTTCACCCGTAGGTGAGGGGTTTGCAAGGAAATATCCATCAGGTGAAAGGAAGTCTTTTCTGATGTCTACTACTCGCGTGTTTTGTGCGCGCAGATCACGACTGCGTTCTATTATAGCGGCTCTGGTGGCCTCTGTGGTGGTGGGCGGTGCGCTTTTTGCTACTTCTACATTAGCCCCGCCTGCTTCTCAGGCGGCTGAGATGGGTCCTGGCTATGAGATTAAAGGGGCGGGCGGGCTTACTGTTGGTTGGCTTGCTGCTATTACACCGCCTGCTGGTACGGATCAAAAGTATCCGGCGTGGTGTATTCAGCTTGGTGTTCCTGCTCCTGATTCTTCTACTCCTGTCACAACTATTGCCACGCTTGCGGATTCTCACATGGGTGGGCCTGACCAGTTTGATGTGACAACTGCTCAAATGGCTTATCTTTTAGACAAGTATCAGATGATTGAAGAAGCTGATACTCGCGCGGCTCTTGCTTTTCTTATTCATATGAATTTTGAGGTCAACGCGGTCAACACTGTGCTTGTCGCCCTCAAACTCTTATACGAGCGCACACAAGAGCAGCAGCCCCAAGTCTTGACTTTAGCTGAGAAATTCGCGCGCGAAGCCCGCGCCTCTGCTGCCGTCTCCTACCAAAACGGCGAAGTAGAAGGCGATGGGCACCGCGAAGGCACAATCAAAAACATCGGCATCAAAAACGATGACGGCACATATGTAGCAGGTAAGCCTGTGACACTCACTTTATCTGGTCCTGCTGTATTTAAGGATACTGGCACAGACACGTGGAGCGGCACCCTGCAATCCACACCATTTGATTTAGAGTGGGTAGCCACCGGAAACGGTTCTGTAAATTACGTATTGAAATATAAGGTTCCTTACCGTCGTACGTTGACGAAGTATGGGATTGATGGCAAGGTTCAGGACACTCTTTCGTATGGTAACCGACCGGTAGACAGCGATCCTGAGGATGAGACGGTTTCTGGTGGTTCGTGGCGTGTGATTTTTGATTTTCAGCCGCGGGCGGTTTCGGATGTGGCGGGTAGTAAGGTTGTGGATGGGGTAAGTGTCAGTGATACTGTGACGGTTTCGGCTGATACTGCTTATGGTTCGGGTGAGTGGATGGTGTTGGATGGTGAGCCTGTTCCTGTGGTCTTTGAGGGCAGCGCATACCTTGTGGGCCAGACTTTACCGGAGCGGGGCGCGAGTGTCCCTGAGGGTGCGCGTCCGGTTGCTACGGCGAGTTTTACAGCTACGGGACCGGGCACGTATTCTGCTCGCGCGAGCGTGTCTGAGGATGTTTTTGGCGGGTTTGTTACCTGGGTGTGGCGCGTGGTGAAAAACAATCAGACTCACACTGTGACTGCGGGCGGTAAAACGTATCCTGTTTCACTGCTGGTTCATGCGGATTGGGCAGATGATTACGGTATTGACACAGAAACTACTTCGGTGCGTTATCCGTTGAGTGTGGATACCGCGATCAGTCAGAAGATCACAAAAAGCGGCACGTATTTGGTTGATGACGTGTTCGTGAGTGGCTTGCCGGATAATCACCCTGATTTTGCCGGTGGCGCAGGGTTTCAGGCAGATACCAAACAGCTCGATCAGGAATTGTTGTTTTTCCCCAAGGGTCTTGATGTTGTTGAAGCTAATCGTTCCAAAGCCGAGCTTATTGGGAAGGTGAGTATCCCCGCTAAAAACGGGTATTACCCTAGTGTTGGTTCCACTGTTTTTAAGACCAAGAACGGTAATCCTCAAGGCACATACGTGTTTGTTACCTCGTTTGCAGGAGATGACCGAGTAAAAGCGTTAAGCACAAGCGTGGAGGATACAAGCGAGCAGTACACGGTCCAAGCTCCTGACGTTCCTGTGCTGCACACCAGTGCGACGGACGGGGCCGATGGGGACAAAGAGCTTTCTCCTACGGGGCCGGTGATAATTAATGACCAGGTGTGCTACGAGAACCTCACTACCGGTAAAGAGTACGTGCTCACTGGCACGCTCATGGACAAAAGCACCGAGCAAGCAATCACGAACGAGGACGGCCAGATCCTGAGCGCGACACGCGCATTCACACCCCACGAGCCCTCCGGGTGCGAAACTGTGACCTTCACGGTGGACGGGGGCCTCCTTGCCGGGCGCACTACCGTGGTCTTTGAGCGGGCCACACACCAAGGACGCACCATAGCTGTTCACACCGACATCAACGACCAAGACCAAACCATCACAACCCCCAACCCGCCAACACCACCAGCAGAACCAACACCACCAGTAGAACCAACACCACCAACACCACCTACAGAACCTCCGCCACGATCACTCATGCCTCAACCATTAGCGCGAACAGGTAGCGATACCATTGGTTTTCTCAGGATGTCCACTTTGCTCTTGTGTGCAGGTTGCTGCTTCATCCTTTTACATGCACGCAAGGATTTACAGGCATGAGGTGACAAACACCATTTGTTCAAACTAGCGTCAGGTTTGCCCCAAAAGACTAATCCCGCTAGAGTAAACCCTGCTTACTCGTATACATGAGGAGCATAGCCGGCGCCACCTTAGCTCAGTCGGCAGAGCGATTCACTCGTAATGAATAGGTCGTGGGTTCGATTCCCACAGGTGGCTCGAATCGTTGATTTTCTGCGGAAAATCAACGGTCCGCACGGTCCTGCGGGGCCTTGTGCAACACAAGGATAGTCACATAATTAAAACCACTGCACCGCTATATGTTTCTTCCAGCTTATCGCGACTACACGGCGATAGGCAACTAGCAAAATCACTGGTATTCCGGGCTTCAATTTCCCCTAATGAACTAACCTTCTATATTGTTCCCCACCTTTCACGAGCCTACAGGCCAAAACACTCATCCCTCCCCCAACCTAAGGAACGGTGTCATGAGTGGCCGCCCTCACAAATGCACATTTGCCTCCCTCCCCCCTAAGGAACGGTGGCTTTCTTCGCCCGTTTGATCGTGTGAGTGGGTACTCCCCCTAAGGAACGGTGCGATTGTGCGTAGTGTGATGAGGTGTTGGCACCCCACTTCCCCATAAGGAACCAAACAAAACCAACGCCCTTTCGGATACCCACAAACGAATACCACCATGCCATACTGCCCAGCATCGGATCGCTCGCTCATGCCACACTAGAAGAATGCGAGCAATTATGACTGTTACAGGACTTGACCACACGGGAATTATCGCGGCCGTCGCCACGGGGCTGGCCCGTCAAGAAGCGAATATTCTCAACGTGTCCCAAACTTTAATGGGAAACTACTTCACAATGATTCTTCAGATCGAGTTCAATGAGGACAGTATTTCCTTGCCTGATTTGAATACTGCAATGGGTGAAATCGGACGTAATGAAGGACTGGAAATCCGTATCCAGTCGGAAGCAATTTTTGACGCAATGCATAGGCTTTAAGATCCGATCATGACTATGAATACCGCACAAAATATTCTTGAAACCATCCATATGATCGCGGAAGACCGTTTAGACATCCGCACAGTCACGATGGGTATTTCTTTACTTGACTGCGCTGATAGTGACAGCGAACGCGCACGACAACGTTGCTATGACCGCATTACTTCACGCGCAGCCCGCCTTGTTGAAGTTGCCTCAGAAATTGAAGCAGAGCTTGGCATACCGATCATTAATAAACGAATTTCAGTAACACCGATAGCACTGGTCGCTGCCGCATGCGGTGAAACAGATCTGACCTCATGGGCACAGATGCTTGATTCAGCCGGCAAAGCTGTAGGCGTAGACTTTATCGGAGGCTTTTCGGCTCTGGTCGATAAGGGGATGACTCCCGCCGACCGCGCCCTCATCAATTCGATTCCTCAGGCGCTTGCTGGAACTGACATTGTGTGCTCATCAGTCAACATTGGTTCATCTCGCGCTGGCATCAACATGGAAGCCGTTGCACGGATGGGTGAAATCATCGTTGAAACCGCTCAAACCAGTAAGGGTGGGCTTGGCGCAGCAAAACTTGTTGTTTTCGCCAATTCGGTTGGTGATAATCCTTTCATGGCGGGCGCTTTCCATGGTGTTGAGATGCCTGATTGCGTGGTTTCTGTGGGAGTTTCTGGCCCCGGTGTTATTAAACGTGCAATTGATGATGTCGCAGGCCGCCCTTTTGATGATGTCGCTGAAGCTGTGAAGAAGGCGGCTTTTAAGGTGACTCGAATGGGCGAGCTGGTGGGTCGCTTAGCTGCTCAACGTTTGGATGTGGAATTCGGAATCGTTGATCTTTCACTTGCACCTACAGCTGAGGTAGGCGATTCTGTGGCTCGTGCTTTAGAGGCAATGGGCCTTGAACGCGTAGGTGCTCACGGCACTACTGCCGCTCTTGCTTTACTGAATGATGCAGTCAAGAAGGGTGGATTAATGGCTTGTTCACGCGTAGGCGGGCTTTCTGGTTCTTTTATCCCCGTCTCAGAAGATGAAGGGATGATTGAGGCCGCTGCACTTGGCGCAATTTCTTTAGAAAAACTTGAAGCAATGACAGCTATTTGCTCGGTAGGTCTAGATATGGTTGCCGTACCTGGCGATACACCTGCTTCTTCTATTGCCGGAATGATTGCTGACGAAGCTGCAATTGGCGTGATGAATCACAAGACAACTGCTGTACGCATTATTCCTGCACCCGGCACTCACGAGGGCGACATGGTGGAGTTCGGCGGCTTGTTAGGTAAAGCACCGGTTATGGCCGTGAGTCCATATTCGAGCGAAGCTTTTATGAGGCGAGGTGGGATCATTCCTTCACCTGTACACGGTTTCCGAAATTGATACATTGAAGTGGCTGCGGGAGGATACATACTCATCTTCCTCCCGCAGGCAAGAAAAAGCAGTGGGGCCATTGTTGGGGATCACGCGTCAGTCTTCCCCTTCCCGCAAGCAGGAAAAGAGGCAGGCATTTTATACGGGCGCAGTGACAACCAACCCTTCCCCATATAACCAGATAACGGCAAGCCGATGACTAAGGTGACAGATCCAGTCAGAGCACTTCCCAGCATAACCAGACAAAGGACTCTGGGGCGCACTTAGAAAACCCGATAAGCTAGGAGGAAGGCTCGATTCAAACGAAGGAGTAGCCATGTCCCAGGCAGGTTTGCTGGCTGCACAGCAGAAAATGCATGATGCTGGTGTTCCGCAGGCAGCAATTGACGTTTTCACCCACTATTACGGGCAGTTGGAATCAGGTGTGACCGGTATGATTCCTGAAGACTCAATTGATCCCTACGTGAACCCGCCGATGCTAGATGAGCTGGACGTACCAGAGCACATTCAGCAGGAAGCAATCGCAAAAACCGCCATTATTAAACTCAATGGCGGCTTGGGAACTTCCATGGGACTGGACCGCGCAAAAACTCTGCTTGAAGTACGTGACGGGCTGAACTTCCTCGATCTAATCGCCAAACAAGTCCTGTCTATGCGGCAACGCTACAAGGCGGGCCTGCCTCTGCTATTCATGACTTCCTTCCGCACAGATACGGACACTGTGCAGTATTTGCAACGCTACCCGCAACTGGCTGTGGAAGGGCTTCCGCTCACTTTCCAGCAGAACCAAGAACCAAAGCTACGCGCCGATGACCTCACCCCTGTGCAATGGCCGCAGGATCCTTCGCTGGAGTGGTGTCCTCCTGGCCACGGGGACCTGTACACTGCACTTTTAGCTTCAGGTGTTCTGGATGCGCTCTTAACTGGCGGTTACCGTTATGCGTGTATCTCTAATGGGGACAATCTAGGAGCCGTACCAAATGCGCGTATTGCCGGCTGGTTCGCAAGTACGGGGGCTCCTTACGCTGCGGAAGTGTGTCGTCGCACCGTAAACGATAAGAAGGGCGGCCATTTAGCTGTGCGTAAGTCGGATGGTCAATTGATTTTGCGTGATACGGCGCAAACCCCGGACCAGGATATGCACTATTTCACTGACGAGTTCCGTCACCCGTTTTTCCATACGAATAATCTGTGGTTTGACTTGCAAGCGTTACGTGAACGCCTCGCTCAAGGCAATTCAGTGCTGGGGCTTCCTCTGATTCGCAACCAAAAAACCGTTGATCCGACGCGCTCAGATTCGCCAGCGGTTCTTCAAATTGAAACAGCTATGGGTGCGGCTATTGAGGTTTTCCCCGGTGCAACTGCTATTTGCGTGGATCGTTCCCGTTTCCTACCTGTGAAAACCACCAATGAATTACTTCTGTTGCGCTCTGATGTGTACGATTTGGATGAGCAAGGTCAGCTGGTAGCATGCGTTGAAACTACTCCGGAAGTCTCACTGAGCAGCGCATATAAGACCATTTCAGAATTTGATCGTCGTATTCCGCAGGCTCCTTCTTTACGTGAAGCGTCCTCATTCATTGTGAAGGGTGATTGGGAGTTCGGCGCTGAAGTTTCCATCCGAGGTAATGTCACTTTAGGTGAACAAGGTGGCATCGTCGAGCAGGGGCATGTTCTGCAAGGTGAGGGATAACGGATGCGAGTTGGGGACGGTAATCGTTACCGCCCCCCAATGCATTACTTACTGTCTGGATTCCTTAAAGATTCCCCTTTAGTCTGTGCACATCACACCATTTTCAGGGACTGTGCCGTTAGTAAAATACGATTCAACGGCTTGAGCAACGCAACGTGATCCTTTCGCGGAATACGCCGTATGATTCCACCCTTCCCAGCTCACGAGAACACCTGATTCTAGTTGCTGCGCTAATGATTGGGACATGACATACGGTGTCGCCGGATCATGCGTGGTTCCCACGACCACAATTGGAGCAGCCCCCGCTGCACGTACTTCATGGCGTTGCGCATGGGTTGTGGGCCATGCTTCCAAGCCTGCTGAAGCCCATCCAGCAAAAGGCCCCATGACTACAAGTTCTGATTTTAATTTTTCAGCCTCGGCAGCCCATTCTTCAATTGTTCCCACGGGCGTATAGTCCAAATTATTCACCGCATTTAAAGCATCCGATGAGGAGCCATCATATGAGCCATCTGTATGACGGTCGTTCAGTAGATCTGCAACAAACAGTAACGTTGTTCCGTCATTTTCCTGTAAAACTTGGGTCATTCCTTGTGTCAAAATGTCATAAGTATCCGTTGAGTACATCAACCCGATGATTGAAGTTAATGCAAGGTTCTGCGTTAAAGGACGGGCCGGATTTTGGGTGCTTACAGGGCTTTTTTCGAGGCGTTGCAGGAAGCGGGCCATCTGTTGCATGGCCTCATCTATATTTCCTTTCAAAGGGCATGCGGCGCTTGTCAAACAATCTTGCGCCCAGTGACGAATTGATTCCTCAAATCCTCGCATTTGCAGCGAGGATACAGTGTTGACATCAGCTGCAGGATCAACTGCTCCATCGAGGACGAAACGACCTACTTTATCGGCGAAATTATCAGCATATGTTGCTCCAAGGAATGTGCCGTAGGAGTAGCCAAGGTAGTTCAGTTTGTCTTGTTGTAGGAGGGCTCGAACCATGTCGAAATCTTTTGCAACAGAGACTGTATCAACGTATTTGTAAAGATTGCCTGAGTGTGTTTCGCAGCCTTTCGCATAATCGATTGCCTCTTGACGAGCCTTGCTTACGATTTGTTCAGGAGTTTTATCTGCGGAAGTATCTGCTGACGTGTCACCGGCGTTCTTTTTATCCCGTTCTTCATCTGTCAGACATTTCAGTGGTGTTGAATCTCCCACGCCGCGCGGGTCAAGGGCAACAATGTCGTATTTTTCTGTGAGTGCTTTGCCGAGGTTTTCTTCCACTTGGTTCGCAATGGAGCTAACTGCTGCACCGCCTGGTCCACCAAGGTTAAAAAATAAAGCTTCACCAGTTGAGTCTTTTGCTCTGTGAATAGCTAAGGCCAACTGCAGAGTTTCCCCTTCGGGTTCTTCCCAGTTCACAGGGGCTTGTACGCGCGCACATTCGTATTCTGATGGATTTTTAGGCTGCGGCAAGGTTTCTTTTGTAATTTTCTGTGGGTCACATACAGACCATTGCACAGGCTGTGAGTAGAAACTTTCAATACTCCCATCAAGTTTCGGTAGGTCGTGCGACGGGGTAGGCGTTGGGTGCACCGATGCAGAGTTCTCGTCATTCTGTGGCATATAAACAAGCAGAGTGTATGCGATTCCTGTGATGGCGCAGAACTGTATGGCGGCTATGCAGATCGCAATAATTGAGATGACTGCAGGCCATTTGGGAGCTTGATGATTCATACGTCTACCCTACCGGTTGATAAAAAAACGGGTGCTGTGATTTATTTCAGTCAGATAACGCGGGCACATACGGATATGGCTTGTATTTGTCAGTTTTCACTGGCTGGACGCAAAGCCATCATCATATCTTCCAAAAGTAACTGAGGTTGCACATTCGCAGTTAAGCGACGGCGAGCTACTTCAATTGCTGTAATAGCGTTCAGAGTATGACATGGTGTTGTGTGCTGAGCGTTCTGATGAACAAGATCCTCTAAATCCACGTTAATGAGGTCTTGTCCTGTCTTAAGCTGGATCATGAGCACGTCACGATATATGGCAAGTAAATCTACGAGGGCACGGTCTAAAGTGTCGTGTATTGCTCGGGTTGCGCGGCGTTTTTGTTCTTCTTCGAGTTCACGTAGTCGCGCACGGGTTTGCCTGTTGCGAGTATCTGATTCGTCAGCGCCTAGCTGACGTAGTAGTTCAGCCCGTTCAGCACTATTTCTTTCCTCCATGCGCGCACGGGTTTCTTCTTTTGCTACTGTTATTAGTTGTTCCGCAGCTAAAACAGCTTCACCCACTGAACGCACGTGTACAGGGGCTGTCACAATGTCGCGGCGGCGTTGGCGGGCTTGCGGATCACGCGCTAAAGCTCTGGCGAGTCCTATATGTGATTGTGCTGCGCGGGCGGCAGCTAAAGCAATTTCTGGTTCAATCTGATCTCGGCGGACAAGTAGGGAGGCAACCGCTGCAGCTGGGGGGATACGTAAACCAAGATGACGGCAGCGTGAACGAATGGTTGGCAGCATATCTTCCACACTGGGTGCGCAAAGAATCCACACTGTTCGTTCCGGTGGTTCTTCAATAGCTTTCAGGAGGACATTTGAGGTGTGTTCGCTCATGCGATCCGCGTCTTCAATGATGATGACACGCCAACGTCCTTGTGCGGGAGCCAGTTGCGCACGGCCAATCAGGTCGCGTATTTCAGCGACACGTAACTGGGTTCCTTCTGTTGAAACAAATTGCACATCCGCGTGGGAACGTCCCAGTGTTGTCTTACAGCCCGCACATTGGGCGCATCCTGCGTATTGACCGGCACATTGTAAAGCGGCAGCGAAAGCACGTGCAGCTACTGAGCGTCCTGATCCTGGGGGGCCGGTTATCAGCCATGAATGTGTCATTGATCGGGTATCCCCGGCAGGCGTAAGGTCATTTTCAAGAACACGTCGAGCCGCAACAGCAGCTTCCTGTAAGACAGTTACCGCGGCCTCTTGACCAACGAGCTCATCCCACACAGTCACAGTAACGCACCGCTCAGACCGCCCCATAAGGTCGCTTGGGCTTCACATGGTTGCTCGCTATGGTCAGGTGACAGGTCCGTGTCTCTTTCCTGGTGTTGAGTGGTCTTGTCACATTCAGGTGAAGAAAAACCTAATGACTGCGAGCGTTCATGCAGTACGCCACGAATTTCGCGGAATACCTCATCAGGTGTTCCCACTGCGTCTATAACAACGAAACGTTCAGCATTTTCGTCTGCGAGACGCAGGTATTGGTGGCGTACTCTTTCATGAAAATCCATTGATTCACGTTCAAGACGGTCCGGTGCTCCTGTACGACGACGAGCACCTACTTCTGGCGGTAAGTCAAGGAGGAAAGTGAGGTGAGGGACTAAACCGCATGTGGCCCACGTAGAAAGTGTGCGTATTTCATCGACTCCGAGGCTGCGGGCAGCACCTTGATATGCAATAGATGAATCAATATATCGGTCACCGAGGACAACGTCGCCTCGTTCTAAAGCAGGACGAATAACTGTAGCCACATGATAGGCGCGGTCTGCCGCGTACAGTAAAGCCTCAGTACGTGAATCGACATCTTCTGGACCGTTTTGCAATAGGTGGCGCAACTGCACCCCCAGTTCGGTTCCTCCGGGTTCACGGGTAACGATGACACGACGACCGTGTTCTTGACACCATTGTTGTACACGCGCAATCTGGGTGGTTTTACCTGCCCCGTCGCCACCTTCAAAGGTAATAAACAAGCCCTTATGTACCGAGCTGCCCGTCGTACTCACCATATTATTGTTCCGCTGAACCACCACAGCTACGGCACTCCTTTCTGATCTTGGCCTGTTGAATGAAAACTATGCGCTTGGGGAACGCCGCCGACTGGTTGTTTTTGTTGTCTTTTTGGCTGCCGTTTTCTTGGTCCCTGTTTTTGTTTGGCGGGCGCTACGTCGAGGAGCTGGACCTTTGGCACGTTTATCCGCCAAAAGCTCAAAAGCACGAGCCTGAGTAAGGTCCTCAACGGTTTCAGAACGCGGCACAGTCACATTGGTTACACCATCGGTCACATATGGACCGAAACGCCCATCTTTCACAACGACTTTCTTACCAGATACAGGGTCTTCACCAAATTCACGTAACGGAGGTTTAGCTGTCCCTCGTCCGCGCGTCTTTGGTTGCGCATAAATTTGTGAAGCTTCCTGCACAGTGATCGTAAGTAACAGATCTTCAGCGCTGAGTGTGCGTGAATCTTTTCCTTTTTTCAGGTATGGACCATAGGGACCATTATGTGCAGTAATCATTTCACCGTCTGCGGGGTCAACACCCACTTCACGTGGTAAAGACAATAATTTCAGCGCATCATCTAACGTCACAGTAGATAAAGACATGCTAGAGAAAAGCGAAGCTGTTCGCGGTTTCTCTGTGCTCTTTTTCTTTTTCGGTGTCCCCTCTGTATCTGATACTTGCGCCGGTTCAGGCAAAATTTCCGTCACATACGGTCCAAAACGACCATTTTTTGCTACGAGGACATGTCCCGTGCGCGGATCAACACCTAATTCACGGCCATCATCAGCAGCAAGACGGAATAGTTCGCTAATTTTCTCCTCATCGACTTCATCAGGGGCTAAAGTTTCAGGAACATTTGCTCGTGTCCCATCAGCTTTTTCCAAGTAGGGACCGTAACGCCCCACACGTAGGACCACACCTTCAGCTACCTCAATAGAATTCACTGCGCGGGCATCCACATCATCCCCCAGTGATTCCACTTGGAAACGCAAACCATCCGCGTCACCTTTTCCATCTGCGCCCAGATAGAACTGGCTCAGGAATACGCGACCGTCCTCTTGTCCCGCAGCAATACGGTCAAGATCTGCTTCCATACTTGCGGTGAAATCGTAATCTACAAGATTTGCGAGGTTTTCTTCTAAAAGTCGTGTCACTGAGAATGCAAGCCATGTGGGGATCAAATATTGCCCACGGTGAATAACATAGCCGCGGTCACCAATGGTTTGAATGGTGGCAGCATATGTTGACGGACGACCAATACCGAGTTCTTCCATCATTTTTACTAGGGTGGCTTCGGTATAGCGTCCAGGTGGCTGTGTCCGGTGTTCTTCCGCATTCGCCTGCGCGACATCCACACGATCGCCTTCAGATACATCTGGCAGGACTTTTTCAGCTTCTAAAGCCTGTTTCTCAGCATCATAACGTCCCTGATCGTGGCCCTCTTGATATGCCAAACGGAAACCAGGTGACGTAATCACCGTGCCCGAAGCCGAAGAAATCACATCATGACGGCCCTGCGCATCAGACACACCCGTTAGCACACGGATCTTGGCTGTGTAGCCCACAGCATCAGCCATCTGTGATGCCAATGTACGTTTCCAAATGAGGTCATATAACGCTAACTGCTGATTGGAAAGCTGTCCTGCCACCTGTTCAGGGGTACGAAAGTAATCACCAGCAGGACGTATTGCCTCATGCGCTTCTTGTGCGCCTTTTGCAACCTTCCCATATACCCGCGGTTCAGCAGCCACAGCACTTACACCATATAGTTCCTGCGCTTGCTGACGTGCCGCTGTAATCGCTTGGGCGGATAGGGCCGTTGAATCAGTACGCATGTACGTGATGTAACCCGATTCGTACAAAGACTGTGCTGTACGCATCGTAGAAGAAGCATTCCAATGCAGCTTACGTGAAGCTTCCTGCTGCAACGTAGATGTTGTAAAAGGAGCTGCCGGACGGCGACGGTACGGTTTCTGCGTCACGCTTTCCACAGCAGAAGAAGCAGAAGCTGACAGTAAATCAGCAAGACGCTGCGCATCTTCACGTGTGAGATGCACAGTTCCAGCTCGACCCGCTTTATCAGTAAGCTCACCGCGTTCAGTAAAATCTGAACCTGTAGCAACCGAATGAGAATCAATATGAGTGACTCGTGCGGCAAAAGATTCCCCACGCGAAACAATTACGGTGTCAATACCCCAGTATTCAGCCTCAATATGTGCAATACGGTCACGTTCACGATCAACCACTAGACGTGTAGCCACTGATTGAACACGTCCCGCCGACAAAGAAGGACGAATTTTACGCCACAGTAAAGGTGAAACCTCATAACCGTAGAGTCGATCAAGGATACGTCGCGTTTCTTGTGCGTCCACTAAGGAAGTATCAACATCACGAGTCGCATGTAAAGCACGTTCAATAGCTTCACGTGTGATTTCGTGGAAAACCATCCGTTTAACGGGAACTTTCGGCTTAAGCACCTCCAGTAAGTGCCATGCGATCGCTTCCCCTTCACGGTCCTCATCAGTAGCCAGATACAGTTCATCAGCTTCTTTAAGTAAGCGCTTCAGCTCAGTCACTTTTTTCTTTTTATCAGCGGTAACCGTGTAATAGGGCTTAAACCCGCCATCCACATCAACAGCGAAACGACCAAAAGGCCCTTTTTTCATCTCTGTCGGTAAATCTTTTGGCTGCGGTAAATCACGTATATGACCAATAGAGGCCGTGACATGGAAATCAGGACCCAGATATCCCTCAATCGTGGATGCCTTTGCTGGGGATTCCACGATAACCAGTTTTGAGGCGCCCATAGCCGTCCCACCACTTCCGATTCTCTGAACCTTTTCCTGAATTCCACCCTCTGACGCTGCGCATAAGAAAGTGTCACTATTGACGATACATTGTTATACCCACATCTGCGTACTGCCTCATTACGGTGTGTGATGTGATTAATTCACATATTTCCTCTTTCGCTCACCCACCAGCATGAGGATTCCCCACAAAAAAGCACATACACGCAGTTCAGCACCACAAACAGCACATTTCATTTTCATTCTGCTTCATTTTGTGACATACACACACCTGCAATCACCTTCACACAAATTCCCGCATACCCCACTACCTCAACTTTTTGCCACACGTGATACACATGAGACTTTCACAACTGCACACCTTCAGCTATATCCACTATTCCCGCACGTATCAGAGACGGCAACATCGGCATCACATACTCACGTACCTGCGCCACATCCTCATCCAGTAACACAGATAAAGCCACAAGGATTTGCCCTACACTCATTTCCCCTTCACTGGCCCCCACCAGCGCACTTAAAGCTGTGCTCACAGGGAAAGCCCTGCCCATTCCACCGCTTTGCCGAAGTACCAATGCTTGAGGTTCAGCCTGACCAGGCACAAAATGCCGTTCCTCTGTCACATCCGCACGGCGTACCAAGGTAAGATCTTCCAGATTTCCCAGATTCTCCGCAAAACGCAGAGCAGCCAACGCGCATTCCACATCATGGCCCGCAGGAATACGCCCCTCATTGACAGTGTCATATATGTGAACTGATTCCATGCCCACAGGGGTCGGCACACACGCGACAAAACCCATCCCAATAGCCTGAACGTGCGCCGAATGGAAATCTGCAAGCCACGCCGCGTAGGTTTTTTCATATTCACAGTGCTCACGTCTGGCTGCACTATCACGCATCCACAATTCAACATATTGCGCAGGATCCAACACATCACGTTGCACCACCCACGCATCTAAAGGCACTCCTTGACACCAACTGGCTAGGCGCGCAGGCCAGCCGTGATACGGGTCATTAGATTCCACGTCGTCACCGTCATTGATTTCCCAATTCGCGAGTATTTGCAAAACACCCTGCGGCCTCAAATAATCAGGAGCTTCACGTAGGACACATCCGATAATGTCATCCCGCTGCATTCCACCATCTCGGTATTCGAGTGTCCCCTGCGAACGCAACGTGTGCGGCGTGATAACAAATGGTGGGTTAGAAACAATAAGGTCAAATTTTTCACCCTGCACTGGCTCATACAAGGACCCGCACCGCACATCCAATTCAACATTATTTAATGCGGCATTAAAACGTGTTATTGCACAGGCGCGTTCAGACAGATCCGTTGCGACGACATGGCGAGTATGCGTTGTCAGGTAGAGCGCTTGAATACCGCAGCCGCAGCCTAAATCGAGGGCTTTTTCTTGAGGATTCCGTATCGTCATTGTCAGTAATGAGGTTGTGGCACCGCCTATTCCCATCACATGATCGGGGTGAACACTACGGCCTGTGACAGCTTGAGGAAGGTCAGATATCACCCACCAGTTATATGCGCGCACAGTATCTGGCTCTGACCCAGCGGGCATACCCTGTGCGCCCTGCGTTTCGTGCGCACTGCGTGTCCCATACTCATCGTGCTCACTATGCGCTAATTCCCCGTCCGTCGCACTATCGTTTTGAGCGTTTTCTTGCTGCACAGACGTATCTTCTTGACCTGCAGACATATCCCCTACAACTGCGTAGTGGGGACGCATATCGAAACATGCACGATATGTTCCTGCATGGTCGCTGGTAATCAAACCAAGTTTTAACGCGCCAAGGTATCCGAGCCTTGGCAGTGCGCACTCAATATTTTCAGCACTTTCGCTGCTACCCAGCATAAAAAGACGAGTTAACACCGCGGCAGCATCATGTTGATCGGCAAGGCGCATAAGTCCGGGTACTCGTTGTTCACGCGCTAAAGCAGCACTCGCTTGCGGGCCAAGGAGCGTTTCAACGCTCTGTGCTGTCCATACGGCTGAGCGTAAATCTGTTCGCAAGTCCTTCAACGCTACAGCCGAAGCCGATGGAACAGGATATGAAGGCGATGTCTCTGCTGTACTTGTACTCGTCATAGTCCAAGCCTATGCGCATTTTCGTAGCTGCGTAGGCACGGATAACATATGCTGCGAGGATGAGCCGCACATGTCAGTATTTCCCCTCATCATGGATAATTCGACTGTGCATTCTACGCTCACTTATGACGTATATACAGATCGGAGGGCATGATGGCCGGTGGCTTTATGGCACTGATGGATGATATTGCCTCCCTTGCAAAATTAGCAGCCGCAAGTGTGGATGATATTGCTTTAGGCGCAGCGAAAGCATCAGCAAAAACGGCCGGTGTTGTCATTGATGACACCGCTGTCACACCTCAGTATGTTCGTGGTTTAGCTCCCTCACGTGAGCTACCTATTATTGGTCGTATTGCGCGCGGCTCGTTGATAAATAAGCTCCTTATTATTTTGCCTGTGGCGCTGCTCCTGACGTGGCTAGCTCCTTGGTCATTGCCTATTTTCTTGCTGTGTGGCGGGTCTTATCTGTGTTACGAGGGTGCTGAAAAGATTCTCCACATGACTCATCTGTTATCTGCTCATGAGGACGCGTCTTCTGAACGGGACACAGTGGAGTCGGTCGGTCGTGAAAAGAAAATTATTTCCTCTGCTGTTCGCACGGATCTGATTTTGTCAGCAGAAATCATGCTGATTGCCCTTGCTGATTTAAGCGCACATTCTGGCGCTATGCGGGTGGCTATTTTGGTGACTGTGGCTTTCACAATGACATTTTTTGTGTATGGTTTGGTTGCTTTGCTGGTGAAAATGGATGATTTTGGCGCATTGCTTGTACGCCGTGGCAAAAGTTTAGCCACAGTAGGCCGAAGCATCGTCCGTATCATGCCAACAATATTTGATGCGATCAGCGTCATCGGGACACTTGCAATGTTGTGGGTAGGTGGACACCTTGTGTTGTCTTCGGCAGCCGATCTTGGTTTTGCTATCCCACATCATGCGGTAGAAATGTTTGTTCATATGATAGAAGCTGCTGGTTCTTTCGTGATGTGGTGTGTTGAAACACTGCTTTTTGCGCTGTGTGGCTGTGTTGTGGGGAGTATTTTTGTGGGCGCACATCTCTTAACATCGCAGGTGTTGAAGCGTTGAAGATACATCACATACCTATAGCGCGCATTCGTTGAGCTGTAGCGATAAATTGATATGTGTAGAGGACTTTTATCCTATATTGATTGTGTTTCATCGGGACTATGGAGGATCTCATGGCAATCTATTCTTTACCGGAATTACCTTACGACTACGCGGCTTTGGAGCCTCATATTTCCGCTCGTATCATGCAGTTGCACCACAATAAGCATCATGCAGCCTATGTTGCGGGCGCAAATGCTGCTCTTGAGGCTTTAGCCGCAGCCCGTGAAACAGGTGATTTTGCGGCGATCAACCTGCATGAGAAGAACTTGGCTTTCCATTTAGGTGGACACACTAATCATTCAATTTTCTGGCAGAACATGACCCCTGATGGTCAAGAACGTCCCGATGGTGATTTAGCTGCTGCTATTGATGAATTTTTTGGGTCTTTTGAGGCTTTCCAAGGCCAGTTTGCGGCTACTGCTCTTGGTTTGCAAGGCTCTGGCTGGGCAGTTCTTGCCTGGGATGCTCTGAGCCGTCGCCTCGTCACATTCCAGCTCACCGATCAGCAAGGAAATATTCCTGTAGCAACAGTGCCTTTACTGATGCTGGACATGTGGGAACATGCTTTCTACCTTGATTACCTTAATGTCAAGGGCGATTATGTTAAAGCCTGGTGGAATGTAGTGAACTGGGAAGATGTGGCTGCTCGTTTTATGCGTGCGCAAAACTTCCACGGACTAGTTACCGCCTGATAACCAATGATTATGGCGCGCCGCTAATACCGACACGGCACAGTTTTTCGCCTCACGGGGTAGGTATCATAAGGTGCCTGCCCCGTTAAAATTTACCTCCGCCGCCGCCATGAGAAGCTCCAGAGGATGATATATGTGTGGAGCTTCCGCTTTCTGAGCGAATTTTGACCCGTTGCACGTGACTTGACACGAGGCGTTCACTTTCACGGGTGAGGGTGAAAGAACCTGGAACAATATGCGAAAAAGCACGTGGCTCTACACCAATATTGCGCATCTTCCTAACGAAAAGGAAATGCACACTGAGCAGACCAATAATGCCAGCCACAATCACGAAAACACATACACTTCCGATTTTTATGAGGATATCTGTGGAAGTTGAGGACGTGTTTTCACTTTTTTCACCGTTATTCCATGCGCGCATGTAGTTGCGGCTTTGTTCCACAAATACCTGTGCCCCCGCAGCCCATTGTTCCCGCCGCAGTTCTTTTTTCATGAGGTCACCGATATGTTGAATATCTTTATCTGTGAAAGTTGAGATGGAATCACCGCGCGTAGAAATCCACCAGTCACGGCTATCTGGCGCAATCAGCAACAGAACTCCTGAGCGTTTCTGTCCTACGCCGTACCCGTGGTCATCAAAATAGTCATCGGCGTATTCCTTGGGGCTTTTCTGGTTGAGGGAGGCAAAAAGGACCACAATATCTTGGTGGTATTCGCTGATAATTGGCGTAATCAGGGATTCTAAGTCACTTTTTTCTGACGCGGAAAGCGCCTCCACTTCGTCAATGACATGCGTGTTTTCTGCCTGTGCGCCGCGTACCTGCCCAGCGAAAAGCATGACTACCAGCAGGAAAAAGCTCAGGATAACAGCGCTGTGGCGTACACGAACACTGCGAGCACGCTGAGGTGTTTTTGATTTTCCCATGCCTATCCTGCTTCCTTTAAATAGTGTGTGTTCGTTGTCTTTGCTTCCGTTCGCGCAGAATTTTTGTGTTGAAATTCAGTTTCACCTAAATAAAAATCCACGCCATAACACCGGCTAAAAGCATGAGGGGGAGGCACCATAGGGCGCGTAATGCCCACAAGCGACGTGTGCTGATAGGAAATTCTCCAACAACCTCACCTGTCACCCCGTTAATGGCGAAAGGATAATTGACACCCCCATAAGCCACGACAATCAGCCAGATCGGTAACAAAGCGAACCATGTATTCGCGTGCTCCACATGTGTATGCGCTTCAACGACTTGGACTAATTGGTGTCCGTGCACGCTTTCACGAACAAGGTCCTCAAAAGTGCGTGTCACGCGTTCATTGGCCCGCTTTTGTGTTGCTATCGCTTCGATGTCGTATGTGGAGGCTGCGTAGCCTGAAAGGTAGGCGGTCGAAAATTCCCGCGAATCTGCCATATCGTATGGTTCCACGCCTTCTGAACGTTCGCTTTCAAGTTTACTGGTCGCACAGACCGGTATGGCGCGAAAGTCTGCGCTTCCTTCACGTAATACGTCAAATATGAAGGTCTGAGTACACTGATAGTCACCTTCAGTCCATGTCGTAACATCTTGAGCACGTAGATGCAGTGTTCCACTCACACTACCGTCGTGGAACCAGTAGGGCACATATGCGCCTGTTGCTTCTTGCAGAATATGTGAGCGACGAAATGTGGGAGGTAAAAGGTATTTCCCTTCGGTTGCTCGCACGAATGCGTCCTGCATGGCTTTTTTATCTAGCGCAAAGGGGATAATAAAATCCGGTACGCGAGTTTCGCTCAAACGTTCTGTCGCTATGAAAGTGTTATTACAAAAACCGCAGCGAGTGGATACAGTCGTGGGGTCAGCAATGATTTCAGCGCCGCATGAGTCACATATGTATGTGCGCATCCCTTCCAGTGAGTTCAGGTGAACATGTTCTGTTTTCGTGTCTGTAACGTCAGCAGGGTCTGTTCCCATCTCAGTTTCAAAGGACGGACTTCCACCTGTAGCTGCATCTTTTGAAGCATCGTGCCTATTGAGGTCTGTCGCATCATTCAGAACATGGTCAGCGGATTCTTGTATGCGAGGATCAGCGTGTTCTTGCCTTGAATGGGTGGATGCTGTACTCGCGGCTGTTATTTTTTCATGATCGCGGGGCAACGCATCGTCACGGCGGTGAAAGTTTTCCACATATTCAACTGTGAAATGCGAATCGCACCATGCGCAGGACATCATTCCTGTGGAGGCATTAAACTCAATAGGCGCTGCACACGCGGGACATTTGTATTGAATTTCGCTCATACAAATCCGATCACAGACATTTCATTTTTCGCCGTCATATATAACCCTCAGGCCACCTGTACGGCATAGGTATAGGAATGAGTATATGTCCTTTTTTGCGCTACAGGACCACAATGCAGGTATCCCGTTAAAAATACGTATAGTGCGTGTAATTGTTACCACGCACGAGTTTTTGACGTACAGCAAGGAAAATCTATGACAGGATGAGACAAGAAAACGGCTGCACTATCAAGGTGCCGCGTACACGAATTTTGACTCATAGGAGGGCATCATGGGCCTTATTAAAGCAGCAACAGGTGCTATTGGGGGCGCTCTTGCTGACCAGTGGCTTGATGCTATTGAGCCGCAAAATATGGGTGAAGGTGTCGTATTTTGTAAAGGTGACAGGCTGCGTCCTGATGATCCTCGTGCGACTAAGCAGCGTGGTTCCACGGATATTATTTCTGAGGGGTCAGCAATTCACGTGTATGACAGGCAAGCTATGCTGCTTGTCGATAGTGGCCGTATCACTGACTTTACGGCGGAACCTGGTATTTTCACGGTGACGCAGGGTACGCCTTCATTTTTTGCAGGAAGCCTCACTGAATCTGTGAAGGACACATGGAAGCGTTTCACCTATGGTGGTGGCTCTGCGTTAAGGCAACAAGCTTTTTACATTAACTTGCAGGAAATTAAAGGGATTCGTTTCGGCACCCCTAATTCATTGAATTATTTTGATTCTTTCTATAACGCAGAGCTTTTCTTGCGTTGCCACGGGACTTTCTCCATTAAAATCACTGATCCCATTTTGTTTTACCAAGAAGTGATTCCACGCGACGCCACCCACATTCATATTGACCAGATTAAAGAGCAGTACCTGTCAGAATTCCTTGAAGCCTTGCAATCATCCATTAATCAGATGAGCGCCGACGGGATACGTATTTCACAGGTTCCTTCTCGGATACGTGAACTGTCGCATTACATGCGTGACACTCTTGATGAGGATTGGTTGCGTATGCGTGGCATGGAAGTGCTCTCTGTGGGTATTGCCTCGATTTCTTACGA
Organism: Schaalia sp. lx-260; assembly: GCF_021083645.1. Classification (GTDB taxonomy): domain Bacteria; phylum Actinomycetota; class Actinomycetes; order Actinomycetales; family Actinomycetaceae; genus Pauljensenia. Next base: position 95,155 of record NZ_JAJNRQ010000001.1, on the reverse strand, counting down.
TGAGCAATCACGTAAGCTTCTTGATATGCGCAATGAGGGCGCTATGCTTTCTGATCCTCTTGTACGTGAAGGATACGTTCAAGGCGCTGTGGCGCGAGGGATGGAAGCTGCTGGTTCCAATGAGGCTGGGGCGGGCCTTGCCTTTATGGGTATGGGTATGGGCATGAATGCTGGTGGGCAATTCACGCAAGCCGCTTCCCAAGCAAATCATGCGTACTGGGAAGCAGGCCAGACTGCTTCTGCCTCTCAGGTGCCTGCGCAGCCCCCCACGGCTACACCTTCACAGCCTCCTGCATCTGCGGGAACTGCGGCTTTTTGCACAAACTGCGGCACTGCTTTCAGCACGCCAGAACAGAAATTCTGCGGGAAGTGCGGGACCCCTCGCGCCTGAATGCATACTTTTAGACAAAAAGAACGCACCGTACTTTGTGATGTGCAGTATCATCCCGTTTTGATGACACTGCACATGCGTCACTGATGTGAAGGAATGACACTATGCGTAATGCACAGCAGGTACTTACGTATCCTCAACCAAAACCATGGTGGCGCTCTGCTCGAAACTTTTATGCACCCGGACCAGGTCAGCGAGCGCTGCTATGGACACGAGAACTCACCATTGCTTCCGTCCATGCAGATGCTCCACTCATTGACCATCTCAACTTGTCAATACGCGGTGGCTGCCTGACTGCCCTTGTGGACCGTAATAGTAGCCGTTCACGCGCCCTTTTTATGGCGCTTGCAGGGCTATCTGATATTGATGATCGTGCAGTGAGGTATTCTCGCCGTTCACGTGCCCTTTATGGGGGCAGTGCTGGGGTGGCTCTTATTACCGGTCACGTGAGCTATGATTCCACGTTGACTGTGCGTGAAAATGTTATGTTTCCTTTAGCGCAATGCGGAATAAGTATTGACCGTGCGGAACTGGATCGCATCATGTCATTGTGCCAATTAGCTGGTCATGAACTGGCGATGCCCACGCAGCTTGGCCCTGATGGTTCGCTCCGTATCGCAGTTGCTCAGGCACTCCTATGCGGGGCACAGATACTTTTATTGGAAGATCCTACGCGAGGACTTGTTCACGGTATTTCTGAAGCTATCTATGATTTTCTTCGCAAGGTCGCGCACAGTGGTTGTGCGCTCGTATTTTCAACGGCTGATCTGCGTTGGGCAGCTTTAGCTGACCGTGCTGTGCTGATTGCCAACGGCAGTGTCGCATGCGATATGGCTTACCCTGATATGGGTGCTTTATCGCAGGCGTATGCGGCTGATACGGATACGGCGGGTTTACTTGGTCCTGTGCCGCAGGCTTCCTATGACAGCGAGCGTGAAAGCGTTAAGGAAGCGTCCCCCTCATGGTTCCCTGTTTCCTCGGTGGTTCAGGCCGACTCGTTGCTGGCTCCAGCTGATATGGCCTACGACGTGACGGTCCCTCAAGAAGAAGATGCGGATTCTTCGGTCGGTGTGCTAGGAAGCGAACTTCCTGAATTTGATTTCCGTGGAGCAGAGCCTTCTTTCTTTCAGCCATCTCAAAGTCAGAATATTTCTGAGGTTGATAATCAAAGTTCATCTGAAGTAGCGGTTCTCTCCCTTGTGGAGCCAAAATCTGAAGTACCTGCGCCCCAAAAAAAGCGCGCCGATCATCATGTGCTTCACGTAGCTTCGCCGGATTCAGCGATTTCATCTGCAAGTTCGCAGGATGTTGTCGAGCGTGCTCAAAAGATTTTGCAGGAGCTTCCTGGTCCTATTTTTCATGATGAGGCCCTTGAACCGTAAGGTTACCGTGGTTTTGTTCCGTTTTTTACTCATCATCTGGCTCTTTGTGGCTGGGCATGAGAAACTAAAAGTATCCATCTTCCTTATACGAAACGAGCGTAAATCATGTCTACCGGCGTTTTTGATGAGGCACAGCAGCCATCGCCTGCTTTAACAAGTGACGCACCTGAGCAGCCTGAAAGTGTGGGGACTCTTTTTACCTCATTGATTACTCATTTTCGGACTCTTATTGAGGACGAGATACGCCTCGCAAAAATGAAAATCTTTGGCAGCATCCGTAGTTTCGCTGTTGCTGTTGGCCTGCTCGTTGTTGCAGCAGTTTGTGCTCTTTATTTACTGGGCTGGATGCTTCACAGTATTGAATTGGCTTTCGCCTTGCTACTTCCCGCGTGGGCGGCTTCGTTGGTTGTATGCGGTGTGCTCCTTCTGCTTGTTGTGATTTTGTTGTGGGTGGCCGTGGCCTTATTTAAGAAAGGGCATGCCTCTAGCAGTCAGGCGTCGCAGGATATTCAAGGAAATATTGCCGCTGATATTGATGTTTTGAAGAAAGGAATGGGTAAGTGAGTATTCAAAGCAGTGCTCGTTCAGTTGAACAGATTGAAGCAGATTTAGCTGCTACACGGGCCCAGATGGGTCGCACAATCGACGCTTTAGCTGCGCAACTCAGTCCAGCATATCAAGTGGAACAGCTCACACAAAAAGTTTCTGAGAAGGCTCAAAGCTTCCAAGAAAAGATCCGTGAGCGCTGCGATTGCGTTCGTGAGTCTGTGTGTGAAACGGTGGATGCGGCCCGCGCTGGGGATGAAGAAGCCTTGAAAAAAGTAGGTATTGCCATTGCGGGGACCGTCGTTGTGGTTGCCCTTATTGGTTTACGTATTTCCCACCGGCGCTAACCGTGTATGTGGGATGTGCTTATGAGCACTGTTCCACAGCTCAACACCTACGAATGTGTCTTTGAGTAACAGACCGCTATGATAGGTGCTACGACAGATTTTGATAATTCAGGGAACCGCTGTAGCGGACCCGCACGACATGGAGGGGGTCGACCCCATGGGGCGCGGCCGTCAAAAGGCAAAGCAGACAAAAGTTGCACGCAAACTGAAGTATTTCAGTCCTGATACCGACCTTGAAGCTCTCCAAAGGGAATTGTCTTCTCATGGAGCTTCCACGAAAGAGGATCCGTACGCGCAGTACGCACAGGATGAGGATGACGAGTACGTTGATCCTTATGCTCCTGTGGATGATGAGGATGAAGTAGACGTTTACGACGAACGCTTCTGGACTCAGCCTTAGGTTCCTCTGACTGTATCTTTGCGCAATATCTGGCTGCGGTACATGTAATTTTGATATGCGCCCGTAGATCTTTGGTCGCGGGGCATATTGTTGTACGCTCCGGCCAGTACTTATGCGGATGGTACGTGTCCACTCGATCGGTGTTGCGTCTAGGTAGCGCGTCGTATCATGCGCTAATTACCACGGTCCTTTTGGGACGGTAGCCTATGTGTTCAACCGAGTACAGTACTTACCCATAGGTCGATGAGGCGTTCGTTGTCTACCGCAGTAATCAGGTCAACCTCTGTAGCGGAATCATTACGCACAAGTTTCCCATCCTCGCGCACTGCCACATATGCGTGTTCACGTTGGACAAGGCTCGGATCAGCAAGCTGTGCCAACACGACAAGATCATGAATCCACATACCGTCCACCGGCCGTGTAGCTTGTGAGTATGCAAGCCATGGTTTAAGCCACCGTGAGATTAGTTCACAGTCGCGGGCGCGATCTTTTGTAACCTCAGTGCAAATTTGCTCCCAGCGGCGCAGCGATAATTCGGTGGTGCGTGTAACATCCAGTGGCACAATTGTCAGCGGCATACCCGATTCCAATACCACACGCGCAGAAATCGGATCGACAGCAAAATTAGTATCAACAAGCTGTCCCATCCCTAAACATCCACCCATAAGCGCTATACGTTCGATGCCGTCACACACATGTGGATATTCCGTGATGAGGCGGGCAATATTTGTGAGTGGCCCTAAACATGCAAGAGTTACTCCCGTAGGAAACGTCATGAGGTTATCGGCTAGCTGGGCAACAGCATCACCTGTGGACGTATTTTTCGTATCAGGTAAGGACGACAGGTGTTGTTCTCCCCATCCGTCACGATGAGGGGCCATTGTCGCGCCCCAGAGGGAGTAGACCTCGTAAGCCATGCTGGGTGCGTCAAGTTTTTCACGCCACGCGGCCCCGCCAGGGCTCAGTGGCTGAGGGGATCCTGTGATGATACGGGTATGTGGGGCATCAAGATCATTCAGGAGCTGCTGCGCTGCACGTGAGCCTTCGGCTGCTGAGGTATTACCGAAAACTGTCCAAATCGCTTTCAGGTGGAAAGCCTGCGAACGTAAAGCAAAAGCAAGGGCGAGGGCATCATCCACATTTGCGCCGGGGATTCCGTTGCCTGGATCGCAGTCAATCACGATATTCATTGGTGTCCTCATATTTTTCGTTACATCCACAGCTTGCGCGGCCAATCAGATGAGCATGAGCTACAACAGGTGCAACGGTACGTGATTCCTCATTTTCGTTGTTTTTTTGCCCGGTGTTCTCTGTGTTGTTTCCTCCAAGAAGCGCCTCAACAACATCATGAGCTAAATCCTGCGCTGAAAGGTGGATTGCGCTGAGGGAGGGCACAGTAAATTCTGCCCCATCGGTACCATTGAGGGCGATAATCGCAATATCATCAGGAATGGATATTCCGGCGCCTGCTAGTGCGGCGAGTAAGCCGATTGCTTGCATTTCATTACCGACAACTACGCCATCTGGGTTAAATTCACTCAAGGTGGAAGCCGCAGCAAAACCACCTTCACGGCTAAAAGGCGCAGTGCAATGTCCTGCTGGTTCGAGTCCAGCTTGCCTGAGGGCATCACGCCATCCGCGTGAGCGTTCACGTGAATTGAGGCGAGTGTGTGGGCCACCTAAGTGTGCGATACGTGTACACCCATGAGAAATGAGGTGTTCGGTTGCCATCTGCGCGTGGGCGCGTTCATCGGTCGCAACACAGATGAGGCGCCCTGCTTCAGCATTTTTTTGCTGTATCCGCTGGCTTTCTGTGGCGTTAAGAATGACTGCCGGCACATTCGAGGTAGCGATCACGTCGAGAGGTGGGGGCTGGTCCACTGAATACCAGACGAGTCCATCGACTTGCTGACGCAGCATGGTTTCAACAACAGCGATCTCATGTTCAAGATCATCTTGCGAATCACCGACAAGCAGGCAGTATCCGCGTTCAAAAAATTCTCGTTCAAAGCATTGAGCGAGCTGAGCAAGAAAAGGGTTAGCAAGGTCTGGCACAATCAAACCGAGCGCAGCGCTCTTGCCTGAGACAAGAGCGCGCGCAAGGTTATTGGGTCGATAACCTGTGTGCGCAATCGCAGCGAGGACTCGGTTACGTGTTTCTTCAGAAACTGGCCGTGGCCCGTTGTTGAGTACATAGCTCACCACGGCTGTCGATGTGCCAGCTAGTCGCGCAACTTCCGATTGCGTAGGACGACGGTGAGCCATGTTTTCCTCCTTTCGATTGCGCACTTCAAGGTGTCAGCTATTCACAGAGTGCCTACCGTGTTGTTCAGATAGCGTCTCGAAGCGCAGAAAGATCACGTCCACGAGTCTCCGGAGCGAAGAACGTGGTGATAAGACCAATCCCTGCGGTTACAACAAAGTAGACAGCGAGTGGGATCCATGAGCCTGTTGCTGCTAGCAGAGCAGATGCCACCATCGGTGCTGTTCCACCAGAAAGTATAGAGCCAACTTCTTTAGCTACAGCCATTTTTGAGTAGCGGTGCTGCACACCAAAGAGTTCAACACCGTAGGCCGCTTGAACACCGAAAATACCGAGCGAGGCTAAACACATGCCCACAATGATGACTGATGCCACCACAATTGGATCACGTGATTCGAGGAGCATGAAAGCAGGGAAACCGTAAAGCACAAGGAGCAGGCAGTATGCCCTGTAAAGTGGGCGGCGTCCAAAACGGTCAGAGAGCCAACCTGACAGTGGGATGACAGCGAATCCGAGGATCGACGCAATAAGAACGGCCGTTGTCGGTACAGATTTTTCCATATTGAGGGCTTTTGCTACGTACCCGATAAGGAAGCCTTGGGCCATATATGAGGGACCGTTTTCGCCAATGCGCAGGCCAAGCATGATGAAGAAGGCTTTCCACCCTGACCGCGGGGTTGATGCGGATGAGTTATCCTCGGGCATGTGGGAAGCAGCTTTTGTCGCTTGAGCAATTTTTTCAGCTTTTGCACGCTGAAAGGCTTCAAATACCGGGCTTTCTTTCATTGTGCGGCGCAGGATGAGGGCCAGAACTGCGACAAGGATTGAGCAAAGGAACGGAATTCGCCATCCCCATGCGATCACGTCATCTTTTGGCATGAGGAGGACAAGGAGCCACACGGTTGAGGCCAGTAAAGTCCCCGAGTTTGATCCCACGCCTATAAGGGAGGCCACAAGACCACGATGTTTTGTTGGCGCGCATTCAGCCAGCATGACAGCTCCGCCGGATAGTTCAGCACCTGCACCAAATCCTTGACAAATACGTAAGAATACGAGGAGCAGTGGTGCCCAAAATCCAATCGCTGAGTAGCTGGGGATGAGTCCGATGCCTGTGGTAGCTAATCCCATCAATGAAACGGTGATGATGAGGACAAATTTACGGCCGTAAACGTCACCAACTTTACCTAAGATGATGGCGCCAATAGGTCGAGCAATGAATCCTACGGCCCATGTAGCAAAGGAGGACAGTAAGGCAAGGATGGGTGTTTGCTCGGGGAAGAATACGTCACCAAAGACCAGGCCAGCGGCCAAGCCGTAGAGGGCAAAGTCCACATATTCCATTGTTGTGCCGAGCCAAATTGAGATAATCGTGGACCAGAAGTTTTTCCGGCCCTCATGGGTTTCAAAATGGAGGTCCGCTTCCTGAGGGCGAGCGGAATTATCAGTGTTGTTCATCGTTGAAACACTTCCTATGAAGGGGCATAACAGTATGAATCTATACGCTTAGACTATTGAATGCAAGCACTTTTTTACACAGATCTTCCACCAAGAAGCCCGAAAAATACGCACACAGGCAAGCTGGGACAATCGACCCACACTTCACTTCATACGCCTCAGCACGCTACATGTACACGTCAGTATTGCGCAGCAGCGATTCGAGCAAAAATTACGAAAATATCCCTCACATACGATAGGGAAAATCAGCCCACACGGTACTGACCACGCATAGCGACCGCGCCCGCCGTCACACCTTTCGCTCCGCGCACCACACGCGCAGAACTCAACCCTTCATACCCCGACTCAGCATAAACGGAACCCAAAACCCACGTGTGAATACCATGCGCCGCACATATCCGCGCCACATCATCAACGGCCACAGGCGACACAACAGCAACCATACCGACACCCAGATTCAACGAATCCTCCAAAGCATCCCATGTCACCGCGCCACCGCGCCGCACCCAATCAAAAACAGGAGGAACCAGCCAAGTATGACGATTCACCTCACCAATCATCCCTGCTGGTAAAACACGCGACACATTCGCTGCAAGGCCCCCACCTGTCACATGCGAAAGAGCATGAAGGCCACTTTCACTCACTCCAACAGCCTCTATCGCTTCCAAGCAGGGAACAGCATACAAACGTGTCGGCTCAAGCAGTTCCTCACCTAAAGTACGACCAAAATCAGGCACATCCGACTCCAAAGACATACCCACACGCTGCAGCACGGCGCGAACCAAAGAATAGCCATTGGAATGTAAGCCAGACGAAGCCATCCCCAGCAGCACATCACCAGGACGCACCCTATGCGCGCCTAAAACGTTTTCAGCATCCACAACACCTGTGGCCGCACCCGCAATATCGTAATCATCCTCAGCCATCACGCCCGGATGCTCAGCAGTTTCCCCACCAACCAAAGGACATTTCACAACCTCGCAAGCCTGAGCAATACCTCGCACAATATCTGCAATTCGTTCAGGAATAACTTTGCCGCAGGCAATATAGTCCGTCATCAATACGGGACGCGCGCCCACCACCGTAATGTCATCAACAACCATACCAACGAGGTCTTGGCCAATAGTATCGTGAATATCTAAAGCACGAGCCAACGCAATCTTCGTACCCACTCCATCGGTTGAAGTCGCTAAAAGTGGTTTCGACATCCCTAAAAACGCAGAAGCGTCCACCATGCCAGCAAACCCGCCCGTGGCGCCCACAACCGTTGCATCATGAGTACGAGCCACCGCTGCTTTCATGAGATCAACCGCACGATCACCGGCAGCGGTATCAACACCTGCGCAAGCGTAGTCAAGAGGAGCAGAATCAGTCATAAGTTCTCCCGTTATACGTTAAGTGGCATTGATGCCGACACCGTGTGTTTATTGTGGACAGTATTTATTGTGGACACAAATATTCGATTATTCGCTGCGCATATTGCGCACATACAGCCATGACGCAACATGCACGCCGCAGGCTCTCCACCCCAGTTACGTGTGCGCACCTGGTGTTCCTGGAATAGGTGTTCCCTCAGGGACTTCTTCAGGATAATCACCCGTAAAGCAACCCAAGCACAATGATGTCCCCTGAGCGGTCGCCTCAACCATTCCTTCCATTGACAAATACGCCAAAGAATCCGCACCAATAGAACGCCGCACGCCTTCAACATCCAACGAAGACGCAATGAGCTCTGCACGTGTCGGGAAGTCAATCCCGAAAAAACACGGCCATTTCACCGGTGGAGACGAAATACGCACATGCACTTCAGCAGCCCCCGCCTCACGAAGCATACTCACCAAAGCACGCTGAGTATTCCCACGCACAATAGAATCATCAATAACGACCAGACGTTTACCTTCAATTACTTCACGTAAAGGATTCAATTTCAAACGGATACCCAATTGCCGCAAAGACTGTGTCGGCTGAATGAAAGTACGTCCCACGTACGCATTTTTCACCAAACCTTGAGCGAAAGGAATACCGGCTTCTTGCGCGTAACCAATTGCAGCGGGAGTCCCTGATTCAGGGGTAGGAATCACCAAATCCGCTTCCACTGGGTTTTCTTGCGCAAGCAAAGCCCCCATACGGCGACGCGCCGCAACAATTTGCCGATCCCCAATCAACGTATCAGGCCGAGCTAAATACACGTACTCGAATACGCATGTACGTGGCTGAGAAGCGGCAAAACGACGTGAATGCACACCCGAATCATTAATGAAAATTAATTCCCCCGGCTCAATTTCTCGCACAAAAGTGGCACCGCATAAATCCAAAGCAGCCGTTTCAGAGGCCAGCACCCAGCCCATACTTAAACGCCCTAAAACAAGGGGCCGGTACCCATGCGGATCGCGCGCCGCATACAAGGTATTTTCGTCCATAAATACCAGTGAGAAAGCGCCTTTCAGGAGGGGCAGCACTTTCAAAGCAGCAGGAACAAGCTGAGGTTCACCCTGAGAGCGGCCATCCGTTTCAGCGCAGCAGAGCATCTGAGAATCAGTCACAGAAGAATCACACATAGTGTGAGCTTTTGTGCTCATATGAGGGGAAAGCCCCTCAGTCGCGCAGGCTGTACTGTCAGCAGCAGAAGCAGCCCACGGAAGGCGATCAGCCACCCCTAAAAGAGCAGTCACCACAGACGTATCTGTGGTGGCTCCTCGTTCAATATCTTCCCCGTCCTCCGTAACAGAATATGCAAGGTCACGCAGCTGCCTCGTATTTGTGAGGTTTCCGTTATGGCACAGTGCAAGAGTACCTGTGGGAGTGGGACCTAAAGTAGGTTGCGCGTTACGCCATGTATCGGCCCCTGTTGTTGCGTAACGAACATGACCAAGAGCAATATGGCCTTTCAGTCCTTGGAGGGTTTCCTCAGAAAAAACTTGATGCACAAGCCCTTGGTCTTTGTACACAAGGATCGACTGCGAATCGCTGGTTGCAATACCTGCTGATTGTTGCCCTCGGTGTTGCAGTGCGTATAACGCGAAGTAAGCCAAACGAGAAACATCTTCATTTGGCGCCCATACGCCGAAAACACCGCAGTGATCGTGAGGGCGATCATCCTCAAAAGGGTCACACTGTGGTGATATGTGGTCCGTCATATCCGGAAAGGAAGCACGCACAAGTGTCACCCTTTCACACTCGGAACCCTTTGCGCTACTGAGTCCATTCACCGATTGAACTATGAGACACCTATACTCATCAGTCTGCGCAAACACCATGACAGTGCTGGCCGCTGTTCCCTCACAACAATCCCAATAAATACAGGCTAATGCGCCCCTATGCGGGGTGCTCGCATATACATAAGCTCCGTGTTATGCGGAGGCTTTTTACAGGAAATTGTTCAAAATACGGACAATGAGGAGTTCGCTTATCCGCGTACAGTTTCATTCCCATCAGCGGCTTCGTGTAAACGATGTGTCCGATCAAAAGCACGTGCCACCAAATGGGACCCCACAGGAACAGTAATCGCCTGCATAAAAATCACCACCGTACACATCGCTAACCAGTACAGTGACCACGTTTCCACCACTATTCCCGTACACAGGAACAACAAGCCTAAAAACTGGGGTTTAGCAGCCACATGCATACGCTCATATGAATCTTTCCTGATCGCCACACCAATAGCTGCAATCAAAGTGAGCAGGGCACCGCATAAAACAAAGATTGCGCCCGCCCATTGGCTTATCAAAGACCACGGGATGTGATTTAGTGCGGATAGTACCTGCACGTGAAGCACAGGTGGAGCCGCAGTGACCGCTATGCCTAAGACACTCTGGCCGTCATGCGGGAAAAATAGTCCATTCATTGAAAAAGCCGTAGCCACCTCGTCAGCAGTGAAAAGTATCCGTAGGCTCATACGTGAGGCTCCTGCTCTGCCGCGTGAAAATCTTGCCTGCCAGCACTCAACGTGTCCTCATTATCGGCCTCAGCATCGGCTTCAAAGTCATCATCAATATCGTCGTATTCTTCTAACTCGTCTGCCAGCGCTTCTTCATCACGTTGCCGCATTTGTTCTCGTGCTTCTTCTCTGGTCAAAATACGACGCTCCCCCACTACTTCACGTGTAACAAATCGTGCCGCAATGACTGCGCTAATAAAACCTGTCACCGCTAAAAGGAGGAGCAGCAAAGAAATATCGTTACGTGACCACGACAGGGCAAGTATTGCTGAAAAAGCCAGAGCCGTAGCCGTAAGCATGTCGGTGGCAACAATCCTGTCAAGAAGCGTTGGCCCTGATTTCATTCGCGTCAGCGTTAAAAGGAAAGCAAGACCCACACAGAGCAAAGACAGGGTGTGTATAACATCAATCCCACTCATGCTGCTCCTTCCCCCCGTGAGGATTTTCCTGAGCCGCGCCCAGAACCTACAGCTTTCATCAATCGGTACTCAAGGGCGCGTACTTCGCACCGAATATGTTCAGCACCACCTTGCCCTGCGATATCAAGGATGTGCAGATCTAAAGCCGGTTCTTCACTATCAACTTTCACAACCAATGAACCCGGGATTAATGAAGTAAAGGCACCTACAAGGGTTAAATGAACAGGATCACCTGATCGCATAGGAACATGTACGACTCCGTTTTCTACACGCCTCCCACTCAGAACAATCAACGAGACTTGCCAACTGGCCGCCACCAAGTCCACCAGAAAATGCCACCCAAGCGAAACACATGCAAGGGGACGAAAACGCCAGCGAATACCTGAATGAGGTAAGGGCAATACCACCTGCACAGAGAGCGCCACGATGATGCCTGACACAACAATGACAGGAGTCAATGTCCGGAATACTAAAAGCCACACACAAAGCAGCCATAATGTCATTGGCAGTGAGGCGCGTTGATAGTACTTTTTCATGGCTTTTCCTCACCTGATTGAACGGGTGAGCGCTCACTGTCAGAAACACCATTACCCGTATCTGATTGAGGGTATGTCATTTCGGACTGTGACCCACTATCACCGGATTGGAGTGTGTGAGGTGTTTTTTTCTGTGTGTGCTCTGCGCCAGAGTGCGTGGAATCTTCATGCAGAGGAGGCGCTTTCGGGTTCGGTGTTATCAGAACTGGTACACGAGGTGAAGATTCATCGACAGATGCACCCTGACCTCGCCCGTCGATGTCAAGAACTGCCTGCGTGTATGCGCGGCCGCCGATTTGGTCGCGCGCCGCTGATGCCATGTATTCCCACAGTGGCCCTGAAAAGCCTGCCATGAAGATTTGTATGCACACCAGAGCGAAAACAACCACGTACATGGTGCGCGTTGCTTTCTTTTTCCCTGTTTCTTTATGGGTCCTAGATTGGTCTGCTGCTGTTTCTGCTTTTTGGAATGCGGGAACAAGGATCTGACGGGCACGTTCAAATTGGCGTTCGACACGATTATGGAAAGATTTTCGCGCACCTGCCCGAAGGAGCGGTGGCCCCATGAACATACGTTGTTCGTCCGCTGCCTGCCAGAATGCAAGCGCCCACCATTTAATAAAGACATACAGGGTCAGGAAGGAGGTCACTAAACCACCAGCTAAAAGTATCCATGCTGATGTTGTTCCAAGTTCCGCTGAAGCACGTGCCAGCCCGAGTTTCCCAATAAAACCTGTGAAAGGTGGGATACCTACTAAATTGATACCCGAAATAAAGAACATCACCGCAAGTAGTGGTGCTCTGCGGGCCAGCGAATGCATACGCGACAAAGAAGTCGTGCCGTATCGTCTTTCAATGAGTGCTGCGATGAGGAATAGAGTCGTTTGCACCAAAATATGATGTGCCGCATAGTAAATCGTTGCGGCAATACCTATCGGTGAAGCAACCGCAAGGCCCCACAGCATGTACCCGATATGCGATACCAGCACAAATGACAGTAAACGTTTCACATCATCTTGTGCGACTGCGCCGAAAATGCCGACAATCATCGTGGCGATACCGATAAACGTCAGTAGTGGCGAAAGGCTATCGTCAGGAAATAGGAGGATTTCTAAACGAATGAGGGCGTACACACCAATTTTCGTCATTAAACCGGCGAAGATTGCAGTGACTGGACCTGGTGCTGTCGGATATGAGTCTGGAAGCCACGCGTGGAGCGGGAAAATTGCGGCTTTAATACCGAAAGCCACAAAAAGAACAAGGTGGATTATTAAGGCCACGTTCGGGTCAATTTGTGACAGTCGGTAGGCTAATTGCGCGATATTTACTGTTCCTGTCGCAGCGTAGGTGAGGGCGATTCCTCCAAGGAATAGTGCTGACGATAGCAGGGACACTACAACATAGACGGTTCCCGCGCGTACTCTGCCACGAGTTGCCCCAAGTGTGATGAGAACAAATGAAGATGCCAGGAGGATTTCAAAGCCGACAAAAAGGTTGAAAAGATCTCCTGTGATAAAAGCATTCGCAACACCGGCAGACAAAATCAAAAAAGTAGGGAAATAGATTGCGACAGGCGATTGAGGGTCATCGTCAACAATAGATTGTGATGTGGAATAGATAAGAACTGCTATTGTCACGATTTGGCTGACCAGCAGCATAGTTCCTGAAAGCCGATCAACTATCAGAGTAATTCCAATAGGAGCTGCCCACGAGCCGACGTCTAATACTTGTGGACCAATATGGGCGGCGACAGCCAGAATCGCTGACACGCCTGTGGTGATACTTAAAGCACTGACTGCGAGGGTGCGTTGCACTCGTGGTTTACGGTAAAAAACGAGGGTGAGTCCAGCAAAAAGTAAAGGTAAAAGAACAGGGACAGGAAGAAGCCACGTCAATGTCATGAGCCGTCCCTTTCTTTTTCTTCATCGTAGTTCACATCCGCGTCTTCATTTCCTGTGGCTGCTTCCTCACTGATACGTCCGCGTTCTATTTCGAGTCGGCGTGCGACCAAGCGATCTTCCACGTCATCAACGACTTCGTCATGTCCTGTGAGTCGCCATGAACGGTATGCCAAAGCAAGACCGAAAGCAGTTGTCCCTAATGACAGAACAATCGATGTCAGCATCATGGCTTGAGGAAGCGGATCTGACATTGATGCTACGTCCTCTTGTCCGATGAGGGGTGGCCGGCCTGCTGCCCCTCCAGAAGCCAACAAAAGCACGTTGATACCATGAGTCATCAGGCCAAGCCCAATAAAGATACGAGAAAGTGAGCGTTCAAGTATCAGGTACACGCCGCTTCCAACGAGCACTCCGGCTAGCACGAGAAGCGCAACTGAAGGCACGTTCATTGTGTGGCCTCCATTTCAGCGTGACGGTCAATTTCGCTGCCTAGCGTTGAAACGAGGTCAAGAACCACACCAAGAACAAGGACATACACGCCAATATCAAGAAGCATTGCTGTGGTGAAATGGATACTCCCAAGGACACCAAGATCCCAGTCAATTGCCGTGGATTGGAGGACAGAGTTTCCTGTTATAAGTGGCAGTAAGGCACCTAATCCTGCCAGGAAAAGGCCCATTCCGAGTATTCGACCAGGGCTAATAGGCATAGCAGCAGCTAACTCGTAGCGCCCTGCGGCCAGATAGCGCAGGAGGAAAGCGATACCGGCAACTACACCTCCAACGAAACCGCCACCTGGATTGTTGTGTCCAATGAGAAGTAACCATATGGACAAAACAAGGAGGGTCGGGAAAAGAATATGCGTGACAACTTCCATAACTGTGGACCGTTCACGGGCAGTAGTCAAAGTAACGGCCGGTAAGAAACGATTATTGTACGGCAGGCTCAGATCCGTAATGCTTTGAGGCGTACGGCCTCGTGAACGCACGTGAATCAGTGAAGCAACGCCTGTGGCGATAACGAGAAGCACAGAAAGCTCCCCCACCGTATCCCATGCGCGTATATCCACCAAGATCACATTGACAATATTTTTCCCATAACCAAAGTCAAGGGCTTCTGTTGGCATGAGGGTGGATACTGTTTCATGTATCCGCGCCGACGACGCATAAAGACCGGCAAAAACCACTCCTGCACCTGACAGGAAAGCTAAAAGGAGGCGCCACCATCGTGTGCTGTGCGGTCGATCGGAAAAATACGTTGGGAGCCTGCGAAGCACAAGGATAAAAACAACGATTCCGACAGCTTCCACCACAATTTGTGTGACAGCTAAATCCGGTGCCCCTTGACTGGCCCACAGGACAGCAATTCCTAGCCCTACTGCTCCCAGAAGGAGTGCGGCACGCATACGGCCACGTGAACGGACCGTGAGGATTGCAGCCGCAGAAATACACAGCACAAGGATGACTTGAGCAGATGAATCAGCCCAGTTCACAAGGAGTCGTCGCGGAGGATGAGCAATCATTGCCGATCCGACGCACACAATCAAGGTGGTGACGATGGTGGATAATTCCCACGGTAATGAGCCTCGCTGTAGCAGTCGCGTAATACGGGCTGCAATGATTTCGAGTTCGTGGATGCTCCACGCATACATGTCAACGATAGCTATTGGGAAGGCCCAGCGTGATTGAAAGTTTTCCACATGAGTTGCTGCGTAGGCCATGAGAATACTTATGCTCAAAATACCTGCTGTGACAAGGGCTGGGACCCATCCTGACCACCATGCGAGGTGCGCGTGTCCTGGTAGATATCCGGCGGCGTAGCTCGAAAAAATATTTTCCAGCGTGTGCGGAAAGAATCCCAGTAAAGCACCCAAAGAAAGGAAAACGATAACTAGGGTCATCATCCACGGGGTCTGCGCGCATTTGTGGGCGTGTATGTCAGTGTGTGTCTGTGATGTATCAGAAGCATTTTCTTGCACATGTGACGCGGGGGTGGGTGCAGTGGTTTGTGCAGGTACTGGCCCGTTGGATTGCGGAAGTGTCACAGCAGGTGCCGTCTGTTCTTTTTCTAAAGCCTCAGGGATCACGGCTTGTCGCGTCCCAAAAGCCCCCCACCATGCGCGCCATGCATAAGCGCCGGTCAGAATTGATCCGAGTGCGATACATACAAGTAAAAGAGCATCCGCTGTATGCGAGGAGGATTGCCCAAGCCACGTTGAATCGGAACCATGCCATAGCGTTGAAATTATTGCTTCTTTTCCGAGGTATCCGGTCGTAATCGGAACACCAGACATTGAAGCAAGGGCCAGTGCGGATGCTGCTGCAAGGAAGGGTTTGCGTCGGCCAAGTCCGCTCAGCCGCCGCCAATCGCGCCGACCGGTGGCTTGTTCCACAGCTCCCACGGTAAGGAATAGTGAGGACTTAAAAAAGGCATGTGATACCAGCATTGTCAGCCCTGCCACCATTGCGCCGGCACTTCCTTGAGCAATCGTCGCCATCATGAGGCCAAGCTGTGACACGGTTCCGTAGGCAAGGAGCAGTTTCAGATCGTACTGGCGGAGGGCACGTAAAGCACCTACACACATCGTGAGCACGCCAAGTATCACCAGTGTCAATGAAAAACCTGGGATATGAACGAAACCTGGGGTGAGTCTGGCCACCAGGTACACACCGGCTTTCACCATTGCGGCTGCGTGAAGATACGCAGAAACCGGTGTCGGCGCAGTCATAGCGCCAGGCAACCAGAAATGGAATGGGATCTGAGCTGATTTTGATAAAGCTCCAGCAAGTACAAGGAATACCGCCACAATAACTACGGGCGAGGAGGTATCTAGTGTTCCTTGCGCTGCGTTGGTGACAAGTTCACTGATGATATAAGAGCCACCATCAACAGACCCCAAAATAACAAGGCCAGCAAACATCGCTAAAGCGCCTGATGAGGTCACAAGTAAAGCCTGACGAGCAGCCATTCGTGCCAAACGACGATCATAATAGTGGCCGATCAGCAGGAAAGATAAAAGGGAAGTTGCTTCCCACAATGTGTACAACACGATGGTGTGATCCGCTAAAACAAGTCCATACATCACACCAGCAAAAGCGACAAATACTGCACCAAAACGTCGTAAACCAACAGATTTATCTGTGAAATATGCGGATGCGTACAGTAAAACGAGTGCGCCAACGCCTCCGATAATGAATGTCATTACCCACGCTAAGACATCCATACGTAAGTCAAAACTTAACCCCAAAGCAGGAACCCAAGGAATACTCTGTCGTACCACTGTCCCGCTCAGTATCGTCGGCGCGTACCACACGGATAAAGCAACTGACAGCCCCGGAACCACTGCAAGGAAGGCAAGGCCTTTGCGACCCCACAAACGAATACACGGAAAAGCGCAAATCGCGGCACACATATGCGCGACGATCACGGCAAACATTCAAGCTCCACGTCTGTTTATAGGGGATCTACGGGATTTTTTAGAATAATGGAAAGCCTGAAGGCGTGCCGCGCGAATCTTAGTATTTTCCGCATAATGACAATGAAGTGAGCAATCCCTCGTCACAGTATTATCTGCACATTTTCTTGAGAGAAATTTTTTCTTCACTCAAAAGAACGCGGCACTGTGCCTTATGCGGAGCCTAGTACGTCATATGGTTAGCATTCATTTTCATTTTGCACGTCGCATCACGGCTTTTCATATCCCCATGTACGCACCTTAACCCTGTGCGAAGTAAGCTGATCGTGCAACAATAAAGGGCTTTAGGTGAAAACCTGGATCCCTTTCACTTGTCCCACCGCTTAACTCATCAAGGAGCCTCCGCATGGCGACACCGATTTTGTCCGTCGTGAGCTGGGTATTTGCACTATTTGCCTCCCTTTTCGCACTCATGGCGTTCAGTCGTGGGCTTATGCATCTGTGGCGGCAGTTTTCCAGCGGTGGCCCAGAACCTGAACGCACAACACCGGTTTTTCAGCGCCTCGGCACTTTAATGTGGACCATCCTCAGTCACCGTGAATTCCGCGGCCGACCGTGGGTAAAAGTTGCTCACTGGCTTGTGATGTTCTCGTTTCCTTTGCTTTTCCTCACGTTAATTTCCGCCTATGTTCACCTACGTGACCAACTGTGGGCTTTGCCTTTTATCGGCCATTTTGCGCCTTGGGAATGGGTTGTGGAATTTTTCGCGTGGGCTGGCCTCATTGGAATTATTGTGCTCATGCGGAGGCGGCGGCAAGAAGGCTCAGGCTCAATTGCAGAAGCCGCTATGTCAGGGCCACACCCATCACATGAGGACTCATCTGACCTCCTTCTTCGCCGCAGAGGACACAGTGCGTATTTGGCTTCACGTTTTCTTGGCTCAACGCGCTGGCAAGCACTTTTTGTGGAATGGGTTATCCTGATCGTCTGCGCGTGCATTGTGCTTTTACGCATAATGGAATACGCGCTACTGGTAACAGTGGATACTGGTATTTCCGCTGCTATTTGGTGGCATTATCCACTCACTTCGTGGGCAGGGATGATTCTGGGACCCAGTGGTTTTGGCCTGTCCGTCACCGTTTTAGCAAATTGCATCGTCCTAGTCGCTTTGCTCAAAATCTTGACCTCAATGCTGTGGATGATGGTTGTTGGTGTGCAGACTTCTATGGGCGTGGCATGGCACCGTTTCCTTGCTATAGCGAATATTTACGCTCGTCGTAATCCGGATGGGTCACAATCTTTAGGGCCTGCCGCCCCTATGCTTATCAATGGCTCACCTGTCACCAGTCCTGATGATTGTGATGACCTGCCTGATGATGCTGTTTTAGGTACGGGCACGGTTGAGGACCTGTCATGGAAAGATCGTTTAGATTTTTACACCTGTACTGAGTGCGGACGCTGCCAAGAGTTATGCCCCGCTTGGAATACTGCGAAACCTTTATCGCCTAAACTTTTTGTCTTATCTATGCGCGATCATATTCATTCGGTGTCGCGTATGGAATTATCTGAGCAGGAAATCCCTGAGACGGATACTGACATTCAGGCTTTACGTAATGGCGATCAGTCCTATGAGCACTCCGTCAGGCTTTTAGAAAAGGGGCTGGAACCTACTCCTCATTCTTTAGATCTTTTAGATGTGTTGGCAGCTTCAGGCGCTACTGGACCGCTTGGAGTAGCAGATGTACAGGCTCCTTTAGTTCCCAATGTCATCTCTGAGGAAGCCCTGTGGGATTGCACAATGTGTGGGGCTTGCGTGGAGCAATGCCCTGTCGATATTGAGCATATTGACCACATTATCGACCTGCGTCGCCATCAGGTCCTCATGGAAGCTGCTTTCCCTAAGGAACTGGGACGTGCTTTCCGTGGGATGGAATCAAAAGCGAATCCTTACAATCAGCCTGCCCGTAAACGTATGGAATGGGCAAAAAATCTTGATTTTGAGGTTCCTGTCATCGGTATTGATGTGGAGAGCGCTGAAGATGTGGATTGGGTTTTCTGGGTGGGCTGTGCCGGTGCTTTTGATGATCGAGGGCGCGCAACTTCCGCAGCAATTGCGGAGCTTTTACATGTCGCAGGCGTATCTTTTGCCGTATTAGGACAGGCAGAATCCTGTACAGGCGATCCTGCGCGACGAGCAGGAAATGAGCCATTGTTCCAGATGCTTGCTGCGGCTGCTATTGAAACTCTTCACGATGCTCATGTGACAAAAATTGTCGTGTCCTGCGCGCATTGTTTTAACACGATTGCTGGTGAATTTCCGCAGCTTGGTGGACGTTTTGAGGTTGTACACCATACGCAGTTATTGAATCGTTTGGTTCGTGAAGGGCTTTTAGTGCCTGTGGCTCCTACGTCAGATGAAGATGCTTCTTCTGAGCCTGTGCGGGTCACTTATCATGATCCGTGTTTCTTGGGTCGTCATAATCAGATATATGAGGCTCCTCGTGAGCTGGTTTCTTCCTTGCCTGGCGTTGATATGGTTGAAATGCCACGTAATCGTGACCGTGCCATGTGTTGTGGAGCTGGTGGCGCTCATGCGTGGTTTGAGGAAAGTCGTGGAACGCGTATCGCTGACGCACGTATTGTTGAGGCGCAGGAAACAGGCGCAGACATTGTGGCAACGGCTTGTCCGTTCTGTTCACAAATGTTGGGATCTGCGACAGGGGCTTCTGTTGCCGACATTATTCCGCCTGCTATTCGTGCCGATATGGATGGCTCCGCAATGGAGAACACCCGTGTTGGAGGGCAAGAACGTGGGAAAACACCAGAGGTGCGTGATGTTGCGATTATGCTACGTGACGCGGTTCGACGCGGTTTTACGCAATAGGTGGCAGAGCAGTTACCAGCTTATTTATTGGGTAGGTCCACCTGCCGTGTCATCATCAGGAGCATTTTCAATCGCCACAATAAAACCATCCTCATCGAGGATCGTTCCACCGACCATGAGGTTCAGCAGTGCTGCTGCCTTTTCAATATCTGCCGCTGAACGTTTCCGCTCAAAACGCGCTGTTCTGCTTAAAGTTTGCTCCCCTGCAGCAGTAGCGTACATGCTGCGTGTTTTTTCATCGGGAATCCAGCGGATACGGTATTCGACGACAGGCCCATCTGCCCACCTTTCCCAACGCAACGCCTGAGGAACCGTATGAGTGGGACGTACTTCAATCATTGCATGCGACATATTGCCAACAGGAATCATCACCGCATACGCATCCAATGTGGGAGGGCCGGCTGCAGCTTGACGTATATCTGCTTCTATTTTTGCTCGTATTTCAGGTTTCAACGGGTACGCCGTGGTCATCATATTTTTCAGGCGTTGACTTTCTGAAGAAAGTGACGGCGCTGGCTGAGCAATATTCACTGTGCGCGCATCATGCGCCTGCGGAAATTGAGAGCGCAATGCCTCAATACTTTCTTGCGGGTTCAACCATCGTGGCGCATACAAGGCTAGTGTGACAGCACTATCAGGGTCAGGAGTAAAAAGCGCCCCAGAACCAGCGATACGCACAGTTCCTGCAAGTCGTCTGGCTACATTCATCAGTGTACGTAAAACCTTTGCTTCCACACCTTGAGGAAGCCCGTTCGGGAATGCCTGAGCCCACATATCAGGCGTATTATCAATATTTTTTAGAGCCGGTCCTCGCGTAGGAGGACAAACTAATAACCATATTTTTGTCTGCTCATCAGGAATACAGAATTTTTCACGCAGATCTTCAGGTAAATTCCACGGCCCTTCCATACGCACCCCTGCGGTGATATGCAGTATTCCAGGGGAGGCCCATCCTGCACCTTCCCACAGTGACACGATAAGGGCTTCAATTTCGTTATCGTCAATGTCGTCATTCACCGCTAAAAAATGATGACCTGTTGCCGTGTAATGGTCGATATCGCGTATAGGTCGGGTGCGTGTGGCGTACTGGGGAATAGGAATAATGTGTGACTGGGTGAAGGTCCCTGTTTCATCTACACGGAAAGCATGGTTGTTTTCGCTAGCTTTCCCAAGGAAGGCAACACTGGTGTCTGTCAGATGCGTGTGCGTATTTTCTGTTGGCGCGAGTGAAGTAACGGGAAGCTGAGCTAATCCTTCAAATACGGATCGCCTGCGAGGTGCAGGGCCTAAAGATTGCGGCTTTTCATCCTCAGTCATCGGTCAATATGTGTCCGCATGAATCGTTCATGTGAGCGCGACGGGGTAGGTCCTCGTTGGCCTTGATAGTGTGATCCTGCTTCGGTTGAACCGTAAGGATGCTGTGCTGGCGAGGAAAGATCAAAGAAACACAGTTGCCCTATTTTCATGCCCGGATACAGCAAAATAGGCATGGTTGCGGTATTCGACAGTTCAAGGGTGACATGTCCAGAAAAACCTGGGTCAATAAAACCGGCTGTTGAGTGTGTCAGTAAGCCAAGGCGACCTAAGGAAGATTTTCCTTCCAATCGTGCAGCTATGTTATCGGCAAGTGTGACACGTTCGTATGTTGCGCCGAGGACAAATTCACCGGGGTGAAGTACGAAAGGTTCTTCTGGCCCTACTTCCACGCGGTGTGTAAGGTCGGGTTGTTCAGCTGCGGGGTCAATGACCGAGTATTTATGATTATCAAAGAGGCAAAAGAAACGGTCCAAACGCACGTCAATGCTGGCTGGTTGCACTAAGGACCGGTCGAGCGGATCCAATATGATTCGCCCAGCATCAAGGCTCGCATGTATGTCACGATCACTAAGCAGCATGGGCTGATTCTCTCATAAAGACAACGTGTGCGCCTAAAATTCACGCTCTCGCAAAACTCTGTGTGTTTTCTTTTGACACTGTGTCCATGCAGATAAACCGCCGACATGAGTCTTTACCTCTGCCGACGGTTTAACACACAGGTTTTCGCTCTGCTCTTGCAAACAGGAAGCTCTTATACGCTCAGTTAGCTAAAGGAATTCCACGAGCGTCATGCGCATAGGAGCCTGAGCGCAAGAGAATAAGGATAAATTCAACGAAAGCCCAAATTCCTGTAATGACGGCTCCTAATCCGAGTGTCAGGACAGTAATCAAAAGTTGGGCGATGCCTTTACCTGTGTACCCAAGGTAGAAATTATGGATACCAAAAGTTCCAAGAAAGAACGCCAACAACGCGGCGGCGATCATCGACTTAGGTTGCACATATGGCTGTTGGCCGTAAAAAGTTTGAGGTGGCATACTCATCTGCTTTTCCTTTCTTTGAAGTGGTATTAGACCCGTGACACAAAGCCACGTGCATAATTTTGTCCACTATCGGCAGTTTTTCTGCATGTGAGTAATTTTTTATCACACCACACCAAGTGCTTCCACTTGCCTCACATTTATATCCTCGACACAATCGTGACAGCGCATACCATCCGCTCCAAAGGAAAGGCCCTATGACTCGCACATCATCAGCCCTTGCCTTTCCTCACCCGCATCCGCCTACCTTACGTCAGCTCCGCACCGCATTGTATGCGTGGTTTGATGAGGCAGGCCGTGACTTACCTATGCGACGTGACGATGTTACCCCTTGGGGCACCCTAGTTTTTGAGGTGATGAGCCAACAAACACCTATCCCCCGTGTTCAACCGATCTGGCTCAGATGGATGGAGCTATGGCCTACTCCTGCTGACCTTGCTGAAGCTCCACGGGCTTCTGTCCTTGTGGAATGGGATTGTTTAGGCTACCCGTCCCGCGCTTTACGCTTACAGGATTGCGCTCAAGCGATAGCTAGTCGACCAGGTGGGGAAGTTCCCGCCCGCTACGATGATTTACTGGCTTTGCCAGGCATCGGACCTTACACGGCGAGCGCACTGGCTTCATTCCAGTTCTATCAGCGTCTGCCCGTTCTTGATACGAATATTCGACGAGTCCTTACTCGTATTTTCGGTGGGCGAGCGTACGCTCCTTCGGGTGCGCCCACACGTAAAGAAGTAACTTTTGCTCATGCTTTACTGCCGCGCACTGGGAAAGATTGTGCCCGCTGGAACCTCACATTGATGGAATTTGGTGCTTTGGCATGTACTCAACGTTCACCCGCATGTGAGGCATGTCCAGTGCGCAGCCTGTGCGCGTGGGCTGAGAATGGTTTTCCTGCATCCGATGCTCCTGTGCGAACTCAAGCCTGGGTGGGAACAGACAGGCAAGCACGTGGCCGCGTTATCGGGCTGCTTCGTCAGCTTCATCGGCAAGGGAAAACGCCCTTTATTTCCTATGCGCAGGCTTTAGAGGCCGCATCTTTACCGGGTGCTCCAGCCGATCAAGCAGCGCGTGTCATGAAGGATTTACTGCGTGATGGTTTAATTTCTGTTGATTCATCAGGCAAGGTGAGTTTGCCTCAGTAGGAGCTGACTACATGCTGCGGCCCATTGGGAAAGCGAGGATTTCCTGTCGGCCTGTTTCCTTCATGCTCTACACCGTTCTACGATGGGTACATGTCACCTACTGATTCATCAGCTCCTCATGCGCGAGCGTCTGCCGCTCATTTTCTTTCTGTCACTGACCAAGACGTACATACTCGTGACTATATTTCGTTCCTTAATGATTCACCTACTTCATTTCATGCCGCGCAGCTCAGCGCACAACGACTGATTGACGCAGGTT
This sequence comes from Schaalia sp. lx-260, assembly GCF_021083645.1. Taxonomy (GTDB): domain Bacteria; phylum Actinomycetota; class Actinomycetes; order Actinomycetales; family Actinomycetaceae; genus Pauljensenia. Next base: position 71,520 of record NZ_JAJNRQ010000001.1, on the reverse strand, counting down.
TTAGTCAGCATAATGAAACCGATCCGTGGGATGCTTCCCCAGGTGGGCACCTCATCATTCGTGATGGTGCTGTCGTTGCTTGGTTTGTCCCTCACCGTGTCAGTGATGATACGCATTTCCGTATTGTTGGTGCGCACACAGATTCACCGTGCCTCACCGTGAAACCTTCTCCGACTTCACGCACAGTTGATGGCTGGGAACACATTAATGTGGAAATATATGGCGGTATGCTGTGGAACTCGTGGCTTGACCGTGAGCTGTGTGTCGCAGGACGAGTGATAACCACTGATGGCCGTTGCCTCATTATGCGCACTGGGCCATTGGCGCGTATCCCGCAGCTTGCTATCCATTTAGACCGTGCAGTGAATAATGACGGTTTGAAACTCAATCCGCAAAAACACATGCACCCCGTGTGGAATGTGGGTTCACCAGCGCAACTCATGGACATTGTGGCGCGTGATGCGGGACTTGAAGGCGCCCATATGATTGCCGCATATGATCTGCGATTGCTTCCCTCACAGGCTGCCGCCACTTTTGGCGCAGATAATGTTTTCGTTGCTGCTGGCCGTCAAGATAACCTGTCGTCAGTTCATGCTGGCTTACGCGCATTAGAACGCATAAGCGCAAGTGGTATACCTGATTCTGGTGACATCCTAGTTTTTGCGTGTTTTGACCATGAGGAAATAGGTTCTGCGACACGTTCAGGTGCTGCCGGACCAATTTTGCGTGATGTCCTCTCACGTACTGCATTGGCTGTGGGTCATGATTTTGATGGTGCTGCACGCATGTACGCTGCCTCAACCTGTATCAGCGCTGATGCTGGCCATTCAGTTCACCCCAATTATCCTGAGCATCATGACCCTGCTCATCACCCCATATTAGGTGGTGGCCCTATGTTGAAAGTCAATGCGCAGCAACGGTATGCGACAGATGGCGTGGGAACAGCTTTATGGAATCGTGCTTGTGCTCAAGCTGGAATCAGTTCCCAAGTTTTCGTGTCAAATAACGCTATGCCATGCGGTTCAACGATTGGTTCAATTACTGCCACACAGTTAGGAATCACCACTGTCGATGTGGGTGTTCCTTTGCTTTCAATGCATTCTGCGCGGGAAATGAGCCATGTGGCGGATCTTTATGCGCTTTCACTTGCACTTGAAGCATATTGGGCAGGCGCGTAAAACTTTCGGAGTTGTAAGGGCTGTAAAACTATCAGGTGAGTGAGTAGGTAAATTCTGCCGCAATCTCACCTGATAAAGCTCGTCGCACTGTTTTCGTAAATCGGTTATTCATCGCGGGAAGGCGATCTGCTCGTATGAATTGTGCGCTCGTGTTTTCTGCGTCTGCGGGCCAAGGTTCTCCTGCGTCCCAGCGCAGGAGGAAAGCAAGGTCAAGGTACAGTGCCTGATCTGCATTGTCGTAGGTTACCGGTCCAACTACTTGAGTACTGAGCAGCCGCAGAGGACGCGCACTCACCCCTGTTTCTTCGAGGACTTCACGTACAGCAGCATCTGCAGCTTCTTCACCTGGATCGACGATACCTGTCACGGGGGTTGCCCATCCATTATCGGCACGTTCAACAATCAGGATTTCTACATGTTCAGGTGCAAGAGGAGTCATGAAAAAATCTTCGTCAGCCTTCATGCGTGCGCAGTGCGGATGCGTTGCCTCAAAAGGAGCAGACGTGTTCTGACATACTTTCCCTCTCATTCCGGCCGCGGGGCTTTGGTGAACGGGGTGGGAACAGTAAGGGCGCGCAACTATCGCTGTGCATCCGGGAATCCAGAGCATATCGTGACCAATTTTTTCACGTAATGCGAGGATAAAATCTGGGGTCGCCATATGCTGCTTCTTTACGTTTACAGGGTCCAGATAAGCGGGACGAGGAATATTTTCACGACTATAGCGAAAGCAAAAAGCGTGGCATAAGCGGCTTCTACACGCTCGTCAGCGATCTTGCTGGCGGCAGCTTGGAGAACTGCTGGTTGCCCTAGGAAACCAGCGACCCCTCCGGCTGTGCGGGCTGGGGATAGGCCAATAAAACGTCCCACGCACACTAAAACAATGCAGCATATTGTTACAACGCCCATTGATAAGAGGGTTGCTTTCCACCCTTCTGTTGATACAAGAACACTGACTAAATCAGGTCCCGCTGACAGGCCAAGAGCAGCCAAGAACAGTAATAGTCCGACCTGACGAATCGTGAAATTCGCTGAAACAGGTAAGGTCCACACCAACGGGCCTGTACGACGTAAGGCCCCTAGAATCATGCCGACGATCAGAGGGCCAGCTGCTGAGCCTAATTGGAATGTGGCTCCACCTGGCATGGGGAAAGGAATTGCTCCCAGTAACATTCCAAGGACCATGCCGATACCAAAAGCCATAGCATCGACCTCACTGACGCGACGTTCAGAGTCGCCAAGGAAAGTCTGTACCGCATCTAATTCCTCAATCGGTACAACGACCGCCGCATGGTCACCAAGTTGCAGAGCAAGGTCGTCGCGTGCCAGTAAATCTAAGTCGCCTCGGCGCACACGAGTGATGGCCCCGCCAAAACGTTGCGGCATCGCTAATGAGGCAACTGTGCGTCCGGCAATTTCAGGGTTCGATACGACGATGCGTTCAAAAGCTACGTCACTGCGATCATTGACGAGGTGATAGTCCACAATTGGTTCACCGATTTGTTCGCAGGCTTCTTGTAACGCCACCGTGTCACCGACCACGAGCACATGGTCGTCTTTGCGCAATTCTTCACCGGGAACGATAACGCGGGTACGTCCTTCACGACGTAAATATGACATGCGGATTCTTTGCTGCGCCCAGGCGCTCACTTCACGCATATTCATCGTTTGATTGACGCGAACCGTTAGAGATTCCAAAGCTTTTCCCGCAAGGGAAGGTGTGTCACCTTTTTCATCCCAGACCCGTCCCACCACCACTGACACGACAATAATGCCAACAATCACCCCAATGGGGTAGCCGAATGCGTAGCCTACTGCCGCTATCGGATCACCGGTGACACGTGAGGCTGCATCTAAAGCGGGGGCTGCTGTTAGCGCGCCTGTGAAAAGCCCTGTGACGATTCCTTTGTTGAGTCCGAATATTTCACCAAGCCCCCATGCGACGAAAGCACCAAGGATGCAGGTCAGTGCGCAAGCAAAAAGCAGTGCGCGTTGTTTCATGAGGTCTGCAAAGAAATGAGCGCCAGATGCTACACCCACGGTGTACACAAAGAAAGCAAGGCCGATCTGCTGGACTACGGTCATGCCTTCACCTAGTCCTGGGTAGGCGGCAGAAAGGGCGAGCCCTACAAATAATGCGCCGGCTGCTCCTAGGCGGATGGGACCAAAACGTATTGCACCAAGGACAGCACCGGCACCGACAACAAGAAAGAGAGTAAGTAAATGGTTGGCGCTCAGCAGTGTGGACATGTATTCAAGGGTACTCACCTCACAGGTATGGTCCAGTTTTTGTGAGCAGAAGCTAATACTGAGTGGAGTTCCACATGAGGGCGCATCGGTTCGATCGGCACGAGTAGTTCACAGTGCGTATCCTCGTTCTGTAGCACGATAGGTGCCCGACGTTGAGTAGCACAGTAGAAAGGATAGGCCCGTGAATCTCCCACGCGAGGGTTGGTATCCTGACCCTTCAGGTGATTATGACCTGCGCTGGTGGAACGGCACCACATGGACATCTGACACGCGGACCTTCCACGCAGAAAAACACGCTTTCATATCCGAAGTCTCATCCGAAGTCTCATCCCATTCCAATGAGGGCAGCGCAGAAAGCATCTACTCCACCGATCCTGTTCATACGGGAACAGATGAGTCCTCCAAAACGGACATACCTGTACAGACGGATACTTTCACTGCGCTTCAGGCAGATTCTTCACGTATGCGCACACGGCACGCATATTCACCACGTATGCGCACACTCACAATCATTGCGATAATCTGCGCAATCACCACTCTTGTTTGGGCATGTGGGACTGGAATACTTGCGGCGCACACATCACAGCTTCTTCGTGAAGTCAAACAAAAATCCGAACAACTCCAACGCTCACATCATGCGTTAGATGAACTCACCTCGGAAATTGAAGCATTGCGTGAACAGCTAGGACAAACCCCATGACATACGATCCTTTCAGCACGTGGACGCGCAACGCATCTGACAATTCCCCTGAAGAATCTTCCACGCTCACCTCGCAGACATTCACCTACGGCAGGCACAGCCACGGTGCTGATGCGCACCTGCGCCCACCGCATATGGCAGCGTCCACACCTGGCCACACTCGCGGGCGCTTCACTGTCACCGCCCTGTTCCTCATATGTACGGTGATAACGCTCTGTGCATGTATTGCATACGGAACCCACATTTTTATCGCATGGTCACATGCACAACGTGACCTCATGCGCATTGAAAGTGACATCGCGCATATTTCTGCGCAGATCGAACAAGCTGACCATGAGCGCCGCGATTTACTGTCCCAACTCGCATTACATGAGGCCACAGTGAATGCTCAAAACTGGTGCAGTCGCATAAGCCGCGACAGCGCGCATCAAGCCGATACTTTCCTCAGCGAACTTCAATCAATGAATGATGCAACTTTACGTGTTGCGCAAACGCAGTGCCCCACTGAAATTGCACTGGTGAAAGCCTCTGTACACGCCAGTGCATCTGCACGCTCAGCAAGCACTATCACCTCATGTGTACAACACGTGGGAAGTAACACTGTCACCGTTGAAGGAACTCTTGCGTACACAATGCCACCGGGCCTCGACGATATCATCCCTTACGGAGCTGATATATGGGTGAGCGTCAGCCTTTTGTCAGGCAGAGAAACAGAAAATACGCAAACAGTGCTTGTCTCTCACGTTCCTACTCAGCAAAAAACACCGTGGTCTGCCACGTTACCCAGCAGTAGTTCGGCCACACAATGCCGAATAGATTCAATAGTATGGTGGCCTTCACAAGAATCCTAAGGGCCGGACACCATAAAACACACCATAAAAACACTCGCAAAGTACACATATGCACAATTTCAGGTAAAACGTGCCCATACTGTGCCCTTCTCCAAAGGGCCGCACCTCGCACAATGAAGTATTTTTAGAAGTAAGGGCTGCGCTGCTGCAATCCTTATCGGGAAAGAATACGAATATTGTCTACTTACCTTCATCAACTTGGACGCTGGTGCGCAACACATGCATGGCTCGTTCTATGCCTGTGGCTGATTGTGTCCATTGCATGCGCAGGGAGCCTGAAATTTTTAGGACTGAATCTTAGTAGTTCTTTCCACATTAATGACGCAGAATCTTTACAAGGCATTTCGATCCTGCGTGAACGATTACCTCAAGTGTCCGGAACTGATGAGCCCGTACTTTTTACCGCCCATGACGGGGATATCACCGCCCACGCGGATGCTATTCATGAGTTCATTACACAAGCAGAACACATAAATGGCGTTGCTGCTGTTACTGACCCTTTTGCTGAATTAACACGCAGCATTTCTGCCGACGGCTCACATGCACTTATTCATGTCATGGGCGACGCCTCTGTTGGTTCACACATGACAGGCCCCACCCCTCAAGCTGGGCTCACAGCCAACGCACTGCAAGAACTCACAACCCGCATAATGCAAGCGCACAGTAATTTAACAATCGCGCTGGGTGGAAATATCGGTCATTTTATTTCCGTTCACCTATCCATTGTTGAAATCATCGGCGTTATTTTGGCTGGCATTGTCCTGCTTTTTACTTTCCGTTCACTTGTTACCGCAGGGGCGCCACTGTTGAGTGCCGCTATCGGTGTTGCCATTGGGATATCGTCCATCTTTATCGCAGCCAAATGGCTTGACATTAACTCCACCACCCCTGTTTTAGCGATTATGATTGGCCTGGCCGTTGGGATTGATTACGCTTTATTTATCATCGCTCGGGCACGTGAATACGTCCACACTGGTATTGCCCCTCATGAGGCCGCTGGGCGGGCCGTTGCTACCGCTGGGTCCGCCGTTATTTTTGCCGGCGGAACCGTTATCGTCGCATTATGTGGACTGTCAGTAACCCGCATACCTTTCCTGAGCATTATGGGTTTTGCTTCAGCTTTCGTTGTGGCAATCGCTGTGCTTGTTGCTTTGACAGTGGTGCCAGCGCTGCTGGGCATTATCGGAACACGTGTCTGTGGCCGTAAAAAACACGTGCATCATCGCCTCAAGGCGGAACACCTTGCAGCTACGACAAGTCCCGCTTCCCCTTCTGTTTCTCTCGTACCTGCTGAGGCACAAGCGGCTGCGTCACGTAGTTTCTCATATCGGTGGGTTCGTGCGTTCACACGTTTTCCTGCGCTGACGAGTGTCTTTATTATCGCGCTACTGGGCTGTGCTTCTATCCCAGCGGCCTCACTAAGCACAGGTTTAACAGATAACGGCTCTGAAGCACCAGGAACGCCTCTACGTCAAACCTACGATGCAATTAGTGAAGCTTTTGGTGAAGGATACAATTCGCCAATCATTGTTATTGGAAATATTGTTCACTCATCTGAGCCTGTTGAATTAGTGGATCGCCTCGCTCAAAAAATACGTTCCCTCGCCGGTGTTCACGCTATTGGGACAGCCACTCCAAATCAGGATGCTTCCCTTGCTTTCTTGCAGATAATCCCCACAACAGGGCAATCAGATCCTGCGACGCACACACTGGTTTCCACCATTCGACATTTGGCGCCTCAATGGGAAAAAGAACTCGGTATCACATCAATTATGGTGACAGGTCAAACCGCTGTCGCAATCGATGTCGCTGAGCAACTGCAAGGCGCACTCGTACCTTTTGGTTGTGTCGTTGTCGGTTTTTCATTGGTTCTTTTGCTCATTGTTTTCCGTTCTTTCGCTGTTCCGTTGAGTGCGACTATCGGGTACTTGCTGTCACTGGGAGTGGCATTTGGAACCGTTGGAATGGTGTACGGATACGGTTGGGGATCTGACCTATTACATGTCACAAAAACTGGACCTGTTATTTCTTTCATGCCAGTTATTGTTATGGGTATTCTTTTTGGTTTAGCAATGGATTACCACGTTTTCTTGGTATCACGTATGCGTGAAGAATGGATTCATCACAGGGATGCTACCCGTGCGGTGCAGCGTGGTTTTGTTTCTTCTGCGCCTGTGGTTCTTGCCGCGGCAGTCATTATGACAACAATTTTTGCTGCTTTTGTCCCGGAGGGAAGCGTCCATGTGAAACCTATCGCGTTAGCTTTAAGCGCAGGGATAGCAGCTGATGCTTTCCTGGTTCGTATGACTCTGATTCCCGCTGTCATGGTGTGGCTTGGTCATCGCGCGTGGGCTTTACCTGAATGGTTGGATCGTTTACTTCCGGTCGTTGATATTGAGGGTGAGGGACTGATCCGTTCTCTTGAACATGAAGAATGGGTGCAGCGTCATGGGCCTTCAATGATTCGTATATGTGATATGACAATGCAGCACCGAAATATCACTCTTATTAATTCATTGAATTTTGTCCTTAGGCCAGGTGAGCTTGGGGTTATACGCAGTGATAATCGTGCTGCGCGGAACATATTGACGGCTTTACTTACTGGACGGCTGCGTCATCGTTACGGAAAAGTCATTGTTGGTCATTTCGCTTTGCCGTCACATATGTCTGCTGTACAAGGAATGACAGCGATACTCACGCAACGTGAGGACGTGCTTCCTCCACAGGCTGTATTGGTTATCACCGATGACCCTGGTAGTCACCGGTGGGAACGTATCACAGAACTGCTGGATGCAGGCACAACAGTTCTTGTCACAGGACCGCGCTCATTGACCATTCCACCGGATGTACACGTCAGCGCAGATACGTTACTCTGTGACGATTTTTATCCGCCATTTGAGGATTCCGTGCCAGCTCACCTGATACTAGATACTGCATTGCCGGATGCTTTACCTCATAAAAATCCAGCGGAAACAGATGAGGCCCCTATGGTTCCTCCGGACACTGACACTGACACTGACACTGACACTGACACTGACACTGACACTGACACTGACACTGACACTGACACTGACACTGACACTGACACTGACAGCACACATGCCACGCAGCCCTCCACAATTCAAGAGGACACACCATGAGACACCCCTGGCGACTCATCTTCATTGCACTGCTTTTTCCGTCACTTCTTGCACTCACCGTTATTTTCGGCGCTACCAACACTCAGAGCAACAAAGCAGCAATACCTGCCGCAATCGTCAATGAGGACGAAATCGCCACCTTACCTACAGGCCAAAAACTGCCCGGAGGACGACAAATCATTGCCGCGCTCACCTCTGATACACAAGACGTGAAAGGGTGGGATTGGTCCGTTGTCACCGCCGCTACAGCGGCTAGCGGCCTAGAAGATGGAACCTACGCTGTTGTCGTCACCATACCATCAGATTTTTCACGCACACTTGCAGACCTCGCGCAAGGGAAAACATTAACACGACCCGCACTCACCATCCACACTTCACGCGCCACCAACGAAGCAACCGGTCGTATTGCCACAGCAATCACACGTGCCGGTGCCACACACTTTGGCCAAACCCTCACGCTGTCTTTTATTGACCAGTCTCTGCAAGGCTTAGGGACCCTTTCGCAGGGCCTTAACCAAAGCGCATCTGGAGCACAAAAAATCACCGACGCTCAGATACGCGCGGCACATGGTGCAACACAACTTTCTGAAGGCCTCACACAAGCACAAAAAGGCGGACACACAGTAGCAGATGGAGCTTCTGAGTTATCCAGTGGCATACGCGCACTCCACTCTGGCATTGTTGAGGCTCAGCCTGGGCAGGCGCTCTCCCTTGTCCAAGGCGCTGAAGCATTGGCACAAGGCATTGAGCAATACACCAAAGGTGTGGAACGTGTACATTCTGCGCTCACTGAGACACAACCCGGACAGTCTGTGAGCCTACAAGAAGGCGCGCATCAGCTTGCTGCGGGAAGCAGTGAATTGAAAGCCCTCATCGATAGCTTAAATATCGCGCAGTTACGTTCCACCGTTGAGAAAATCAAAAACCAACGAAGCGAATTTGAAACCCTGATCGCGCCTATTCGCACAGATCTGACCTCCGCATATCAGGCCTGCCAACAAGGAAACCTAGATTCATGCGCGCATGTGCAAGAACTCATCATCACTATAGGTGACGATGTTTCTCACCGAATAGGCACTTTCAGCGAAGATATTGACCACATTATCCGCATCAGCAAAGTCCTTCCTTCGCTTGTGGACAATATTGGTAAAGTCGACCAATTGGCCTCCGCAACCGTGCAACTCTCTGAAGGAATCGACACTCTCAGCGAGAACATACATACTCATCTGCTGGGTGATAATGCTGATCGCCTAAGCGCAGGAGCACGTCAACTATCAGAAGGAATACACGCCCTTTCTAATGGTAGTGACCAGCTTGTTCACGGAGGCTCCGCTTTAGCTTCAGGTGCGCTGAAACTAGCTGATGGTTTGGATCGTTTGAACGACGGCGGACATGATCTGAGCGTTGGGCTGCATGATTTGGCCTCAGGTACGCAGACTTTAACGGATGGTTTGCAATCAGCTGCGGAACGCATCCCCCACTACACTGATGCTCAAGCGCATGATTTGGCCTCAGCTTTAGCGGCTCCTATCAATATCAGGGCAGATACTCACCAGGAAAATCCGCATGAGCGCGCCTATTGGTCCGCCACAGCGATTGCCGTGGCCCTGTGGCTTTCTGCGGCCGTGTGGATTATGGTTTTCGGCGCTGCAACCACTCGAAGAATCCATCAGGCACGTACACCTTTCCAGCTTGTATGGCGCACTGCTTTGCCGCCCATCGCTATTGCTTTGACAGGGACAGCTATCCTCATGGGTAGTATCACCTTGGCTGGTGTCAGCATCACTCATCCTGCTACTTTATTTATCCTTGTAACCGTAGTGACCTTAGCGTGCCTTGCCTTCCATTACGCAAGCATATGCGCACTCGGTGTGCGTCGGGCTTTAGGTTTATCCGTTTTTTTCACTGTCATGCATATTGTCCTTTTGGGCGGAGCATTGCCTTCTCATGCGCATACAGGATTTTTTGGCGCGATCCGTTCTTTCTTGCTTTTACCGGAAGCAAGTGATGTTTTCAGGCGCCTGATCTTAGGCAGTGGGTCAGGTTCCATGCAGTCTGTTCTCTTTATTGCCGTGATATGGATATGCGGGTCATCTTTCGTGGCGATCAGGGCTATCGGGCGCAGGCGGCAAAGATCCGTGCGGCAAATCTTGCGTGACGTGAAAGAAAGAAAGACTCGGGTACGTCAAAACTTTCGTCGCGCCCGCAGCGCACGTCGCAGCACACAGTAATTATCGTGAATCTATCGCTGTATTCCGCCAATTATTCGGCGCATGCCATAGGATAGGTGCCATTATTTACCGCTGCACACAGCGCAGAATCATTTCTGTCAGTGCTGCAGATATCGCAGTGATCGATAGGGTTCGTTACCATCGTGAGCATGTCTGCTTTTCATGATAAGGATTCAGCGACACAGTCAACCCGACCGGCATATGCGCCTGAAAACCTATCGCCCCAACAGGGTGGTCCTATCCCTGTTGGCGTACCCGATCAGGTGTTCGCGCGTACACCACATGTACGTGTCGATACGTGGTTGTGGGCGATTCGGCAGGCAAAATCACGTTCACAAGCAACTGCGGCAGCGCGGGCGGGGCATGTGAAAGTCAATGGCAGCACTGTGAAAGCTGCTGCTCCTGTCCGCGTAGGCGACGAAGTTCGATTACGTGTTGAAGGCTTTGACAAAGTTTTTCGTGTGAAGCAGCTCTTAGTTAAACGTGTCGGCGCTCCGCAGGCACGACTCTGCTACGAGGATTTATCGGTGGAACGTCCGCGTATGGGAATGTACGCGGTCCCTACCCGCGCTCGCGGTACTGGCCGCCCTTCAAAGAAGGAACGTCGTGAACTTGACCGTCTGCGCGGATGGGACTCGCATATTCATAATTCTTAAGCGAGGTAATCCTGCTTTTAGTGGGATAGCCCTGCAGCTTCGAGGGCATGAGGCCAGCGAACGAAACGCTGACGCAGGGTAGCTGATGATGGAACAAGATGCCCAAGTTCACGCTGTTTTTGCGCCCATTCATTGTATTTCATGAATGTGAGGGAAACACCTGGTCCTTGAGCTTGAGCAAATTCTTGAAGCGCGGCTTTGAAATCCGCATCCGTGAATCGGAGGCCACCGCGTTCGCGTCCACGTGAGGACACGGTGAAACCAAGTTTACGCATTGCGTCATTCCAGGCACCATCACCTAAACGCACAGCGATTGTACGAGCTGTTGGGGGCCATAAAATAGCGCCTTTTGTGCTGTGCAAACGCCAATTTCCTAGGACACGGGAACGCACTCGATCAATTTTTGCGCCAGAGGGGGCTACCGGAGGAATTTCACGTGCTGCATGCTGATATTGCATACGTGCAATTATTTCGGCGATCTCTTGACGTTGTTGCGGCTGAACTTTTTGCTCATTAAATGCCGGAGTAAGGTCTTCAAGGTTTTGCTGTACCTGCGCAATAAATTCCGGGGATTCCTCAGAAATTTCAGGAGCTTCTTCCTTAGCGGCAAGGAATGAATACAAGTACCAAAAACCCATTTCAACAAGGGTGTTACCAAAAGCTGCACGACGGGATACAAATGTCATGCTCTGACTTTACTGATACCTCGGCTTCAATGGAAACTTAGTACAAAGAATGGTCATTGTGACTTGCTACTCATGCGCTCTTTTCATCAGGAAATGACACTAACTTCGCAATAGCATTGAGCAGGCTCTGCGATTCTGTGATTTTTCTTTACAGAATAAGCGCATAGAATTATTGTTTCGTCACAACGGTGATATACGCGGGTGATATACGTGCTTTTTCCTCTTGTATGGCAGTATTTACGCACTCGATGGGTGGAAGTGTCTTTCGTTTTCTTCCTCCAAATTGCCGCAACTTTAGCTTCCTTAGAATTACCTGGACTAAACGCGCGCATCATTGATGAAGGTGTTGCTGTTGCCAATACGACTGCCATTTGGAAACTCGGTGCCTTCATGTTTCTTTTAACAGCAGCGCAAGGCATCGCTACCGGTATCGCCGTATTCCTTGGGGCTCGACTGTCCATGTCTTTAGGCGCGTGGTTGCGTGAAAAGTTATACGCTCACGTTCAAACTTTTGCCGCTCAAGATATTCACGTTTTCGGGGCGCCTTCGCTCATTACTCGCGCAACAAATGACGTGCAACAAATACAAACTGTCGTCATGATGTCTTTTGTCATCATGGTTCAAGCTCCTTTGATGGGTATTGGTGCGCTCATTCAGGCATTCAGACAAGACCTTCATCTGTGGCTCATTTTGCTGATTATGGTGCCGATTTTGTCAATAGTCGTGGGTTTCATTATGACGAAACTCGCACCTCAATTTGAGCGTCAACAAAACCGTATTGACACAATGAACACCGTCATACGCGAGGAATTATCCGGTATCCGTGTAATTCGTGCTTTTGTGCGAGAGCCTTTTATTTCCTCACGATATTTGGAAGCAAATAACAATTTACGTGAGATTGCTATACGCATTGGCCTGCTATTTGCTGTGCTCTTTCCATCAGCAGTATTCATTATTTCGCTGACAAATGTCGCAATTGTCTGGTTCGGCGGTCACCTCATCGCCTCGGGGCACACTCAGATCGGTTCACTTTTCGCATTCCTCAGCTATGTGGGTATGCTCCTCGGTTCCGTCATGATGTCTGCTTTTATTATTATGTCCATTCCACGGGCACGTATTTCTGCTCGTCGTATTCGAGAGGTAATAGAGCGTAATAGTTCAGTAGTTTCTGCATCTCAGCCACGTGATATTGCCCCTGTAGAAAACCTATCTGACAAGGCAACGGGCGTGCCTTCGTTGCTCCTGTCAGGCCCATCGGCAGGCCGTAAACCGTGGACTTTCACCCTCGATCATGTGTCCGTGCAGTATCTTGGCGCTGAAAATCCTGTGTTGCGTGACATCACACTTACGTTTGCGCCGGGGACAACAACTGCCATTATCGGTGCTACCGGTTCGGGGAAAACCACATTGATTCAGCTGCTTCCTCGCCTGATTGATCCTACCCGAGGGCAAGTCAAGGTCAATGGGGTCCCAACAACAGATATTGAGCTGACGCTCCTACGTCAACATATTTCTGTTGTTCCTCAACGGGCGTACTTATTTAGTGGCACTATCGCTTCCACTGTTTCGGGAGTGACCCAGCCTGATAATGCACAACGTGAACGTGTGCTCTGGGCGCTTCGCGGTGCCTGTGCTGACGAATTTGTTTCACGTATGGACGAGGGTATTGATGCGATTGTTGAACCGGGTGGTAAGAATTTTTCTGGCGGTCAAAGGCAGAGACTTTCTATTGCGCGGGCACTGTATCGTCAGAGTGACCTGTATATTTTCGATGATTCATCCTCTGCGCTAGATGCGTCAACGGATACTCAGTTACGCGCGTCTTTACCGCAATATACTCACGGCGCAGCCATTGTGCATGTTGCTCAACGTGTGGCTTCTGTGAAAGATGCCGACACAATTGTTGTTCTTGATGCCGGGCGCATTGTGGGCCAGGGAAGGCATGAGGATTTATTACGCACATGTGTGACATATCAAGAAATCGTTGCTTCTCAAAGTGGGCAGGAGGATAAGTGATGGCTCCTCAAAAAGATTCACGCGGTTCTGCTTTGCCCTCTCAGGCAGCTCATCCTTCTGTTGCTTTACGTCGTTTAGGTTCCGAACTTGCTCCAGAAAAATGGCGATTGTACGGAGTCGTGTTCTTCACGTTGGTGTCGGTAATATCTTCAGTTGCTGCTCCCAGTCTCCTCGGTAAAGGAACCGATATCCTTTTTTCAGGGATAGCTGCTGCTACGGATGGCGCTGCACAAAAGAACGAGGCTTTCGCCAGTAGTTTTGATTTCACAGGGCTTGCCTATGTTTTGTTTTTCGTCCTCGTTGTGTACACGCTGTCTGCTTTAAGTAGCTGGTTGGTGCAGGTCATTCTTACTCGCGCTATTCACAATGCTGGATGGCGCTTACGCGACAAGGTGCAAAAGAAAATTGAGGTGCTGTCACTGTCCTATTTAGATCGGACTCCTCGTGGGGATGTGATGTCGCGTGTCTCTAATGATATTGACAATATTACGCAGGTCATGTCACAAACTTTGTCGCAGTTTATTCAGTCTGTCCTGTTAGTAATCGGCATTATCGTCATGATGTTCATTATGTCATGGAAACTCACAGTGGCTTCTCTTGTTGTGTTGCCCGTGGGGATGTTCATTGTGTCGCTCATTATGCGAAGGGCGCAGCCGTATTTCCGTTCTCAATGGAAATCTACCGGTGATTTATCGGGAATTGTTGAAGAAACATTTACCGGACATGAGGTAGCCGTGCTTTACGGTTTAGAGGAACGTTTCGCTGAGGAATTTTCGCAGGCTAATGCGAGTTTGTGTCGTTCCTCTATGCGCGCTCAGTTTGTGTCGAGCCTTGTCATGCCGCTGATGAATCTTATTTCAACGGGCGTGTATGTGGTGATCGCTGTCGGTGGTGGACTGATGGTGACAGCCGGTTCTATGAGTTTAGGTGGAGTGCAGGCTTTCATTCAGTATTCACGCCAGTTCATGCATCCTCTGGGGACTTTGGCGACAATGGCCAGCAGTGTGCAGTCAGGCATTGCCAGTGCTGAGCGCATATTTGAGTTTTTAGACGCAGATGAGATGAGCGCAGATACTCCTCGCGCACATTTACCTCAGCGTGTCCGCGGAAGCATTGTTTTCGATCATGTGTCTTTCAGCTACGTGCCAGGTGAGCCTGTTATTAAAGACCTGTCTTTTAGTGTGGAGCCAGGACATATGGTGGCTATTATTGGCCCCACCGGAGCAGGTAAAACCACGCTCGTGAACTTACTTATGCGTTTTTACGATGTAGATTCTGGTCGCATCACCATTGACGGCGTGGATATCCGTGATATTTCACGTGATGATTTACGTCGCCATGTCGGTATGGTTTTGCAAGATACGTGGCTTTTTGATGGCACGTTGGCTGAAAATATTGCCTTTGGCCGTGCAGGTGCTTCGCATGATGATGTGGTGGAGGCTGCCCGGGCTACCGCTGTCGATCATGTGGTGCGTCACCTACCTGATGGGTATAACACTCACGTCACAGATGAGTCGGATGCCTTGTCATCGGGGGAACGTCAGCTTTTGACGATTGCACGCGCATTTGTTTCTCAGCCGGATTTACTCATTTTGGATGAAGCTACTTCTTCTGTCGATACACGTACAGAGGTTTTAGTGCAACAAGCAATGGACAGGCTTCGTCAAGGGCGGACAGCTTTTGTGATTGCTCACCGTCTGTCCACTATTCGTGATGCTGACATTATTTTGGTGATGCGTGATGGTGACGTGGTAGAAATGGGTCGCCATCAAGAGCTTCTTGACGCTGACGGCACGTATGCTCAGCTGTATCGGGCAAGTCTGTAGGGATACGGTGTGAGGCGGCCTGTCACCTTCCCCGCGGGCCGTCATATGCGACCTGTCAGATTCAGCTGGTAGGGTGCATACGGGTGAATTGTTGCCACCTGCGAAAGGATTTTTCATGCTGGCCTGCCCTATCCCTCACGTGCTTTTACCGACAGGTGCTGCGATGCCTCAGCTCGGCTTTGGGACATATAAAGTGGATCCGGAGGTCACATTCGATGTGGTTTCTCAAGCTATTGAGCTGGGTTATCGTCATATTGATACGGCCCAAATGTATGCGAATGAAGCTCAGGTTGGGCAGGCATGGGAACAGTCAGGCCTGAGCCGAGATCAAGTGTTCCTCACGTCAAAATTAAATAACGGGAATCATCAGCCAGAGCGTGCTCGTGATTCATTTGCGCGGACCCTCGATGATCTGCGGACGGACTATGTGGATCTTTTCCTTATTCACTGGCCCCTTCCCTCGCTGTATGGCGGTGACCTCATGATGCCGTGGCGAGTTTTAGAGGAATTTTTTGACCAGGGTCGGGCGCGAGCTATCGGGGTTTCAAATTTTCAGCCAGATCATCTGAAGGTTCTTTTTAATCATGCGGAGATTCAGCCGATGGTCAGTCAAGTGGAGGCTCATCCTTACTTGCCAAATAATGCTGTTCGGGATATGGCACGTCATGCGGGTATGGTGACGCAAGCATGGTCACCTTTAGCGCGAGGACGTGCTGCTCATGACCCGTTGCTTGCCAGTATCGGTGAAAAGTATGGTGCTTCGGCTTCTCAAGTGGCTTTACGGTGGGCGACGATGCGCGGTGATGTCGTTTTCCCTAAGTCGTTGAGTGTTCAACGTCAACGGGAAAACTTCATGATTTTTGATTACGAGCTTTCTGAGCAGGATATGGAAAGTATCAGCGCATTAGATGAGGGCGAGGCTGGCCGGACCGGTTCACATCCTGACACGATGAATCGTTTATAACCAGTCTTTTTCAGGGTTAATCGCACCGGTACGTTACTGTTTTCACCTGTTTGTGTTTTTATTGTTGCAAGGCGGAAGGGGTACGCCCTGTCATTTCTTGACCTTTTGGCTTCGTGCGTTCCGTGCGTATATTCATGATATTTCTCAGGTAACTTCCAGATTTGGTGGATAAACTAGAGACATGGCAACGCCGCATCCTTCAACCGATTCTGCTATTCAGCGTTTACCTGATGGCACGGTGAAGCAAAGAAACCTTTTAACGGGCACTGAGGTTTGGACTGTTCCAGGACGAGGAAATCGTCCGTTGAGCACCGCCTCATCGAAGCCTGATCCTATCGATCATTCGTCAGATGGGCACCATTGCGCTTTTTGCAGTGAACGCTACCTAGAGACTCCACCAGAAAAATCACGGCGCATCCGCCTTGATGACGGAACGTGGCAAGAACTCGCTGGTCTGCCTGCGGAAGAATTAGCTACAACAACCGCTGAATTTCGACGTATCCCGAATCTTTTTGAGATCGTGTCGTATAACTACTGGCATATGAACTACGGTCATGTTCCTTCAGAGGAGCAGCATCGTCGGATGGCACAGTATTTAGCGTCGTCACGCGGATACGATCATGTGATGCAGGTTGTCGGAGCACGCATGAAAGCAACCGGCATGTCTGATGAGGATTTGGCTCTGCTTACGGATTCAGATTTGCTGCGTCAAGCAAATGGGTTTTTCTCTGGCGGCCACGATTTAATTATTGGTCGGCGGCATTACATTGACGGTGCGGATGACACGTCACAATTGGCTTCTTCGGGGACTCTCACGCCGGAGGAACATTACCAGTACACAGATTTCACAATCCGCGCCATGCAGGATCTGTACCATTTGAACTCGAATGTCCGCTATGTTGCAGCTTTTCAAAACTGGTTGAAACCTGCGGGGGCTTCTTTCGATCATCTGCATAAGCAGCTTGTGGCGATTGACGATCATGCTGTGCAAACCCAAGCAGAGGCTGATCGTTTACGTCACGACCCACTTATTTACGATGAGATTTTGAAAGTCGCTGCTACACGTAAGTTACTGGTTGCTCAAAACGATCATGCGGTCGCAATTGTCGGTTTCGGTCACCGTTTCCCTGGTTTAGCTGTGTGGCCGCTTCACGCGCCACGTAATCCGTGGGAGTGTGATGATGAGGTCATACGCGCTGTTTCGGATCTGTTACATGCCGTACACGCTGCGACAGGGGCTGAGGTTGCCTGCAATGAGGAGTGGTACCATCGGCCTCCAGATGTTGATGTTCCTTTGCGTTGGCGCATACTTTTGAAGTGGCGGCTATCCACTGTAGCCGGTTTTGAGGGTGGGACACGTATTTACTTAAATACGCTTGATCCGTGGACGGTTGCTGACCGTGTTATTCCGCGACTGTTAGAGATGCGTGATTCCGGTGTGATTGCTCCTATGCGTATTGGTGAGGAATGTCGAGTATCACCGGATTTACTGCGCAACTAGGGTTGAGGTCTGGGTTTTAAGGGCGCTTGGCGTTTCCTTGTTCTCTTTCCCTTTGCACGTACCATAGGTGGGCGCGCTTTACCTTCAACACTGTCCTCGTTACTCACCTGCTTAACAGAAACCAGATGAGTAACGGATGCTTGTGTGCTTACCAGTTTTTGACCGTTGCAACCGGGTCAGCCAGTAATTCTTCACTCAGCACTGCGGCATCCTCTTGAATTGGGAAAAACCATTGAGCTGGTGTTGCTTCCACATGGCCTTCTTCAATGGGACGTACCCATCCTGTTTGAGCGATCAGCCGCTGTCCCGCGGGGGAAGTCAGAAAAGCCATGAAAGATTCTGTTCCTTCGGATAATGTTTCCCGCTGATCGGTGACAACACCTAAGGCACGCACGATCCGCTGCACGCATGTTCCTGAAACTACCTGGGCTGCTGTTTGTGTGCCCGTGTTATCGCGGCTCACAGCAGCAACTGACTGCGCAGCAACGATTAACGGCTTCCTATCTGCGTCCTCGGATGAAGTAGCAGGGGCAGCAGCACTGTGTTCTTCTGTTGATTGCGGTTTATTCGCTGTGGAGGAGGATTCTGCAATCACATCTGCTGCGCTCCACGCGGAAAGTACATGCGGCATATCGGATGCAATCGTTACGCCATTCCCTCGGAGTGCTGATATCCATGTGAGGGCATCTGTTCCTTTCATTTGCGCGATCAGTTGAGCAAATGAACGTCCTTCGGCGCTGCTGTGAGGGTCAGGAATTACAAGGCGACCACTGTGTGCAGGATCTGTTAAGGAGTCAATTCCTGAGGGAATGTCGATGCGATTTGCAGAATACCAAGATGTGTCAGCATGAACACACACATCATCACGTCCGTAGGCAAGCGCATCTGGCACGTGAGTATTCGTTGAGTCGGCGGCGATTGTTGCGCTTTGTGCGGAAAATATTTTCACATTCGTGGCAGCGGAAATTTTCTGCGCATCGGTGTCGTCTACGCCCACGATGACATCCACATGTTCTGGTAGGTCCGCAGTGGAATCAGCGTGATGTTGGACTAGTGTAAAACCACTGTTTTCCTCAAAAAATTTCACAAGGGCTTCCGGAAGTGGCTGACCTGACATGTAGGCAACGGTCACGGTACCTGTGCCGTGTCGTAGGAGTGTATTTAAGTCGTCACTGGCATTTCGAGCCTGTGGCATTTGCTCACCGGATTGTGTAGGGGTGGAATATCCGAAAGAGTCAGCGGGAAATGTCAGCCCACCGGTGGCAGATGAACATGCTGCTAAGCTACATGCTGCAAGAATGAGTGTCGCGCAGCTGAGTTGCCGCATATTTTTTCGCATCATCCGACCTTTCACAATGCTGTGTTCCACTGATCGTCACTGTCATTCTACGTCTCATGTTCATTTTATGGGTTCATCGCATGTGAGCTTCGTAGCGCACGGTTGTTTGCATTCAGTGCCACGTGGATCATGATTAGGGAGCGTTTTCCGCGCCTTTGAACTATGTGGTGTTTTGTAGCCTTCGTTGATTTTCGTCACGGCATACGGGATTCCTGCACGCAGCACGTAAGTAAGGCATGATTGTGTCAAAGCGATTTTGCGTTCAGGCGTATTTGGTTATTTCATCGAGTAAGGAGAGCCCGTGGATCTTGGATGGAAACTCATGTCTGCAGGAGCGATGGCGTTAACAGCTATTGCTGCGGGTAAAGTTGCCGAAATAGGGTGGCGTGCGGTTACTGGTTTAGATGTGCCTAGTGATGATGATGAGAACGCGAGTTTGGCCACAGTGGTTGCTTTTGCTGCAGCGTCAGCAGCCGTTGTCGCAATCGCTCAGTACTACACGTCGCAAGGCACACGGAAACTGTACGCTTCGCGTGTGACAGATACGACTGATTCACTGATTCTCTGATTACTTATCGGCTTATTCCCTGTCGTTGAAAGCGAAATGGCGTACCCCTTACTCGCATAGGTAATCATCCCCAAGTCGGATGCGCCTTTGAGGGTTACACGATCTTCGCTGTCACATAGGCGCGTGAGCGCGACTGACTGGTACTTGTTGTGGGTGCGCCCTGCCTAAAATCGCCTCAGCTTTTCGTGAACTTCAGATGAACGGAAGGTAGTTACTTAAGTCTGTACGTTCACCGGAGGCTTGTGCCCGTCCGGTGGCACATGCTTCGTTCCATTCCAGACTTCCAGTGGCTAACCTGAGCCACGTGTGTGGGTCCATTTCTATAACAGATGGCGGAGTTCCACGACGATGCACTGTTCCCTCAAAAGCTTGAACTGCTCCTGCTGGTGGGACTCGAATTTCAACGGCTCGTCCCGGATACAAAAGATTCAATTCTTCAAGTGCCCATCGGACTGCCGTATAAAGATCCTCACGTAAGGTTCCTTCTTGCTCTTGTTTCCATAGGGCAAGGGCGCGCTTGCCAGCATCCTCACTTATTCGTCGTCGTGCCATGTGTTTTATCGTAACGCGCAGCTCAGGTGTCTGTATTCGACAGGTACAACATGATGAAGCGCTTTCGTGGCCTCATGTCACATGACAGGCTTCAGCATGGTCGGGCTGCTTTTTACCAATCTAACAGCTGAATAGCGTGTACACGCGCTCCTCATGTATGATTGCGTGTTGAGGTAGCGTGTCCGAGCGGCCGAAGGTGCAGCACTCGAAATGCTGTGTGGTGTAACAGCCACCCTGGGTTCAAATCCCAGCGCTACCGCCACCAGAATCCCCGAGATTTCAACAAAAGTTAAGTCTCGGGGTTTTGTTTTGTCGTACCCACACCGGCACAACCAGCGCATCGGCTTTTTAGTAACACACCGGCCACATACTTGCTATCCCTGCTTTGAAGAACCAGAGTAGACAAAGTCGAATTGCTACTCGCTTCACGTGAAGCGGCTGCAACAACTGAGTGCCTTGTCCCCAACTTTCGGAGGCGATATGTCCTTCCCTGGTTCCGCATCCACCAGTACCACTCACACCCCCGAACCAGCAGGCCTGCCTCCCACTGTGATACGTAAAAGAAACGAAATCAACCTTCCTGTTTTCCTGATCGCCGCCGCCCTCATCACAGGCATTGCGATCGCTGCAATCTGCGCACCCACACAAGTAAGTAACTTTTTTAACAATGCAGTCACCTGGACAGGCCGTCATTTCGGCAGTTTCTACATTGCTTTAGCAACAGCCGTCCTCGTCCTCGTGATCGCGCTTGCTTGGAGCCGTTTCGGTCGGGTCAGGTTGGGTCCCGATGACTCACGTCCCCAATTTTCCACTTTTTCGTGGGCTTCTATGCTTTTTGCTGCAGGTATCAGCACTGACATCATGTTTTTTGCCGTCGCAGAGCCAATCACGCAGTACATGCATCCTCCTGTCGGGGAAGGTCAAAGCATAGAGGCAGCCCGCCAAGCCGCTGTCCTCACAATTTTCCACTACGGTTTACATGGCTGGGGTTTGTACACAATCCTTGGCCTTGCCTTGGCTTACTTCACGTATCGACGCGGTTTCCCTTTATCTTTACGTGCGACACTACGTCCTTTGCTCGGTAAGCACGTGAACGGCTGGTTAGGTCATATCGTCGATGCTGCGGCACTGGTCGGCGGAATGTTCGGCATTGCAACATCGCTGGGGGTCGGGATTGTCCAACTCAATGTCGGTCTTGAAATGGTTTTCGGTATTCCACGAGGCCTTGGTTTGCAAATTGGCTTACTGGTCTTAGGGGTCACGACTGCGTGCTGGTCTGCGATATCGGGTGTCGATAAAGGCGTGAAATTCCTGTCGATGGCGAATGTGGTTCTTGCTGGTGTTCTTGCTGTTTTCGTGCTGGTCACGGGGCGTTTCACATTCCTCGTTGATGCGGTCATTGGTAATGTTGGTGATTTCTTTTCCTCATTACCTGGCTTGTCGCTGGAAACATATGCGTGGGATCGTCCAGATGAGTGGCTTAATGGGTGGACCTTGTTCTTCTGGGCGTGGTGGATTACTTGGGCGGCATTCGTTGGTTTATTCCTTGCGCGCATTTCCCGAGGCCGTACTTTACGTGAATTTGTTATTGGTACTTTGACGATTCCTTTTACTTATGTCGTCATGTGGGTTGGGATTTTCGGGAATTCTGCTCTTGATTTGGCGCGTAATGGTAGTGAAGCGACCCCTTACGGCACTTTAGGAACCTCTGGCGCGGAATTTGCTCACCAAGTTGTTGCAAGCCCCGAGGAAGGGTTATTCAGCTTATTGTCCAGCCGTCCTTTGGGTGCTGTGGCAGTGATTTTAGCGGTTATTGTGGGCTTACTGTTCTACGTGACCAGCGCTGATTCTGGGGCTTTGGTGATGAGCGAGTTATCAATGCGTCACCCTGTGATTGAACCGCATGTGCGTGTTCGACGTAAAACTGGGGCCTGTGTGGAATCGACAGTCTCTGAAAGTACGGATAGCTGCACAGCAGGTCTTTTGAGTGAGTCTGAGGCCGCAGTAGCGCCTTACCCTGCTCTTTCCCCGGCTCACACTGAAAGCATAGAGGAACAGGTAAAAATGCCGCTTCATACCTGTGTTGAGGCTAATGGAAGCACGGCAGAAACGCATGCCTCTGCTGATGATCCTTCAGATACGGTGGATGGGCCACCGTGGATGCGTGTTTTCTGGGCTGTGGCAACGGGGGCGCTCACTGTTGCTATGTTGCTTGCCGGAGGTATCCCGATTCTGCAAAGTGCAACGGTTGTCATGGCTTTGCCTTTTGCTGTGGTTGTGGTTGCTGTTGCCGTGTGCTTGGTCAAAGAGATTCGCGCGCATGAACCACGGCGTGAGGACCTTCAGTTACGGGCGCAAAGTGAGCGAGGATGAGGAGCAATCCGTTTCACTTTGAGGGCGCGTATCAGCGAAGTTTAGGACGCGCGTCGTCACGGTGGGTACCCTCCGTTGAAGTCCTGTTAGCTTCTTCATTTGTTGCTGTTGACTTTGAAACTGCAAATTCACGAAGTGGAGCTTCTGCTTGTCAAATTGCGCTTGTGAAAGTGGTTGATGGTCAAATTATCGATACTTTTTCGACGTTACTTAAACCGCCTCGTGAATTGAATTATTTTGTGTTCAGCGACATTCACGGAATCACTGGTCATCATGTGCGTCACGCGCCTTCATGGGAGCAGATCGCTCAGGAAGTGTCGGTTTTCGTTGCTGGTTTGCCGGCATATGCGCATAATGCGACCTTTGATTCAAAGGTGTGGCGCGAACTTGATGAGTATTTTGGTGTTCGTACTTATCCCGCCGATTTTTATTGCACGTATAGGACCGCACGCAAAATGGTGAGTGGTTTACAAAATTACAAGCTACCTACCGTCACAAAAGCGCTGGCCCCTGCCTTTCGGTTGAAACATCATGATGCTACGTCAGATGCTCAGGCATGCGCGATGATTGTGCTGGCACTCCAAAACCGTATCCGTACAACTGAGATTCGGTTTTTGTAGACCTTTTCTCCCTGTGTCCTATTGATTCAGCTCAGCTTCCTATCATCCTTCTTTGCGTCGCAGCGCGATCATGATGCCTGCGATTGTCAGTAGTAGTCCTCCACCGATAATGGCGATCATCTGGCCGCGACCTGCTGTAGGAAGTTTCCCTTCTTCCCAGTTTTTCACTGTGACTACAGCACCGTTCACAACGACACCATCTTCACCAAGCGGAGCACTACGAGTAACAATGCCTTCCTTGGTGACGGTGAATTTCCAGGGTGCGGGCAGGCGAGCAAACCCAGCCGGCGCAACCAGTTCACGCAGCTCATAGTCACCGGGAGCGAGGTCAAAAGTCCACTTCGGACCGCCTTTAAGTTCTTTACCTTGCTCAGGCAAACCGGGGCCTTTGAGGTTAAATGTTGCTCCCTCAAGTTCCTTATCGGTATAGCCGTCTTTCTTTTCAAGGTGAATCTCAAAAGCATCAGGCGTAGTTTCAGTGAATGTGTCTTTGTCTTCCACGAGTTTGCCGGACTTCAGGCCCACAGCCCAGACACGAACTTCATCCTCATGGACCGCTGAGCGGCCAAGTGCAGGAAGTGTCGCCGTACACGTAAGAGACTTTCCAACAGGAAGCACATTATGCTCTGTGCCTTCAATTGTGATTTTCTCCCATTCACACGCGATTTCGCCAACGTTCACGTTACCTTGCGTTGTTGTATCTTCCAGTTGAGGGTCCACTAAGTCCTCTGCGCCATTATTTTTAATGGTGAAATTGATGACCGTGGATTCTGTCGGCCCCACTTGGATTTTATTGACTTCTTTTGTATGACCAGGGTTGTCCTCATCGTTTACAGTTGTTGTCTTAGTGACCGATATGTTGGGCACCCACATTTCAATCGCAGTGTTAAAGTTCGGGGCTTCGCCGCCGCTTGGCGCATTTTGGACGCGAGTGTGAGTAATTGACCCGTCAGCACGTGGGGCAACAACATCGACGCTAAAGGATTCTCCTGCCCGAGAAATGAAGGCTGCGCCATAGTCGAGCACTTTGAGGGTAGCACCCGGTTTGTCGGGGTCAGGAACGGTAGTTTGGTCAGAGATCGCGTACTGGATGGAGTAGGTCCCAGGTGCTACACCGTCAAAACGGAAAGTACCATCGGTGGCGGTCACCGTCGTGGCAACAGTATTACCCGTCCCATCTAACAGGTAGACATCAACACCGGAAACGTGACGATCGCTGTTTTGTCGTTCAATCCCTTCACGGTCTTCATCCACCCATACGCGGCCGGATACCGCGGCAGGCTCTATTGCCCTGATATTTGCTGGAATAAGCGTCTCAACTTGATCGCACTGGTCACCTGGCATCTCCCATTTATTCCACGTGACATCCGACGAACAGGTTGTGTTGGTGCGTAGCTTATCCGTCTGGGCAACATCGGGTGAACGTAACTCTGGTGGGGTCACGCCAGTACGCGGGTTCTCTTTGCTGGAAACAATTGCTTGGTTTGCTAACACTTGTTTGACATTGGTGTAAGGGACTTTAGCGGAAACCAGCAGTTGTGTTTCTGTACCTGGCAACATGTCGGGTAAAGAGTAGGACCTGGTAAGGATGTTTCCGTCCTTACGAGTACCTGTCGGAGCAATCACTTGTTCTTTCGCCGCAGGGACACGGAAGTTAATTTCACGGGGAGAAATCTGAATAGCTCCACCGGGATATCCTAATAATCCACTACTCGCGTAGCCAACGCTGTAGATAGTCCCATCAGTATCTTGCATGTAGCCAGTACTCGACATAAAGATGTTGGAAAACTTCTTATCTGGCACAAGGATTTTTGGCGGTTGATGGCCATCTCCATCCACCGTCAGCAATCCACTTCGTTTTTCACCCCAGCCCCACAGGTTTCCTTCGGTATCGAGAGCGTATGTTGCAGCCCACGAACCCCCTGTCACAACTCGTGTGAATTTCATTGATTCTTGAACGCGCCTAGGCACATTACTAGAGTACGGATAATAGGCAGTACCCCAACGACCACCGTTATTCCCCCAGCCCCACAGGTTATTGTTAGAATCAATAGCCATCACTGAGCTGTAATAAGGTGCGAGATCAACGAATTTTATCTCTCCTGTACTTGTAATTTTTGTTGGTGTCGATACGACTCGACCGGAAACTGTATTGCCTAAACCAAGATTACGATATTCGTTTGAGCCCCAGGCCCAAATCTGCCCATTTACGTCGAGGGCAAATGAAACAGCAGCAAGCCCCGGAGTGCCAGACGCGAAGACTCGTGCAATTGGCACTGGTATATCTAGCTTTTGCGGAATTGGATGCGCGTCACGATCTTGGGTGCCGATACCAAGCTCACCGTACCGGTTCTCACCCCAGGTCCAGACATTACCTTCAGCATCCACTGCTAGACTGTGCATAGGACCAGCTGCAATGTGAGTAAAAACAGTATCAGGCTGAATCTTTGTTGGTATCCGCGTATTGATGGTCGATCGATAGTCACAGATTTCAGGCTGCTTTGGAAGGTTTGGGGTATCAGTTGCTGCAAGTCCTAATTGCCCTAAAGCGTTATATCCCCAGACCCAGATATGTCCTTCACGATCCAGCGCTAAACGATGTTTGTGCCCACTGGCTACTTGGTTAAAAAGGACACCGGGGGTAGCTACCAAACTTGGCCTGACATCCTTTATTCGTGGATCATCTGCTGGCAAACCACGTATCCCACATGCTTCGGGACCCCAAGTCCACAACTCGCCGCCTTGATCGACAGAGACGCCCTCAGCGAAAGTGCTCATTGACCTGTTTTGTTCGGGTGTTCCGTAGCTAACGGTCACATCGGTAGCATTACCGGCCAAGACATCGTTGAACTGGACTGCACTTTGGCGGGTATTACCGTCATTCTTAATGGTAACGGCCCACTCCACTGTACATTCAGTGTCACGACAGTTAGCTTCGGCTGGTTTTTTCTGGATATCGACGTGCGGTTCACGCGCATAAAAACCAAAGTTCACATTTTCAAACACCTCGTCAATGCCAAGATTAACCGTATCGGAAACCTTCTGAGAGGCCCCAAAGCGCCTGTACTTGTACGAGTAGGTTTGTGTGACAGATGGATCTGTACTTGCATTGAATTGTGATCTCACCGTTTCCGGCACACCCTCAAGGATTTTTACCTTGTAGTCGCCGTGGATGAAGTCACGCGGGAAAGCATAGTAACCCTCAGCATTCGTCGTTGTTTCAGCAAGCTTCTCATCGCCTCTGAACAAACCGAGGGTCACTCCCTCAATCCCTTTAGAGTTTTTCTGGCGGTCACGACCATTACCGCCTTCATCCCAGTACACGTAGCCCGTGACTTGAGATGCCACAACCTCATTGAAAGCCGGCCACGGGTCTGGGCTGGGATGATCTGTGCCAGGAACGGTTGCACCAGAAATCCATGTCACGTAAGTGTCACCCAGTTCATGATCGGAAGAACGGAGAGTGTACTTAATAGTCGAAATACCTTGCTGTCCGCCGGTAGGCTGAATGATTTTGATTCGTGTTACTTGGTCTGCTTTACCTTCAGGAATGGAGTCCACCCAGGTTCCTTCAGCACCCGCAATCTCAAATTGAATTGTGGTACCAGGCACCGATCTCTTGGGATCAACCGAAACATCACTTAGTGTGTAACCTCCGTGATAAGCAGACTTATCAGCACCTTCATAGTTGGCTGGCAAAGGGTCCTTTGCTCGCGCAGAAGGAAGTTCAATAATGGCTTCGCCGCCCAAACCTTGACCTTGAGATGCGACAGCGACAACTGCGGTGAAACGCATTGGCTGCCCTTTTTCCACCCGAGGATCGTCGGTGGTTATACTGGTGGACTTCACATCCAAAGGTAAGGCAACGGTGCTTGCTGACGCTGGGTAGATGCGTCCCTCTTGCTCATAGTCATTCAGCACCCAGTTAGCCTTCGTACTAATATCACCTAAAGCTAAAGTGGATACCCGAGCATCAAAAGTCAGAGGCGTGACTTCAGATTCTCCACGACTATAGTTTGTGGGCACCCATGACCCGTCCTTTCCTACGAGGAAAGTGGCTTTACCGGGCTTTTTGGTGGCACAATCACCAATTTCAAGAGAGCCTTCCAGTAGGCTCCACCCTTCACCTACGTTAGTTACATCCGTCACGCACGGATCCAAAGTGACGTCGAGGCGTGTTGACACTGACTGTGTGGAGCTAATCAAGCTACGCACAGTAGGTGTGATGGTGTAGGTCAATGTGGGATCATCGAAGTTCAGTGTCTTGTCATCCACTGTCATATTCAACCTACCCGTGGGTATCGCCTTTTCCAGTGGGAAAACGTCCCAGTCGTACGGCGGATCGTCGACAACTCCGTTTACTGCACCAATGAGTCGATCTGTGAAGGAGACGGGCAAGGGTTTCAGTTTGGCAAAGTCATCGGTAATCCGAGCAGGAAAATAAACCTTGTAGTCACCACCAGCATCTTCACCGATAGGCAAATTGGGAACTTTTACGCGCAGTGCACTTGCTCCCGCAGGTGGAGTATCGGAAGTAACCCAACCGGCATCATTTGACGTAGTGATTGATTCGTCTTGGAATTTTCCGCCTCCAGGACGTTCACCTACGTACCATTCAACGGTGCGTTCACCTTCGTATTCCTTACCATTGGGCATAAGGACTTGAATTGGACCGGTTGCTACCTGTTCACGAGGGTTCCACTGGTCAGTGAAAGTAAAATGAGCGGTCGTTGATCCGTCCTGCAGGCTCACCCTATTGGTGTAGGCATACAGGTAGACCTTGAGTTGCGTATCTTCTGTGACGTACTCATTGCCACTGTATTTTGCTCGTGCTGCATAGCCGTGATCGAAGTCTTTCATGCCGGCTTCCCAATAGGTTGCACCATTAGTGGAAGGGCGAAGTACCTCTTTAACGAATTTCTGGTGAAATTTGATCTGCTCGTGATAGAAACGCAACCGGGTGTAGTCGTTATTTTCCGAGTAAAAACCTCGAACTGCCGTGGTATTTCGAGCGCCAGCGGTGCTCACATACTCTTTTTGATCTGAGCCAGGCTGCCAACCATCACCGTTGTTAAGGTAATCAGGCGTGGAAAATGCGTCTTTATCCAGTTCAACATGAAGTGGGTATTCGTAGCTACCCATCTGATCGACGGGAATACCCCAACCGTCATTATTGAAGAAACGCACAGTGAGGCTTCCACTTGTTTTAGGTAACCGGATTTTACCGTTCACGATTGGAACATCTGCGCCGCCGATTTGCGCTGTCGTTCCTTCTGGCAAGCTTGATACGTCTAAATAACCGGACCAGGAAGTAAGAGTAGAAGCGCCCTTGGGGGACCATTGCGTATCCACGACTGGGCGCGGATATACCTCTACCTCAACGAATCTTTCATCGCGAGTATATGGTGCCCGCAAAAAGTAAGGAGCACCATCCTCTGACTTGTCATAGTTAGAGGGGCGCACCATGATGTCAGCGCGCGGAGCAGATACGACTGTGTATCCTTTTGAGGAAAATGATGAGTAGGCGGGATTATCGTCGTTCGCAACTTCAACTTTGACGACCTGATCGCTTTTGGCTTCACCGGCCGTGTCTTTAGCGGTAAGTACAAGTGGAGCGGATAAAGCTACCGGGACACCGCGTTTCGTCCTGTAGGTGACTGTGACAACCCGTGAGGTAGGATCCCATTTTGGCGCGCCTACCTGCGTAATAAAGGTGTTACCTCC
The DNA here is from genome assembly GCF_021083645.1 of Schaalia sp. lx-260. Classification (GTDB taxonomy): domain Bacteria; phylum Actinomycetota; class Actinomycetes; order Actinomycetales; family Actinomycetaceae; genus Pauljensenia. Next base: position 42,345 of record NZ_JAJNRQ010000001.1, on the reverse strand, counting down.
ACCGGCAAGTGTGGGGTTTGCTTTAGCATCAAAATCAAGCCATTCAGGGATTGTGTATCGCACCTGAATCAGACGCTCAGGCCCTGGTTCGACACGAATATATGAGGTCAGTCCAACGAAGTCACCTGAAGCAACTACACCGTCGTCTTTCGTGTTATCGCCGGGTTCAAAACCGTTTGCGGCGTTAATAAAAGTCTGTGCAGAACCGCCTGATGGGGTCCTCACGTCATGACCGGTGCCATCGTAGTCAGAGGTAAGTGTGGCGGAGGCGTATGGGTTAGGCACTGTGGTAGCAGTTGACGCATCAGTGACAAGCGTGAGGCTAAGCGTTGCCACTGCGAGTGAGCAAACTAAGCGCCGCGCAAAGAAACGTCGAGAGCCCATCGAAAATCCCTCATCTTGATCGTCGATTCACTTGCTCATCGTCGAAGTGCAAGAAAGTACACGGCCCTTACGACAGATGCAAAAACTTGCCGACAATGAGAAACCATAGTAGGTGAATTTAAGGAAACAATCCGCATATATTCAAAATATGAACATAAGCAGATCCATTTCCATCCAATACTCCACGCTACAGGGAATAAACTCAGCGCGCACGATTTTCTCAGGTGAGTAATACCTCGCATGCAGGTCGAATAGCTAATTTTCGCCACTTTAAGCGCCCGCACCACAGCCACCTTGACACTAATCACAGTAACCCGTGGTATCCGCACTAAGCACAGCAAGCCCGCTTTCGCCCCACTCATAGATGGGCTTGAAAAGTATGTGACTCATAGCCAACCGACTATGAGTCACACGTGCTTTCTCGGTACTTCCTCAGCGCAGGGTTTTGCGTCGCAACACGAGCGCAGCACCCACAATCATGAGCAACACGCCCCCACCGATAGTGACGAACATCTGTCCACGGCCCGCCGCTGGAAGTTTGCCTTCCTCCCAGTTCTTCACTGTGACCGTAGCACCACTGACCACGACACCGTCCTCACCAAGCGGAGCGCTACGAGTGACGATACCGCTCTTAGTGACAGTGAACTTCCACGGCGTTGGCAGGCGAGCAAACCCCGCCGGTGCTACCAGTTCACGCAGCTCATAGTCACCGGGAGCAAGGTCAAAAGTCCACTTCGGACCGCCTTTAAGTTCTTTACCTTGCTCAGGTAAACCGGGGCCTTTGAGGTTAAATGTTGCTCCCTCAAGTTCCTTATCGGTATAGCCGTCTTTCTTTTCAAGGTGAATCTCAAAAGCATCAGGCGTGGTTGCAGTGAACGTGTCTTTATCTTCCACGAGTTTGCCAGACTTTGAGCCGACAGCCCACACGCGAACTTCATCCTCATGGACTGCTGATCGCCCAAGTGCAGGAAGTGTCGCCGCACATGTCACTGATTTTCCTGCAGGAAGCACATTATGCTCTGTGCCTTCAATTGTGATTTTCTCCCATTCACACGCGATGTCACCGACATTCACATTGCCTTGCGTTGTCGTGTCTTTCAGTTGAGGGTCCACTAAGTCCTCTGCGCCACCATTTTTAACGGTGAAATTAATGACCGTAGGAACTGTTGGCTTCACCTCAACCTTGTTCACTTCTTTTGTTCGCCCAGGATTGTCCGTATCTTCAACAGTAGTGGTCTTAGTAACCGATATATTAGGCACCCACATTTCAATCGCAGTGTTGAAATTCGCTATTTCAGTACCACTTCTGGCGTATTGGGTGTTAGTCCGACTCAAAGATCCGCTAGTACGTGGGGCAACGGTATCAGTAGTAAAGGAACTCGCCGCCCGAGGAACGAATGCTGCACCATAGTCAAGTGCTTTGAGGGTAGCACCCGGTTTGTCGGGGTCAGGAACGGTAGTTTGGTCAGAGATTGCATACTGGATGGAGTAGCTTCCAGGTGCCATACCCTCAAAACGGAAAGTACCGTCAGCGGCGGTCACCGTCGTGGCGGCAGTGTCGCCTTTCCAGTCCAGCAGGTACACATCGATACCGGACACATTACGGTCACTGTCTTGTCGCTTATTCCCTTGACGGTCTTCATCTACCCATACGCGGCCGGACACTACGACAGGCTCCTGTGCCCTGTCATTCGCAGGAACAAGTGTCTCAACCTGATCACACTGGTCACCCGGCATATTCCATCTGTCCCACGTGACATCTGATGAACAGGTCGCGTTGGTGCGTAGTTTACCCGTCTGAGCGACATCAGGTGAACGTAGTTCTGGCGGGGTCACGCCGGTACGCGGGTTCTCTTTCGTAGAAACAATTGCTTGGTTTGCCAGCACTTGCTTGACCTTAGCGTAGGGAACTTTAGCGGAAACCAGCAGTTGTGTTTCTGTACCTGGCGACATATCAGGTAAGGAATACGACCGAGTGAAGACGTTTCCGTCCTTACGAGTACCTGTCGGAGCAATCACTTGTTCTTTCGCCGCAGGGACATAGAACTCAATGGCACGAGGCATAATTGCGTTTTCGCCATTGTTAACGCGATACCCTAAATTGTAACTATAACGCCAGCCAACACTGTAGATAACCCCATCAGTATCTTGCATATAGCCATCAGTCGATATAAAGATATTGGAAAACTTTTTATCTGGCATGAGGATTTTTGGCTTTTGATTTTCGGTTCCCTCAGACATCAGTAGTCTACTTTGTTGCTGGCCCCATCCCCACAGCTTTCCTTCAGTGTCAATGGCGTAGGTTCCACCGTAATAACCACCGTGCACAATCCGCTTAAACTTCATTGACTTGTGAATACGCACAGGTGTGTAACTATGTTTCGGGTCGGCGACACCCCACTGGTAAGAGTAGTTAGCTCCCCATCCCCACAAGTTATTGTCAGAATCAATAGCCATAGCTGTGTAGCCATTACTTGCAATATCAATAAATTTTGTGTCTCCAGTATCTATCTTCCTCGGCGTTGTTATGTGTTCGCTACGCTGACGCCTAGTTGCTGAACCATCAACATATGTGGCATTTTGACCCCATAGCCAGATCTGCCCATTCACATCAATGGCGAACGAAGTAGAATCAGACGCACTGTAGTTAGTGGCAAAAATCTTCACAATTGGCACTGGAATATTCAGCTTCTGCGGAGTTGGATGCGGGTCACTATCCGTACTACCAATACCAAGCTGCCCACCATTGTTCATACCCCAAGCCCAGACATTGCCCTCAGCATCTAGGGCCAAACTGTGATTTTTACCCGCTGCAATCTGGGTAAAGACTGTGTCGGTCTGAATCTTTGTTGGCACCGGCGCATGAATGACCGTTGCCGGATCACAATATGTAGGAATATTCGGTTTTATCGGAGTGTCAGTTGTTTCGAGGCCTAATTGCCCCTGGGCGTTATACCCCCAAGACCAGATATGTCCTTCACGGTCCAGTGCCAAACGATGTTCAGTACTACCAGATGCTTGGCTAAAGAGGACACCGGGCGTAGCTACCAGACTTGGCCTGACATCCTTTATTCGTGGATCATCTGCTGGCAAACCACGTATCCCACACCAATGTTGGCCCCAAGTCCACAGTCCACCACCTTGATCGACAGCCACACCAGCATCGAAGCTACTCATCACCCTGTCTTCTGCAGGTTTCCCGTAGCTGACGGACACTCCGGTAGCGTTACCAGCTAGAACATCGGTGAACTGAACACCGGTCTGGCGAGTATTACCGTCGTTCTTGATGGTAATACCCCAGTCCACTGTACATTCGTTATCTTTACAGTTGGCCGTGGCCGGTTTTTTCTGGATATCGACATGCGGTTCAGGCACATAAAAACCAAAGTTCACATTTTCAAAAACTTCGTCAATGCCAAGATTAACAGTGTCAGAAACTTTCTGAGAGGCTCCAAAACGTTTATACCTGTACGAGTAGGTTTGTGTGACAGATGGATCCGTATCCGCATTGAACTGCGATCGCACCGTCTCTGGCACACCCTCAAGAATCTTCACCTTGTAGTCACCATGCGTGAAGTCACGTGCGAAAGCGTAGTAACCCTCGGCATTTGTCGTTGCTTCAGCGAGTTTCTCATCACCTCTGAATAAACCAAGGGTCACTCCCTCAATCCCCTTGGAATTTTCCTGCCGATCTCGACCGTTCCCGCCCTCATCCCAGTACACGTAACCTGTGACCTGAGATGCCACGACCTCATTGAAAGTCGGCCACGGGTCTGGGCTGGAGTTATCTGTACCAGGAACAGTTGTGCCAGAAAGCCACGTCACATACGTATCACCCACCGCATTATCGGTAGGACGCAGGGTGTACCTAATGGTAGAGATACCTTGCTGTCCACCGACAGGCTGAATAACCTTGATTCGCCTGACCTGATCGGCTTTACCCTCAGGAATAGAGTCCACCCACGTTCCTTCGGCACCCGCGATCTCAAATTGAATCGTGGTACCAGGTACCGAACTACTCTGGTCAACCACGACATCAGTCAGCGTGTAGCCACCGTGATAAGCAGACTTGTCAGCACCATCATAGTTAGCTGGCAGCGAGTTCTTTACCCGAGCAGAGGGCAGTTCAATAATGGCTTCACCGCCCAAACCTTGCCCCTGCGTCGCAGCGCTTACAACTGCGGTAAAACGCATTGGCTGACCTTTTTCCACCTTAGGGTCAGCGGTAGTTATGTTACTGGAGGTCACGTCCACAGGTAAGGCGGTGGTAGTTGCTGACGCTAAGTAGGCGCGCCCCTCCTGCTCATAGTCGGTCAACACCCAAGTAGCCCACGTAGTCACGTCACCTAAAGCCACAGAGGATACCCGAGCCTCAAAGGTCAGCGGTGTGACTTCAGATCCTCCGCGTTCTCCGCGCACATAGTTTGTGGGCACCCATGACCCGTCTTTGCCGACAAGGAAAGTGGCTTTGCCAGGCTTTTTCTTTATACAATCGCCGGTTTCAAGAGAACCGTCCAGTAGGCTCCACCCTTCGCCTACTTTCGATATCCCTGTTACACACGGATCTAAAGTGACATCTAGACGGGTTGCCACTGGCTCTGTGGTGCTAATTAAGCTACGTACAACGGGTTTGACGGTGTAAGTCAAGGTGGGATTGTCCAAGTTGAGCGTCTCAGCATCCACTTTCATAGTCAGACTACCCGTGGGGATGGTCTTTTCTATCGGGAAGATACTCCAGTCATATGGCGAGCCCTCAGCAACATTGTTCACTGCACCAATGAGTCGATCTGTGAACGATGCTGGTAGTGGCTTCAACTGAGCGAAGTCATCAGTCACCCGAGCAGGGAAATACACTTTGTATTTTCCGCCATTACCTTCACCAATAGGCAAATGGGGAACTTTCACGCGCAGTGCACTTGCTCCCGCAGGTGGAGTATCGGAAGTCACCCACCCAGCATCGTTTGAGGTAATGATTGAGTGGTCTTGGAATTTTCCGCCTCCAGGACGTTCACCCACGTACCATTCGACGGTGCGTTCACCCTCATAATTTTCGCCATTAGGCATGAGGACTTGAATTGGGCCGGCTGCTATTTGTTCACGAGGGTTCCACTGGTCAGTGAAAGTAAAATGAGCGGTCGTGGAGCCATCTTGCGCACTCACCCTATCGGTATCGACGGATAGGTAGACCTTGAGCTGAGTACCCTCTGCAACATATTCATCTCCACTATATCTTGCCCGTACCTCAGGACCGTAGTCAAAGTCTTTCATACCGGCTTCCCAGTAGGTTGCACCCCTAGCGGAAGGACGAAGTACCTCTTTCACGAATTTCTGCTGCGTGACAATCTCATGGTAGAAACGCAACTCGGTGTAGTCGTTATTTTTTGAGTAGAAACCTCGAACTGCCGTGGTCTTTCGCGCACCATCGGTAGTTACGTAATCTTTTTCGCCTTGCCCAGGCTGCCAATCGTCACCGTTATTGAGGTAGTCCGGTGTAGAGAATGCACCCTTATCTAACTCGACGTGAAGTGGGTATTCGTAGCTGCCCATCTTCTCAAGAGGAATACCCCAATTGTTATTACTGAAGAAACGCACAGTGAGGCTGCCGCGTGTCTGAGGTAACCGGATTTTACCGTTCGTGATTGGAACATCTTCGCCACCGATTTGCGCTGTTGTTCCTTCTGGCAAGCCTGATACGTCTAAATAACCTGACCAAGGAGTAAGGGTGGAAGAACCTTTGGAGGACCATTTATTGTCTGAAACTGGGCGAGGGTACACCTCCACATCAATGAATTTTTGGTTGCGAGAATAAAGTGCCCGCGGATACGAAGGAGCGCCGTCCTCTGACTTCACGTAGTTATCTGGGCGCACCATGATGTCAGCGCGCGGAACAGAGACAACCGTGTATCCCTTTGAGGAAAACGACGAGTAAGCGCGTTGATCGCCAGCAGCAACTTCAACTTTGACAACCTGATTGTCTTTGACTTCGCCAGCCGTGTCTTTGGCGGTAAGTACAAACGGAACAGATAGAGCTACCGGAACACCGCGTTTCGTCTTGTAAGTGACGGTTACAACCCGCGAGGCCTCATCCCAGGTCGGCTCCCCGACATGCGTAATTAATGTACTATTTCCAGCGGAAAGTACGGGATTTAATCTGGCATCAAAATCCAGCCACTCAGGAAGTGTGTATCGCACCTGAATCAGACGCTCAGGTCCAGGTTCGACACGAAGATGTGAGATCAGTCCGACAAAGTCACCCGAAGCAACTACGCCATCGTCTTTCGTGTTATCGCCGGGTTCAAAACCGTTCTTGGCGTTAATAAAGGTCTGTGCAGAACCGCCTGATGGGGTCCTCACGTCATGACCGGTGCCATCGTAATCTGAGGAAAGTGTTGCGGAAGCGTATGGATTAGTCGGTGTATCAGCAAGCGTTGGTATAGCGGTGATGAGTGTGAGGCCAAGTGTTGCCGCTGTTAAAGCACAGGCTATGCGACGCGCGTAGATATGCCGAACGGACATCCAAAACCCCACCTTATTCGTTCATTTATTTACTCACCGCCGAAGCACACAAAAGCACAGAGCCTTTACGTAAACGCAAAAACCCACCGACAATAAGAAAACCGCATAATAAGATGCATAGATGCATAGATGCATAGATGCATAGATGCATAGATGCATAGATGAGGATAGCAGAAAATATCCAAAACATGAAGATAAATGACCTCTATTTCCCCTGAGTGCAAGCACTTAGCGCAGCGGTAACAAGGAGGAGAGCAAAACAGCGGAAGCAAAGCCGGGACAACAAGGCAGTGGGCACACAGCGGTGACAAACAGCGACAACAAAACAACAGCAACAAAGCAGTGGCGGCCTCCTTTACTCAAGGAAACCGCCACCATCTCACACGTTACACGTGATACTCATGTCACAAAGTCACTGAGTTTTCATGCGATGCCGTGAAGCATATGCTTCACCTTCAAGTTCCGTACCAGCAGGGGCCGATGCCGGAGAAGCTTGTTCAAGATTCGTCCCACGCACACGTGAAATCATGCGCATCACGTGATACACAATCAGCGCTGTCGCTGTACCCAAAGCAATACCTTCAAACTTCATACCGAAAGGTGACCATGTGAAGTTTGCAATCGCCACAACAAGGGCAACAGCTGCGGTATTCAAGTTCACTGGATTCGAGAAATCAACTCGATTTTGCACCCAGATACGCACACCCAACATACCGATCATGCCGTAAAGAACAGTTCCTGCACCGCCAAGAACACCGGGCGGAATCGTTGCGATAGCAGCACCAAACTTCGGCAGGAGCGACAAACCGAATGCCACACATGCAGCCACAACATAGGCTGCAGTAGAGTACACGCGGGTCGCTGCCATTACACCGATATTTTCCGCATAAGTGGTCGTACCAGAACCACCACCAGAACCTGCCAGAACAGTAGCTAAACCATCGGCAACAAGTGCGCGACCTGTCACACCATCAAGATTTTCACCCGTCATAGCAGCCACAGATTTCACGTGACCAACATTTTCAGCTACGAGAACGAAAACAACCGGAACGAAAAGTCCCAGTGTGGATGGATCAAAAGCAGGAGCTTGGAAAGTCGGTAAACCAAACCATGCGGCTTCGTTAATCGCGTCGAAAACAACCTCACCTTGAATAACAGCGGCGATATAGCCAATGATTACACCAAAGAGAATCGAAAGACGACCAATGATTCCTTTGAAAAGCACCGTAATCAAGCAAATCGAAACGATTGTGATAACAGCCGTCAGCGGGCCGTTTTGCACGTTATTCCATGCGGCGGGAGCCAAGTTCAAGCCAATGAGGGCAACGATTGCGCCGGTCACAATCGGTGGCATTAAAGCGTCAATCCAACGGACACCAGCAAAGTGCACAATAACACCGACAAGAAGCAAAGTAGCACCTGTCGCAATTACGCCGCCTTGCGCGTAACTCATGCCCAACGTTTTTGATACCGCTCCAATGGGGGCAATAAGGGCGAAAGAGGACCCTAAGTAGGAGGGTAATTTACCTGCAGTAATAAGGAAGAAAAGCAACGTACCTATTGCACTGAAGAACAAGGTTGTTGCTGGCGGGAAGCCTGTCAAGAGGGGCACAAGGAATGTAGCACCGAACATCGCAACAACATGCTGCGCACCAATTCCTATAGTGCGTGGCCACGAAAGACGTTCATGTGCGGCAACAACCTCACCAGGAGCAATATTCCTGCCGTTGCCATGTAGTTTCCAACGAAAAAGTCCACTAGATGCGTTACTCATAAGTGAGCGCTCCGATCAGTTGATTGGCATAGCCGTGAAACCGGTCGGAACACCACAATAGCGCGTAGGAGCACCTTCATTGCCTTAGTTTTGCCAGTAAGTGACGAGTTCATCCAGTGCGATCAGTCACGTTCATAAAAGCTTGTGCCACGCGGAAGCAATAATAAGCGGCACCGCATACGCTCCCGACAGAAAGAAAATATGTGCTCCTTGCCAAGGAGTCAGATCTTGCACGGATAAACAGGCTCTACATGCGGTAGGGTCGTCATTAACGCGACATCATGTGCAGATATTCTGAGGGTTTAGCGCCTATCTCGCACATGTGGTACCCAAACAGATATTCACAACATAGATAAAGATAGATAAAGGAGGTTCGATGAGCGAATATGACCCACGCTCACGTGCAGAGCATATGCCTCCACCTCACAGAAGCAAAACGCAGGGTTTTGTTCGCTCTGAAGAAATGCGCCCAAACCCTAGGGGCGGAGCATTAGATCCTGAAGGACAGATCGCCACCTGGCCTGACCTTTCTCACGGACATTTTGGAACCCCTGCGCCTGCTCAAAGTTCAGCCCAGTTACCCATTTTCCCTGAGAATGAGAGAACAGACCCCGCAATCGTTTTCGCTGGCCCTGGGTACACATCTATGCCACTTCCTGCAAATGGTGTGGCAACCGTCGCGTTATGGTTAGCGCCGCCAGCGATTGTACTTTTTCCTTTAGCTGTTATCGTTTTGATTCTTGGGATTGTGGGGGTTATTGTCGCGCAAGGCCAACAAGGTTATGGGAAGAATCGTAGTATTGCCGCGATTATTACTTCTACGCTTACCCTGCTGTTATGGCTACTCTTATTCATTCTTTTCTAAAATTTATGCTTAATATTACAAAGTAAAGATGATTTTTCTTTTTTCTTTGCCTATGCTTGACTCATGCTGCCCTTTCTTTTAGTGTCTACGCGCCCCGAGGATGAAGCCGTTGAAAGCGAGTACCGCTGTTTCATGCGGGTAACAGGTTTAGAAACCGGACAACTTGAACAAGTGCGCTTAGACATGGTGGGCTTGCCAGATATTGATGTACACCAGTACGCAGGAATTATCGTAGCCGGATCACCCTATGGCACTACCACTCCCGATGAGCGGAAAACGCCCACTCAAAAACGCACAGAAACCGAACTCACCCGTATTTTTACTGAAATTTTCACTCATAACATCCCATGCCTTACCACAGGTTTTGGAACAGAAGTGGCCGCTGTCCTTCGCGGTGGGGTTGTAACGAAAAAATGGGGCGAGCACCCGCAGATCACAGATATTTTCTTGACCGAGGCAGGGCAGCATGATCCTTTACTTCAGGGGTTCCCCTGCGAATTTCCCACCTATGTGGACCATCGTGAAGCTGTTGAACACATACCAGAAAATGCGGTAGTCCTAGCAAAATCTTTAGATTGTCCCGTGCAGATGATGCGTTTAGGAGAATTTTTCTGGGCCACACAATTCAACCCTGAACTTGACTCGGATGCCATATCTGCACGCCTGCAAAGTTTCCTCGACGCAGGATACCCCGGAACTGATGACATTGAATCTTTAGTGTGGATAGGGCGTAACGGAACGGGAACTCACCAAGGGGCCGTTCTCATTCGTCGCTTCATTGATTTATGCCGCAAGCGCTAAGTATTAAGTGGTGAGCATTAGTTGGCGCACGGCAAAGTATGTTGATAAGTGTCGCAGGCAGCAAATGTGAATTTACGTTACAAGTCATAAGTGCTGATTTGCGCCGCAAGTAATAGTCACACAATGTCTGCCATTATTGCCTGCTATTTGGGGTTAAATAACAAAAACGCACATGATAGAGCCTTGGCTGCATTTCACGGCAATAAAAGCCGTTGCAAACTCCGTAAAATCCGTAGCGAAATGCCTGAAAAATCAGGCCAGAGCGCGCGCCGTGAGGGATACCACCGCAATAGGTGATAGTTGAGTTCGCATTTTAGGGCTATCAGAGTGTAGGCTAGTTCGGCACGTTACATTTCGTTCAGAAATACGTAACGTATGGAGGATTCGCCTAGTGGCCTATGGCGCACGCTTGGAAAGCGTGTTGGGTGCAAGCCCTCGGGGGTTCGAATCCCCCATCCTCCGCAGCGCACCCCGTGATTTCGTTGAGATCACGGGGTCTTTCGTTTGAGAACCCCAGCTTCGGGGCCAGTTCAACTATGCGACTAGGGGTACGACAAGACACTGTTCTGATTACGCAATGTGACGCAAAAGCCCCCAAAGGATCCTTCACTTACCTTCACAATGCCATCCGACTCACACAACCGCACGCCCTACTCAGCAGGCGATTACTCACTCCCCGGCTTCTGCGCCAGTTTCCCCTTCAGCAGGCTGCCCCTCAGCAGACTCATTTTCACCTGTTTCACCCGACTGAGCGGCACCAGATTCCTGTTCCGATTGCCCAGCTAATTCGCTTTGCGCCTTCTCAATCGCTTTCTTATCTACAGGTAAACACCCTTTAGGGGCTTTCAGTGGACTTTGACTTTCTTTCACCACGGCAAAATCACTTTCACTGAGGCGACCGCTGTAAAAAGTCCCTAACTCGACAAGCACAAGATTATCGGCACGCCCAGAAAGAACCACATGCGCGTCAGTAAAATAGCGAGCCACCGTATACGCAGCTTCAATCCCCCGAGGTCCTGCTGAAATTCGGACTTTTCCAGGGAATTCCACATTAGAGTTCGCTGGATCCTCCGTAGTGTACCCAGCCGACTTCAGCATCTCTGTTGCTTCACCAGCAATACCGGGACGCGCCGTAGTGTTCAGAACTTGAACATACACTTGTTCGGGTGCCAGTGGCTGCACATCCTCAGCAAGACATGGCACATCACCTACGGACGCATACTTCACTTTCGCATGGAAAGACTGTCCAAATGGCAGAGGAATCCACCCTTTAAGCACCAGAAAACTCAGAACCAGCGCCACAGCCATTGAAGCAATAGTGACGGTGTAAATGTAATTTTGGCGACGTTGACGTTCCAAACGGAAACGTTGACGCGGCGTTAAAGCCTGCATTTCATTTGGCATAGGACTAGTCACAAGATAAACCTACAAGACATTTCCCTCAAACGGCACCTCTACGGATTCACATGTACCGTGGAACTCGTCTCCTCATACTATTGCCCACGGCAATATAACGCACATAGCCTGCGTACAGACCTACACCCACAAAGGGCAATACAACCCAACGGAAAGGAAAACCACATATGTCATTCCTGTCTGATGATGTCCTAGAAAGCATCCACAATCGCGCCAGCGATATTGACGCACGCAATGTGTTCCCTGAGCAAGATTATGCCGATCTGAAAGAATCCGGATATTTTTCCGCTTTTGTTCCCAAAGAATACGGGGGCGCTGGGCTGACATTAAAAGAAATCGCCGCCGAACAAACACGCTTATCAAAGGCTGCTCCTGCCACAGCATTAGGTATCAACATGCATCAAATCATCGTGGGTCTTGGCCGATACCTTGTCCGTCACGGAAATGAGCGCGGTGAGCTTATCCTCCGTGAGGCAGCACAAGGAGAACTCTTTGGTTTCGGCATTTCAGAACCGGCAAATGATCTTGTCCTTTTTGGTTCAACAACCACGGCAACCCCCAGCGAAAAAGGCGGCTACACATTTACCGGCACCAAGATTTTCACATCTTTAGCTCCTGCATGGACACGCCTGCTCACTTTCGGACTTGATAGCAGTGGTCCAGATGGCCCTCATTCAGTTTTCGCTGTCCTGACACGTGACGGTGGCGGTTTTTCAATGAAAGATGACTGGGATACGTTAGGGATGCGCGCTACCCAGTCTCAGACAACCCTTTTAGAGGGTGCTTACGCTGAGGAATCACGTATCCTCACTCGCTGCGAACCTGGTCCTTCTGCCGATCCGGTGATTTTTGGCATTTTCGCGCATTTTGAAATTTTGCTTGCAGCTACTTATATGGGCATCGGTGAGCGTGCCATTGAAGTAGCGGTTGAGCACGTGAAAAATCGTCGCTCCGTGAAAAATCAAGCGATGTATTCACAAGATCCTGCTATTCGTTGGCGTTTAGCTGAGGCAGCGCTGACAATGAACGCGGTCGGCCCTCAAATTCGTGAACTGGCTACTGAAGTAGACGAGGACCTTGCCTCGCCTATGCTAGCAATGCCTCGTCTTTCGGCTGTGAAAAATGCTGCTGCTGAGGCTTCTTTACGGGCCACGGAACAATGCGTGCGCGCCTGTGGTGGAGCCTCGTATTTTAATCGTCATGAGTTGTCACGCTTATATCGTGATGTTCTGGCGGGATTATTCCAGCCTTCCGATCAGGAATCTTTGCATGGCGCATGGGCGCAAATGTTATTAGGCCCTATCGAATAGCTCGAATAGTACGGATCTTTCTTTCGCTTTTACCTGCTATGAGGTGCAGCAGTTCTGAGTCTTATTGACTGCAAGTACAGCATGATAAGGCAAGTAGCGAACTGTTATACGCAAGGTTATACGCAAGGTGGGCTTCACTGACCTTGCGTATGTGGCGGGGATGTATGATCGACTACTTCCCCGCCGCGCAATCGAGTACCGCTTACAAAACTCACACCGCTGGTCGGAAAATAAACTGGCGAAAACCTATGTGCTTAATTTCTTGCGCCCAGCGGATAACACGTTCATCCCATCCATCCGTTGTCGCAAGAAAATCACTAGGGGCACCCGTTGATCGAGCTTGTTGCAGCGCAAAGGTATGCACTCCCATATCTCGCACAGCACGCGCGACCTCTAAAACATCACGAGGCCCCTGCGGGTAAACGGTGACACGCACCTCATAATCCACCGCATCCTCATATTGCAAAAGCACTTGCAAAGATTCCCACGCTTTCACACCAGCCTGAGGACGTTGAGCCACTTGTTCATATGCGGAACCCGGCATAGCTTTAATATCCATACCCACCCAGTCAACAAGCCCCGCAGCAAGCAGGTCCTTTAAGCGTGACGGATACGGGCCGGCCGTGTGCAGGCCCACGCTAAAACCCATCTCATGAACCCGTCGCATTGCTGCACCAAGACTGATCTGCCGCGTGGCCTCCCCTCCAGAAAAAACGACTCCATCAAGTAAGTCGTGCCGTTTTTTCAAAAGAGCTTCTACGCGCTCCCAGTCCACGACTCCAGGAATACGTGGATCAATAATGGCGTGATTATGACAGTACGGGCATAGCCACGGGCATCCTTGACAAAAAACAGTGGCAACAAGTTTGCTTGGCCAGTCAACCGCTGACATGGGGACAAGTCCCGCAATCTGTAAGTCACGGGGATTATCAGCGTTGGGACGCACTATGTAAGGCCGCTGCTGTTCACCGTGCTCACATGATTTTATGCGTTCAGGCGATTCTGTGCGCTCAAGCGAAGAAGCCTCTCCTGCGTGAGGAGGGAAAACGCCTCCGCCATACGATTCCTCATCCTTCATATGCTGGGCCTGCCGCTAGCAAAACTTCAGACTCTGCCGGCAGCAGAGCCTCTGAGCTGACCGCAGGAAAAGCACTCACCAACTGACCGTGGGATGCTGCCGCTTTTTCTGAGAACATCTGCCGTTCAGCGTACTCGCCTTTCTTCCCAATATTGAATGACTGAAGCGGGCGGAAATACCCCATCACGCGAGTCCACACTTCACATTTCACAGCTTCACGTTCAGGATGAGCCTGCGCGCACAGATCGCATGTGAAGTGTTCGCCAGACAAATACCCGTGAACCGGACAGATCGAGAATGTCGGCGTGATCGTAATGTAAGGAACCTTAAAAGCAGTCAGCGAGCGCCTGACCATTTCTTTGCAGGCATCTGCGCTGCTCATTGCTTGCCCCATGTACAGGTGGAGCACGGTTCCTCCTGTGTATTTTCCTTGGAGTATTTCCTGTTTTTCAAGGGCTTCAAAAGGGTCATCGGTCCAGCCAACGGGCAATTGTGACGAATTTGTGTAGTAGGGCTGTTCGTCTGTGCCAGCTTGCAGGATGTCTGGGTATCGTCTGCGGTCCTCTTTTGCCATGCGGTAGGTAGCGCCTTCTGCGGGAGTGGCTTCAAGGTTGTACATGTGGCCTGTGTTTTCTTGTAATTGCACCATTCGCTCACGTATGTGGTCCAGCAGATCGTGAGCTATGGCGAAACCGCGCGGGTCGGTGATGTCGTAGGCATCGTTACTGTAGTTACGGATCATTTCGTTTATGCCATTGACACCGATTGTGGAAAAGTGATTATCGAGGTGCCCGAGATAGCGTTGAGAATAGGGGAATAGTCCCGTGTCCATGTGGTGTTGGATGAGTGCGCGTTTGGTTTCGAGTGTGCCGCTTGCGATGTCAATAAGGTGGTCCATTTCAGCGTAGAGTCCGGCCATGTCACCTGTATGTACATATCCCAGTCGTGCCATATTTAAGGTGACTACGCCAATGGAACCTGTCAGTTCAGCGGAACCAAAGAGCCCGTTCCCTCGTTTCAGTAGTTCGCGTAGGTCCAGTTGCAGGCGGCAGCACATAGAGCGGATCATGTGGGGGTCGAGGTCTGAGTTAATGAAGTTCTGGAAGTACGGGAGCCCGTATTTTGCGGTCATTTCAAAGAGGCGGTCCACATTTGGTGCCTCCCAGTTGAAGTCCGGTGTGATGTTGTAGGTAGGGATAGGGAAGGTAAAGACGCGGCCATCTGCATCTCCGGCGCTCATGACTTCAATGAAGGCGCGGTTAATGAGGTCCATTTCTTTTTGCAGGTCCCCGTAAGTAAAGTCCATGACTTCGCCACCGATAAGAGGGTATTCGCTGGCGAGGTCTTGGGGGCATGTCCAGTCGAATGTCAGATTTGTGAATGGGCATTGACTGCCCCAACGACTCGGCACATTCAGGTTGTACACCATTTCTTGCATACATTGAAATACGTCCTCGTAGGTCATATTGTCTAGGCGCACGAATGGTGCCATGTATGTGTCGAATGAGCTGAATGCTTGAGCGCCTGCCCATTCGTTTTGCAGCGTGCCAAGGAAGTTCACAATCTGGCCGCATGCGGATGAGAAGTGTCGGGGCGGGGCCGAGGCAATGGCTCCGGGTACTCCGTTGAATCCTTCGTGTAGGAGTCGTTTCAGGGACCATCCGGCGCAGTATCCTGCGAACATGTCGAGGTCGTGTATGTGGAAGGCTCCGCTGCGGTGTGCGGCTGCGGCTTCTGGCGTGTAAATGCGTTCCATCCAGTAGTTTGCAACGATTTTTCCACTGGTATTAAGGATCATTCCGCCTAGGGAGTAGCCTTGGTTGGCGTTGGCATTGACGCGCCAATCGGAGCGGTCAAGGTATTCGTCAATGGTGCTGATTGCGTCAATATCGTAGCGAGGGTGAGTGTGCATAGGGGTGCGCGATTCCATGTTTTTCTTCACCTTGTGTTTGTTGTGCGTGTTCGCATCTTTGCGTCGATGTTTTCGTGAGGAACAGGGCAGCGTAGGTGCGGTTCATATGCCTAAACAACTACATGTAGTGTCTGAGGCGACCAGATAACACTATATATAGTGTTTTTATTTGTCTTTACGACACGCCACACTCAGCCTCATCGCACAGGAAAAGACCGCATGAACCTCATATATCTACAAGAAAACACTGACAACACTTCCCAGCAGCTTGCCGATTATTCAGCAACACACAAAGACAAGTCGCGCTCACTCACCCGCAAGACGATCAACTGAATAAATCACACTGCCCACCACGGCAACCATCCACAGCAGCGCCGACAAAGCCAACAAATTCGCACGCATAGGCTGAACAGAAAGGAAATCAGCAAAACCAAAACCCGATCCAGGTTGAGCAGCCCCCACAATATCCACATTCCACACGGCAAACACTAGCGAGAACAACGCCAAAACAAGGCACACGCACACAAGCAGCCACATGACTTTCTGCATAAGAACACCATGACGTTTTCGGCTCTCCAACGGGGTAAGCAGCAAAGCCCAAGCCCCTGTCAGCAAAACCGCAACTAAAACATCTGCTAAACGATGCCACGCAGAAAGCATTACAGAAACACCCATCGCACAGGTCCACACCCAACCAAGCCACGCAGAAGGGCCTCGCAACCACTCAGGGGCAACCATAATTAAAGCGATACACAATGACACAGCCACCGTCACATGACCTGATGGCAGCGAATTCACGGTCTCCGTTGTCACACCTAAATGTGGGCGCTCAACCAGCATTTTCAAGATCTGCGTGCTGATATTCGCACCCGCCACCATAACCAACGCGCGTCCCGCTAAAGTCACACGACGACGTAAAAGAGCCACCACTGAAACAAAAATAGCGACACACACAATAACGGGATGAGTCACCATATGCGTGACCACACGATGCGCGCCACCTAAATGCGCTGACCATCGCATCACTGATTCCATCATCACCGTATCAAGGCTTTGCCCCCACACGGTTGCAACAGAAAGAAAAGTAAGAATGACCGCCGCAAGCACATAAACCACGGCAGCGAGAATACGCAAACGTAAACGATACGTGTACGAACGAGCTTTTGGCCGATAGGAACGAGGCTTCACAACAGATGCGACAGATTTACCTTGACGCGCTGCGGAGGCGGGAGGCATTGTTTGCGTTGATTCCATTGAAATCGGCGAAGATTTCACTGCCTCCCCCTTCCTGAGATTCACGGACCCCACCCGGCCTATTCGTCTATTCGTTCGTTATCGTGCGCCATAATTCATACTCGCACAACAGCACACACCCTGAGTTAAACGTGAACACTGAGTTAAACGTGAGTGCTGCTGTATTGAGTTCTTACGATGATCCCACTTTAACGGCTTCATCTCACACTCTCAGAACAAGTCACAGGCAGACCTGTTTCTGTGCATATCATCACTGCTCTGCGCAACGCAGAATGGAACACGCACTGCACAAATTTGCCTGCCCGCGCCACTTTTGATGACCTCCACTACAGTTGATATGTCCATTGACTTGTAGGAGGATCCGTGTCAGCACCGACGCCCGTAAATACGGAGCGCATCGAAAAAATGCTCTCCGGGCGAGAATTACATTTTGGCTCTACCTCTGACACTGAACTCCTTGTCCCTACACACAACGCTGTTTTTCATATCAACACATCAAATCCGCAGATTTTACAACTGCGCGGCCAATGGCGCGGAATCGCCTCCACAGGCCCAGATTTCACAGCCCTTGCAGAGCAAGTAGCTCACTGCAATGCCACACGCACAGGCCCTAAGGCCTACTTAGCTCCCTTTGAAGACGGAGAAACTTTCGGCCTGATCGCAGAAGTCAATGCCGTCACTTCCGCGGGGCTAACTCCCGGACAGCTTGATTCTTTTTTCGAGTCAGCAATGTCCATGATTATGTGCTTTTTTGCTGACCTTGAAGAAACCTGCCCCAATTTTGTGACGTGGACAGAAAAGGAAAACCAATGAGCACAGCTCCTTTTAGTGTGCCCAATGACGACCTCACGCCGTGGCCCGTCGATTTTACGCGACTCATATCCGCCTTACATGACATGGATTATGCCGTAGATATTCTCGTCCCCGACAAGGCAGCGGGGGCAGTATTTGACCGTATCCCTTTCCTTTTCTCTGTTGATACCAGCGGGCGTTTCTTTTCAATCCGCGCCCTCTGGGAAACAGGAATCCGACCGCACGAAGTAGGTCCGTGGGTTTTCGCAGCGTCAGATAGTTGGAATCGGGAAAAATATTTCCCCACAATCTACTGGGTAACTTCCGAAGACGACACTGTTCACATCTGCGCAGATTTCACTGTGAACACGTCCGCTGGATTATCAAATATCCAGTTAAAAGAGAATGTGAATGCGGGACTATCCACAGGAATTAGCGCTATCCAGTACATGCAACATGCTGCTGACCACACCCTGTCACTACCCGACGTAACTGACGATGGTGCATTAACCGGTGAGTAAACGCTCAGAAATCCCACCACATACACACCCTTTACTTGATGTTTTACGGTCTTTATCTGCCACAGATGACCGTTTCGTACATTTTCACACAGTGCCGCAACGTCAGGCACGCTACGCTTCATGGCCACAGTGGGTACATAGCAGTGTCGTGGCAGCGTGGCGGCGCCGCGGCGCCCGCGACATATGGTCGCATCAAAGAGACGCTTTAGACGCCCTCCACGAAGGCCATGATGTTGTCGTAGCCACAGGCACGGGGTCAGGGAAATCTCTGGTTGCGTGGACACCTATCCTCAGCGACCTCATGTATGCGCATCACAGTGGACGTCTTTCAGATATTCACAGTCGCCCTACCTGCTTATATATTGCCCCGACGAAGGCTTTGGCAGCCGATCAGTGTGCTGCACTTGACCGTATTATTCGTGAAATTACTGCTGATGACACTTCTTTCACTGAGGGTTCTCACACCCACCCTCGTTCTTCATCCGACAGGCCAGCGCGTAGATCTGAAGATCTTCCCCGTTTTTCCACAGCCGACGGTGATACGCCTCGTGAAGCAAAAGAGTGGGCACGTGCGCACGCGGATTTACTGCTCACAAATCCGGATTTTCTGCATCACGTCATGTTGCCTCAGCATGAACGGTGGAGACGTTTCTTTGCTTCCTTACGGTATATCGTGATTGACGAGCTGCATTATTGGAGGGGGATTACCGGCAGTCACATTGCGATGGTTATTCGTCGGTTACTGCGAATTGCTCATCGGTTGGGGGTAAATCCTCAGGTCATTATGTTGTCAGCAACGGTTCGTGATCCTCATATTGTTGGGCAAATGATGACTGGCCGCCCTTGCTGTGTATCCGATCAGGATGGTTCGCCCGCCGGTCAGCATCACATTGTTTTATGGCAGGGGCATACTGTCACAGATGATGATGTGGATATTGATGCGTACCTGCGTGCGGTTGAGTCTGCTGAGAATCCGAATATTCCTGCTTCTGTGCCAGCCAGCGTTGAAACGTCTATGCGACGAGTATCCGCCTCTATGGAAGCTGCTGTGGTGACTGCGGCTTTAGTGGAATCAGGGGCGCGTATGCTCACATTTGTGCGTTCTCGTTCAGGGGCGGAAAGTGTGGCCGCGCAGGTGAAAGATCGTCTGCGAGCGCGTCGCCCAGAATATGTTGATCGAGTGGCCGCTTATCGGGGTGGATATTTGCCGAATGAGCGTCGTGCTTTGGAAGTTTCATTGCGTGAGGGGACGTTGCGGGCCTTATCTACGACTTCGGCTTTAGAGCTTGGTTTGGATATTTCAGGGTTGGATGCGACTGTGACTGCCGGGTGGCCGGGAACTCGTGCTTCCCTGTGGCAGCAGATTGGGCGGGCTGGGCGTGCAGGTCATGATGGGGTTTCTGTTCTGATTGCTTCAGAAAACCCGTTGGATTCGTATATTGTTCATCATCCTGAGGAAGTTTTTTCTGAGGTGGAAGCCTCTGTTATTGATCCGTCGAATCCGTGGGTTGTGGCGCCGCATTTATGTGCGGCCGCTGCGGAGTTTCCTCTGTGTGATCCTGCAAGTGATGGGGGCAGGGATCTTTCTTTTTTTGGTGCTGATGTGCTGCCGCTTGTGGATTCTTTAGTGCGTGACGGGTTTTTGCGTCGCCGTAGTGCCGGATGGGTGTGGGATGCGACCAGGCCTGAGCGTCCTACGTCTCTCACTGATTTACGTGGCGCTGGTGGCGATGTGCAGGTGGTGGATATTCGTTCTGGTGCGGTCATTGGCACGGTTGATAATGCTTCGGCAGATACTCAGGTGTTTCCTGATGCGATTTATGTGCATCAGGGACGTACTTTCCATGTGTTGTCTTTGGACCCAGTGTTCGCTGGTGCTGGTGTGCGTGATGGTGATGAGCATGGCCGTGTGGCCGTGGTGGAAGAAGTCAGTACCGCTTTGAGGACTCGCGCTCAACAGCACACGCATGTGGAAATTGAAAGTATCGACAGATCTTGGACGAGTCCTGATGGTGCTCTCACGTGGCATTATGGCCGAGTGATTGTGTCAACACGTGTCACTGATTTTGACCTTTTACGGCTACCTGGCTTGGAGTTTATACGTAATAAAGAGTTGTCGTTGCCTACGCATTATTTGCCAACGCAGGCCGTGTGGTACACCTTGTCTGCGGGCACTTTGAAACGTATCGGCGTGGATGAAGCGGATGCTCCTGGGGCTTTACATGCTGCTGAACATGCGTCGATTGCTCTTTTGCCTCTGTTGGCAACGTGTGACCGTTGGGATTTGGGGGGCTTGTCAACGACATGTCATGATGACACGGGTTTGCCTACTGTTTTTGTTCATGATGCTTATAGGGGTGGAGCTGGTCATGCGCAGTGTGGTTATGATCGCCTTCATGAATGGCTGCGTACCACTGTAGAAACAGTTCGAGCATGTCCGTGTGAGGATGGGTGTCCTCGGTGTGTGCAGTCACCAAAGTGTGGGAATGGGAATGAGCCTCTATCAAAGAGTGGGGCTATTGCTGTTCTTTCTTTTCTTGTCGATCATTGTCCACCTATGTGACACTGAAGCACGGTTTTCAGCGGGTTTTCCTCCCGTTTACCCTCTCCTGCACACGCCCATGCCACTTAACATGAGTCTGTGATATGGAGCGTCCTCATGGCAGTTTCATCGTGGCGGGGCGGGGCCTGCATGCGCCTTCTCTGTAACAACAATCGACCCTAAAAATCCGTATGCTGGAATATTAGTATCTATAGCAACTTGCAGGCGTACATCTGCATCTTTTGTTTCGCAACGCTGAAGAATTGCCATATTTGCACGGACTATTTCTTTAGCCCGATCACATGGTTGGTTTCCCACATCCGTATAAGGTGACATGCTGGCAATATCCGCAGCTGCGAGTGCCGCCAGATCAGCTATTGCACCAGCAAGGACTTTGCGCGTATGCACTGCTGACATGAAAGGAATAATTCCCACAACGATAAAGACAGCGACGCATACTCCAATAATGACAACCGTTGCTGAGCCTTGTTCTGAAAATCTACTGTCAGTAACTTTTCTTTTGACTTTCTCAGTCTCCTCCTTAGGATTACTTTTCATTGGTATCCATCTTCTTTCATAGTTTTCACAGCACATGACACTGTTTTTCCACGGAAAATCAGAAAAGAAACCGGACGCTGCACAGAAACTGTGATCCACTGGTTTTCATATGTCACATGCGTTCCTGGATCATCTATGTGGGCACCGACGGATGCTTCTCTTGCGCTTTCACGGGCTAAACGGCATGTTTCAGCTCGTTCAATAGAAGCGTGAATGACCCCACAGGCAATAGCAACGATGAGGACAAGCACAGCTATACCGATAGATAACTCAACTGTGCTTGATCCTGCTTGTTTGTGGTCGCAAGGCGGGGCATCCTTACCCGTTGTTTGATCGGAGAGCCTTTGTGTGCGCTCATCCTCAATCATGATGCTTTCCTCATGTTCTTTGCGCACGAAATACTCGTATACCAGTTATAGCGTGAGTGCTTTTTCGATGATTCCCTCTAAAAGGTGCTGCACAAAACCTGATTTCAACACCACCATCAGCAGCATGGCGAAACCAGCTGCCGCAAGAGCACCGATTGCATATTCAACAGTTGTTGATCCTGATTCTGAACCATTATCGGTGAGTTCTTCTTTTTGATTGGCCTTAAGGTTTCGACTCATGTCCTTGTTCATTATTTATTCCTTTCATGGTGTCTGTGTAAGTTGTGGATTCATCATGTCCTCTTTCGGCACTGCAACGCGATCCTTCATATGGCGACTGTGGATAACGTGTATGTCATCCGTAAAGTCTGTGGATTCAGAGTTTTTCGCTTCATACGATTTCTCATCATTGAGTGCTGTCACAACGAAAATGAAAGATCTTCAAATCCTGATTTCATCAAGAAAAGCACAATTGGCATAACACCGAGAGCAATAAAAGCAGGTAAAAGTAAAGCGGCCACAGGTACTACCACTCGCACGCCTATACGTTCTGCTTCTAATCGACTATTGACCAAGCGACGCGAACGGATATGTTCTGCACAGCGCTGAACAAGTGATACCGGTGAAGCCCCATCACACCACGCGATCTCTAAAGATTTCCCTAAAGATTGCGCATAAGTGTCAGCCCCTTCCCATGCTTTCCACCAGGGCAGGCCTAAGCGAAGTGATTTTCCGCAGCATCGCAAAGCTTCATCTTCTAAGGCGTATCCCAACGCTTCAAGCACACGCGGCACGCAAGCACCGGATTGTAATCCTGCTACTGCGAGGTCACAAACAATAGGAATATCAATATTTTGTGTGAAGGATTTGTCATTTCGTTTCATAAGGAAATGGAAAAGTTTCCACCCGGCAGCTAAGAAAAATATGCCCGCACATGCGCTTATTGTTCCCGCACCCCCGTCAGCAAAAGATGCCACAGGGTCAGCTCCGATCATGTAGGCCAGGCTCATGCCGATACAAGGTAAGGCCGTCATAATCCGTATAGATGTCGTTGCCCCTGCACATGCTATCGCTCGGGCATCATGTGCCACCTGCGCGTCATCAATTCCTGAGGCAATCATTTCAAGGACTTGGGCGACAGGTGCTCCTACATATGTGGTGTAACGGCATGCTGCTCGAACTGTGCGTGCTGCTGCGCGAATATTTTGGCGGCGACGCAACGGAATACGTAGTGAAATGTCATGAGGCCCCGCACGCGCCGAAGGTAAAAAGCGACCGAAAAACCCTGTGCTCTGCACAGGAAGTAGGTGCTGAAAAATTCTTTTTCTTGCCGGCACGTGCACATCAATACCGGCACAGATATTCATGATTGACGGGACTCCATCCTCATCAATCGTTATTTCTTTCAGCATCGGGTACAAACGTTGCCAAGATAATTTCCATGCATCCACAAGGCAAGCCCCCGAATATAAGCGTGCTGCCACTTCACTGCATAAAAGCGCAATATCGTTTTCGTTAAAAGTGTTTCTTTTCCTCAGAACATGCGCATACAGCACATGTGGATTGTGGGATGCTGTCGCGCTTTTCTTGTTTCTTGCTCCCCTATTTTTCTCAGACAACACAGGCGCATTCTGAATATGCGCACGATAGTGCGCAGAATTTTCCTGTCGATGCTGTGAATCCCTCAACCATTTTCGTATATGCGTACCATGCCAACTGAGATCACCGAGGTATATGATGCTCCCACATATTCCTGCGAGGAAACAGACGATACCGAAAATTCCCATAAATACTCCTTATGTGCTCCTTTGTGAGCACAAATGAATACACCAGTGACATTGAATATGTCGTGTCATGGGTTGTATTTACATGTGTGTCAAATTTTTTATGCGTGTGCGTAGTTCCTCCCATCCTTCACGGTGATATATCTGCCCGTGAGCGCGTATTTCAAGTGCAGGGACACACTGCATAGTTGCTTCATGTCCTGCACGAAAAACACCTATTTGACTGACCCACCTGCGCGGACCTGGACTTTGCGCCCTCACAGATGCCAAATTTTTTGGGCTTTCCCCCGTATGTCTTTGCATATGAATAACCGCATCTAAACCAGCATTTACCTGCGCTGATATCGCTCGCATACTCATATGCGCTAATGCTCCTAAAGCTGATAGGCGCGCGGGGACATCTTCAACAGCATTCGCATGGAGCGTGACCCACCCGCCACTATGTCCCGTATTCAGCGCAGTTAAGACATCACGCACTTCTGGACCTCGACATTCACCTAAAACAATGCGATCAGGACGCATTCGCATGGCTGCTCGCACAAGGTCTGACAGTGTGACTTCGCCGGTTCCTTGAATATTTGCTCGTCGTTCTTGTAATGACACCACATGGGGATGTTGAGGGCGCAGTTCAGAGACTTCTTCAATACAGACAATTCGTTGATTATGTGGAACCAAAGAAAGTAAAGCCCCCAGTAATGTGCTTTTACCTGAACCTGTTGCCCCTGAAATCACCACATTAGCTCGAACGTGAACTAACTTGCGTAAAAGATCCGCCACCTCAGGATGGACGCTCCCGCTTTTTTCCATATCATCGAGGCTTAAAGGAACCGCGCCAAAAGCACGTATTGAAATAGTTGTGCCCCCGGCAGATACGGGTGGAAGAACCGCATGAAGCCTCATCCCATTTGGTAAGGTCCCATCCACAACAGGGCAAGCATCATCTAAACGACGACCACATGCTGCAGCCATCCGGACAGCAAGCGCACGCACAGCATATTCACTTCCAAGCTCCGCATTGCAATCGTGGAGGCCATCCCCACGATCAATCCAAATTTTCCCGCCTACAACCAGTAGGTCTGTCACAGCGGTGTCTGTGAGAAATGGGGCAAGTTCCGGGCCTACCCCTTCTGTGAGAGCGCGAATTTCGCGTTCTGTACTGATGTACTCGGCAATTCCTGCGCCAGGCCTACTTGCAGTGAGAATCGCATGGGTGCGTGATTGTCCTGACGCATATGCTCGTAAGACTTCATGTTGCGATTCACTGTAAGAGGAGATCTGAGCGTACATGCGATTTTTGTGCGAAGGAGTATTTTGTTCAGTCTCAGCCGGTGTTTCAGACTCAGCTCTGTTTAAGCGCCTTACGCCGCCCTCATGCTGCTGCACATCGGAACGTGTTTTCATGAGGGGTCCTTCCGATGCCGCCCACGGTAAGTTCGCGGCATATTGCTATGCGCCACATCTGTATCGCTGTATTCATGAGTGCTCACGGGTGATTCACGGGGAATACACTGAGGTTCCTCTCCTTTGCTGCGTTCATGTGAAACTCGACAAAGACGATGAAGGCTCCAGGCGCGCGCATGGTGGTGCTGTTCTGTTTCTCCTTTATCATTCAGCGGATGATCTGCAAGGTTGTTGCTCATGTGTTTCATCCGTGAAGCGGTCACGGTGGTGAGTATTTCTTGGCTGAGTGCTTTCCATCCGTGTTGTGTGCGTGGATATCGCCGTGGGTGGAGCTGCTGAAAGTCATAAAAGGCGTGGTTTTTTATTTCCGATAATGCCGTATACGTGAGCGCGCTTATTCGTCCGTGGAATAAACATCCGTATGCGCATTGTGGTTCCCATTGACAGATCGCGGCACATAGGTCATGTATATCTGTTATTCGACTACGCCCCACAAAAATCACCATATCTGCATAGCTGCTTGCAATTTGCGCGCGATCATCCCATTGCCCCACATTTACTACAGCTGTTTGTCCTTCCGATAATGCGTCAAGAACCCGTGGTAGTAACGCAGAGTCAGCAAAAACACCGCCTCGGCCGTCGGCTCCTAGAACGCGCGTACGCCCAACGTTGGGAAATTGAGTATCAATCCCACGCGGAAAAGCAGGTTCTTCTGTGCGCAGATCAGCCCATCGAATACCTGATGTTTCAGTGAAAGGCACATGACCTGGGCCGCGTCCACGCATATCTAGCACATGTGCGTGAAGTGAATGTGCCAAGCGACAGGCAGCGTGCTGTTCATCGGCAGAACGATTCCAACGAACAACAAGGAGTCGCACGCCCCTACGCCTGCTACTGACTGTGTGTTGTATAAGTGCCGCAATATTTTCTTGGTCACGGGGCAGGTGAAAGGTTCCATCGTGGGCGAGGTGAATAGTTGCCCTGCCGCGTTTACGCCATTTGTCGTAGGCTGTGTGCGTTCCGGCGAATACAAGGTCAATGTGCTCGTCCTGTATGTCCTCTTGCGTATTATCGAGGCGCATGACATCAAGGAGGTGTTGCAAACCCGCGTAATCGCCGGCTTCTACTTCATCTGCAAAAATGCCTGGGTAAAGGAATTTTCCGCTCACTTTTCACTTCCCGCCGTTTGCCAATGGCTTTATTCCAGCGGTTTATGTTTCGCCTGTCTTTCCGGTAGCTTCAGATTGTGGATGCAGGCTTCTTCATGTTTCTTTTCTGTGGATAAGTCCCTGTGATACCAGAATGCTGCTATGACCTCATGAATACGCTCCCGAGGCGCACGAGCAGCGTTTTATCCTAGCGACCTGCCTTGAATGTGCAATGCTACGTCCTCACCCACGCGGGCGGCGGTCACAATGCTTCGCATGAAATGTTCCACCCAACGTGCTACCCCGTCCTCGTCAGCTTGAACCCATCCGGCGATCGCAGATGAAGCGGCAGCAGGATCATACGCATCATGCGCCGATAAGACAGCCACACCTGTCGGATCTACACCATGTTCAACAAGTATGGAGCGCGCAAAAGCTGCCCCCACACATGCTGACGCTGGCCTCATCACTTCACGGAAACGAAAATGCGCAACAATCGCGGCGGCGTGAATCAAGGTAGGAACTGGGGCTTGGCAATAGTTTTTCACAGTGACAATGTGTTGAGGCTGTACAGGCTTTGCTACAGTTGAGACTTCCTGCCAGCCGCCGGTAACCAGTGCTGAACATATATCCCGATGAATACCGGACAAACGTGCAGGTAGCGGCTCAGGCGCGCGGCGGGAAACAAGAGTGTGGCGACTATTTAACGGTGTGAATGTTCGCGCAACATTCCACTGCGAGCGCCATATTCCCAAGGCGAGGGCTGCCGTTGGGTCTATTTCTGAGGCGCGAGGAGGGTGCATACTCCATGCGCGAATATCATCAACGCTTATTCGTAGCCCTTCACTTACGGCTAACGCTGTTGCTTCACGAACGGATGCTTCTGCTCGTGCTTCTTGCCAGCCGTGTCGAAGTCCCTCATGGAATCGTAATCGTGCCAGTGCTTCATGCGCTTCATTCATGGCAGAGCGCACACTTTCACGTTCAGCGGCCGCGCTTAGGAGTGCGGCAGGCGGGTCCACCAGTTCACAAATTGTCACAGCCCCACCATAATCTGATTCTCGTGTACATGGCGATATGCATTCACACACCTGGTGAGCATGTTTTCGCTTTCGGATGCACTCAGTAAAGCTCGACAAGGCCAATATGTACACACAACATACGCTCAATCGGCCTCAGGGTGCGCTCAGAAGGCGCGCTCAGCAGGGCCCGGATCCTCTACGCATATCAGACACTAATACCAGACACGTGCGCGTAGTACCGCCTGACCTACACGCAGTACCAGTCGCGCCACACGCACCTCAGACTTTCGCCATGATTCATTATTTATTGCGCAATTTATTGCGTAAGTTTCATTATCAGAGCATGTGAATAATCAAACATTCATACAACTCGTCGTTATTTTGCTGGCAGCTATATAGCAATACTCCCAGGTCAGTGCCACACTTAAGGTATGCGGCGTATCGACCTCAACTCATTGACATTCCGTTCAGGCGTATTTGCCTTCATATTCGCACCCCTCGCGCTCATCATCATGAATGTGTCAATGGCTGACATTTATACGCGCACTGCAGTAGGGCTTCCTTTAGCCTCTGTGGAAGGTATGCTCGGCATGGGGCTTGCTGCACTGATTTTTGTCCTCATTGCTTTCAACTGTGATAAATCATCCGCTGGTCTTTTTGTTTCCGCATTCTGGTCAATCCCTATCGGAATTGCTCAACTCACAAACCTGCTGTACTTCCCTAAATTTTTATCTTTTTCAGTTACAAGTACGGAACTTTCTGCGGCAGTGACATGGAATTTTCAGCCGATAGCCGTAACAGCTATCCTTTTCGGTTCTGCATGCGCCGTCTATTCTATCCACCGCACATGCGCCGCACATTTAGGGATAGCGTCGAATCATCAAGGAAAGTATCGTCATAATCGACAGAAAAAACGGATTGCAGTTGCTATAGCCGTTGTTCCTCTCACCATTCTTGCCACGATGCTGCTTATTGAGATCACACCGTTAGATACTGCTCCTTTAGCTTCTGGTCATTTCTTTGACATCACTCATATCACGCTTTATTCCTCAATTGAGGCTCTGATAGCAGCCGCATGTTTAGGCGCTGTGGCGTTAATGAGCCGCTGGTCTTTAGGTGGCCCACAAATATGCGCATGGGTTTTACTTGTCATTCCTGCGTATTTTCTGGAGCCTTTATGGTCCACGCTCACAGGAAATGTGGTAACCCCCGGTTATTTAGGGCTGAATACTCATGGGCATGTGGCTCCCATTATTGCTTCGCTTGGTTTCGTTCTGGGAACAACAACACTTGGAGTTCACTGGGCGCGTATCACGCATTTACGTTCTTTCATGGAAAATGCGAAAACCTCAAAAGGGGCTGACACACCTGCTGAATATGTTGATTATCTGAATGCGGCCGAGGCGCTTTAGTGTTTTGACACAAAATTCTGCGGCAAGCCGTTCTTTGTACACTGATTTTACGGCGGATACAGCTAGTGTGTGGTCTGGGTAGTGTATAAGGAGGCTTTATGTCTGATCGTCAAGACGATGTACTGCCACACGAGGAAACACCTCGTAATGGTAAAGAAGAAATTGAAACGACAGATTCTGCCGTTGAACAGGATATTTCCGCACCTGATTTGCCGCAAACAGAAGAATCTGGCGCTGCATTATCTGAATCCATGTGGGCTTCGGTACGTGACCGTGATGCTGTTTTAACGGGGGAAGAAGTTTCTTTAGAAAATTCAATAGGCGATACTCAAGATATTATCGGCTCTCCTGCCGCTGTCGTGTTGGATTCAGAACCTGTGAGCCATCAGGGTGAGAATACTGATTCTGTTTCTCAGCGTGATGAACCAACCCATACGGATACCTTTACTGCTCAGCGCGACCAGCAGGATACGCATACTTCAACGCACGCGGCTTCCTTAGCTGAAGGCGCAGTACATGAGGGTTCCTCTCAGAGTATGCCTGTTTCATTGGCTGCAGATTCTACGCCTGTTGTATCGACACCAGATTCTACGTCTACGCCCGACTTTTCAGAGCCTCAGGCATCCACTGCTTCTGAAGATTCACCAGAGGTTCACACGACAACGATTCCTGTGATGGCTTCACCCATCACATCAGTGCCAGTTGAACGTAAGGAAATCTCTGATTATTCGCGGGACCTTGACGATGTGAAAGATGTCCTGCAACGCCGTTCACCGGATTCTGGCAGCGTTCCAGAGATTCATGAGGTTGAGGACACTCTGGTACAGCGTCGCTCTCTTGTCACCCCAACCAGTCCGGCACCAGATGCTGCGGAAGCGACTTCTTGGCGTCCTCGTGAATCTGATTCTGAGCGCCTTGTCCCGCAAACAACGCCGGAAAACTTAGATAACGCGCTTTTTGAGGGGGCTTCTCTCATTCCTGAGATGCCTTCACGTACGGGCGCTCACTGGTTGTCTTTGATTCTCATGTTCTTCTTGGCTCCATTGACGTGGTTCTTTGCTGCTGATGCGGGGGCGCGCATGGCTATTGATCCTGCGGGGCCAGCGGTGACAGGGAATTTGAATCTTCTTGCGTTAGGCGAATTAGGTATCAGCATTGTCTTTGGCATTGTCATTTTGGTTTTGACTTTGCGTTCCTCGTTAGGCGCATGGGTGAGCGGTATTTTGCTTATTCTTTTAGGCACACCGTGGGTGATTGTTCCGGGTGTTGTTCATGCTCATACGGCGGGCTTTTTCGCTTGGCTGTCGGGCGCTCATGTGATTGGAGCGAATTTCGTTCATCATGTGCAAGCCTCAGGTTATTCGGGCCGTATTTTGCTGTACGGTCTTGCGCTTGTGATTGTGGGTTTTGTGGCCCATCGTGCTCGTCGTATTGGTCGTCAAGAGGAAGCTTTGCGCGCTGAAGTAGCACTTTTGAATCCGACGGGCGCCTATTTCACTGCTCGTGCTCGTCGTAAGGCCGCAAAAGCTGCGGGTGTACGGTAATAAAATTTTCTTGAGGAAAATTCAAGGAAAAAGGCGACTTGTACAGACAAGTACTACATATGCAATGTAAAGTGTCCTAGGGCACATGTTTATTCCGCTTTCTGTGGGCTTTGTTTCCACAGATCCGACCACTAGAACGGAGATCAGCCACAGATGATTGGCGACGGAAACTTTATCAGTCAAGTTCCTCTATTTGGACGCTTGGACGAGACACAACAAGTTTCACTTCAGCAAAAAATGGGTCATACCACTTTGCGTCGCGGTGAAACCCTTTTTGACGAAGGCGAGCTTGGTGATCGCCTGTACATTGTGACCGAAGGGAAAGTAAAACTCGGTCACACTTCTTCTGACGGACGTGAATCTTTGCTGGCCGTACTTGGTCCAGGCGAAATCATCGGTGAACTCACCCTTTTTGATCCGGGGCCGCGTTCAACAACTGCTACTGCAGTGTCACCAGCTTCTTTGCTGTTCCTTGAACACGAAGATCTCATGGAGATTCTTGACACGAACCCTGCTTTAGCGAAGCACATGCTCCGTGCATTGGCTCAGCGTCTACGTCGTACCAATGAGTCCTTGTCTGATTTGGTATTTTCTGACGTTCCTGGCCGTGTTGCTAAAGCATTACTTGATCTTGCTGACCGTTTTGGTAACCCCACTGATAAGGGCGTGCATGTACCTCACGATCTCACTCAGGAAGAACTTGCTCAGCTTGTGGGTGCTTCACGTGAAACCGTGAATAAGTCTCTTGCAGACTTTGTTTCTCGCGGGTGGATTCGTTTAGAAGGCCGCGCGGTCACACTGTTGGATGTTGACCGTCTGGCTCGTCGCGCACGCTGACGAAGTTTCTCTTAAAACTTCATACAGAGCATATATAAAGGGTGGTTTCAACGCTTACACGTTGGAGCCACCCTTTATGCAGTGAAACTGTCTCTACAGTGAATCGTCACATCATGTTATTTTTCGCCTGTGGGACGTTTCAGGTAAGCGACAAGGTTTTCTGAGCCTGTAGGTCCTGGAACCACTTGAACGAGTTCCCAGCCATCAGCCCCCCACTGATCTAAAATCGCTTTCGTTGCGTGTGTCAGCAACGGAATGGTTGCGTATTCCCAAGTAGTCATAGTACGAATCCTACGCGCCTGACAGGTCTGACACCACGTGACACAGACCCTAGTGCCTCACATGCGCTAAAACTCGTGGGACTTGTGGTGAACGAATTTCTTCAGCTAACGGGTCGTCTGATTCGTTGATCCATTCGGCCCAGTTTGTAATGTCAGAGTAGTGTCGCAGGATTGCTCGGCGTTCGCGTTCCGTTAATCCGCCCCACACTCCGTAGTTTGCCTCTGACTGTAAAGCGTCAGCTAAGCACTCTAAGCGCACTTCACATTCCATGCACCGCAAGCGCACTTGTCTTTGGCTTGCTCCTTGTACGAAAAGAGTGTCAGGCTCGTACTGTGCGCATAAGGCTCGTGATACCCAGCTTTGATCGTCCGTATGTATCGGCATGATTTTGACTCCTTGCGATGGTCACCTTTGACCTTTCATCTGCGACCTTACACACTTTCGACCATTTTCATCAAACTCATCCCATTTTGGATGTGACACACACAAATATCCATCACAAGATGCATTAATCCTCATGCCACGTATCCTTAGATTATGGCGAACTCTGGTACACGCTCAGTCACACCGCTGCAACTCGTGACGTTGCTCTTGACTTTCCTTGGAATCTCAGTACTTTTAGGGGTTCTTGGAGCAGGTTTACTGGTTCCTGCTGCCGGTTCAGCAGCAGTGGTTGCAAAAACTATTCCGTCGATCATTGATGACCTTCCCGGTGATTTACACATGGTGACACCGGCTCAGGGGTCCATCATGTATGACTCTGCCGGTAATGTCCTAGCGCGTTTCTACGACAAGCAACGAATTGTTGTGCCTTCTGATCAGATTGCCGACACGATGAAAAAAGCTATTGTCGCCATTGAAGATCGTCGTTTCTATGAGCATCATGGTGTGGATGCGACCGGTATTGGTCGAGCAATTGCCAAGAACCTTATCGGCAGTGCCACTCAGGGTGCGTCAACTATTACCCAGCAGTTTGTCCGAAATAGCCTACAAGAACGCGGTTACCTTGAAGGTGATGTTGAGCTGATTTCGACCGCAACTGAACAAACACCGGAACGAAAATTGCGTGAAATGAAGTACGCGATTGCTCTGGAAAAGCGTATGTCGAAAGACGAAATTCTTACCGGGTATTTGAATATCGCGCCTTTTGGTCCCATCACTTACGGTATTGAAGCGGCGGCGCAACGTTATTTCTCAAAGTCGGCTTCCGAATTGGATTGGAATGAGGCTGCTTTGCTGGCGGGCCTTGTTCAATCGCCTGTCACATATGATCCTTTACGTTACCCGGAAGCTGCACAGGAGCGTCGTGACACGGTCCTTGGTGTGCTTTTCACAGAGGAACTGATTGGTCGTGAAGAATACGATCAATTTATTGAAACCCCTGTGGCAGATCAGCTTAATCCAACGGTTTTACGTGAGGGTTGCGCAGGGGCCAGTGATTCTGCGTCGTATTTTTGCACCTACGCTGTACAACAGTTCCTGGCTGATGAATCTTTTGGTGAAAATACGGCGGCACGTGAACACCTCTTAAAAACGGGTGGTTTAAGTATTTACACAACTCTTGATCCGAATAAGCAATCCTATGCTGATGAGGCTGTAAATACTGCTGTCCCTGACGATGATCCTTCCGGGTTGGATGCGGCTTTGGCTTCTGTTGTTCCTGCGACGGGTCAAATAGTTGCTATGGCACAAAATACGTCCTATGGCATCGAAGATGCTCAGACGACAAATAATTATGCTGCAAATGGGCATTTCCAGTTAGGCTCTACATTCAAAGTTTTCACACTGTTGCAATGGTTCAAAGAAGGTCACAATGCTTATGAACTGGTTGGCCGAAATGACATCAACTATCCGAATGGTTCTTTCCGTTGTAACGGACAGCCTATTCAAACCGATGATTACAAAGTGAATGACCTTTTCGGCAGCCTCAAATTAGGTCAGATGGATTCCATTCGCGCCGTCGGGATCTCAGGTAACCAGGCTTTTGTGAATATGGCGTCGCGTGTGGATTTCTGTCAGATTTTCCAGACCGCCGCTGATCTGGGAATCACAGAAAATGGGCAGACCATTCCGCCCTACCCCGCTAATATCATCGGTGCTGCTACCGTGTCTCCTCTGCAAATGGCAGCAGGTTTCGCAGCGTTGGGAAATAACGGAAAGTATTGTGTTCCTCAGGCAATGACTTCTGTTAAAGATAGCGCTGAGAATGTGCTCAAAGAGTTCCAACCGGATTGTAAGGAAGTGATTCCTGCAGAGGTTGCCCGTAAAGTTACGACCGTTCTGAATAAGGCAACTAGCCAGTATTACTCTATTCGTATTGCTGATGGCCGGGGCTATGCTGGAAAAACAGGGACATCTGATGACAGCGCGAATACGTGGATGACTGGCTACACGCCTGACTTGTCTGCTTCCGTTTGGGTTGGACATGCGAAAGCGTCATCGACACCGAATCTTGGTGTGACGGTCAATGGTAAGTACCATAAAGAGCTTTATGGTGATTCTTTGGCAGGTCCGGATATTTGGGCACCGTATATGAGTAAGTCTTTGGCAGGTACTCAGGGAACGCCTCTGCCGAATGTTTATATTGGGACACCGGCACCTCAGCCTAAGGAAAAGTCTGAAGATTCTGACGAAAGTTCGTCCTCAGATGATGATGGTGACGCGGAGTGAGTCTGTGAGGCGCGCTTTACCGCGTGTCGCACGTTATGCCGCAGGAACTGTGTTCACTGGGGCTGCTTTAGCCGCTGGGTCGTTGGCTTGGGGCGCGTGTGAGCGGCGTTTCCCTGTTCTTCGTCGCTATGACGTTCCTGTGCCGGCTTATCGTGGGATACGGCCTTTTACGTTACTCCACATATCGGATTTGCATATGTATCCTGGGCAGGATTTTCTTGCGCATTTCCTTGAGGCTGTGGCGGAGCGTGAAAATGTGGATCTGGTGATTTCAACCGGCGATAATTTTGGCTCTGCGCAGGGGTTAGAACTGGCTTTTGCTGCTCACAGGCCGTTTTTTGATCTGCCGGGTGCTTTCGTGTTGGGTTCGAATGATTATTTTTCTGCACGCCGTAAGAGCTGGTCACGTTATCTGCGTTCTGATGCGCGTACATGTGATACTTCTGGCCGCACACCTGATTTGCCGTGGCAGGATTTGGTTCACGCATTCACTAATGCGGGTTGGCATGATTTATCAAATGCGTCTGCATTATGCGATCTTCGTTTAGATGCTGATAAGGGGGGTAGGCCGCCGGTGGCGCAGGTGTTTTCACCAGAAACTCCTAGGGGCCTATCGTCTCAAATGCATGGTGGCACTGAAAACTGCGCGACGTCCGCAAATCATCATACGTTTGCAGGTGTTGAGTCCCGACCTTGGCAGACCCACGAGGATAGTGTTACTCGTTATGCGGCTTATGCGGCTTATTCTGGAGTGCAACGGGTTGCTTTGATTGGGGTTGATGACCCTCATATGAATCGTGACCAGATTCCGCTTGCTCCCAAGGAGTGGCATAGGGATGATGTTTTCCGTGTTGCTGTGGCTCATGCTCCGTATCGTCGGGTCCTTGATGCTTTCACTGATATGGGTGCTGACTTGATCCTGGCTGGGCACACGCATGGGGGCCAATTTGGTTTACCCGGCGTGGGAGCATTGGTGACGAATTGTGATGTGCCGCGCCAGTGGGCTAAAGGGCTTCATGAGTGGGTGTCACCGAAAGCGCGTTCACTGTTACATGTGTCAGCCGGTTTAGGGACTTCACCTTTTGTTCCTTTCCGGATTGCTACGCGCCCAGAAGCCTCGTTGTTACGGATTTATCCTCAGTAAATAGGGGTACAAATAGGGTGTGTGACGAATCCGTCATGCCAGAAAGAGTCGTCGTATTTGGTGACTGTTCTCAAGCTGGTTATACTCGTGGAGTTGCACGGGGTGTGGCGCAGCTTGGTAGCGCGCTTCGTTCGGGACGAAGAGGCCGCAGGTTCAAATCCTGTCACCCCGACCGTTACCTTCTCCTCACAAGCAGTCCCGGCTTTTCCGAGGGTTTTTTGCCTCTTTGGAATTTAGTAGGCTTCGTGACTTTTAGACGTGAAGTATCGACACAGCCATTCACATTTTAGATATATACTTGGCTTAGCTTTTCAGGTAATGCTCTCAAGGAGCTTTCTGACGATAGGCACAATACTCGGTAGCAGAACACCCATTCTGGCATTTACGGCCTGTGGCCCACTCGTCGGTAAGGTTTATCATGTGCTATTCGTTGACAGGATTTATCTCTCACACAAATTTGTCACATTGATTACTCGCACAAAAACTCGTGCTTACAGACTAAAAGTAATGTCCTTACCTAGCAGGTAGCACAGAACATATCTCACACAGCATACTAGCTGTTATAAAATCTGCGGTCGTGTACGGCCTCGATTATTAGGGAAATAAGAACAACAGCAACGTTAAGGCCAATTGTTGTTGCTGTGGCGATTGTTGGAGCTTTGTCGATAAGGACAGGGATAGCGGTGACGTATAGCGGTAAGCCACTGTAGTTGTCACTCACCCCAATGAACCAAGAATCCATACTTGTATTTGCGGCGATAATAAGGGCTATACAAAGTACTGTGATGGAAACAATCCACCCTAAGCCATAGAGGGTGAGCTGAGCAGCAAAGGAACGGATAGGTCTGACACATCGTGCCAGTATCCAACTCCAAGCAATGAGCGCTGCTACGGAAAGGACTTTCAAACCTAAGGCACCTAAGATTTGGGAAAGGGTAAGGTAGGTGTCGCGTTCAGATCCCCACAGGTAACCAGATATTGTGCCAACACCAACCAGCGCAAAACCGGTTACCAAGGGCATAGTCTTGAGGAGCATTTTCTTTAGAGGCTTCTGAGTTGACAGATGCAACAGCATGTCACTGCCACGGGTTACATAGGAAAATACGTGACCACAGGCGTATATAGCCCAAGCGCTTGAGAGCAAGATGACGGCGAAAATCCATATGATTCCTGCAATTGACCCATGAATACACAAGTGCATGAGTAGCGCGATAGCCGTGAGAAGTAAGGTTGTCACTATAAACGCCGTATGTTTTCGGAATTCTACACCCCATTCAACCACCAAGAATCGCCTCCTTCACGATGCTTTCAAGATTCTCACGCTCGTGAGCAGTGCTAATTTGTTCAGTGCGCACGAGAGCACCATCATGGATGACCATGTAGGAATCAAATAGATCCTGAAGTCCAAAAATAAGATGAGTGCTCAGCAGTGCAACAGCATTGGGCGGTATATTTGCCCGAATGATTTGTACAAGCACATCGCGTGTGACTGGGTCAACCGCAGCCAGTGGTTCATCAAAGAGATAGACATCATTATCACGGGCCAGCATGAGGGCAATGGATAATTGTTCACCCATACCTTTAGACAGCGCATTCACAGGTTTACGTTTGTCCAGCTCAAGCTCATCGATAAGGGTGATAGCGCGCTGGCGAGAAAAGTCAGAAAAATACCGTGCCATGAGATCAACACATTCCTGGACACGTAAAAACCCGTACAGGTACGGGGAATCCGGAAGAAATACCGGTCGTCGCGCTTGAGTGTGTCGCCGTCGTACCGTACCCGACGTTATAGGAGCTAACCCTGCCAAAGCTCGTAGTAACGTTGTTTTACCTGCACCGTTTTGGCCGAATAGTCCTACAATGCCGCTGTTTTCATCTAAGGAGAAAGAGATCGGTGTCAGCGAAAAAGAGCCACGCCGTACCACAAGACCCGAGGCGCCCAATACTTCAGTCATGCATGAACCTCCACATATAACGACAGCACCATGTATACGCTATACGTCACAACTAGTATCCAACTCAGTATGCGAACAATCTGGATCCACCGTGGATTTTGCATATGCTTACGAAATTCATTCGTCTTTCGTAAAGCTAATAGTACGCGAAAGCCGTCAGAACTTAAGGCTGGCATAGCATTCGCCGCTAAGGTAATCACAGCAAATTCTAATGATGCATTAATATCAGATGCTCGCCAGAAAACACCGTTTCCTTCCCATTATGCTCAGCGCAGGTACACTGCAACCATGCAGTCAAGTCAAGACAGTTTTATTCTAACAGAACAAAAATAAAATATTATAATTTCTGACTGAGATCTTCGTTCTGATCTCAAACAGGATCACATGCTACTTAAATCTGACCATTTTAAGTGACATCAGATCAGACCCTCATAATTCATGATAGCAACAATATCTAGCCCAAGCAGATACGCAGGTTCAAATCCTGTCACCCCGACCGTTATCTTCTCCTCAGAAGTAGTCCCGGTTTTTCCGAGGGTTTTCTCGCAGCGCGAGATGTGGCGATGAAATTCCCCACCAAAGAGCCACTAAAGTTCTAGCCAATTCTTCAAAGCAGCAATTGAATCGCCTACCGATATTTCAATACTTGCGCTGTCTAGGATTTTATCGAGTGTTACACCTGATACTTGTGTGACTCCACGAGAATTTCTTCCCGCCCAATGGTGTTGAACTCTTAACTCTGGTAACAGGTCGGACTGAAAAATAGAGACTAACCTCGTTTTTATTTTTCCTTGTTCGCCTATTCCAATCAAAAAGAACAAGTACACGCTCTCAGGCACGGCTAAAAACTTGAGTAATTTATCGATATTGAATGCTTTCGGAGCGCTTTGTAGGAATAGTACTTTTGTTTTAATGTCGGTCGCCGTATTGTAGCCATCAAAAAATCGAACGTAATCACCTAGATCCTGATTAGTATTGAGAGTAAGAATCTTGCCCTTATTCAGGTCATGGGTTATGGCTTGAATGAGCTGTGGATCATCCGAAGTTACTAATTCCTCGACAATCCGCCCCCTCAAATTCACATTTTCAATTAATGAGGCAATCGCAATCGCACCAGCAACTCTCGCAGTTCGATTATTCAAATCTGATTCAAGTACCTCAAAGAACTCAGAATGAACAAAACCCACGGTACGTTCTGGCGCGTGAAGAATATTCGCTTCTTGCTCCGCTGAAGGCATAAACTTGCGGCGGTTTGACGTTATTCCATTTGTCGCTTCTACAAGTCGTTCAATATTTTCACTTTGAGTAAATGCTTGATGCATTGCGTATAAGACAGCAAAATTATCTGGATGATTCACAACTCCATCAAGTTTAAGCAAGATATCAGACCCATTGAAAGAGCCTCGAATATTATCTTCCCGAAGTTGCCGAGAAGAATGGCTTACTTTCTGTAAAAAAGTGGAATTTATCAGTCTGAGTTCCACTGCGTCTGAACGTACTATCGCAACAAAGCAAGGCCGGTCGTCGAACTTTAAGAGGGAAGAAAGCGAAAGAACAGTATTTGAAAAGCTCTTACCTGCAGCACTGGAAAACCTTATTGCGAAATCATCACAATAGTAGATTGATCGGTCTTTCACCAGATTGAACTGGCCCGTCACTATCGCCGTTAAAACACGCTTATCTTGACCGACAGGAACCGCATTGATTGTGCTTATAAGCGAATTAATAAGTTCACTGTTAAAGAGTCTCATTTCCCCACCTAAAACAGTTTTTCTTGCACAGTTGCAGAGCGAGAAATCTTATGTGAATGATTCACGTCTTTGTCTTTGAAGCATGTTTCTTTCCCAGAACACCCCATCTGAATAGCCTTGAATACTGGTGTCAGTCGAAGCTAATTCAAGCCTTTTAGCTGCCCAAACGCAATATGTGGGGTTCCATTCGATGCCGATAAACCTTCGCCCTAATTTCTTTGCAACCACTGATGTTGTTCCAGAACCTAAGAAAGGATCAAGAATAACTGCCTCAGGATCACTACTTGCGAGAATGAGTTTCGCAATGAGCTTCTCGGGTTTTTGTGTCGGGTGATCTGTGTTCTCAGGCATACTCCAAAAAGGAATCGTAATGTCATCCCAGAAATTAGAGGGCCGAGTATTTCTAAAGTTTCCCTCTGGGGTCTGCTCCCAGTCTTTCGGTTTCCCATCGACTGTGTAGGGGGCAATTACTTTTCGTCGCATCATAACGCTGTCAAGATTGAATACATGTTTTTTCTTGTGAACCGTCGCGTACCAGATATCTTCCAGCGCATTTTTCCAGTTTGAATTTGCTCCGCGCCCTTTTTCTCTTTGCCATGTTATTCGGTTTCTTACATGGAAATATTCAGACAATACTTTTCCGATAATTAGGCTGCTATTCCAGTCACAACAAACATAAATTGATGCTTCTGGTTTGAGTAGTGGAATACAAAGTTCAATCCATCTTCGTGTGAATAGCTCATATTCTTCATTTGATCGGGCCTTAAAAGCGGTGCCGTGGAAATCTTTTGAAAGATTGTACGGTGGATCAACGATGAGTAAATCGACTGATTCGCGCGGCAGATGTGGGAGAGTCTCAAAAGTGTCACCGTGAATTGTCTGATTACAGACATCATCGAAAGACATTGGGGTATTGACGTGTATCAGTGTCTGCTGTAATGCTATTTCTTCGGAGGGTGAAATGGTGAGAGTGCGGTTGCGCGTTGATCGTTGTTTCGGTGTCGGCCTGTCAGAAGAATCATGCTGAACCGTTTCAAGCGCTCGGGAAATACTCATGCAATTCATCCTAATTCACTGTTGGGGTATTAATAATTCGTCGCACGTCACTCAAGCTGTCCTCTCACACATTCACAGTTTGATTATTGTAAAATCTGCGTTTTTGATACGTGAGGCTAATCCTAGAGCTGGTGAACACTATGCATGGTGAGATTAGATGAGGTAAAGGACAGTAGGTGGTGGAGGGTCACTAGGCGTTGGACGGTGGGTATGTGTGGGCGGTAGCCAGAGCTTGTCTGGGTCGCCCAGCCACCACGCAGACAGTGGGTGTATGCGTAGGTATCGTGTGCGGGAAGCAAAAAGCAGGAGGGTGTTCTTCTCGTTTGTGGTTGAGAAGAACACCCTCTACTTTTGCATGGCACTTAGGCCCTGTGAGGCCTTAGTGCTCTTGCGTATGTTACGAGCGTGTGCGTCGTGTGCGGGTGGTGGTTATGAGTGTCAGGCCAGCTAGTGCTGTGCTTGCGGCTAGTACCCAGATGAGCGGCATAGCGCCGGTCATAGCCAGGGCGCTCTTACCGATCTTGACCGGGACAGGCTCATTGACTATCACGCCGGCATCTACTGTCACATCCTGCTCGCTCACGTTGACTGTGCGTGTTTCCTGGTTTAACAGGTAGCCGTGCGGGGCGTGAACCTCACGCACCACCCACTGCCCGTACAGGGCAGCAGAAAAACGCACAACACCATCCGAGCCGCTGGTCGCGCTCAGCCTTTGCCCGCTTTCTTGGTGGACAGCTTCAAAAACAGCGCCAGCAAGACCATGACCCGCCTTGTCTTGTTTACGCAGGACAATATCAGCACGTATCGGAGTATTTTCCACGTCTTCTACCTGCACAACCTGCCCGTCTTTTTGAAGAACCGCCATACGCGTCAGGCTGGAAGCACGATTGTACCCGGGCGCAGCAACCAGCTCACGCACCACATACGATCCCATACGCAAACCAGCAAAAACCACATCACCATTCACATCAGACACACCCACAGCAACAAGCTCGCCCTCAGCAGGGCTTGCCTCACCCGCAGGAGTCGTGTTGCCCGCAGGAACGCTCAACGCGCCCCCAACAGCAGGGTTTGTGTCGCCCGCGGGGTTTGTGTTGGCTGGGTTTGTGTCGGTGTTGGTGGTGGGTGTGTGGGCGCCATTTTGTGGCTGCTCACCCGCGCCAGCCATGCCCGCGTTATCTGTGTTGTGGGCAGGAAGGTTCATGTTTTCTGGCTGCTGATACACACCAAACTTCACGCCTTGTAAAGGCTGGCCTGTTTCAGCGTCAATCTTATGCACCCGAATACTGCCACGCATCGCGGTATTCACATACTCGCCCAAAGCAACAACCTGCTCATTACGAGTAATACTCGCCTTCAGTGTCACACTACTGGGCAAGAACGATGCAGGCGCGCTCTTTTCACGCACCACATACTCACCGTACGGCACGCCCTCAAACGAGACCACACCATCAGTCCTGCTGGTTTGCTCACCAACCACGCCGCCTTGAGCATTCACAAGCTCAAAGACCGCGCCAGCAAGCCGAGCACGCGTTTCAGCGTCCACCTTGGTCAGCGTGATACTGCCGCGGATCAACTGATTAGCTACCTTACCAACTGAAACACGTTGCCCGTCATCATCTATACGCACACTACGCGCACTCGTGTCAGGCAAATAGCCCTCAGGAGCTTGCACTTCACGCAGCACGTACTCACCATACGGGACACGCTCAAACGAGACCGAACCATCAGGGGCGCTCGTTCGAGTATCAAAAGCACTCTCCGAAACCCTATCCCCGGTCTTAGCGAACAGGGAGAACACCGCGCCAGCAAGAGGAGCGCCAGTTTCAGCGTCCACCTTACTCAGCGTGATAGTGCCGCGCTTGATCGGGTTTTCTACCATGCCCGCA
Organism: Schaalia sp. lx-260; assembly: GCF_021083645.1. Lineage (GTDB taxonomy): Bacteria > Actinomycetota > Actinomycetes > Actinomycetales > Actinomycetaceae > Pauljensenia. The sequence goes on along the minus strand of NZ_JAJNRQ010000001.1, from coordinate 359 downwards.
TCAACCCTAGCGCCATGCTCACGCACAGCAACATCAGCCGCATAATCAGCACGCAACACGTGAGAAACCAAGGTCGCGGACTCCACAAGCACATAATCCCCGTACGCCACCGAGGTGAAAGTCGCCATGCCAGAAGAATCAGTCACAGCCTCATACTTGACCACGCCCTCTTGCTTCAACTGGAAAGTCACACCAGCCAAAGGCAAGCCACTGTCAGCATCCACCTTGCTCACCGTCACGGTGCCGCGGATCAACTGATTCGTCACAGGAACAGAACGCAAATCAACGTCCTGCCCATCCTCACGAACAGACACATCCTGCTTCCACGCAGCATTCAACACGTAATTCACCAGACTCGC
>NZ_JAJNRQ010000012.1 GCF_021083645.1 Schaalia sp. lx-260 | reverse complement strand
GGCTTATACGATAGATCTTGTTGGTGGGGGTTTATTCGTTGATGGCCTTGAGCGTGTTGGTTGACCATGTGAGGTCGGCCCAGGTGATGGCTTGTCCCCAGTGTTGTTGGCGGGCTTGGTTGGTTTCTGCTTGGTGTTGTGCGGTTTGTTGGTAGAGTTCGTGGATCTGAGTGTCGGTGGGCATGAGGGTAGTGAGTTCACTGGCAGGGCGCGGGTTGCTTGTGTGCTGGTAGCACCACCACATGCACGCTTTGATTTGGCGTAGTAGTGGCCAGCCACGATGTGTGCGCAGCATTGCTCTGAGTTGAGAGTTGAGTCCTTCGATTCGGTTGTTCGTAGCCGGGATCGGCTCACCGTCCATGTGGAGATGTGGGTCAAGGTAGGTGAACATGTCACCGGCTTTAACACGTCGGTTGATAAGGTTACGGGCAGCGACGAGACGCTCGTGAGTATTGACGATGCGCCCATCAGCTAGGCGTGTTTTTTCTGCCAGGGTCATTTTCCATTTCTGACACCACCTCGTGTAATGATCCAGCCAGGCGGTTTGCTCGTCTTGAGTGCGGATATGGGTCAGTGCTTTGGCTAGGGCGTAGAGCTCAACTCCTGCCTGATGGCGTGGCCTGCTGGTGGTGCGGGAACGAACATTGGCTTGAATGTGGGAAAGACAGCGTTGAATACGGGTGTTGGGCCATTGGGTGCGGCAAGCTTTCACGAATCCTGACCCGCCATCGGTGATAACAACATCAGGAGGAGCGATCTTGGCTAACAGGTCAGCCCACGAGCTTGCTCGTTCGCTTCGAGCCAGGTGCCAGGCAAGAACGTGTCGTGAGCTCATCGCGATCAGCAGGACGCAACGGTGAGCCAGATACAGGCCATCAACGTGGACAACGTGATGGACTTCGTCAACTGCCGGTGCGACAGGCCAGTATTCCCACGCCCTAGCGAGGCGACGCTGAAGTGTGCGTCCGCCACCGGCAAACTCTGCCAGGGTGCGTTTCTCGGTCACAAAGTCTATAAGCATCGCGATTTCGCGTGCTTTGGAATCCACGCGCGAATTCGTTGTAGCTGCACAGGCCTGGCAACGCCAACGCACCTTCTTCCCGGTCTTTGTTAAATACGATCCCCAGCGGATCATCCGAGCATGGCAAGTCTGGCAACGATGTAGTCGATTCACCCATCACCATTACACGCCCGGGAAAAAAAAGGGGAGTTAACGACCGAGTTTTGACCACCAACACACCACAAAAGTTCACTCCACACCAACAAGATTTGTCGTATA
>NZ_JAJNRQ010000011.1 GCF_021083645.1 Schaalia sp. lx-260 | reverse complement strand
GCGCTCTTTTCACGCAACACGTAATCCCCATACGCCACCGAGCTGAAAGTCGCAACACCATCCACACCACTTGGAGCAGAAACATACGCGGCCTGCGCGCCCTCAGGCACACCACCACTCGTGTCCTTGGCATACAGCTCAAACACGGCGCCAGCAACAGGAAGACCACTAGACGCATCCGTTTTCTTCACAGTCACATCAGCTTTAACCCGAGTATTGACCACACGCAAAAACGCTAAAGCCACACCCTGATCATCATGATCCAACGCCTGACCATCCAAAACCAAGTCCTTCGGCGCGCTCAAACCCTCAATACCCTCAGGCACACCCGACTCACTCAACGTGTACTTACCAAACACGCTCGGCTTAAAACGAACAAGACCATCTGAATCAGTCACACCCGTTTGAACACCCGGACGATCCCCCACCTCAAGCTCAGGCTGACCATCCAACGCGCCCACATACCTCAACGTAAACGTGATCCCCTGAATCGGCTCACCATCTTGATCCACCTTACGCACACTCAACGGCTGCTTATCAGAAACAAAAGCAGCATTACGCGTATCATGACGATGAGTAGGCTGCAAAGACACAGACGTACTTTGCACATACGCCACATCCCCAGCAACATCATCCCACGGACTGGCAACAGAACCTTCCGCAACCGAATGATTAGCCACACTCACCACGCCATTACCAGCAGGAGCAACCGTCTCAGTATCCTCCTTCAAGAAACGCACCGCATAATTACCACGCGCATACACCTCAAACCGATAATGACCATCCTCATCCGTACGCCCAACAATCGGCACACCCGCAGGATCACGCGCCACAGTAAAAACAGACGGATCCGAATCACTTTGACGCACCACAACAACCCGACGACCACCAATACGCGCCTCATCCGCACGCGCATTACCATCACGATCAATATCAAAAAACGCAATACCATCAATCGAATACTTAATATTTTCCGCCGTCACCTCATTAGCCTCACGGAAATTAATCCCATCCTCAGAAGTAGCCAACGAATTAATCGCACGCGAATGAATATCCAAACCCTTCGTCGCCTCACTAAAAGGCAAACGATTCCCCGTCACAATATGAGCCAAACCCGCAGACAAAATCTTCATCCCCGGACGCAAAACAGCCTTCACAGACTTCACACGCGACCAATCAGAAACCTCATCCTTACGCAACCACCGCGAATTCACCACAGAAGCCGTATCCACACCCTGCGCATCCAACGAATAAAAATACTCAAACGCCGCATTCGCAGAAAGCTTCACACCAGTCTCAGTCAAAAAAGTATCAATCGGCTGATCATTCACACGAACACCATCAACCTCAACCTCATCAACAGGCCCAGTCAACGGAGTCTCAAACGCAGAATGCTCCACCACACCCGAAGACCCATCACCACCAGACCTCAACCACGTACGAGGCAAATACTCATCCCGCTGATTCGGCACCACCTTATGATCCCCAGCCTGCGGCAACACATCCAACAACGTCAACGCCTCAATAGCCGTCAACCCCGTATTCGCCACCGAATACCGATAAAAAACAGAACCACCCAAATCCTGAGCAGGAGCAGACAAACTCCACCCATGCCCATCCAAAGACACCGACTTCTTCGGAACCAACTCCGCCGGAGG
>NZ_JAJNRQ010000010.1 GCF_021083645.1 Schaalia sp. lx-260 | reverse complement strand
AGGACACGAGTGGTGGTGTGCCTGAGGGCGCGCAGGCCGCGTATGTTTCTGCTCCAAGTGGTGTGGATGGTGTTGCGACTTTCAGCTCGGTGGCGTATGGGGATTACGTGTTGCGTGAAAAGAGCGCGCCGGATCATTATGTGCTTTCGGATCAGACTCGTGATGTTCAGGTGCGTGTTCATGGTCAAACCGTGCAGGTAGGTGATTATCCTAACCGCCTGGTCCAAGGCAGCATCAAGGTGAAGAAGTTGGGTGAGCAGGCTGACGCGGGGGCTGAAAACGTGCCGCTTGTGGGTGTGGTGTTCTCGCTGTTTGCTAAGACCGAGGGCGTGGTGTCTGATACGGCGTTTGCGACTGCGACCACTGGGGCTGATGGTGTCGCTGTGTTTGAGCGTGTGCCGTACGGGTCGTATGTGGTGCGTGAGACTGGTCCGCTTGCTGCGTATAACCCCTCTGTTGAGGCGCAGGGCCGTGAGGTGAGTGTGACTGGTGCGGGTGAGCTTGTTGACCTAACTAATAGCGCGTTTGTGAATACGATGAAACGCGGCAGCATCAAGGTCAAGAAGGTTGATGCTGAGGATGCTAGTGTGCCTTTGGCGGGTGTGGTGTTCTCGCTGTTTGCTAAGACTGGTGCTGGTGTGTCTGAGACGCCGTTTGCAACCGCAAAGACCGGGGCTGATGGTGTGGCTTCGTTTGAGGGCGTGCCGTATGGGGATTACGAGTTGCGTGAGAGCGCGAGTCTGGTGAATTACGTGTTGAATGCTGCGTGGAAGCAGGATGTGTCTGTTCGTGAGGATGGGCAGGACGTTGATTTGCGTTCTGTTCCTGTGACGAATCAGTTGATCCGCGGCACGGTAACGGTGACGAAGGTTGATGCTGATACGCGTGCTCCGCTTGCTGGCGCGATCTTTGAGCTTGTGGATGCTCAGGGTAGTGTGGTTGGTGAGCAGACGAGTGCTTCTGATGGTGTGGCTTCTTTTGAGCGTGTGCCGTTTGGGGAGTACACGTTGCGTGAGAAGAGCGCGCCTGTGGGGTATGTGCGTAGTGTTGAGGTGAAGAGTCTGAGTGTGAGTGCTCATGGTGCTCGTGTTGCTTTGGGTGAGTTCCCTAATAGTGTTATGCGTGGCAGTGTCACTTTGACGAAGGTTGATGGGGTGGATGGTCGTCACCTTGCTGGCGCGGTGTTCTCCTTGTTTGCTAAGAGCGCTGATGGTGTGTCGGAGAGTGCTTTTGATACTCGAACGAGCGCCCCTGATGGTTCGGTTGTGTTTGAGCGTGTCCCGTATGGGGAGTATGTGTTGCGTGAGGTGCAGGCTCCTGAGGGGTATGTGGGCGATCAGGATGATCGTGAGGTGCGTATTGATCGTGATGGTCAGGTTGTTGGTTTTGATTTCATTACTAACCGGAAGATTAGTGGCAGTATCACGCTGACGAAGGTGGATGCTGATACGCGTGCTCCTCTTGCTGGCGCGGTCTTTGAGCTTGTGAATTCTGAAGGTGCCCTGGTGACTGAGGCTACTTCTGGGCATGATGGTGTTGTGCGGTTTAGTGGTATTGCCTATGGGAAGTACACGGTGCGTGAGAAGAACGCTCCGCGCGGCTATGTGCTCAGCAGTGTGACGCCGTCTGCGAGTATTGAAACTGATGGGCAGACTCTGAGCCTTGCTGATTACGCGAATACGATTATCCGCGGCACCGTGCGGGTGAAGAAGGTTGATGCTGAGGATGCTAGTGTGCCTTTGGCTGGCGTGGTGTTCTCGCTGTTTGCTAAGACCGGTGCTGGGGTGTCTGAGACGCCGTTCGCGACCGCAAAGACCGGGGCTGATGGTGTGGCTTCGTTTGAGGGCGTGCCGTATGGGGATTACGAGTTGCGTGAGAGCGCGAGCTTGGTTAATTACGTGTTGAATTCTGCCTGGAAGCAGGATGTGTCTGTTCGTGAGGATGGGCAGGACGTTGATTTGCGTTCTGTTCCTGTGACGAATCAGTTGATCCGCGGCACCGTGAAGGTCAAGAAGTTGGGCGAGCAGGCCGACCCGGCTGCTGAGAGCGTGCCGCTTGAGGGCGTGGTGTTCTCCCTGTTTGCTAAGACCGAGGGCGTGGTGTCCGATAGCGCGTTTGCTACCGCGACCACTGGGGCTGATGGTGTGGCTTCGTTTGAGCGTGTGCCGTACGGAACCTATGTGGTGCGTGAGACCACTCCGCTTGCTGCGTATAACCCCTCCAGTGAGGTTCAGGGCCGTGAGGTGAGTGTGACTGGTGCGGGTGAGCTTGTTGACCTAACTGGCACCGCGTTTACAAACACGATGAAGCGCGGGACTGTGAAGGTCAAGAAGTTGGGCGAGCAAGCCGACCCGGCTGCTGAGAGCGTGCCGCTTGAGGGCGTGGTGTTCTCCCTGTTTGCTAAGACCGAGGGCGTGGTGTCCGATAGCGCGTTTGCTACCGCGACCACTGGGGCTGATGGTGTGGCTTCGTTTGAGCGTGTGCCGTACGGAACCTATGTGGTGCGTGAGACCACTCCGCTTGCTGCGTATAACCCCTCCAGTGAGGTTCAGGGCCGTGAGGTGAGTGTGACTGGTGCGGGTGAGCTTGTTGACCTAACTGGCACCGCGTTTACAAACACGATGAAGCGCGGGACTGTGAAGGTCAAGAAGTTGGGCGAGCAAGCCGACCCGG